>JASFYR010000014.1:0-132100 GCA_045047115.1 Sulfurospirillum sp.
AGCTCGTGCTTTAGTAGAGTGTGAATTGACAAGGAATTCACTTCCTTGTCAAGATGACAATAATAATAAATTACACAGAGCGTCAGCTCGTGCTTTAGTCGCGAGGAATTTTTTAGGAGCTTTGCTCTTAAAAAAGGGGACAATAAGATGAAATATATAGGGGCGCATGTAAGTGCAAGCGGAGGAGTTTTTAATGCTCCTTTGAATGCTATGAAGATTGGTGCAAAGGCTTTTGCACTATTTACAAAAAATCAAAGACAATGGGTGGCAAAACCACTTGATAGTGAGATAATATCAAAATTTAAGACTAATCTTAAACTCTCTAATATTGCTCCAAAGCATGTTTTGCCTCATGATAGTTACCTTATAAATCTAGGACATCCCGAAATTGAAAAAAGAGAAAAATCCCTGGCCGCTTTTATAGATGAAATCAACAGATGCGATGAATTGGGATTAGATAAACTAAACTTTCATCCGGGCAGTCACTTAAACAAGATAAGTGAAGAGAAGTGCCTTGAATTTATAAGTGAGTCCATGAATGAAGCGCTTAAAAAAACCAAAAATGTTAAACTTGTTATTGAAAATACAGCAGGTCAAGGAAGTAACCTTGGTTACAAATTGGAACACTTGGGTTATTTGGTAAAAAACTCTGCAGACAGGCATAGAGTAGGGGTTTGCATAGATACTTGCCACTTTTTTACCTCCGGTTATGATATAAGAGATGAAAAAACTTATGATGAATCTATGAAAAAATTTGATACAATTGTAGGATTTGAGTTTTTAGCAGGTATGCATCTAAATGATTCTAAGCCGGATTTAGGCTCTCGCGTCGATAGACACGAGTCCATCGGAATTGGCAAAATTGGATTAGAGGCCTTCAGGTTAATCATGAATGACGAAAGAATTAACGATATACCGATGATACTAGAAACGCCAAACAGTGATATATGGGCACAAGAGATTGAGCTTTTGTATTCATTGATAAAGAAATAGAGGATTTTTCTTGTCAAAGACAAAGCTTTAGTAGAGTGTGAATTTTATAGGAGATTTGCTTCTATAAAAGATGACAATAAAATAAAAAAGGATAAAAATGAGAAATTATGCAAAAGCAGCAGGAGTGCTGAGTTTAAGTGTGGCAACACTGTTTGGAGCAGGATACAAGATACCAGAGCAGTCGCTAAATAGTACAGCCCTGAGTGCAGCTTATGTTGCAAATGCAAGAGGCGCAGATGCGAGTTATTATAACCCTGCAAATATGGCATTTAGCCCAAGCGGTTCAGATTTGGAAGCAGCATTTACTTATATAGGGCTTTCAAAGGTGAAATATACAGATACAACAGGTTTTACCAATGAATCAAAATCTGAACAATTTTTTGTTCCAACTTTTCATTATATGTCACCCGAGTTTAATAATTGGAGGTTTGGTTTATCTCTTGTTGCTCCTGGAGGACTTTCAAAAAGATGGGAAGACTCTTATGCAAAATCAACTGCTCAAGAATTTACTCTTAAAATTTTTGAATTAAACCCAACTGCAAGTTATAAAATAAATGATAAATTTGCAATTGGCTTTGGTTTAAGAGCTGTTTACACTGATGGAAAAGTTAAGGCAGAAAATAAATATTCTGTACCAGGTGTTGAATTATATTCGCAAGATATGACAGGAGATTCTATAGATTTTGGTTATAATTTGGCATTAAGTTATAGACCTGTTAAAAATTTAACCTTAGCCGCTACTTTCCGTTCAAAAGTAGATTTGACCATTTCAGGTAATGCAAAAGGAAATATCAATAAATATCTTTTAACTGGAAATACTGAAGATTTAGGAACTTTAATACCATATAATACTCATACTACTGTAACTATTCCACTGCCGGCAGCACTTAATTTGGCAGTAGCATATACAATGAATAAAACGACCGTGGAATTAGTGTATGAAAGGACTTACTGGTCAGCTTATAAAAATCTAGACTTTAATTTTAACAGTGCAATACCTGAAGCAGTACTTGGTCAAGTAAAACCAAAAAATTGGAAAGATACAAATACTTATAGAATTGGTGTGACACATCAGTATAATGAGAAGTTAAAACTTATGGCAGGATTTGCTTTAGATGAGTCTCCGGTACCAAGTAATACTCTGGGCTTTGAACTGCCTGACTCTGATGCAAAACTTTACTCAGCTGGTTTTGAATATAAAATAAATGAGAAATTAAAGGTCGGCTTAGCATATCTTTATGATAGCAAAAAGAGTAGAACAGTCACAAATAGAGATGCAACCCATACAACTGCTCCAAATGGTACATTTACAAATACATCAGCTAGTTTATTGACTGCTTCATTTAAATACAGGTTCTAATATGCTTGAGTATAAGTATCAAAATTTTTATGAGATAATTCAGAGTAATGCCAGGAATTATTCTAAAAAAATTGCTATTTTTATGGATAATCGAAAGATATCCAATCAAAAACTCAAACAGGATATTGATACATTTGCCAGATTTTTAGAATTTAGCGGAATCAAAAAAGGGGACAAGGTTGCTATGATTATCGGCAACTCTGTTGAGTTCGTTGTTTCTTTTTTTGCCATTACCAAGATAGGAGCTGTTGCGGTTCCTGTCAATAACTTTTTGAAAAAAGGCGAGTTTGAGTATATACTAAACGATTGTGACGCTAAACTTTTGATTTGTGCACCGGAATTTGCCAAAGAGACCAAAAATTTAATTCAGACAACAAAAGTACAAAAGATAGTTTGGACTGAAGAGTATGACGAGTTAGATGAAAACAACTATAGTTTTACAGAGATGGATGCAACTGCCCTGGGAGATGAGGAGCCAGAGAGTTTGCCAACACTTGATGATTTAGCCTGCATCATCTATACTTCAGGAACCACCGGTCATCCAAAGGGTGCGATGCTGAGCTTTAGAAATATCCTGTCAAACTCTATAGCAGCCGTAGATGTTTTTGGTGTAAAAAACAGTGATAGATTTGTAGTTTTTTTACCAATGTTTCACTCTTTTACTCTCTCAACTTCTGTTTTATTGCCACTGTTTGCAGGTGCATCCATGGTTGTAGTAAAGTCTGTATTTCCTTTTGCAAATGTCTTGAAACAGGTGCTTTTGAAGAGAGTTACAGTCTTTTTAGGTGTCCCAACACTCTATAATGCACTTCTAAAAGCCAAGATCCCTTGGTATTTTATGTCTTTTCATAAAGTCAGACTTTTTATCTCCGGAGGTGCCGCTCTTAGCGAAGCCTCTTTAAATGAGTTTAATAAAAGATTTAAAAGATCGACCCTCATAGAAGGATATGGTCTTAGCGAGTGTTCGCCGGTTGTGGCAGCAAATACTCTTTATAGGCAAAAACCTCTCTCTGTCGGACCTGCATTTCCAGGCTGTGAAGTCAAAATTGTAAACGAAGAGATGGTAGAGTTGCCTACAGGTGATATAGGCGAGATTATCGTCAAAGGCGACAATGTCATGCAAGGTTATCTGAATCACCCTGATGCTACGGATGAGACTATTATGAACGGATGGCTTAAAACCGGCGATTTGGGTAAGGTAGATGATGAGGGTTTTATCTATATAGTTGATAGAAAAAAAGATTTGATTATTTCCAAAGGTATAAATATATATCCAAGAGAGATAGAGGAGTGGCTTGCCAAATTTGAAGGTATAGACAGTGCTGCAGTGGTTGGTATAAAAAATGATGCCAACGATGAAGATGTTGTAGCTTTTATACAACCCAAAGAAGATGTAAAACTAAACGAGATGGAGATAAAAAAATATCTCAAATCTCATCTCGCAAATTTTAAATTACCAAAAAATATCTATCTTGTAGAAGAGTTGCCAAAAAATGCAACCGGAAAAGTTTTGAAAAGAGTCCTGAAAGAGCAGATAGTAAAAGGAGATTTTGTAAAATAGTGATAACATACCTTATAGATTTTTTAGAAAATAAAGAGATAGAAAAAACCAAAGTTTTTGAGTACCTTAAATGCTCAATTGATGAAGCAAAAATGCTTAGATATTTGAGCAAACAGTATGTGCAGGGCTCGATAGAGGTTTTAGTAGTAGATATCTTGAAAGATAATTTTGATGAAAAAGGATATAAGTATCTTGATTATCTTCCACTTGTAAGAAATCTGATGGAGCAAGGATGGATAACTCAGGAAAACCTTTTAAATGTAAATTCTGCCGAAGTTTCAAATCTTGAACTTTTAAACAGTACGATCATGATAAGCTCCTCTTTTTTAAAGATATTAGAAGAGGGAACACTGGAACTCTCTTTGCCGGAAATTACACCATATTTAGATCACCTCGAGTATCTAAAAGACCAATTTTCCAGGATAGATTTATATAAAAAACTGGCCCATATAAGGCAGAGTGTTGCTCGAAATTCACCAAGTATCAGTAGACTAAAAAATAGACTCCAAGAGCTTGAATCCAGGATAATGGAGCGAATGAAAGTTACTAAAGACGATATGGTGGTTGATACAATTTTCCAGGAAAATGAGCTAAATTCAAAAGAACAGTTGATATTTTTAGCTCTGTTAAAAGAGGAATATGCAAGTGAATTTGAGAGCCTGAGAGATATGAATACTCTTATCAATCTAGTTAGCCTCGATGATTATGAAAAGATGAAAAACAGATCTCTTTTAGAGGAGGGTTCAAAGCTTATAGAATCTCTCCTGATAGACTATGATGAGATGTTTAGCAGTTTTGGAGGAGTGAGCCGCAGTTTTTTTATAAGTGAAGAGATTTTGCAAAAGATTATGCACCCGAACAAAGAGAAAAAAAATAAAAAAATAAAACTGGATATGCTCATAGGCGAACAAGATCTCTTTGAGTTGATAGATCCGACTACAACGATGGACGATGTTGTGCTACATCCAAAAACAAGAGAAGTTTTAAACTTTTTACTTAAACAAGTAGATGCAAGCGTGCTTAAACTCTTAAGAGAGTGGGGCATAAAAAGCAGAAGAAGCGGAATCGATGCAAAAGTGATCTTTTACGGACCGCCTGGCACGGGCAAAACTATGACTGCAGTTAGTCTGGCAAAGACGATGAGAAAGAGAGTTTTGAGTTTTGACTGTTCAAAGATACTCTCCAAATATATAGGAGAGAGCGAAAAAAATGTAAGAAATATATTTGATTCATATAAAGATTTATGCCAAAAAACCAAGAGCAAACCACTTCTTTTGCTAAATGAAGCGGATCAGTTTTTAAGTTCCCGTTCAGTTGGGGTTAACTCCAGTGCAGATAAAATGCACAATCAGATGCAAAATATCTTCTTGGAACAGATAGAGAAATTTGATGGTATTTTAATTGCTACCACAAATCTGCTAGAGAGTATAGATCCGGCTTTTTCAAGAAGATTTGACTACAAAATAGAATTTACTAAGCCTGATTTTAGGCAAAGATTGGAACTTTGGAGAAAGATGTTACCGGAAAATGCGCTCTACAGTGAAGATTTTGATATAAAATCTCTTGCAAAATTTCCATTGAGTGGTGGACAGATGAATGTTGTTTTAAAAAACACAGCACTAGGAGTTGCTATAAAAGAGGAGCCTATTTTTACCTTGGAGGATTTCGAAAATAGTATAAAAAGAGAGATTCAAGGTGCATTCGGTGAAGAGAAATCAATGGGCTTTATGTAAGGTTAGCTAATAATAAATTTTTATACAAATACCATTCTCTAAGGAAGTTTAAAAGATATTTTTTATATCATACCGAGATATGATATTTAATCATCAATTAAAAGATATATATAGTTTAATTATTTAAAAAAATTTTAAGAAGGATTTTCCATGACACCATTGTCACATATGGATTTTAGTCACCCATATTTTGGTGCTTTCTTTTTACTGGTTTTTGCATCGGTTGCTTTTTATGTAGTAACAGTTCTTGCAAGAGTGGTTAGTAGAAAGATGGCAAGATTAGATAGTGAGAAGCTCAAGCTCACCATTTATGAGTGTGGACCTGAAGTTACTAAGCAACCAAATAAAATATCCGCACAATTTTATCTTTTTGCTCTTTTGTTTATACTGTTTGATGTGGAGATTATCTTTATGTTTCCGTGGGCAGTTGACTTTAAAGTTCTTGGTTGGTTTGGTTTTACAGAGATGATATTGTTTATAGTTTTGCTGACTATAGGCTTTGTATATGCCTGGAAAAAAGGAGCGCTTGAATGGCACAGCATAAAATAAATTATCTAAGTGAGGCGGGACTTCCCGTAGCTCTTACAACAGTTGATAAACTGGTTCAATGGGGCAGAAGCAACTCTTTATGGCCTATGACTTATGGTTTGGCATGTTGTGCTATCGAGATGATGGCAACAGGTGCGAGTAGATATGACTTTGATAGATTTGGAACTATATTTAGAGCGAGTCCAAGACAATCGGATGTTTTGATTATTGCAGGAACACTCACGAAAAAACATTCTCCTTTTATGAGACGACTTTATGATCAAATGACAGAGCCAAAGTGGGTAATCAGTATGGGAAGTTGTGCAAACACAGGCGGTATGTTCAACACTTACGCCACAGTCCAGGGAGCAGACAGGATTATCCCGGTTGATATATACCTGCCGGGTTGTGCACCAAGACCGGAGACTCTACAATACGCATTGATGCTTTTGCAAAAGAAAGTAAGAACAGAGAAAGCCTCAAGAAAATTAAAACCCAAAAGGTTGGTATGATGAGGAAATATATTGAAAAGAAAAATGTACAGAAAAAACCATACTATACAGATAGATTTTGGGTAGCTCCTCAGATTCCGAAAGATGATGTGAATAGTGATGAGATTTTTACTAAAGATCTAGAAGAGTTAAAGGCAAATTTTGACATTAAAGAGGCATATATCCAAAGAGGGCAATTGGTTGTATATATAAGCGCAAATGAAAATGTAGAAGTTTTAACTTTTTTGAAACATAAATTAGAGTATAACTTTTTAAATGAGCTGAGTGCAATTGATTGGTTGGAAAAAAGAGGAGAGTTTGAGATATTTTATCAAATGCTCTCTACTTCAAAACGAAAACGAATGAGAGTCAAATTTTTTATAAAAGAAAAGAGAGAGATAAGAACAGTTTCAAATATATATAAGAGTGCTGATTGGGCGGAGAGAGAGATGTATGATATGTTTGGTGTTATTATTACCGGACATCACTACATGAAAAGAATTCTTATGCCTGAGGATTGGTATGATCATCCTTTAAAGAAATCATATCCGCTTCACGGTGATGAAGAGGCGAGCTGGTATGAGATAGATAAGATTTTCGGAAAAGAGTACAGAGATATAATAGGACCTGAAAACAGAGACAGCTCAAGAGTTGATGAGAGCGATACATATAATTTTGCAAGAATTCACCATGAAGTTCCGTTTGGTGAAAAACCTTCAAAAGAGATTGTCCATACTGACTATCAGGAAGAGGACGGTGTTTTCTTAGTCAAAAGCTTGAAAAAAAGTGAAAGTAAAATCTTGAAAGAGAGACCATAATATGCAAAAGGTAAATAGACTACAGCCATTTTTTGAAAATCTTGTTTTTGAGAGAGATGATGACACCATGATCATCAACTTTGGCCCGCAACATCCAAGTTCACACGGACAGTTGCGTCTTATTTTAGAGCTTGATGGAGAGATGGTTACAAAGGCAACTCCTGACATTGGTTATCTTCATCGCGGCATGGAAAAGATGGCGGAAAATATGATATATAATGAATTTCTTCCTACAACTGATAGAATGGATTATATTGCAGCCACTGCAAATAATTACGGTTTTGCCCATGCGGTTGAAGAGTTGATAGGACTTGAGATACCAAGACGGGCTCAAACTATCAGAATGATGCTTTTAGAGTTAAATCGTATAATCTCACACCTTTTTTGGTTAGCCACACATGCACTTGATGTTGGCGCAATGACTATCTTTTTGTATGCTTTTAGAGAAAGAGAGTATGCGATGGATTTGATGGAGGATTATTGTGGTGCCAGACTTACTCATTCATCTGTAAGAATTGGTGGAGTTCCTCTTGATTTGCCTGAAAACTGGATAACAAAACTTAGTAAATTTATAGATAAGCTCCCCGGCGATATAGCTGATTATGAGGGTTTGCTTGATCAAAACAGAATTTGGAAAATGAGGCTAGAAGGTGTTGGGATAATCACGCCTGAAATGGCACAAACCTGGGGCTGTAGCGGACCATCTCTAAGAGGAAGCGGGATAGCATGGGATATAAGAAAAGAGGAGCCGTATGAGCTTTATGATGAAGTTGAATTTGATGTTCCAATTAGCACTACATGTGACAGTTACGGAAGGTATAAGCTTCATATGGAAGAGATGAGACAGAGTATAAAAATCATAAGACAAGTCATAGCGATGTATTATAAAACAGAGCCGGAGATTATGGCTCACGCTCCGCAATTTGTATCAGCTCCAAAAGAGCAGATTATGACTCAAAATTACTCTTTGATGCAACACTTTGTGTTAGTAACTCAAGGTATGAGACCGCCTGTTGGTGAGGTTTATGTTCCGACTGAGTCTCCAAAGGGTGAACTCGGTTTTTATATAAATTCTCAAGGCGGAGCATATCCGTATAGATTAAAATTAAGGGCACCTAGTTTTTGGCACACGAGTATTTTACAAGAGTTGCTTCCTGGACACTATTTGGCTGATGTTGTCACAATCATCGGAAATCTAAATATAGTCTTTGGCGAAATAGATAGGTAGGAGAAAAAATGCAAAGATATGATTTAAGACATTTGGGTGACAGTTTTTATGATCGAATGTTAGAGATAATGAGTAAAACAAAAGAGGATGAAGTGAGTATCTTTATGTTTGAGATTGGTGATTTTTCTGCGATTCAAAAGAGTGCCGATGTGATAAAAAATGCAGGTTATGAGTTGATGAACTCCCTTAAATACAATGAAGTTGATTGGACTGTAGTTGTTAAAAAAAGTGTGGGAGATAAATCTTGAAAGAGGAGTTTCTCTCGCTTATAAACAGTGAAAACGGGGATACCTTTACGCAGAGTTTGGATAGCGATTTTATGCTCATCATGGGCTTTATGCCTTCTCGTGAGGAAAAATTACTCAAGAGTTTAACTTCAGACAAAAATATCGTGTATCTGAGTGTTATAGAAGACAAAGAGATGGCAAATATATCAAAATTGCAGAGTAGATATGAAGCTGGAAGTGAAGAGGGAGTTTTGGCGATTTTGGCAAAAGAGTTATTTTTGGATAAAAATATAGATAAAAATACCCAAAAGTTTTTTAAAAATCTTGATGATGGCTATATAAGTGCAGAGTCAAATATTGGCGAAGAGGAGCTTGAGGAGATAAGGGAGCTTTATATAAGTGCAAAAAAACCTCTGTTTGTTTTAGGAAATGATTTTTATACTCATCCCAGAAAGAGAAATATAGCCAAGATTATCAATCTTTTTACCAAATATGGAAATTTTAAGATTTATAATGAATCTGACATTGAAAGCATAAAGCCGGATGAAGATACTTATGTTTTGCAAGATGTTGCGGAATTGGAGAGTTTCGATGGCTCTGTCGTGTATGCTTGCCCTCTGATAAACAGGGACGAAGAGGAGCAATTGATAGGCTCTGCCCAGTTTATGCTTGCCGCAAAGCTTCAAGATGGAGATGAGGTTTTTGTTATAACGGAAAATGCAGAATATCAGAGAAAATTTGTTTTAGATAGAGAGTTAAAGGGCACCGTTGCACTGCTTCCTAGTGCAAATGGTGATGAGTCGTATTACTATAAAATAGCAAAAATTATTAAGCGAGAAAGTTAATGAGCGATATAACGGTAACTATTGACGGGCAACAATGTAAGGCAAAAGAGGGTGAATACATACTGAATATAGCAAGAAGAAACGGTATCTTTATACCAGCAATTTGCTATCTTACAAATTGTTCCCCAACACTTGCCTGCAGGTTGTGTTTGGTTGAGATAGATGGCAAAAGAGCATACTCATGTAATGCCAAGGCAAAAGAGGGCATGAGCGTAACTACTAAAACCGAAGAGATAGATGTTGAGAGAAAAGCCATCATGCAGGTTTATGATATGAATCATCCGCTAGAGTGTGGGGTTTGTGACCAAAGCGGTGAGTGTGAATTGCAAAATTATACCCTGGAGATGGGGGTTGACCACCAAGAGTTTGCTATGCAAGACACCAACAGACCATCTCATGATTGGGGATTTATACATTATGATTCATCTTTGTGTATAGTTTGTGAAAGATGTGTCACAGTCTGTAAAGATATGATAGGTGAATCAGTTTTAAAAACTGTTCCAAGAGGCGGACCTCTTCTTCCAAAAGAGTGGAAAGAGGTTGCACCAAAAGATACATATGCCATGTGGAACAAACTCCAAAAGTCAGTCATAGGTATAGCAAGTGGAGCTAAGACGCTAGAGTGCACAAACTGTGGTGAGTGTACAGCAGTTTGTCCTGTTGGTGCTTTGGTAGGAACTGATTTTCAATACACCTCAAATGCTTGGGAATTAACAAAAATACCGGCATCAAATCCTCATAGCAGTGACTGTTCACTCATATATTATGATGTAAAGCAGACGGACATCAAAAATCCAAAAGAGAAGATTTTTAGAGTCAGTAGCGACTATAACTATGCGCCACTTCATGGTGGTATAAGATATGGATACGATTTTGAAAATGAAGCAGAGGGCAGAGATGAAAAGGCTTTAAAGAAAGCTGTTAGATTCTTCAAAGAAGAGGCTGATAGTATAAAATTTGATAGTTTTATTACAAATGAAGAGGCATATATACTGCAAAAACTAAAAGAGAAGTTTGGATACAAACTTGTAAATGATGATGCATTTGCCTATAAGAGATTTTTAAAAAACTATAGTGAAGTGAGTGGAAAATCTCTATACAGTGCGGATATAAAAACTATCCAGGAGAGTAATTTTGTGGTAAGTGTCGGCTCTTACTTTAAAAGTGATAATCCAAATGTCGGATATGCAATAAACAATGCGCTTACTATAAATAAAGGAGCGGGATTATATTTTCATCCGATAGTTGACCCTATAGTAGACGGATATTCTAAAAATATGCTTTGTATAAATCACAAAGTTGGCATTGAAGAGAGTATTTTGTACCTGATTTTAGATCTTTTTGCTGACAAAGAGAGACTGCCACAGAGCATAGTTGGATATCTTGAGGGATTTCATAAAAAAGTTAAAAAAACCATCACTGAAGTCATAAAAGAACAAGTAAAAGAGATGGTAAAAGATGAACAGAGCGGTGAAGAGAAAGAGGTTGTTAAAACTATAAGTAAAAATATCAAAAAAGAGATAGAAGTTGATGTCAACTCTCTATATGATATAGCTGGTTTACCTGATGATTTTGATGCAAAACTTACAAAAATGCTTGCAAAAAAAGATAAATTCTCTTTAGTTGCCGGTGAAGATATGTATAGGCACAAAAGAGCAGAAAACCTGGCTAAACTTTTAGGACTTATAGAGAGATTTACATCTTTTGATATCTTGATAATCCCATCAAAAACAAATACTTTGGGAGTTTCACTTATTTGTGATTTAGATGAAAAAGCAGGCAAAAAAGTTGTCGGTTACAATGTAAAAGCAGACTTTAACCTTAGCTCTTTAGGAAAAGCTGATTTGAGTTTTCCTGCTTTAAATCAGCAAGAGGGAACATTTACATCTCTAAACAAAAGGGTGGTTCCTACAAATACAGCTCTTGAGTTTAACGGTTATTGCCTAAATGATTTGGCAAACGAGTTGGGATTAAGAGCAGATAATACGATAGATTATACACCCGAGCTTGGAAATATAAAGGGTTACAAAAGCGAAGAGTTTGATAACTTATCAAATGAATTTTTAAATTCAGGTTATGAAAACAGAGGTTATTTGTTAGGTGTTGAGCAGAGTGAAGCAAAAGATGAAGTAGAAGAGATTGAAGAGATTGATTTTGGTGAAGAGAGTCTGGTTTATCTGGCAAATCCTGTTATGCAGTTTAGTGCTTTTACAAATAAGGCACATCAATTAAATGAAGCAGGAGCACTCTATGCTTCGAGTGAGTTTATGGAGGCAAACAGCCTAAAAGACGGTGGCATGGTCACTATCAGTACAAAGGATGCAAAACTTGCAGTTGCTGTGAAGCTAGATCATCAGATAGGTGGTATGATTCCATATCTGCCTACTTTTGATACAAAGTTAGATGTGCTGCCATTTTTTGAAAATGGATATAGATATGCAAAAGTAGAGATAAAAGGTGTACAAAATGATTGAAACAGCCTTGATAATTGAAACAGTGGTAAAAGCGGTTGTTGTCCTCTCGGTAGTAGCGGCAATGGCAGGGTTTGCGACATTTATAGAGAGAAAAGTACTTGCATTTATGCAAAGAAGATTGGGCCCTATGCATGTAGGTCCTTACGGTCTGCTACAACTGGCGGCCGACGGTATCAAACTCTTTACAAAAGAGGATATCATACCGCAAAATGCTTTGAAGCCTATATTTATCATAGCTCCTGTTATTGGGGCAGCATCGGCATTTGTAGCGGTTGCAGCAGTGCCTTATTTTCCTGAGTTTACTGTTTTTGGATATACGATTCATCCTATCATCTCTGATATAAATGTTGGTTTGCTGTTTGTTATGGGTGCTGCATCAGTTGGGATGTACGGACCTCTTTTGGCGGGTCTTAGCAGTGCAAATAAATGGTCTCTTTTGGGAGGCGCAAGAGCAGTTATACAACTTCTTAGTTTTGAGGTTGTGAGTGGTCTGTCTATCTTGGCTCCGATTATGATGATGGGTACACTCTCCTTGATAGATATGAATGACTATCAAATTGGAGGAGTGGCAAACTGGCTTATATGGAAACAGCCTTTGGCATTTGTGCTTTTTGCGATAGCAGGATTTGCTGAAACAAACAGAACACCATTTGATTTGGTTGAGTTTGAAGCGGAAATAGTCTCTGGGTATGCTACTGAGTATTCAGGCATGAGATGGGGACTCTTCTTTATCGGTGAGTATGCAAATATGATAACCATATCGGTTATGGTGAGTATAATATTTTTAGGCGGTTACAATGATATGTGGTTTATCCCGGGTGCATTGGCTATGCTTTTAAAGGTGTCATTGTGGATATTCTTATTTTTGTGGGTAAGAGCAGCTTGGCCACATATCAGACCGGATCAGCTGATGTGGTTATGTTGGAAAGTGTTGATGCCACTTTCACTTATAAATGTGCTGATTACCGGCATAGTTTTGGTATAGGGGGCTGATATGGAATTAAGAGGTTTTAAAAACAGAAATGCAACTCCCGGATATATATATTTTGAGGGTGATCCGGAAGTCCAAAATAATTGGGAGAGATTTAAAAAATTTGCAACTCGAGCTGTAAAAGGTGAGCTTTTTGTTGGTCTTTGGATAGTTTTACGAGAGATGATGAAGTTTAATATTCATACTGTCCAATATCCACTACAAAAGCTTCAAATGAGCCCTAGATACAGGGCTATACATAAGCTTTTAAGACTATTTGAAAGCGGGCATGAGAGATGCATTGGTTGTGGGCTTTGCGAGAAGATATGTATAGCAAATTGTATAAAGATAGATACGAGAGTAGATGAGAAGAGTAGAAAACAAGTAACAGAATATAGTATAAACTTTGGAAGATGTATTTTTTGTGGATATTGTGCTGAGGTTTGTCCTGAACTCGCCATCGTCCATGGTGATGATTATGAGCATGCGAGCGAACAAAGAGCTCATTTTGGGCTTAGGGAGGACATGCTAACTCCGATAGACGAGTTTAAAGCAAAGAGGCAAAAAGAGTTTCCGGGTTTTGGTGCATTAAGTAGAGATGCTGATAAGTTTGTCAAAAAAACACCACTAGCGTATTGAGGTAGATATGTTTGAAGTAATTGCATTTTATACATTTTCAATTTTAGTAATTGGGATGTTTGGTATCGTGGTATTTAGTAAAAATGCACTCTATGCAATGAGTGCATTGGCAGGGGGTATGATATTTATATCAGGCTTCTTCTTTTTGCTGGGTGCTGATTTTTTAGGAGTTGTGCAAATTGTTGTATATACGGGCGCAGTGATGGCACTATATGCCTTTGGTATGATGTTTTTTGATTCAACGAGAGATGTAAAAGAGAATATTAAATTTAAAAAGATTATATATACTCTATCAATTTTATCAGCAATTTTTGTGATATTTATCCTGATGGCTCCAATATACTCAGTAAGAGTTGAAGCTTTATATCCAACTATAGAAGGCATTGGAAATGTGCAGATGATAGGATTGGTTTTATTTACAAAATATTTGGTACCATTTGAAGTTGCGGCAATCATGTTGTTAGCAGCAATGATATCGGGAATTGTTTTAGTAAAGGTAAAAATGGAAGAGACACCAACAAACATAGAAGTAGCAAGGGGTGAAAAATGATAACACTGACACACTATTTAACTCTTAGCGGTATCTTGTTTTCACTAGGTATCGTAGGAGTTTTGAGGAGAAAAAATCTTTTGATGCTCTTCTTTTCTACGGAGATTTTATTGAATGCTGTCAACATTGGTTTTGCAGCAGTTTCAAAATATTATGGCGATTTGAGTGGGCAGATTTTTTCATTTTTTATTATAGCTATAGCAGCCAGTGAAGTTGCAGTCGGCTTGGGTCTCTTGGTTCTTTGGTATAAAAGAAGTGGCACAATTGATCTCGACAGTTTACAGATGATGAAGGGTTGATGATGGAAAAGTACTTATACGTAGCACTATTTGCACCTATCGTCGGCTCACTGTTTAGTCTGCTTTTTACCGCCAGGAAGAAAAATGTTATAACAGCACTTGTTACATCAGGATTGCTTCTGTTTTCATTTGTATCTTCTTTGACGCTTATGTTTGCAGTACATGATGGTTTAACTCTACATGTAAAACTTATGGATTGGATAAGTGCGGGTAACTTAAATCTTCCATTTGGTTTTGTTGTAGATAATGTATCTGTTATCATGATGGTGACAGTTACGCTTGTTTCAACAGTTGTAAATATATATTCTATGGGCTATATGATGCATGACAAAGGATATAACAGATTTTTTACCTACATCTCAGCATTTGTTTTTTCTATGTTGATATTGGTTATGAGTGATAATTTTGTAGGACTATTTATCGGTTGGGAAGGTGTTGGATTGTGTTCATACTTATTGATCGGTTTTTGGTATGAAAAAGAGAGTGCATCGTGGGCAGGAAACGAAGCGTTTATCATGAATAGAGTTGCAGATCTTGGCATGCTTATGGGATTATTTTTGATATACTGGCAGTTTGGAACATTTAGCTATGAAGAGGTATTTGCTCAAGTAGGCAGCGTTAATGTAGGTATAGTTACAACTATCGGACTTCTTCTGTTTATCGGTGCTATGGGTAAATCAGCCCAATTTCCATTTCATACTTGGTTGGCAGATGCGATGGAGGGTCCAACTCCTGTTTCGGCTTTGATTCATGCAGCTACCATGGTAACAGCCGGCGTATATCTTGTGATTAGAGCAAGTGATCTCTTTGTGCTTATACCAGAAGTCGGACATATTATAGCTACTCTAGGAGCTTTTGTGGCGGTATTTGCTGCTTCTATGGCATTGGTAAATCGAGATCTAAAGAGAATTATCGCCTACTCGACACTTTCACAGCTAGGTTACATGTTTGTGGCAGCTGGTTTGGGAGCTTATTGGATAGCGCTTTTTCACTTGATGACACACGCATTTTTCAAATCACTCCTCTTTTTGGGAGCTGGAAATGTCATGCACGCTATGGATGATGAGCTTGACATTAAGAAGATGGGTGGACTCTTTGGAGCAATGCCGTATACTGCAATTTTGATGGCAGTTGGCTCAGTTGCTCTTTGTGGCTTATTTCCTTTTGCGGGATTTTTTAGTAAAGATATGATTTTGGCTGCCGCTTTTAATGAAGGCAATTTCTATATATGGTTTACACTGTTTATTGGAGCTGGTATGACAGCTTTTTATAGTTTCAGATTGATAATGTTGGTGTTTTTTGGAGATAAAGTCTATAAAAAATTGGGATTTCATCCACACGAGACTTATCCGTTCGTACTATGGGCACTCCTGCCTCTTGGAATACTGGCGACAGTAGCAGGATTTTTTGAGCATTCGTTTGAAGAGTTTGTTACAAAAGTTTTAGATAAATACGAAATTACAATGGCTCATTCAACTGAGCTTGGTTTGATATATTTAACTTCCGCTTTTGTTATTTTGGTTATCGTAGCAACGATATATAAATATTCGAAAGGGGGCTTTAGCAAACAGCTTGAGACTATGCCTCTGTTTTTATTGTTAAAAAATCAATATTACATACCAAAGCTCTATGAGGTGGCTATCTTCAAGCCATACTATGCACTCTCAAAGTTTGCATGGAAACAGATAGATGTGAAAATTATAGACTTCAGTGTTGACCTGATAGCAAAAGTGTTGTACAAAAGCGGTCAAGAGAGTAGAAAAATGCAAAGCGGAAATCTTTCCGATATGCTAAGATGGATGATAGTAGGTACAGTTGTGCTGCTAGCATTGGCAATCTTTTATAGACCGATGATGTAGGAGTAGATGATGGAACATATATTATCATTAATCGTATTTTTTCCACTTGTTGCCGTTTTTCTCGGTTTTGTTATCAGTAAAGAGAGTGTAAAAACTTTTGGTATAACTGTAGCCTTGGTAGAATTTTTGCTCTCCATAGTTTTATGGATAGGCTTTGATAATAGCAATGCAGGGTTTCAGTTTGTAGAGTATTTTCCTCTTATTTCGCAATTTGGAGTAAGTTACTATCTTGGAGTGGATGGAATCTCTCTGTTTTTAGTGATACTCAGTACATTTATGACTCTTATATCTTTGATAGGTCTAAATATAAAAAAAGATATAAAAAATCTTGTGCTTACAATACTCTTTTTGGAGATGACACTTGTTGGAGTCTTTTTGAGCCTGGATATGATTCTTTTTTATATTTTTTGGGAGCTCTCTTTGATACCGATGCTTTATATTATCGGTGCTTGGGGTAGCGGACAGAGAATCTACGCAGCTATAAAGTTTTTCTTATATACATTTGCAGGTTCTGCTCTTATGTTGGTTGGTATATTGTATCTGGGATATCAATACTATATAGCAACAGGAACTTGGAGTTTTTCTGTTCCTGATTGGTATCTTTTGGTTCTTCCTTTTGATATGCAGCTTTGGTTGTTTGGTGCATTTTTCTTAGCTTTTGCGGTAAAAGTACCAATGTTTCCATTTCATACATGGTTGCCTTATGCTCACGGGCAAGCCCCAACAATAGGATCTGTTTTATTAGCAGCAGTTATGCTTAAAATGGGAACTTATGCTTTTGTAAGATTTTCACTTCCTCTCTTTCCTGATGCTTCTGTTTACTTCTTGTATCCAGTAGCTATAATTGCTATTATTATGGTTATATATGCAGCTATGGTGGCGTATGCACAAGAGGATATGAAACAGGTGATTGCTTATAGTTCTATCTCGCATATGGGTATCATAATCATCGGTATTTTTGCTATGAATGCAGAGGGGATTACAGGAGCTATATTTTTGATGTTATCACATGGTATAGTCAGTGGTGCTTTGTTTATGTTGGTTGGTGTCATATATGATAGACGACATACTAAAATGATAAGCGAATTTGGGGGGATAGCGACTGTCATGCCTCGCTATGCTGCTATATTTGGTGTGATGATGATGGCAGCGGTCGGTTTACCTTTGACTATCGGTTTTGTAGGTGAATTTTTATCACTGTTAGGATTTTATAAAGTAAATTGGTTTATGACACTTTTAGCCGGAACAGGAATCATCTTGGGCGCAGTTTATATGTTGGTCCTTTTCAAAAGATCTTTTTTCGGTAAGCTTGTCAAACCGGAAAACAAAGAGTTAAAAGATTTGGATAAGAGAGAGTTTGCGGCACTTATACCTTTGGTTGCTTTAGTTGTGATTTTAGGTGTATATCCTAAGCCGATTTTGACCACAATCGATATGAGTGTGAAGAAGATGATAGTTTTGATGGAGAAAAAGGCACTGCTGCCTGATACCAAAGAGCTGCTCTTAAGAGTAAATAGTGTAGGAGGTACAAAATAATGTTAAGTCCTATCTCGGTTAGTTTTGCAAGTTTAAATGTGGCACTTTTATCCCCTATGGCTATCTTGACTTTTGGAGCTCTTGCGATAATCTGTATAGACCTTTTTACTAAAAATTTAAATAAGAGTTTTTATGTGATGTTGACTCTGCTTTTTATACTTTTGGATTTTACCGCTCTTATAGGTCTAAGCGGACCAAGTAGAGGTTTTTTTGATGTGATGTTGGTCGATGGCGTATCTGTACTTGCGCAAGGCATTATACTCATAAGTTCAGCTCTGTTTATCATCACAGCATTGAGCAATAAACCTTTTAAAGAGTTCAAAAAAGCAGAATACTATGCACTGTTTTTATTTATGATAGTTGGTTTTCAGTTTATGGTAGCAACTGATAATCTTATACTTATATTTTTAGGACTTGAAACAGCAAGTCTGTCCTTATATACTTTAATAGCACTGCACAATAGAAACAAGGCATTTGAAGCAGCTATAAAGTACTTTACCATGGGTGCGTTGGCAGCCGGATTTTTTGCATTGTCGTCTTTGGTTTTTTATGCACTGACCGGAAGTGTTGAGCTTTCTGTTATAGAGAAAGTTTTAAATGCCAGATCTTATGCACCGGGCGCGGCTATACTTGCAGGTGTAGTATTTATGCTGATAGCACTTGGATTTAAACTCTCTATTGTTCCTACTCATACTTGGACGCCTGATGTTTATGAAGGTAGTTCAGCTCCTCTTGCAGGTTATATGTCAGTAGTACCTAAAATCGCAGGTCTTGTTGTGGCTATAAGATTTTTGGATATATTTTTACATGCACAGATATTATGGGTAGAGGATGTATTGATATTTCTAGCAGTTATCACAATGTTCTTGGCAAATATAACAGCTCTTGTTCAAGAAGATGTTAAGAGAATGCTTGCATTTAGCTCCATTGCTCATGCGGGTTTTGTTTTAACAGCACTTATGATAGGAAGTACACAGGCAAACTCAGCGATTTTTCTATATTGGATACTCTTTATGTTTACAAATATAGGTGCATTCACTATGCTTTGGATTGCCAGACACAAAAAAAATCTTTGGGATAGCAGATATCAGCATCCATTTACAAAATTTTCCGGCATGGTTAAAGTATCACCTATGATGGCTACCATTATGGGAATATTTATGTTCACACTAGCGGGAATGCCGCCATTTTCAGTCTTTTGGGGTAAGTTGTATCTTATTGGTACAGTTGTGAATAGCGGACATGTTATTTTGGCAGTTATTATGGTGATAAACAGTGCAATTGCAGTTTATTACTATATGAAACTTATAGTCTATATGTTCTTAAAAGATCCGGTTACAGAAGATGGCAATGTCTATATAGCAAACTCATCTACACCAATCAAGGTTATAGTCGGCATCGCTTTGGCTTTTACTGTTGTGGCATCAATATTTGTAGAGCAGATACTCGGAATTGTAACACAATTAATGCAATCTAGCGGATTATAATGTCTTTGGAGCCAAGTTGGCTCCAAAACAGATAAATATAGTGTTTCACTTTTACAACAGCAAATAGATAGATTCTAATATGCTATAATAACAACATGAAATCTCTAGTCCTAATACTTATCGTATCAATTCAGGTTTTTGCTTTAAATATATATCTAAACAGTGCAAAAGAGAATGGGCTGACTTACGCCATTTTGCATATTGTTGATGATGGAGCAATAGAGTGTCATACTGTTCCGCTCGCACTTGATAAGAAAAACTATATCTGCAAATTTAACAAGATTGTAAAAACTAAGATTGAAGAGAAAAAGCTAAGGCTTGTCAACATAGATTTTTTAGAGAAAAATAGTGAATTTTATATAAAAATAGATCCAAAATACAACTCAAAACTCCTTTCCTTAAACGAAAAACTTTATGATACTAAAGAGGTTATGGACGAGAAAGGAGTTATGAAGAGCAAACATTGGGTTATTTTATTGTATAAAAAGCCCCCTTTTGGAAAAGTTTTAAAAACTGAAGGGATTAATTTTCCTGTAACTTACGATAAGTATCAAAAGCCATCTATCGGTCCCGTAGATTTAAACGGAGCCCCAATATCATATATAAAAAGCAAAGATATAAACTACTATCTTGAGATCCAACGAGAGTTTAGGGATAAGGATTATAACAATGTCATAAAAGATATTGATAGAGTTTTAAAACAATACCCGACAAGTATATTTAAGAGTGATTTGCTTTTGTATAAGCTTAAATCAATGGATATAAGTATAGAAAAAAATATTTCTCCAGTCTCTGATCGATATTCAAACAGCGATGTGACAAAATTGGCTAAAAGCTGGATCAGAGAGTTTTCTTCAAGTGAGAGTATTCCACAGGTTCTTTTAATTCTGGTAAAGAGTTATTTGAGATCAGAATCAAGTTCAGATGCAAATTATTTTCTTGATATTTTGATAACAGAGCACAAAAACAGTCCATATGCCAAGAAAGCAATTTTGTATTATGCAGACTCGCTATACAATAAAAACAACAAGATAAAAGCGATGAAACTTTATGAAGATGTTCTTTATAGTGCAAAAAATTTGGATATAGCCTCACTTGCAGCAATCAGATTGGCCAATTCAAATATAAATATGGGTAAATCACAAAAAGCAAAAGAGTACTTGTTGAAAGTACTAAATGCAAATAAAAATTATCTGCTAAGAGACAAGGAGGCAACCTCCAGACTGGCAGTTAAGCTGGCAGCAAACGGACTGGAGAGGATAGCAGCAACTCTAAATGATCTATTGTTGAAAAACTTATCCAAAGGTGAGTATAGCACAAAGGAGCTGCTTTTAAAACAGGCAGGCGATTGGTATGCGAAGGCCGGTGATACAAACAAAGCATATGACAGATACAAAGAGTATAAAAAAGATTATAAAAACGGTATATATATCAATGAGGTCAATAAAGCTATAGATAGACTCTTCTTCAAGATGAAAGATTCAAATGAAACAAAGTTGTTAAACTACTACAATTTGTTGATAAAAAAATACAACAATGACATAAAAGATAAAGCTGTTATAGAAAAAGCAAAACTATTGTTAAAGCAGAAAAAGTATCAAAATGTAATTGAGATGAAATCTTTATTGTTGAGTGCAGTAGATAAGAATTCGACTACAGCCAAAGATATTATAACTAAGGCATCTGTAGTTTTAATTAATAAAGACCTTAAAGAAAGTAGATGTCAAAAAGCTATAAATTTACTTGAGGAAAATTCGATTAATATGTATAGCATAGATGATTCCAACAGGTTGTTTGAGTGTCTTATGATAACAGCAAGATATAAAAAAGCAAGAAGCCTTTCAGAATCAAAACTAAAAATTGATAATTTAAAAAAGAAGTTTATTTGGTTGGAAAATCTTGTGATTGCATATCAAAAATTACAAAAATATGACAAGATTATTAGTCTCAAAAACGATTTATTTAAACTTTCAAAAATAATTAATAAACCAATTATTGCACCTGTTTATAGAGATTTATTTAATTCATATTTCTATAAAAAGATGTATAATCAAGCTTTAAACATACTACAAAAGTTAGACAGGCAATGGCCAAATGATATCAAAAATATCGAATCTTATTATAAAATGGCAAATTACGCAAATAGTATGAGAGAAGATCTGTTGCAGATAGGCTATTTGAAAAAAATAATATTCTTACAAAAAAAATATAGTATAAATTATTATAGCCCAAAAGTAGAGTTTATGTATATAGACGCCCTGAAAAGACTCTCAAAACTTCAAGTTGCACGTAGAATAGCGGAGAATTTAAGAGTGAAAAAACTAAGTTATAAAGATAAATCTAGAGTTTTATATGAGCTGGGCGAATTAAATTTAAAATTAAAAGATACCAAAAAGGCAAAAAAATATTTTTCAGAGTGTTCACAAATTCCAAAAGATAACTCTTGGAAAGGATTGTGTAAAGATAATTTACAACTTTTTTAACGCCTTGTATATGTATTTTGCATCACCTTTTATATGTGGAGCAAATTGTGTAGAGTTAAAAGTTTTCTGCCTTTTGGCTAGTTTTGCTGTATTTTGGCTGATCTTTTCTCGTAATTCATCCATATCTAAAAAGCCATCTAAAAACTCCAAAGTCTCTTTTATGCCTATTGATCTCATAGAATTTGGAGTTCTTGTATATGTTTTTTCAAGACGAACTACTTCGTCTATAAGTCCATTTTTGATCATATGAGAGGTTCTTAAATCTATCCTCTTTCTGAGTGACTCTTTTTGTGTCTCTATCTCAAAAATCTCTATATCTCTTATGAGTGGTTTTTGTTTGTGAAGTTTAAAGTATTCACTTGCCACAAGACCGCTTTGCAGGTAGATTTCAAACCATTTTTCTATTCTGTACGAATCGTTATTTGATATTTTTTGTGCATACGACTGATCATAATTTTCCATAATTTTATAAGCATTCTTTATATCTCTAAGAGCAATTGCCACTTTTTGTTTTGTTTCTTGGCTTATAGCGGGTTTTTGACTAAGTCCTGTAAGAAGTGATTTTAGATAGAAGCCCGTACCGCCAACAATGATGAGATTCTTACTTTCATTTACGGAGCACTCTTTTGCTTTTTTATATATATCGAAGAAGATAGAGACATTGAAATCAACATCAGGATAAATCTCGTCGATACCAAAATGCCTGATACCTTCTCTCTCTTTTAGAGTTGGCTTGGCAGAAGCAATGTCAATCTCTTTGTAGATGCTGAGTGAGTCAAGCGAAAGTATATTGGCATTAAACTCTTTGGCTAGTGTTATGGACAAGGAAGTTTTTCCGCTGGCAGTTGGACCTAAAATGGCTATTGTTTTCATATTTTTTGCTCCTGAAATGGGAATTATAACACTTTTAATCTCATTTATAGTAAAATTGATGATAAATCATTTTAAGTGGGGTAGTAGATGCAAAGATATATAAAAGTGCTCAAAGATATAGGTGAACTTATCATGTTTAAACATTCGGTTTTCTCTTTACCTTTTATTTTTATCTCTATGATTGTTTACTCTTCTAGCTTAAATGGTACTATGTGGTTTGGCTGGAGACTGCTTTTTTTGGGTCTTATTGCCGCACTCAGTGCCAGAAATTTTGCCATGAGTTTTAACAGATGGGCAGATAAAGATATAGACAAATTTAACCCAAGAACTGCTTCGAGACCAAGTGTGGACGGTAGAATAGGTAAAAAAAATATTCTGATATTTATAGTGACAAATGCTGCAGTTTTTATAATTGTTGCATATTTTATAAACTCATTGGCATTTTGGCTTTCTGTGCCCATTTTGATTATATTGGGCGGATATTCGATATTTAAAAGATTTTCTGCTACTGCTCATCTTATTTTGGGATTTTCATTAGGGTTGGCACCTATCGCCGGAGCTGTTGCAATTGGCGGTGACATACCTATATGGTCACTAATGCTTTGTATAGGAGTTAGCTATTGGGTTGCCGGGTTTGATTTGCTATACTCTTTGCAAGATATTGAGTATGACAAAAACAACAAACTCTTTTCCATCCCTTCAAAATATGGTAAAGATGCAACTATGTTTATATCAAAATTATTTCATTTTCAAACTATAATTTTTTGGCTCTTCTTTGTCTATTTGGCTGGTTTAGGTTTTTGGGCATATGCGGGAGTTGCTATTTCAGCTATAATACTTTTTTATGAACATAAGATTGTATCAAAAGATTTTTCAAAAATAGATCGAGCATTTTTTACTTTAAATGGATATTTGGGTATCATATTTTTTATATTTGTCTGGTTTGATTTGATTTAGTTAGTGGAGTAATGTAATGGAAAATATAAGATTCGTATCGGCCCCTTTAAAGATAAACTTTAGTGAAATCGGTGGCGATGATGAAAAATACAAAAGAGAGTTCGATAAGTTGGTCAGTAGTGACGAAGACAGTGTCGGACAATGGTTGAAGCTTGCAAAAGCAAGAGGCGAGACCAGTGAAAGTGATCAGGTTTTGTTGAATTTGATTGTGGAATTGCATAGAAAGATAGATGATTTGACCGCTTATCTAAAAAATGAAAAACCAACTTATTTGAATTTGAAATTTGCAAAAGATGTGGAATCCGTGGGGTTTGAACATTTTAAATTAAAAGATGGTGGATTGAAGCTGGATACAAGGTATTATGGACGAATTTTGATGCCTGTTTTTCCAAAAAGAGAGTTTCCGATCTTTTTTAAAGCACTGGATAAAGATATGGCTGAAATAGTTTTGATGCACGAGCCTGATGTTAAAGACTGGAGTAGTTATATGAGTGCACGAGAGAGAGTGATGATAAGAGAGGCAAAAGCCTTAAAGGGAGAATGAGTGAATATAGAGTTGATAGCTATAATTGCATTGAGTGTTTTGGTTTTTATACTCTTTTTCTTGGTTTTTATAAGAGACCAGGAAGTATCGAGAAAGCTGAGGGTATATGAAAAAATCATTGAAGATTTAAATAGAGAAAATCACACTATATCTACAAACATAGAAAAAACTTTATCTCAAAAAGCTCTTGATTTTGATACAATTGGGACTAAACTTAAGGTAGAAGTAAAAAGTGAAGTCCAAAAATCACTTGCTCCTTTGGTGGGCTCCATAAAAGAGATAGAGAGCGTAATGCAAAATTTCCAAGATGAACAGATAAGAAGGATTGATGCGCTCGAAGACGGAAAAAAAACTGTAAATTTTGTAGCTCCAAATATGGTTGATTCAAATGAAAAATTGATTATTTCCCAATATAAAAAAGGCAAAAGTGAAGCCATGATAGCCAAGGATTTGAGAATTGGTATAGGAGAGGTTGATTTGATACTAAAATTGGCAAATCTCAAGTGATAAAAGTTGATTCCTCATGGCAAGGCATAATAGAAAAGTCCTATAGTAAATTTCGACCTGCATATAGGAATTTTTTAGAAAATGATAAAGATTATTTTCCCTCTTATGATAATTTTCTCAATGCTTTTAAGACTCTTCCAGTGGATAAAACAAGATATATACTCTTTGGTCAAGATCCATATCCCAGAGAAGAGAGTGCTATAGGATATGCATTTATAGATGGTGGAGTCGGCGATATTTTTAGTGAAAATGGACTAAGTAAAAGTGTAAATCGAGCAACAAGTCTTAGAAACTTTATAAAAATGCTTCTGGTTTCAAAAGAGGTGCTAAGCGAGGATGATTGTACACCAAATGCAATAAAAAAACTAGATAAAAAATATTTTATTAGAAATATTATGGAGCTAAAAGACAATTTTGAAAAAAATGGAGTTTTGCTTTTAAATATGTCTCTTATTTTCACAAGCAAAAAAGAGACGCCTCTACATGTAAAGGAATTTTTGCCGTTTATAAGTGAGCTTTTATGGCAGATACAAAATAGAGACATAGGCTTGATTATGCTTGGCAATATATCAAAAAAGATACAAAAAAAGATACCACACTGTAAAGATTTTAGAATTTTTGAAGCGATGCACCCTTATAATATCGGATTTATAAAAGATTCATCAGTAAGAGATTTTTTCAAACCAATGAATCTTTTAGATAGAAATTAGATTTTTTCTTCACTCATATCATTTAGCAGGTCAAAGAGTTTTTTACTTGCTTTTTCCATTTCTGTAAAGTTTTCTACTATCAAATCGAGCTTATCCATACTAAAGCCCTGCTGTATAATCTCTAAATTATCTGCTATACTTTGATGGACTATCTCATGAGGTTCTTTGATAAGAGGGTAATTCTTTGTCTTCTCAAAATGTTTTTTACCATCTCCGTTATAGTACCATTTGCCAAGTCTGCAAGTTTGATCGTTTGTAAAGAGTTCATCTTTTCGTTCGTTTAGCACCGCACTATATGCTTTTGTCTTAAAGATGATATGGTCTATCTCGGCAAGGATAGTAAAAGTTTTATTTTCAACTTTCAACGATATATCTGCAGTTTTTGTAGCATCTTTACTAAAGTCATTCAAAGTTGTTTCAAAGTTGACAATATTTTCTACCGAGTCGTTTGCGATGCCGTCAATTCTCTCGGAATTTGCATGTATGCCATTTGTTTCTTGTTGCAGAGTTTGTACGGTTATTGCAATCTCCTGAGTTGCTTTTTGCGTTCTCTCTGCCAATTTTCTCACCTCGTCTGCCACGACGGCAAAACCTCTACCGTGCTCTCCTGCTCGGGCTGCTTCTATGGCAGCATTGAGTGCCAGGAGATTTGTTTGGTCGGCTATATCTTTTATGAGATTTACGACAGAGCTTATCTCGCTTGCTCTTTCATTTAATGAGTTTATAGCCTCGTTTGTGCTGACTATCAAACCAAGCAGCTCTTTCATTCCATCAGATATGCTAGATACTACACCTAAACTTTCATTTGATTTGTTTGCTGTTTTTTGTGACATCTGTGCTATGTCATTGATGAGATTTACGTTATTGCTTAGATTTTCCTGGATTCCGGAAATTCCTTTTATACCATTTCCCAATTCTGAGAATTTATTTGAAAGTGCGCCTTTTATCTTTCCTTTTTCTCCGTCAATTATGCCTTGTACTCCAGCGGTTATGTATTTTCCATTTGTCTCAAAGAGTCCCCGAAAACCCGCGTTAAATATATTTCTAAATGTTTTTCCTTGACCCGCTGATTCTATAGAGGTCTTTGTTTCTCTCATAAATGCTTCAACCTGGTCAAGCATATCGTTTACACCAAGAGCTATCTTTGAGAGAGGATCTTTTTTGTCTATATTTGTGATTCTAGGCTCAAGGTCGCCATTTCTGGCACTGTTTGTTACATCAAGAATTTTTTCATACAGTTCTTTATCGCAACCTAGTTTTTTACTGCCACCAAAGATAGAACCTATAACCAACCCTAAGTATGCAGTGGAATTACCAACTCCATCGCCATTTAAAATTCCATGTATTGTTATTATCGTCAGAGCAATTGCAAATAGAATTTGTGGTTTATAATCTTTGTAAATCATTTGAAAACTCTTCATAGCTAATCCCCTTCTCTTTTAGTAAATCATTTAGATATCTTTCACTCTCACTCATGCCCCCGTTTCTCTCAAGAGAGAGTATTTTTTCATATATAGGTTTGATGATGTTTAATCCCTTTGGATTGACTTTTCGTCTGACAGAGTAGTAGCCGATGATATTTTCTCTTTCGTCAAATGATGCTGTAACATTTGCATAAACCCAGTAAAAACCGCCATCAAAACGAAGATTTTTTACATAAGCAAATATCTCACCCCCGTTTTGAATCTTCTCCCAAAAGAGTTTAAATACCGCCCTTGGCATATCGGGATGCCTGACAACATTATGGGGTTTTCCCAAAAGATCTCTCTCTTGCGCTCCGGCTGCTTTCATAAAAGGTTCATTACAATAAGTTATGACTCCTTTCCTGTCGGTTTTTGAGACTAAAAAACCTTGCTCACTAAGTTCGAATTCTATATTGGTAGGAGTTACTTTTGACATAGAATTATCCTTTATTTTTTGAGCGATTATATCAAAATTTTATTAATTTGTTAGTTAGGAAGTGTATAATACCTCAAAAAAAAGGTAAATTATGTTGATAGACGGACATGGAAGAAAAGTAAATTATCTAAGAATCTCTGTTACTGAGAGATGCAATTTCAGATGCCAGTATTGTATGCCTGAAAAACCATTCTCTTGGGTACCAAAAGAGAACCTGCTCAGTTTTGAAGATCTGTTTTTATTTGTAAAAGTCGGAATTGATGAGGGAATTGATAAGATAAGGATAACAGGTGGCGAGCCACTCTTGCGAGCCGATTTGGATAAGTTTATAAAGATGATAAACGACTACAAAAGCGATATGGATTTGGCTTTGACGACAAATGGTTTTTTACTCAAAGAGACAGCCAGAGATCTAAAGAGAGCCGGGCTTAAGAGAATAAATGTTTCACTTGATTCACTAAAAGCCGGAGTTGCCATGAAGATAGCACAAAGAGATGTCCTTGTTAAGGTATTAGAAGGCATAGACAGAGCTCTACATGTAGGTTTGGGCGTAAAGATAAATACTGTCCCCCTAAAAGGTATAAATGATGATGAAGTTCTTGATTTATTGGAATTTGCGAGAGAGAAGAATATACCTATCAGATTTATAGAGTATATGGAAAACAAATTTGCAAAAGACAAACTTCAGGGACTAAATGGTGATGAAATACAGGAGATAATTTCTCAAAGATACAAATTTAAGCCAGTCGGCAGAGTTGCCTCGTCTCCCGCACATCTTTTTGAGTTAGAAGATGGATACAAGTTTGGTATCATAGACCCCCATAAGCATGATTTTTGTGAAGACTGTAACCGCATCAGACTGACAGCAGAGGGCATGCTTATACCGTGTTTGTATTTTGATGAGGCTATGAGCATAAAAGATTCAGTTCAAAAAGGCGATGTGAAGGGTGCTGCAAATGTTTTAAAGGAGGTGTTGGCAAACAAACCTGAGAAAAATAAGTGGAGCAGTGATGATACAAATGAGACTTCCGATAGAGCTTTTTACGAGACAGGAGGTTAAAAATGGACGAGTTGTTTAACGCTACGATAAAATTTCATACGGCTTTTGTTGGAATACTTCTGATTTTAGCTATTGTAAACTATTTTGTTATAAATGACAAGCTTGACTATAAGGCACTTGTGAAGAGAGTTCGGACTATTTTGCCTCTTTATTATCTTTTTTTAGCAACAGTTTTATTTACAGGATTGGTGCTTTTGGGAGTTGCAAAATTTACAATTCACTACTCAGTAATCTTCATGGTTTTGGTTTGGTTTGGCATTCTTATGATGACTATACGCAGATACAAAAAGTTTAAATCTCTAAGAAGTGATGATGAGCGAAGGAGAGACAGGTTTGTCAAATTTTCAAAAAGAAAACATCTCATAGATATCGCACTTATTGTTATTACTATGGCGATAGCGTACGCAACAAAGTAAGATGCAATTTATATATTCCAAAGAGTCCGGTTGTGATCTGTTGTGCTTGGACACCAAAGAGTATTCTCATATTTTTAAAGTCAGAAGAGTCAAAAATGGTGAGACTCTTTTTTTTAGAAATCTTAGTGATGATGTTTTATATAGATACAAATTGATAAAAATAGACAAAAAAAAGGCAGTTTTAGAGTTTGTTGACAGCAAGGTTCTCAAGATAGAAGCCAAAAAAGCTCTTCATGTTGGGTGGTGTATGGTTGATCCAAAAACTATAGAAAAAACACTCCCTTTTTTGAATGAATTAGGGGTTTGCAAGATAAGTTTTGTATATTGTGAGTTTTCTCAAAAAAATTTTAAAATTGATATGGGCAGACTGCGCAGGATTCTTATCAATTCAAGCCAACAATGCGGAAGAAGCTCCTTGATGCAGATTGAAATCCTAAAAAACTTAAATGAATTTTTAACGCTTTATCCAGAAAGTAAAATTATAGACTTTAGTCAAAACAGTATGAAAAAAGAGGATGCCTTTGCCTCTTTTTTAGTAGGTTGTGAGGGAGGATTTTCAAAAAATGAAAGAGAAGAGATGAATAAAAAAAATGTATTAGGAATTGATAATAATATGATTTTAAGAAGCGAGACAGCCCTCTTGTATGTAAGTGTCTTGAATTCTTAGGAGTATTGTGTTATAATTACAATTCCCCTCCCCCTATATAGCGGTAGGCTCGAAGGGTCTATCGCTAAGTTAATTTTTACTTATCATTAGGGGACTTTAAATTCAAACTATTAAGGAAAACAAAATGAAAAAAAATATTCATCCTGAATATGTACAATGTACTGTTACTTGCGCTTGTGGAAATAAATTTGAAACAATGTCAAATAAGCCTGAAATGAGGATAGACATCTGCAATGAGTGTCATCCGTTTTTTACCGGCTCAGAGAAGATAGTCGATGCTGCAGGTAGAGTTGAGAAGTTCAAGAAAAAATACAATATGAAGTAATGTGTAGAGTTTTGGTGCCAAAAATTTGGTTTATTTGATTCCTACTCCGATAGGAAATATAGATGATATTTCAGTTAGAAGTTTGAAACTTCTAACTGAAATTCAAGTTCTTTTTTGCGAAGATACAAGAGTTACGAAAAAACTTTTAAATCTCCTCTCTTCAAGACATAATATAAAGTTCAAAATCCAAAGATATATCTCCTTTCACTCCCATAACGATAAAAAAGTTCTATCATCTCTAAGTAAAGACTTCTTTGTTTGCAATATAGCCTTTATGAGTGATGCCGGTATGCCCTGTGTCAGTGATCCCGGAGCAAATTTGGTCGAATATTGTCAAGATAAAAAGATACAGTATGAAGTCCTCCCCGGAGCAAATGCTGCTCTTTTGGCTTACGCTTCCAGCGGATTCGATTCATCGAGGTTTACATTTTACGGTTTTTTGCCTCACAAGGGAAAAGAGAGAGAGAAATCTCTGGGTGAAGTGGTAAATCTAACAAATCCTGCAATCATATATGAAGCACCCCATAGAATCGAAAAACTAGCACTTGAATTGGCGACTATATGCCCGCAGAGAAAACTTTTTGCCATAAAAGAGGCTACTAAAAAATTTGAAAAAAAGTTTTTTTCAAAATCCTCCGATTTTCCTGATTTTCTAAACTCTATCAATACAAAAGGCGAATGGGCTTTGGTTTTGGATCCAAAAGAGCAGGAAAAAGGTGAAAAAATAGACGAAACAGATATAAAAAATCTAGATATACACCCCAAACAAAAAGCAAAACTTCTCTCAAAACTTAGTGGAAAAAGCATAAAAGAGTGTTACAATATGCTTTGTGAAAAATAGTCCTTTAAAGAAATTTTTGATACAATAGAGCTATGATTATCTATGGAAAACAACTATTTTTATATATTTTACAAAATTATCCGCACAAATTGCTTAAGGTTCAGTTATCCAAAAAATGCGATCAAAAACTTTTCAACAGGATAAAGAATGTTTGTGATGATGTCTCCTTGGTGGACAATAAAAAGGCACAGGCATTAAGTCACGGTGGAAATCATCAAGGATTTATCGCTCATATAACCGATTTGGATTTTAAAGAGTTTAAAGAGGTAAAAAATTCAGATTTTTTACTTATACTTCAAGGCATCACAGATGTTGGAAATATAGGAGCTATTCTTAGAAGCGCTTATGCTTTTGGGGTAGATGCTGTTATTATAAGTGGCATAAAAAGTATAAATTTAGAAGCGATTATCAGGACTAGCAGTGGAGCAGCTTTTGAGATGCCAGTCGTCATGGAACCAAATACCCTTGATTTGATAAATGAACTAAAGCAGACAAACTTTAAGATTTATGGGGCTGATGTGAATGGCAAAGATATAAAAGATATAAAATTCACCTCTAAAACAGCATTGATGATGGGTAGTGAAGGTGAAGGTATACCGAATAAAATAAAATCAAAATTAGATGAGATAGTCTCTATAAAAATGGCCAGAGAGTTTGACTCTTTAAATGTGAGTGCAGCAACAGCGATACTTTGTGATAGGATTTTCAATGGATGATTTTAATATACTCGAAGAGATAGGGTTAAAAGAAGTTTCAAACAAAACTCATATAGAAGTAAAAAATCTAGAGTATATGATAAATTCTCAGTTTGATAAACTCAGTAAAACAAGTACAGTCGGATTTGTAAAAATTCTCTCAAGAGAATATAAATTAGATTTGACCGATTGGCTGAACGAAGCTGAAAAATTTTGGAGCGAAAACAAAGAAGAAGATGATGGTACGAAAATTTTTATAGTTCAAAAACAAAAAAATTTCACAAAAAAATTATTTGCAGCATTATCGCTATTTATTTTGGCCGCTATACTCTACGGAGCTTATATTTTTTTAAACAACAAGTTAAATTTCTTTGAAAATCCACTGGTAAAGACAGATACAAACTATACTTATGAACAGACACCGGTAGTAAATGAAGCAAAAGGGACTTTGGAACAAAATATAACCCGTGATGAAAATAAAACTCAAGTGCTTGTGGATATAAACAAAAGTATCGGTGTCGAAGTAAATGCAACAAGCAGTATAAAAATAGATGAAACAAATAATTCAGTGTTTAATACAGGACAAGAGTTAAACATCTCTGTCGTTAAAAAAAACAGAACAGACAACTTCAAAGCAGAAAAAAAAGATGCTTATATTTCACCAAATGCAAAACTTTGGGTGGGCGTAATCTATCTTGACAACTTCAAAAGAAAATCATTTTTGGGAAAAAATAATTTTGTTTTGGATGCATCAAGAGATCAGCTTGTCACAACCGGACATGGAAACTTTACACTCTATTTTAATGGAGAGATTAAAAAGTTTCAATCGCAAAATCCTATTAGATTGCTTATCAAAAACGCTGAAGTATCAGTCATAACGGATAAACAATTTAAAGCATTAAACAGAGGCTCACTTTGGTAAAGTATATTGTTTCTATCTTTTTTACATCTGTTTTGCTTTTCGCAAATTTGCAAGATAAGATAGAAAATTTTATATCTCCAGGAGAGTATGCAAAACAGGAAAATCTGCTAAAAGTGCTTTTTAGAGATAGTAATAGTTTTTACAGGGTGAGTGATGGCAATGTAGATAGTCTTAAAGTTATAAAAGTTTTAGAAGATAACGGCCTGTTTAAGCTTTTTTATGCTAATCCCATAACTCTAAAAGTGAAGTTTGTAACCAGGAAAAACCCACTGATTTTTATGAAAGTGATCAAAGAATCACTGGAGTCGATAGGGTATAACTATTTTTTAACAACAAGAGCTACAAAAAAAGAGAATGAATTTGTATGGATCATAAATTTAAAAACAAAACATCTCATAAACCCTATTCTTTTTTCACAAGAGCTGAAGAAAAGAGGTTGTGTGGTAAAAGATATAGAAAAGTACGGGGATAATCTATGGGTATACAAGATCAATTCTGATGATGCTAGACTCAATGCAAAAAAAGTTGATATAGATACAAGTACTAAACTCAAGAAACCAATCGAGCCATATTTGATATACGCTAATAATGCTGTAAAGATAAAAATCAAAACAAGCTTTAGTGATCACTGGTATCCATCTGTGATTTTTCTAGATAGTGCTCTACATGTGGTATCACAAACAAAGATAGATAGTAGAACATATGTTTTAAAATTAGATATACCGCCAAACAGTAAATACATAAGAATTGCAGATATGTACACGCTGGATAATATAAAACACGGTCTATCCATATACCTAAAAAGCGGAGAATGAAAATGTTCGATGAGATAAGATTTAATACAATAGAGAGATTACCAAATTATGTTTTTGCCGAGATAAATGAGATAAAATTAAAGGCAAGAAGAGCCGGAGAGGATATCATAGATTTTTCTATGGGAAATCCTGATGGCAGAACTCCACAACACATTATAGAAAAACTTATAGAGTCAGTCGATAAAGATAAGACACACGGTTATAGTGTGAGTAAAGGTATATATAAATTAAGATTGGCTATTTGTAATTGGTATAAAAGAAGGTATGGTGTGGATTTGGATCCAAATGGTGAAGCAGTTGCTACACTTGGTAGTAAAGAGGGTTATGTTCACCTTGCCCAGGCCATCACCAATCCCGGTGATGTGGCGATAGTGCCGGATCCTGCCTATCCTATACACTCTCAGGCTTTTATACTTGCAGGCGGAAATATCCACAAAATGGGCTTGGATTTCAATGAAGATTTTGAGCTCGATGTAGAAAAATTTTTCTATAAATTGAAAAAATCTTTTAGAGATTCAGCCCCAAAGCCAAAGTTTGTAGTAGTTAATTTTCCTCATAATCCGACAACAGTCACTGTCCAAAAGTCATTTTATGAAAGATTGGTGGCTTATGCAAAAGAGGAGAGGTTTTATATCATCAGCGATATTGCTTATGCGGATATAACATTTGATGGATATAAAACCCCGTCTATCTTTGAAGTTGAAGGTGCGAAGGATGTAGCCGTAGAGAGTACAACTTTGTCAAAAAGTTATAATATGGCAGGTTGGAGAGTTGGATTTTTTGTAGGAAATCCAAAACTCATAGGCGCATTACAAAAGATAAAATCCTGGTTTGACTATGGTATGTTTACTCCTATCCAAGTTGCTTCTACTGTGGCACTTGATGGACCTCAAGAGTGTGTGGGTGAAATCATAGAAGTTTATAAAAAAAGAAGAGATGTATTGATAGAGAGTTTTAAAAATGCAGGTTGGGATATGGGAAGACCAAAAGCAACCATGTTTGTTTGGGCAAAGATACCACAAGTTGCATCCCATCTAGGAAGTATGGAATTTTCAAAACAGCTTTTAAAAGAGGCAAAAATTGCGGTGAGTCCGGGGATTGGTTTTGGTGAGCATGGTGATGGTTATGTAAGAGTTGCTTTGATAGAAAATGAAAATAGAATCAGGCAAGCAGCCAGAAATGTAAAAAAATATTTAAAGAGTTTAGAAAAATGATAAAAGTAGGAATCGTAGGTGTAGGAACAGTCGGAAGCAGTGTTGTAAAAATTTTACAAAAAAACAGAGATATAATCACAGCTCGAGCTGGAAAAGAGATAACTCCGGTTTTAGGTGTTGTGAAAAATCTAGGCAAAGACAGAGGTTTAGATATGCCTTTGAGCAATGATGTTGATGATATTTTGAACGATGAGAGCATTGATGTGGTGGTGGAACTCATGGGTGGCGTTGATGAAGCTTTTAAAGTAGTGAAAAAAGCTTTGGGAAAAGGCAAAGCAGTTGTGACAGCAAATAAAGCAATGCTCGCATACCATAGATATGAATTACAACAAAGTGCAAATAGACAAGCGATTGGATTTGAAGCCAGTGTGGCTGGCGGAATCCCTATAATCAAAGCTTTACGCGAGGGTTTAAGCGCAAATCATATAAACTCTATAAAAGGCATAATGAATGGTACTTGTAACTATATGCTTACAAAAATGATGAATGAAGGCGTAGAGTTTGATGAGATACTAAAAGAGGCTCAAGAGCTTGGATATGCTGAAGCCGATCCGTCATTTGATGTCGGTGGATATGACGCTGCCCATAAACTCCTGATTTTGGCTAGCATCGCTTATGGAATAGATGCTAAACCTGAAGATATCCTGATAGAAGGCATAGAAAATATAAATAGCGAAGATATATTTTTTGCAAATGAATTTGGTTACAATATAAAGCTGCTTACTATTGCAAAAAAGAGTGGTGACAGCGTTGAATTAAGAGTCCACCCGGCTCTCATTCGCAAAAGTGAAATGATAGCCAAAGTCGATGGAGTTATGAATGGAGTGAGTGTAATCGGAGATTTTGTTGGAGAGACTATGTATTATGGTCCGGGAGCCGGTGGAGATGCAACAGCAAGTTCTGTGATAGCAGATATCATAGATATAGTAAGAAATGGCAACAACTCTCCAATGCTAGGTTTTAAAAAGATTTTAAAAAATGATGTACTGAGACTTAAAAATGCAGATGAAATATTTACAAAATATTATGTTAGAGTTGAGGTTGAGGATAAAATCGGAGTTTTATCTAAAATTTCTACTATACTAGGCGAGCATGATATATCTATCAACAGTTTTTTGCAAAAACAGAGTGCAAATGCTAAAAATGCCATTCTTCTTTTTTCGACACACCAGTGTTATGAAAAAAATATCCAAAATGCTATCAAGGAGATAAGTACTTGCGAGTTTGTGAAAATTTATCCCTCAATGATTAGAATTGAAGAGTAGATGAGTCTGAAAATTGGTTTAAGTGCTGAAGATAAAGTTGTAGATCTTTTAGTAAAAAATGGCTATAAAATTATAAAAAGAAATTTTCACTCAAAGTTTGGCGAGATAGATATAATTGTAAAAAAAGATGGAGTTTTGAGTTTTGTTGAAGTAAAATATTCGCAAAATTACAATCCCGCTTACAGAATTACGCCAACAAAAATGAAAAAAATTATAAAAACTATTGACTATTTTTTTATGCTAAACAATGTTGATGAAGAGTACCAGATAAACGCAGCTTTAGTGACCCCGGAGGGGATAGAAATCGTAGAGAATATTGGGTTTTAAAAGAACTAAAAATTATATCTATGGTTATTTTAAAGATACTATTTGTATAATATCACCTTTAAATAAATTAAAACTGATTTTTGCATACTTTGCGTAAGGTCAGTTTATAGGAGAATATAATGGGGAAATATATAGAGTTAAATGCATCAAATTTTGATAGCACAGTTAGTGAAGGCGTGGCTTTAGTTGATTTTTGGGCTCCATGGTGTGGACCTTGCAGAATGATAGCTCCGGTTATCGAAGAGTTAGCAGGGGATTATGATGGAAAAGCAAAAATCTGTAAAGTAAATACAGATGAAGAGCAAGATATAGCCGTAAAATATGGTATAAGATCAATTCCTACAATTCTATTTTTCAAAAATGGTGAATTGGTTGATCAAATGATCGGTGCATCTTCGAAACAAGTTTTAGCCGATAAGATTGATTCATATCTATAATGACTACAATCTTTTTTTATAAAAAAAGAAAGATTTTCAAATGAGAGGGGGGAGAAAAATCTTCTCCCTGAACTATCTTTTTGCTTCATTTTTTGGTGCCTTGATGATTGCTGGCGCTTTCGCATACTTTAATTATCGTTTTTCTGAGTATAAATTTATAGATTTTGGTCGTTGGATTTATTATGAGAAGAGTGATATATTTATCCCAAAAGCTCAAAAATACACCATTGTGATTTATAGCTCAAATATGCAAGATATTAATCAGGTTTTACAAAAAATTAATAGATCAAATCCTATAATTGCAGTAGATTTGTATCAAAAAAGAAGAGGCAAAAAGGCTGATGTGATATATCTGACATCAGGAATGAATACACTCTTAAAGTTAATACAAAGATTTAATATCTATGAAGTTCCAAGTGCTTTTAGGATAAAAAAATTCAAAAAACTACTATACAAGCAAGATAGTATGATAGAAGTGATAAAATAATAAACGATAAGGATATAAAATGTTAGATTTAGCGATAATCGGTGGCGGGCCAGCTGGTCTTACTGCCGGACTTTATGCAACACGAGGCGGCTTAAAAGAGGTTGCTATGTTTGAAAAAGGTATGCCAGGAGGCCAAATAACAAGTAGTAGTGAGATAGAAAATTATCCAGGAATTCCCGAGGTTATGAGTGGAATGGATATGATGCAACACTGGCCTGAGCAGTGTATGAGATTTGGTCTGAAACACAGAATGGAAGAGGTGAGTCTCGTATCCAAGAGAGATGATGGCATCTTTGAGGTTTCACTGCTTGGTGGTGAGATAGTCGAAGCTAAAAGTGTAGTTGTATGTACAGGAAGTACGCCTAGAAGATCAGGTGTAAAAGGTGAGAGCCTCTTTTTTGGAAGAGGTGTCAGTACTTGTGCTACATGTGATGGATTTTTTTATAAAAACCAAGAGGTTGCAGTACTTGGTGGTGGTGATACAGCACTAGAAGAAGCACTCTACCTTGCAAACATATGCTCAAAAGTCTATCTTATTCACAGAAGAGATGAATTTCGAGCAAGTCCTGTAACTGTAGAAAAAGTGAAAAAGAGTCAAAAAATTGAGTTGGTATTGAATTCGGTTGTTGATGAAATAGTCGGTGATGATAGCGGAGTAAATGGTATTTTTGTAAAAGACAAACATGGTAATAAAAGAGATTTGAGAGTTCCCGGAATTTTTGTATTTGTAGGTATGGATGTAAACAATCAAATACTTATGCGTCAAGACGGTACCCCTTTGTGCAAGTTGAGTGAAAATGGAAATGTTATAGTAGATCTTAAGATGCATACTTCTGTAAAAGGACTTTTTGCAGCCGGAGATTTGAGAGTAGATGCATCAAAACAGGTAGTATGTGCCGCAGGTGATGGTGCAACTGCCGGAATTCAAGCTTTGGAGTATGCAAATGAGTAGTGAGAATTTTATGAAAGTCGGAATTCATGGCTCAACCGGAAGAGTCGGACATCTACTGATAGAAAATCTAAAAAATGATGAAACAGCAAGACCTCATATGCTTCATGCCATAGAGAAGTTTTCTTTTGGGATTCCGCAAGACTCTGTGGTAACCGAATCTTACGAAGAGTTGTTTGAAAATAGTGATGTTGTGATAGATTTTACGATAGCATTTGCAACAGAGACACTACTTGAGGCTGCGCTTGAACATCCGACACCTTTAGTTATAGGGACGACTGGACTAAGCGTGCATCAGCAAAACCTGCTTGAAGAGGCTTCCGGGCTTATGCCTATATTGTATTCAACAAATATGTCTTTGGGCGTAGCTGTCTTAAACAAACTAGTCTCTCTAGCTTCTTCTGCCCTTGCTGATTTTGATATAGAGATAGTAGAGCAACATCACAGATACAAAAAAGATGCCCCTAGCGGAACAGCTATGACTTTGGGTGAGCATGCAGCAAAAGCGAGAGGCTTAGAACTTGAAAAAGTAAGAGTTAGCGGAAGAAATGGTTTGATTGGTGAGAGAAGTAAAGATGAGATAGCTATCATGGCGCTTCGTGGCGGTGATATTGTAGGCAGGCATACGGTTGGATTTTATAATGATGGAGAATTTTTGGAGTTGAATCATACTGCGACAAGTAGAGATACATTTGCCAAAGGGGCTCTGAGGGCTGCAAAATGGATAGTAAACCAAAAAAATGGCCTATATAGTATAAACGACTGTTTGGGTCTCTAAAGGATATAAGATGTGTGCGATAGTTGGTGTATTTGGATCTAGTGAGGCTTCCAGAATTGCGTATTATTCACTCTTCGCGATGCAACATCGTGGACAGGAAGCTACTGGCATAAGCGCAAGTGATGGAAAAAAACTCACTAAGATAAAAAAAAAGGGTTTGGTTACTGAAGTTTTTGATGAAGTTGCTCTGAAACATCTAGTGGGTGATATGGCTATCGGACACAATAGATACTCGACTGCAGGAAGCAAGTCTGTCATAGATGCTCAGCCTATATATGCTAATTACAAGCTTGGAGAAATAGCGGTTGCACACAATGGAAATCTCATAAATGGTAAAGAGATAAAGAAAATGCTTATAGATGAGGGTGCAATTTTTCAATCTGATATGGATACGGAAAATATCATTCATTTGATAGCCAGAAGCCATAAAGAGCATCTTAAAGACAGGATTATTGAGGCACTGAATGTTATAAAAGGTGCTTATTGTCTGGTAATTCAAGGGCGAAATAAGATTTTTGCGATAAGAGACAGATATGGTGTCAGACCTTTTGCTTTAGGACAACTCGAAGATGGAGGCTACATTGTTTCAAGCGAAACCTGTGCTTTTGATTTGGTTGGAGCAAAATTTATAAGAGATGTAAGACCTGGCGAGATGATTATTTTCGATAAAGCAAAAGAGGGATTTGAAAGTATCCAGCTTTTTGAGCCGGATCCAAGAATCTGTGCATTTGAGTATATATATTTTGCAAGACCTGATAGTGTGATAGAGGGTAAAAGTGTATATGCAGTGCGTCAAGAGATGGGCCGTGCGATGGCTAGAGAAAACCAAATTGAAGCAGATTTGGTTATTCCCGTACCAGATAGTGGTGTTAGTGCCGCACTTGGTTATGCCAAAGAGAGTGGTATTTCCTTTGAGATGGGGATAGTGAGAAATCATTATGTCGGAAGAACTTTTATAGAGCCTACGCAGGCTAGAAGAGATATGAAAGTGAAACTCAAACTCTCTCCCATAAGCTCTTTACTGAAAGGTAAAAAGATAGTAGTCATAGATGACAGTCTTGTTAGAGGCACAACCGCAAAAAGAATCATTAAGATACTAAAAGATGCCGGAGCAAAAGAGGTGCACATGTGTATCACTTCTCCTACAATTGAACATCCTTGCAGATATGGTATAGATACCCCAAGTTATGAAGAGCTTATAAGTGCAAATATGAGTGTTGAAGAAATCAGAGCCTACATAAAAGCGGATTCTCTGAACTTTTTAAGTATAGAGTCTCTGGTTAAAAGCATAGGGGATGAGAGAAAATACTCACTTGTAAGTTTTGATGGGGATTATTTTATCAGTTAATCATCTGCAATATAACTTATATATAAGTCTGGGTTTTACAAAATAGGGCGGGTATCTCATAGACGCACTGAAGTTTCTTAGTTCATCTACCTTTAGATTTTTAGCTATCAGAAAATCTTTCGTTATCGTAGATTGTTTTTCGTTGCCGTCTATTTTATTTGTTAAAAAACCAAGACCGGTAGTTGGTTTATACACTGCTGAGCCATTCAAATTACCGGATTCTATGGCATTATTTACCAGTTTGACATGTAGAAAACATTTTGATATGCCAAATTTTCCAATATTTCTGATTCTTCCCGATATGATAAAAGACTCACTGATTAAAACTCTTGTATGGGTTACATCTTCGAGTCTTGCTTTTTTGGTATATTTATCAAGAACAAACATAGAAAAAACTGCCAGGGTCGATATAACTAAGAAATTAGAAAAAATCATGGCAATTAATACTTTTTTTCTTGTCTCTTTGAGAGATAAAATAAGCAAAATTATAAATAAGATAAAAAAGATGACAAGAGTGATGATATGCACAATTGTAAAGTATGAAATCATCTCTTAGCTCCATAGCATTCTGCATCTACAGAGATATTTACATCGCCTTTGTATGAAAAATTATAAAATATAGTTCTATTTTGCATAGTTTCACCAGCCTTTAACTCTCTTTTACTTAAAATCGTCCTATACTCAATTGGCTTTAGTTTATTTATAAAATTTTTAAATTTTGAGTTGGATGGTCTGTAAATTTTTGTATTTATTTGACAGAAGTTGTATGGTTTTTTTGATATATTTTTTATGTCAGAATCAACAATCAAAGTATCCGAGAAATGTAATTTTTCGTATTTTATATGACTTACCAAAACGGGCCATATGGTTTTGTTCAAAAAGTATTTTAGTGCAAAAGGACCAACAAAAAGCAAAACAAATGATAAAAGTATCAGTATAAGTGAAATTTTTATAGATTTTTTTATAAATAGGATAGACAAAAAAAGAAGAATTAAAAATGTCAAAAACAGCCAAATAAAAGCTATATAATCATATATGCCAAAGTGGTTTATATAGTTGAAAATTGAAAATTTTAATTCATTCATTATTTCTGCTGTTTTTCTCCTCTATTCCGCTTAGTCCAAATCTTCTTTTAAGCTCTTGTTTTACTAGGTCTGGATTGATATCTGCATATCCAAGTGTGACGAGTGTGTGAAATACTAAATCAGCTGCTTCATACACAATCTCTTTTTTATCTTTGTCTTTTACTGCAAAGCAGAACTCACCTGCCTCTTCAACAACTTTTTTCAGTATAGAGTTTTCACCTTTTCTAAAGAGTGATGCAACATAAGATTTTTTTGGATCTGCACTTTTGCGCTCCATTATAACATGGTAGAGAGTATCACTTATGCTATATGAATCAATCACCTCTTCGATGGGAGGTAACTTCGTTGTGATATCAACTCTGTTAAAAAAGCAAGAGTACCTACCGGTATGACAAGCAACCCCGTTTTGTTTTACTTTATACAGAAGAGTATCGCTGTCACAATCAAGATATATCTCTTCTATCTCTTGCGTATGACCACTTTGCTCACCTTTTTTCCAGAGTTTTTGTCTGCTTCTTGAGTAGTAGTGGGCAAATTTTGTCTTCAAGCTTAACTCAAGTGCTTCTTTGTTTGCATAGGCCAGCATCAACACTTTCCCGTTATCGCTCTCTTGTGCGATAACGGGAATTAGAGGATTTTTATCCCAGTTTATACTATTTAATAACTCTTGATCCACTTAAATTCCTATTTGTTTATGCTTGTCATTTGCTTGTTGTTTTTAGTATCAACCCAGATATTTGGAACAGCACCACCAGGAGTCAGGAAGATTTTTGCATCTTTGTTAACCTGTAAAGCGTCATTAAACTTACCCTGAACTTCTATCTGTTTTAGCTGCAATAAGTTTGGAGTTATACTCTTTGCAATTTCAATATTTGCATATGCATCTGCATCTGCTTCTATTTTGACTGCATTTGCTTGCCCTTGTGCTTTTATCTTTCTTGCATTTGCTGCTCCTGTTGCTATAGCTGCAGCTTTTTTAGCCTCTTGATTTGCTCTTTCAACCTCATATTTAGTTCGTTCAGCCTCTTGTTTAGCTATCTGTACTCTCTCTATCTGGTCTTTTATCTTTTGAGGCAATATGATATTTCTTAACTGAACTGTTAAGAGTTGTACCGGATGACCAGGCTGGGCATCTATATTTTTTCTAATTTGTTGGTCGATTTTTAGAGCAATTGCATTTCTTTGTACGGGTAGCTCTTCCGCAGGATATTGACCTACAACATTTCTTGTCACATCTCTAACTACAGGATTTATGATTTTGTCTTCCCATGCAAGTCCCCATGTGGCTATAGTTTGAGGCGCAGTTGTTGGCTCCAGTTTATATTGGACTGTTAAGTCTATAGAGACAGGAAGCCCTCTTGAATCAAGTACAGATATAGCATTTTTGTTTTTTATGCCAGAGCCTCTTCTTGTCGTTTCTCTGTCTGCCCCTGATGTATAGTTCATAATTCTTACTTTTGTATCTACTATAAATATATTTTGTATAAAAGGCAGATATAGGTGAAAACCAGGATTTAACGGAGTAGGGTCAAATTTTCCTGCTGTCGATTTTATACCCATCTCACCCGAGTTAATCACAATGAAAGGTTTGGCGATGACTAAAATCACAACTACAGCAATCAAAACATACAAAAAACCTGCTTTTTTACCAAGATTTTTTATAAAATCCGGTGGTTCAAGATTTGGACTTGGTCGATTGTTTCCACCATTTCCGCCTCCACTGCTGTTTCCGCTCTTCTTTTTAAAATAATCATTTAGATCAACTGGCATTTTTTTCCTTTAAAATTTTTTGCATTCTACATTAACTCTCTAAATGAAAGTTAACAGGTCTCTGTATTTTTCATTTCTTCCATAAACTACATCAAAGTAGGCATCTTGAAGTTCTTTGGTTATCTCACCTCTTTTGCCGCTTCCTATGGTATAGTTGTCAACATCTCTTACGGGGGTAACTTCAGCAGCAGTTCCAGTAAAAAATGCCTCATCTGCTATATATACTTCATCTCTAGTGATTCTTCTGCGCTCTACAGAGATTTTGGCATCACGGGCTAGCATAAGTACCGTGTTTTGGGTTATACTCTCTAGCGAAGTATCATTTGGTGGAGTTATTAAAACACCGTTCCTTACTATGAAAAAGCACTCCCCGCTACCTTCTGCTATAAATCCATCTTCATCTAGCAAAAGTGCTTCTTCGTATCCGGCATCCATTGCTTCATATTTAGCCAATTGAGAATTTAGATAGTTTGCGACCGCCTTTGCCTTGCCCATAGTTGAGCTCACAGGATTTCTTGTGAATGAAGAGATTTTAACTCTTATTCCGTTTTCTAACCCTTCATCCCCAAGATAACTACCCCACTCCCAAGCCGCAATAGCAGTTTTTACAGGAGCATTTACATGGTATAAGCCCATGATACCGTAACCTAGATATATGAGAGGCCTTAGATAGACATTGGATTTGAAGTTATTTACTTTTAGTATCTCTAATTGTGCCTTTTCTAGCTCTTCTAGTGAATATGGAGGTGTGATTCTGGTGATTTTTGCTGAGTTTAAAAGTCTTTTTGTGTGGTCTTTGAGTCTATAGACAGCCAATCCATCTTTTGTCATATAGGCTCTTGTGCCTTCAAAAACACCATTTCCATAATGAAGTGTGTGAGTTAAAATGTGAACATTTGCCTCATCCCAAGGAGTTAGTTTGCCATCCATCCAGATAAATTTTGCTTTTTCCATATTTTTTCAACCTATAATAATAAAATAGATATAATGATACCCAAGTTTAGATTAAAAATGGATTTAGGAGTATATAATGAATAAAGCAAAGATATATTTAGGCAGTGAAGAGAAGAGTACACCAAATTTTATTGAGGTAAGAAATCCCTTTAATTCAAATGTTGTATCTTCGTATCCAATATGCGCAATTAGCGATGTAGAGATGGCATATCTCAAGGCTAAAAGTGCATCCAAAGAAACCAAGAAATCACCTCTTCACCAACGAGTTTCATGGCTTGAAGATGTTGCAAACAAGTTAGAAGAGCAGAGCGAAAAATTTGCTAAATTGATATGTGATGAAGTGGGAAAACCAATGGTTTTTGCTAGAGGAGAAGTAACAAGATGCATAGAAACCATAAGACTCTCAGCCCATACGATGATTTCCATAGGAGGAGAGAGTTTTGATACAACTGCGATGCCAAGTGGTAAAAAAACTTTGGCATTTTTCAAAAGAGTTCCGGTGGGTGTGGCGCTTGCCATCACTCCGTTTAATTTTCCTCTAAATCTAGTAGTTCATAAAATTGCTCCGGCACTTGTGAGTGGAAATGCAGTAGTTCTAAAACCAAGCTCCGCTGCTCCGCTTTGTGCATACTCTTTGGCAAAACTCTTTATAGAGAGTCCATATGCCATAAAAGATGCTCTTAGTGTGGTTTATAGCGGTGAGGGCGTAAATGATGCTTTAGTGACAAGCAGGGTTCCAAGAGTCATCAGTTTTACAGGAAGTGTGCCGGTGGGCAATCTTATCACAAAAAAAGCAGGTATAAAAAAGATAGCATTGGAGCTTGGCGGAAATGCAGCAACTTTTATAGATAAATCGGCAAACCTCAAAGATGCAGCCAAAAAGTGTGCGATTGGTGCCTTTATAAACTCCGGGCAAGTCTGTATTTCGCTTCAGAGAATCTATGTACATGTAGAGGTTTATGATAAATTTGCAAAGCTTATAGCCGATGAAACAAGTAAACTTGTGGTCGGAAATCCTTATGATGATAAGACTTTTATAGGTCCTATGATAGATGAAGATGCGATAGATAAAGCAAAGATTTGGATAGCAAATGCAAAACAAGAGGGTGCAAAAGTATTGTGTGGCGGAGGCAACAAAGGTTTGGTTTTGGAACCGACTATCATGGCAGATGTAAAAGAAGATATGAACATAGTTTGCCAAGAAGTTTTTGCACCTATTGTCTCTCTTATCGCAAAAGATAGTTATGAAGATGCACTAAAGTCTATAAATGACTCCGAGTTTGGCTTGCAGTACTCTATCTTTACAAATGATTTAGCTATGACAACAAGAGCGATAGATGATTTGGATGCCGGCGGAGTCGTGATAAACGATATACCGACTCTTCGTTTTGATATACAGCCATATGGTGGATTTAAACACAGCGGAATAGGCAAAGAGGGTCCGAAATTTGCTATTCTTGATGATTATACGGAGGTAAAATCAATAGTAATATGTAGTTAAAATCTAAAAAACGACAATTTGAAGACATTGTTTTGATATAATTTCCTACATAAGCATAGTTTAGATTAAAAGGTTGATATGAATAGGTTTCAAAGTTATTCAGTTCTTATGGTAGATGATGACATGGAGTCACTTGAGTGTATGGGTGAATATTTGGACTTGGAGTTTTCTACGGTTTACAGAGCTGTTAGTGTGAAAGATGCATTTACACTTATTATGCAAAAAAAGCCGGATATAATTTTTACAGATATTTATATGCCTGAAAATGATGGATTCTCTTTGGTGGAGCAACTTTATGCCAGGAGAATCAAAATTCCTGTCATTATAATTAGTGCTTATGACGACAAGGAAAAGTTGCTTAAAGCCATAAAATTAGGTATAGTAGATTATCTTATCAAGCCACTTGACTCCAAAAAATTAAAAGATGCTATGAGGCTATGCTATGAGAAATTGAAGTTGGCCGAAAAAGAGATACTTCTTGATGAAAACTTATTGTGGAATCAAGAAAAATCACTTCTTATGAAAAACAGTAGGCCGATAAAATTGACAGAGAGCGAAACTAAGCTACTGCAAATACTCATAAAAAATATCAATGTACCCATGAAAAATATAGATATTTTTTATTATCTATGGAATTATGAGCAAAAAGAGTATAACTCTAAAAATATCAGAAATATTATATACAAATTAAGAAAAAAACTCGATTGTGATAGCTTGATAAAAAATATATATGGTGGCAAATACATGATAAGTACAATTTGATGAAAAAAAACAGAAGCAAGTACCATCTTTTAAAAGAGGCGACTATCCTTGTAGTAGAGGACAACGAAAGTGAATTGGAAGAGCTTGGAGAACTTTTTGATATCTATTTTAAAAAATGTTATAGAGCAAAAGATGGAAAAGAGGGTCTTGAAGAATTTGTACAAAATCACCCCGATATAGTTTTGAGTGATTTGGGAATGCCTGTCATGGATGGCTTTGATATGGCTAAAGAAATCAGGAAGATTAATAAAAAGACCCCCGTTTTACTGCACACCATATATGCTGACAACAGTGTTTTTTTAAAGGCGATAGAGTGCAAAATATCCGGCTATATGACAAAGCCGACAAATGCGACAATGTTGCTGGATACTCTTTTGAGAGAGTATGAATCCATACAGAAAGATGGAGAACTTAAAAAAGAGAAGATGCTTAAACAGGCCATTTTGGATGAGTTTCCTGACCCTATGATGGTTTTGGATTTAGAGAGAAATATACTTTTTGCAAATAATGTGGTCAAAAAAGGCAGATATTGGAAAGATACATTTCCTATAAAGTGTTATCAAGCATTATACGGTTATGAGACTCCTTGTTATTTATTGGGGTATAAATGTGATAGCGATAGTGCCATAAAAAGTGGCAAAAATATGGTGAGTTTTTGTGAAAATATATCTAAAGACGGAATTCAAATGTGCTCTAGTATTAAAACAGTTCCTATTAAAGATGCAAATGGAGATATTTATGCTCTATTAAAGGTGATTCAGGATAAAACTGTCGAAATAAACAAAGAAAGAGAGCTTAAACAACTTGCCAGTTATGATGCATTGACTAAACTTCCAAACAGAACACTTCTGCTTGACAGATTGGAACAGGCGATTCTCAGAAGCAACAGAGGTGGTTTGAAATTTGCACTACTGTTTATTGATTTGGATGAATTTAAAAGTATAAATGATATATATGGGCATATTGCAGGAGATGAATTACTAAAGGAAGTATCCCGCCGAATGAAATCATCAATCAGAAAAGTAGATACTTTGGCCAGATTTGGCGGCGATGAATTCATAATCATAATAGAAGAGATAACAGACTTACATAATGTTTTATTTGTAACAGAAGACATTTTGTCAAAATTGAGAGTAGAATTTGAATTAAATAACAATATTAAAGTAAATATAAGCTGCTCTATAGGCATCGATACATATAGTCCGAAAAAAGATGCTAAAACAGAAAATATACTGCTTCAAAATGCGGATATAGCTATGTATGAAGTTAAAAAAACAGGAAAAAACGGATATAAGTTTTTTGAAAATCATCTTTTTGACCATTTAGAAGTAAACAGTGGATAAACAAGAGAAACAAGTTTTAAGACTGATAAAATCAATCCCTATTTTATTGGTTTTTGTTTTCTTTGTAGTGGTTGGTAATAAAATCCAAGTCGGCAAGCAGAATATAGAATATATGAAAAAAAACTTTTTGCAAATTAAAAAAAATAGAATCAAAAATGAAGTTTTAGCTCTCGTGAGGCATATAAATTACCAAAGAAGAATTGCAAAAAAGACTTTAAAAGAGGGGCTAAAGCAAAAAGTTGATATGGCTTATGCGATTAGTATGAACATATATATGCAAAATAAAGATAAAGATAAAAAAGTCATTACAACAATGATAAAAGATGCACTCAGGCCAATAAGATTTAATCAAAACCGAGGATATATTTTCATATATACTATGAAGTTGAAAAATATTTTATTGCCGATAGAGCCACAATTAGAAGGTAGTGATTTTTCAAACTACAAAGATATAAAAGGTGATTTGGTTGTAAAAAATATGGCTAAATTATGTAAAAAATATGGTGGCACTTTTTATACCTGGTACTGGAAAAAACCAAGTGAGAGCTTTGAAGGATATAAAAAAATCGGATATGGCAGATATTTCGAACCACTTGACTGGTTTATAGGCACAGGTGAATATACAGCTGACTTTGAAAAGAATTTGCAAGATGAAGTACTCAAAGAGATACAAGATATGAGATATGAAAGAGATAAGTATTTTTTTACGATATCGTATGCCGGTACAATTTTGACTCATATAAACAGATCATATGTAGGTAAAAATCAGATAAACATAAAAGATAAAGATAGAAAATATTTTATAAATCAAATTATAAAAACAGCAAAAAATGGCAGTGGATTTATAAATTATAAAGTTAAAATTGATACGGGTGCAAGAAAAACAGCAAAAAAAATATCTTATGTGGAAGGTCTGGATGAGTGGAGATGGGCGATAGGTTTGGGAGAGTATCTTGATGATATAGATATGTCGATACACAAAAGAGAAAAAGAGTTAAGAGCTCAATTGCATGGTACTCTTATCAGGCTGGCAATTGTTTTTGTATTGATTGCAATTTTATTGAGTATTTTGCTTTTTGTGCTTACGCAAAAGAGTAAAGAGATATTTCTAAAATATAAAAATACAATTCTTGATGAGATGGAAAAAAGTAAAAAACAGTTGATGTTGATTCAAAATCAAAACAAACTAGCATCTATGGGAGAAATGCTGGGAAATATCTCTCACCAGTGGAAGCAGCCATTAAATACACTTGGTATATCTGTAAGCAAAATGATGCTACTCGAAGAAGACGGATATCTGTCAAAAGAGATAATGCTAAAAAGCCTCTCCAGAATGGAGAAAAATATAGCATATCTTTCTAAAACAATAGATGTTTTTAGAGATTTTTTCAAACCATCCGTAAATGTTGAAAAATTTAATCTTGAAGAAGAGATAGAAGATATTGTGTATATGGTACAATGTTCATTTGAGCATAGTTTGATTAGTATTTCTTGTGTTTGTGATGATGATATTCTTATAAAAGGAGACAGGAAAAAGTTAGAGCAGGTATTTTTAAATATCTTAAATAATGCAAAAGATGCAATACTCTCAAATAAAATAAGAGATGGAGCAGTTGAGATAAAAGCAGTAAAAACAGGTCAAAAAGTAAAAATTACAATCCAGGACAATGCTTTGGGAGTGCCTTTGGAGATAAAAGATAAGATATTTGAGCCTTATTTTACAACAAAAGACCAATCCAAAGGCACTGGTGTTGGTTTGTATATGTCAAAAATTATCATAGAAAATAATTTTCAAGGGGAGCTTGATTTTGAAAACAGAAAAGCAGGAGCCGAGTTTGTTATTTTTATTCCGTTAGATTAAAAGAGATGTTTAAACAAATCTTCTGACATAGTTCTCTAGCGAAACCGGATCCATTGCCCCCGAGACTCTGTCAACTTCTTTTCCATTTTTGAAGACAACAAGAGTCGGGATACTTCTTATTTTGAATCTACTTCCTAAAAACTGCTCATTTTCGGTATTGATTTTGGCAAAAAGTGCTTTTAGCGGAAAGCCTGTGGAGACATCCGCAAAAACAGGAGCCATCATCTTGCATGGTCCGCACCAAGGAGCCCAAAAATCAACGATGACGGGTATGTCGGAATTTCCCAAGACTCTATCTATATTTGAGCTTGTTAACTCTATGGGTTTTGCCTCCAGTAGAGAGTTCTTGCATTTACCACAGTTTGCTTTTTTATAATCATCTTTTTTAGGAACATTGTTTATAGCTTGACAATGAGGACATATAACTTTCATCTTATTTCTCCTAAATTTTTTTCTCAATTATAGCAATTTTTTTGTTATTTTCTGATTTTACCTCTCGGTACAAATTTTAAAACAGTAGCATTTATGCAAAACCTCTGTCTGCCTCCCGGGGCATCGTTGAAGACGTGCCCTAGATGGATACCACTTTTTTTGGCTATGATCTCAACTCTGTGCATACCGTAACTGTTATCCTCTTTCTGCGTGGTTGAACCCTCAACCGCTTTAAAAAAGCTAAGCCAACCAGAGCCTGAGTTGAATCTGTCTCTTGTGTCAAAGAGTATGTCGCCTGAGAGTTTGTCTATAAAGACACCGTCTGGTGTGTGTTTAAATATATCGTACTGTTTGCAGTACCTGCCATCTGTTCCTTGGTTGAAAGCTACATTAAATGCCTCACTGTTTTCGCCAAGTTTAAAGTAGCCAAGTGCCTTGTAGAAATCTTTTTTATCCATATATCCTCTGTGAGCATATACCTCTATGCCGTTATCGATAAAGAGTATGGTAGGTGTAGCGTCAAGTTTGGTTTTTATTTCGAAATCTTTTAATTGGCTGCTTTGGACAGTTCTAAGAGGAGTATCACCTCTGTATAAGGAGCTAACATCTTTTTTAAATTTCTCACAATATGGACAATCCGGAGCATCTATGATAACTATCTCTTTTCCGCCTAAAGGCTCTATAAAAGAGACTTTTTTTGTTTGCTTTTTAAATTTTACACCAGTTGCGTGGTTTGGACAGTAACCATTTGGATTTTTTTGCAGATAGTTTTGATGGTAACTCTCCGCCGGATAAAATTTCTTTAAAGGAGCTATCTCAGTTGTAATTTTGCCATACCCGGCTTTGCTCAAAAGCTTTTGATACTCATCTTTTGTCTCAAGTGCTATTTTATGTTGTTTTTCATTTGTATAAAATATAGCACTTCGATAGTTGCTTCCTATATCGTTACCTTGTCCATTTTCTTGAGTCGGGTTATGTATCTCCCAAAAATCTTTGATGAGTTCTTCCGCACTCACTTTTGTATCGTCAAATTTTACCTCAACAGACTCTGTGTAGTTTATCAGTCCGTTTGGAGCAGAGTGTCTGTACTTTAAAACACTATCATAAGTAGGATTTGGATAGTTGCCTCCGGCATAGCCAGACGAGGCATCTATAACTCCTTTTATATGCTCGAAGTGCTTCTCCACACCCCAAAAACATCCCGCGCTAAAGACTATAGTTTGGGTTTTTGCATACATTGACACGACAACCCCCAGTATTAATATTAATTTTATCATTTTATCATATCCTTTTTTAAATAAAAATTTGTTTTTATTGTATCGCTACTATGTAAAGTGCATGTGTAGCCATTGTTTTTACATAGATTTTTTACGATACTTAATCCTAAGCCAAATCCACTAACTTTTCTGTTTTTACTTTGTGAGATAGTAAAAAAGGGCTCAAAAATTTTATCTTTAAACTCCTCTTCTATCTTTTTCCCACTATTTTCAAATACGATGATATGGTTTTTGTTATATACTTTTATATAGCCACAATCTGTGTATTTTACAGCATTGTTTAGTAGATTTAAAACTACTTTTTTTAGATCAATTTTATTAAATTCCAGCAAAATTTTTTGATCTATATCGTTTATGTATTTTACACCTGTTTTTACTGCCAACAAAGGAAAAATTTCATTTTGTATGAAAGAGTAAAGTTTTATGCCCTGTTTCATTTTGTGTTCTTGCATTGATGTTATAAATTCAAGCATATCTACTGTCAATTCATCTAAAAACTTTATTTCCTCTTTCATGTGTGCAAGTGCCGAGGGTAGATCTTCACTTTTTATGAGCCCGTCTTCGAGTTCCTCTATATAGCCATTTAAGATGGTGATAGGGGTTTTTATATCGTGTGCCATAGAGATGAGTAGATTGGATAGATTTTGATTTTTTTGTTTTAAGTCATTTATGAGATTGTCTATACGATAAGATAGAAAATTCATACTTTTGTTTATATCATCTATCTCTTTTATCATATTTTTGTCTAGATTTTTAGAAAAATCTTCACTCTTTATAGCCTCTAATCTTTTCTTGATGAAATCAAACTTTTTTGAGAGAAGATTTCCAAAAAGATAACTGATGAGTCCTATAAGAGGCAACATAAATAAAACTGTAAGTATGATCTTTAATACCATTGGCCAGCCTATCGGTGCACCTATGATAAGATATGTCATAAATGCACTTAGCCCTGATATAAAAAGTCCCGCCAAGATGTATATGATGATGATAAAAAGTTTAATTTTCATATATCTTGTACCCCATACCTCTGACTGTTTTGATAACCTCTTTGTCGTAGTAGGTTTTTATCTTTTCTCTGATATGATAGACATGACTGTTTATACCTTGTTCATCTATCTCTCCAAAGTAATTATCATATATTAGCCCTGCCAAATCTGCTCGTGAAAAGACGATATTGTTGTGTTTAATGAGAGTAGAAAGTATCAGGTACTCGCTAGGTGTAAAGTCGATTTTAAAGCCGTTTATGACTATCTCTTTTGCCTCTTCATTCAGTATTATATCGCTAAAAGATTTGCTCTTTTGTGAGATAAGCTCCTCTTTTCTTTTTAATAAAGAATGAATTTTTATAGCCAGCTCTTTTGCTGAAAATGGTTTGGATATATAATCATCCACTCCGCAATCATACCCTTTTGTCTTAAACTCCAAAGTATCAAGTGCACTAATCATCACGACTAAGCACTGTTTGGAATTTTTTCTTAAACTCTTGCATATCTTAAATCCATCAACATGAGGGAGCATGATATCAAGAGTGATTAAGTCATAGTGATTTGAGGCTATCTTGCTCATAGCCTCTCGTCCATCATATGCTATATGAATATCATAGAGAGTTTTATCGAGCCTATTTTCTATAAACTTTACGATACTCTCTTCATCTTCAACTATCAATATCTTTTTTTTCATTTTATTGTCCCCTTTTTTAGGGGCAAAGCCCCTAAAAAATTCCTCGCACCATTGCACGAGCTTGCGCTCTGCACAGGAGGTTAGCTTGTTTACTGTATGTGCACAACGATACGCTTTGCCTTTGTTGTTTTTTTGGCTATTCTTATTTTATTATGTGCCAAACACCCTTTTTCCCATTGCCATTTGTATCACTTGGTTTTGTATCTTTGAAGAAGTAATACAAGGGTTTGGATCTGTAAGTAGTTTGCATCATGCCATTTTTCCTTGTGATTACTCCAAAATTTGATTTTGATACATCACTTGGCAGTTTTATTTTATCTAAATTACCATAAAATACAGGCCATTTTTTTTCACATCCATTGTAGCAGTTTGATTTGTTTGGCATATCTTTGTCAAATGTATATAGAGTCATGCCTCTACTGTCACTTAAATGTGAAACCATTGGAGAATTTGTTTCTAAATTACTGTTGTATGTGGAGCAACCTGCAAAAAGCAGTGTGGTAGCCATGGCTGTTGTTAATAATAGTTTTGTTTTCATATTTTTTCCTTAAAATTTACAGACGACTTGCTAATTGTCTGCTTGTAAAGAATTATAGTGGTTGTTTATGGAGATTTGATGAAGATAGAATATATTTATCATTTATCGGTATAATTCCTATAAAAAAGGATAGATATATGTTAGAGATAGATCAAAAAGCACCAGAGTTTTGTTTACCAAATCAGGATGAGGTGGAGATATGCTTGAGGGATTTAAAAGGAAAGTGGATAGTTTTGTATTTTTACCCCAAAGACAATACTCCCGGATGCACAACTGAAGCTTGTGAATTTACAGAGGCACTGCCTGATTTTGAAGGATTGGATGCTGTGATATTGGGAGTCAGTCCGGATAATCCTAAAAAACACAGAAATTTTATAGAAAAAAAAGATTTACAAATCACGCTTTTAGCAGATGTTGATAAAGAAGTTTTGGAAAACTATGGTGTTTGGCAACTAAAAAAGATGTACGGTAGAGAGTACATGGGTGTAGTCCGCTCCACTTTTATAATCTCCCCGGATGGTAAAATCAAAGCGATATGGAATAAGGTAAAAGTCAAAGGACATGTAGAAACTGTAAAAGAGAAACTAAAAGATTTACAAGCTTAAAAGCAATAGGGGCAGAAATTTTGTAAAACAGTCTGTCTCTTCTAATTCTCATTCAATACTCCTGTAAATTATTTACATCGAGTATATTTAAATTTAGAAAATATCTATTTCTTAAATTATTCTTACATGTCGTTTGAGTTCGGACACTCGTGCTGTTTCAAATCGATAGTTGGGGGTTGACCAGTTTTATGTTTTAAGGTGGTGCACTTTTTCTCTGCATTTTGGTACATTTCTGGGTTGCACTTGACACAGATATACGTAAAGTTATCTATGCAACTAATATTATAGAATCTGTACATAAACAATTTAGAAAATTGACTAAAACCAAAGGAGCATTTCCAAATGAAAATAGTTTGTTAAATTACTCTATATGGGCATCCAAAATGCTCAAAAAAAGTGGAATATACCTGTTTGGAATTGGAGTCCTACCCTCTCTCAATTGGCTATATTTTTCGAGGGTAGACTGGATAGTGAGCTTAAAATTTAAGCTTTGGTGTGATAGGATTACTCCTATCAGAATTTATGTGACACGGAATTTTAAACGCTCTCCGATAGTGTGAGTTGTTAACTTTAGTTTGCTCTAAGATGAGGGTCAAAAACATTTTGATTGTCTTGTTCTATTATGGCATTTCTAAAATCTATGCAACTTTTAAAAGACCAAAAACTATAATTTTCACTTTCAATTCTTTCATTATAAAATTTTTTAGTAGACTCATTTTTACTATTAACGCCATTTAGTATATTATTTCTTATAATGTTAATATAATCATTTTGAATAATTACTTTAAATTCTTGTTTTATTTCACTCTGTACTAAATAAGAAATTAGTATTAATATATAAAAATAAAGTCCTGGCATACTCTGGTTATTTCCAATGTATAACCCAAAACAAATAAATACAAAAACAAACGTATTAAGCCTTACAATAGTTTCTATTCCTCTTTCATTATTTAAAAAAGGTAACTTTTTTTCAAGTATCATTGACATAATCTTTTGTCTTTCTTTTTCTCTTAAGTAAGAATATATTAAATAGATTACTCCAAAAGCAATATAAAAAAACAATAACTGTTTATAATCCCAAATTGGAATAAATAAATAAACAGATGATAGTCCTATAAACAACAATAGTATCAAAGACACAATTTGACTTTCACGTATTTCATCAATTAATTCTGTTCTTTGAGATTCTAATAACTTATCAACAAATTGATCTGTTTTATGTTTAGTATCTTCATTCAATTTTAAATCTCCGTATAATTTTATTTTTAATTTTATTTTTAAAATTCATACTTGCACTAGGTTTATCTCGTGCGATATATTCTAAAATATGTTTTAATTGTCTTGAAAATGTTGGCTTATGTATAATTTTCATTTTTGCAATGATTGTGTAAAGTTATCTATATCTTCCCAAAAATCTTCATTATTAATCATTTTAACTTTTCCATTGTCAATATCATCAATATCTTGTTGAAGCTGTTGTTTTCTTTCATAAAAGTATGGGTCATATTCTAAGTTCTTGTCTTTTTTTAGCTGTACTTTATCCTTGTAATGGTCAATTATCGTTAAAAAATCTTGTACAAAATTATCCTGAACATTTACTGTTAATGTTTGCATAATAAACTCCCTCACACATTTACTTTTTATATTATAGCAAAACTTAAAATAATAAGTATTTAAGTTTTGCTAATAATTTTTTATTTTGCATTCTCACGCATTTTTTTCAATAATGCTCCTGCAATAAGCTGATTTTGAGGTACACCATTGATTTCAAATGCTTGATATTTAAAAGATGTTCCGCCATTAATTAATGTTTTCATTGTAAAGCCACTAGCAATTGTCAGAAATACTGTCAAAGCAACATTTGCCCATTTAAAATCTTGTTTTCCAATTAGTAAATCTTTTCTTGCATTTTTACCTGCAATAATTCCGATAATAAGTCCAAATAATGGAAATGCTCCAATTATCGCATAAATAATACCTTTTTTTAAACTTTTCCATAACCAACATAATAATATGGTGCAAAAAAGAAACCTAACCAACTCCAACTTTTTTTCTCTTCGATTTGATTTTCTGAGATGAAAATCCTCCTTATGATTTTTTTAGACTAATAAATTAGCCATATTTAAAACCACTTAGAAGTTATGATTTTATATACAACGGTCGCGCCCGCATAGCGGGTACGAACAACGGTCGACTTCACCAACAGGCTTACCTGTTCGATGCTAGGTTTTTGTTATGAGACTTATTGTCCATGGACTCTTTGCCATAATTATTATACAATTATTTTATGAAAAATAAAGAACAAAAACTAATTTTACTAGGTAGTAAAGTTAAACTATTTAGGCAAGAAATAGGTCTTTCTCAAGAAAAACTAGCTGAAATATGTGAATTTGATAGAATATATTTTAGCTTAATTGAACGAGGACAAAAGAATATATCTTTTATAAATCTTTTAAAGCTTGCTAAAGGTTTAAATATTACTCCTTCTGAATTGATTGAGGATTTTTAATATGACAATTCAAGAAGCAATAAATAATTTTAAAAACCTTATTAATGGGGCTATTTTATATTATCTGCATTATCGGACAAAATGTCTTTTTTGATTCTTACTTAATTTTTTCGTTTTTTGGTAGATATGCTGAGCCATAAACCAAAGCCTATGCAAAAAGCTCCTACTATATGATAGAGATGTATGCTCTCATTTAGAAAGATGACTGCCATAAAAGCACCAAAAAGGGGCATTAAATGGATGTATTGTCCACCTAGTGATGCTCCTAGTTTGTGCATACCGTGATTCCATGCTATATATGATATGATAGAGGGAAATATTGCTATATATATGATGGCCATCACCATCTCTTGATTCCATATGATATTTGATTCACCGAATGGATCAAACAGAAAAACAGGGTACAAAACAAGAGTTCCTATCATCATCATAATTCCCAAAAATGCCAAAGGTTTTAACTCTATCGGTCTTAGGTGTTTGAGCAGAATGGAGTACATAGCCCAATCAAGCGCAGCTAACAACATCCATAAGTCTCCCTTATTTACATGTAGAGCTAAAATCGTCTCTATATTTAGTTTTGAGATGATGGCAAGCACACCGCCAAGAGAGATAAAAACCCCTGCTATCTGTTTGTTTGAGATTTTTTCACTAAAAAACAGAGCTGAGATTATGAGTATAAAAATAGGGATAAACGAGTTTAAAAGTATGGCATTTGTGGCGGTTGTATATTGGAGGCTTATGTATGCAAGTGAGTTGAAAGTGCTGATACTCAATATCGCAAGCAGTGTGATGCGCCAAAAGTATCTTTTGATTATATCTCTTTGCTCCCAAATCGATTTTATAGCAAAAGGAGTGATGATTAAAGTAGCGTAAAACCACCTCCAAAAAGAGAGTCCCAAAGGTGCGTGTTGATTGGATACCGCCCTGCCGACTATAAAATTTCCAGCCCAAAAAAGGGGTGGTAGAATCATGATGATGTAAGGTAGATAGTTTTTCGTTTTCATTATTTTCTTATTGTAGCTAAGTTTAGCTAATTTTGATATAATCGAAAAAATGTTAATAGGAATATAAAAATTGTTAGTTCATATATGTTGTTCGGTTGATAGTCACTTTTTTCTACAAAAACTCTCCAAACTCTACCCGGAAAAAGAGTTGATAGGCTACTTTTATGACCCAAATATCCATCCCTACAGTGAATACAAACTTCGACTTTTGGATGTGCAAAGAAGTTGTGATAAGCTGGGTGTAAAACTGATAGAAGGCGAGTATGACTATGAGGGTTGGATTGATGCTGTAAAAGGCTTGGAAGATGAGCCTGAAAAAGGCAAAAGATGTAGTGTTTGTTTTGACAATAGGTTGGTGAATACAGCGATAAAAGCACTAAAAATAGGTGAAACAGAGATAACGACTACACTACTAACAAGCCCAAAAAAATCGATAGAACAATTAAGAAAAAATGCTAAAGAGATAGAAGAGAAATATAGTGTAAAAGTGTTTACACCAGACTTTAGAAAAGGAGGTGGTACGAGTGAGCAGTTTGCGTTAGCAAAAAAAGATATGCTTTATCATCAAAACTACTGTGGGTGTCTTTTTGCATTGAGTGCCCAAAGAGAGTCTCAAAACAGACTCAAGGATGAACTGATGTCACCAATTACCAGGCAGATACTGCCCTCAAGCATAGAGGAGCGAATTGAGCTCTATGTCGAGGTAGACAGATGTGAAAAACATAATGCAAAATTTATGCTTAAAAGAGAAAAATTTTTAAATTTTAGACTTTTAAGAGCATTTGTAAAAGAGGCCAAGGGAGAGGTTATACCCAGTTATTTTTTATTTTATTCAAAACTACAAAGAGTTTTTGCAAAAGGAAAAATAACTCATATCAAGGATGGTATAGGCTATTTTAGCAGAGAAGAGATACTCTTTTTATCCCTTGAAAAGTTTAATGATATAGCAAAAACCAAGTACAAAAACATAAATGATATGATAAAAAAATCTCTACATGTAGAGGATGAGCTGAAAGTCAGAACAGCTCTCTCCAGCACGATTTTACCAACACTGTCACCCATAGTAATTTTAGATGATATCAAAACCCAAAAATATGAAATTTATCTAAATGCAATTATATATGAAGATGTTAGGGAAAATTTAGTAAAAATTGGATAAAATAGTTAAATTTTATTAAAGGCAAAAAATTGATAATAGATGTAGTAGAAATTCAAAAAATATTACCCCACAGACCCCCGTTTTTGTTAATTGATAGAGTGATTGGGCTCGAAGCCGGTAAATCAATAGAAGGCTATAAAAATGTAACTATTCAGGAGCCTGTCTTTGGCGGACATTTTCCTGGACATCCTATATATCCCGGAGTTATGATTATAGAAGGCATGGCACAAGCAGGTGGTATATTGGCTTTTAAGAGCATGGATGAAGAGGGGCAGGAGGATACAAAAGAGAAAGTTGTTTACTTTATGAGTATAGACAAAGCAAAATTTCGCTCTCCTGTCAGGCCTGGGGATAAGCTTGTCTATAGACTAAGTGTTGTTAAGCACAGAGGTGCTATCTGGGTGCTTGAAGGTAAAGCTTTCGTGGATGACAAGCTGGTAGCAGAGGCTGAGTTAAAAGCTATGATAGTCGATAAATAGAGTAAAAATTATGTCAGATATTCATCCAAGCGCTGTTGTGGAAGATGGCGCAAAGATAGGAGCCAATGTAAAAATCGGTGCTTTTGCATTTGTCTCTTCCAGAGCTGTACTTAAAGACAGTGTCGAGATTATGCAAGGAGCCGGAGTATATGGAGATACGCTCATAGATGAAGGCAGCAAGATATATCCTTATGCGATAATCGGTATGCCACCACAAGATATAGGGCATAAAGCTGAAGATGATGTGAAAGTTTCTATCGGCAAGAGAAATATTTTGAGAGAGTTTGTAACTGTAAATGCCGGTACAAATCATGGCGGTGGAGTTACCAGGATAGGCGATGATTGCTTTATTATGATATATTCACATATCGCTCATGACTGTCAAGTTGGAGACCATGTTATTATGGCAAATAATGCAACCCTGGCTGGGCATGCAGAGGTAGGAAGCTATACAGTAATTGGTGGCATGACTCCGATTCACCAATTTGTTAAGATTGGAGAAGGCTGTATGATAGGTGGTGCAAGTGCGATAAGTCAGGATATACCGCCTTTTTGCCTGGCTGAGGGAAATAGAGCTGTTGTGAAAGGCTTAAATGCTGTTGGCATAAAAAGAAGATTTAAAAAAGAGGATATAAGGGCACTTCAGAGTGCTTATAGAAAACTATTTAGGTCAGGTTTACCTATCAAAGATGTTGCACTTGAGCTGATAGAAAATGAAAAAAATAAAAAAGTAAAACAGATGTGTGACTTTATATTGGAGACAAAAAGAGGCATACCTTATGAGAGGAAAAGATAAAATGACAAATAGAGAGTGTAGTTTTTGCGGTACTAAAGAGAGTAGTGACACAAGATTGATAGCAGGTGAAAATGTATATATCTGTGAGCATTGTGTTATCTCTGCTTACAAGATATTTTTTGGGGATGAAGAAGAGAGCAGTGAAGAGAAAAAACTAGATTATAATATGTTGGTTCCAAAAGAGCTGACTGCGGCATTGGATCAGTTTGTAGTTGGTCAAAATAGAGCCAAAAAAATCTTTTCAGTTGGTGTATATAATCACTACAAAAGGATATTTAAAAATTCCAGTGTTGAGGATGATACGGAAATTTCAAAGTCAAATATATTGCTTATCGGACCAACAGGCAGTGGTAAGACCCTGATGGCCCAAACTTTATCAAAGTTCTTAGATGTTCCTTTGGCCATCACAGATGCTACAAGTTTGACTGAGGCTGGTTATGTTGGTGAAGATGTTGAAAATATTTTGACAAAACTTCTTCAGGCTGCCGAGGGAGATGTAAAAAGAGCCGAACAGGGCATAGTTTTTATAGATGAGATAGATAAAATAGCAAGAATGAGCGAAAATCGTTCAATTACAAGAGATGTAAGTGGCGAAGGTGTTCAACAGGCGCTTTTGAAACTTATAGAGGGTAGCATCGTAAACATCCCGCCAAAAGGCGGTAGGAAACATCCAAATCAAGAGTTTATCCAAATAGATACTTCGGGTATATTATTTGTTTGTGGTGGTGCATTTGATGGACTAGAGGGTATAATCAAAAGAAGAATTGGCAATAATGTTCTTGGCTTTGGCCAGGAGAAGAGAGCTAAGAGCGAGGATTGGAAGCTTTTGGATTTAGTCGAGCCTGATGATTTGGTTCATTTTGGTCTTATACCTGAACTAGTAGGTCGTTTGCATGTGCTTGCAACACTTAATGAAATAACACAAGAAGATATGGTTAAGATTTTGACAGAGCCCAAAAATGCTATATTTAAACAGTATAGAAAACTATTTGCAATAGACGGTGCAGAGTTGACATTTGAAAAAGAGGCCTTGGAAGAGGTGGCAAGTTTGGCGATAAAAAGAAAAACCGGAGCAAGAGGTTTAAGGGCTATCATGGAGGAAATTATGATAGATGTCATGTATGAACTCCCTGAGCTTAGTGGTTATGAGGTGGTGATTACCAAAGATGTTGTTGTTGATGGCGTAAAACCGTTATATATCAAAAAAGAGAAAAAAAGCGCATAGTGAGACCACAAAATGAAATTTAAAGGTAAATGAATGATATTAGATCAGATTATAGGATTCTTTTCGAGTGATATGAGTATCGACTTGGGTACAGCAAATACTTTGGTCCTTGTCAAAGGCAAAGGTATTATTATAAATGAGCCCTCAGTTGTGGCTATTCAGAGGGATAAAACGGGTAAGCAAAGAATTCTTGCAGTCGGAACAGAAGCAAAAAATATGCTTGGTAAAACTCCGGGTAGTATAGAGGCTATCAGGCCAATGAAAGATGGTGTGATAGCTGATTTTGATATGACAGAAAAAATGATAAGGTATTTTATAGAAAAAGCTCATAAAAGAAAGAGTTTTTTAAGACCCCGTATCATCATCTGCGTGCCCTATGGTCTTACGCAGGTTGAGAGAAAAGCTGTAAGAGAATCTGCCATGAGTGCAGGAGCTAGAGAAGTATTTTTGATAGAAGAACCTATGGCAGCAGCTATTGGTGCTGATTTACCAGTAAGAGAACCCAAGGGTAGTTTGGTTATAGATATAGGAGGCGGTACGACTGAAATAGGCGTAGTATCGCTAGGTGGATTAGTGATAAGCAAGTCGATTAGAACTGCCGGAGACAAGATAGATATGGCGATAGTTGATTATGTCAAGAAAAAGTATAATCTTCTTATCGGCGAGAGAACCGGAGAAGAGATCAAGATAGAGATCGGTGCAGCTATCGCTTTAGAGGAGCCTCTTAGTGCGATAGTAAAAGGAAGGGATCAAGTCAGTGGACTTTTGAGCAGGATTGAGCTATCGAGTGAAGATGTGAGAGATGCAACAAAAGAGCCTATCAAAGAGATAGCAGATGCACTTAAGGATGTTTTGGAGATTATGCCTCCGGACCTTGCTGGAGATATTGTGGAAAATGGCATAGTTTTGACAGGCGGTGGAGCGCTGATCAGAGGATTTGACAAGTATCTCTCAGATCTTGTAAAACTGCCGGTATTTGTTGCAGATGAGCCCCTCTTGGCTGTTGCAAAGGGGACAGGTCGAGCTTTGGAAGAGATAGAATTGCTTCAGCATTTGGCAAATGAATAGATTAAAGCTCCTATTTTTTTTAGCTTTATTGATATTTATTTCAGTAAAATTTACTGATGTTGGCAGAGGTTATGTTGTCGGTTTTAGCAACTATATACTTATTGGTTATCTAAACACAAAAGAGTACATAAATAGCAAAATTGGTGAGCACTTTGCTCAGCAAAAAACTATAATTAAACTGAAAAAAGAGGTAAAAGAGTTGGAGAAATCAGCTCTTTTGTCTATAGCATTTGCCGGAAAACTAAATGATATACTAAGAGACAACAATCTCTCTGCCTATAAACCGAATGTAGAGAGGGTAAGGGCTATCTCTTACTCAAATCTAAATGACTACAACAGAGTTTGGTTGGATTTTAAAGACTTTAATAAGAGTAAGATATATGGATTATTGTATCAAGGATATGCCGCAGGAATTGTAGTAGAAAAAAATTCTCACCCTTTGGCTTTGCTCTTGGGTGATCCAAATTCCATCTTTTCAGTTTATATAGGAAAAGAGAAGATACCAGGAGTCCTGCAGGGTGATAAAAAAGATATACTTGTTAGGTATATTCCTCTTTGGATGAGCCCTAAAGTTGGAGATGATGTTGTAACAAGTGGATTGGATAATATATTTTTTCAAGGTGTAAGAGTTGGAAAAGTTCTGGAAGTAAGAGAAGAGGAGTCTTCAAAAACTGCGGTTGTACAACCCTATGTTAATCTAAAAGTTCCAACATACTTACATGTAATAACAAAAAATTAGGAGATATTTTAAATGCCAAAAAGAGATGATATAAAAACGATACTTTTGATAGGCTCTGGTCCTATTGTCATAGGACAGGCTTGCGAGTTTGACTATTCTGGCACACAGGCTGCTAAAACATTGAAAGAATTAGGTTATAAAGTTGTTTTGATAAATTCAAACCCGGCGACAATTATGACTGACCCTGAATTTGCAGATAGAACTTATATAGAACCTATAAACGAAGAGATTATTCAAAAGATTATAAAAAAAGAGGGAATTGATGCTATTTTACCTACTATGGGTGGGCAAACTGCACTGAATGTTGCTATGAGTATGTATGAAAAAGGCATGCTTAAAGGAGTAAAATTCTTAGGTGCAAATCCCGAAGCTATAAAAAAAGGTGAAGACAGACAGGCATTTAAAGAGGCAATGATAAAAATCGGGATGGATTTACCAAAAAGTAAATACGCCTATGATCTCAAAGAGGCACAAACCGCTGCTGATGAGATAGGTTTTCCACTCATAATCCGTGCATCATATACACTAGCAGGCGGCGGAAGTGGAGTCGCTTATAATATAGATGAATTTAAAGAGATAGCGACTGGTGGATTGGAAGCAAGTCCTATAAATGAGATACTTATAGAAGAGTCTCTTTTGGGTTGGAAAGAATATGAGATGGAAGTCATACGAGACAGCAGTGATAACTGTATCATAGTCTGTTCTATTGAAAATTTTGATCCGATGGGAGTCCATACGGGAGACAGTATAACTATAGCTCCAGCTCTTACATTAACAGATAAAGAGTATCAGCATATGAGAAATGCCTCTTTTGCAATTTTAAGAGAAATAGGCGTAGATACTGGCGGAAGCAATGTTCAGTTTGCTATCAATCCTCAAAATGGAAGGATGACTGTTATAGAGATGAATCCTCGCGTGAGCCGAAGTAGTGCATTAGCCTCAAAGGCGACAGGTTACCCGATAGCAAAAGTTGCAACTCTTCTGGCGGTCGGATATAGATTGGATGAAATTACAAACGATATAACAGGAACGGCTGCCAGTTTCGAGCCAGTGATAGATTATATAGTGACAAAAATTCCAAGATTTACATTTGAAAAATTCCCTGTTGCAAACTCAACGCTTACCACATCCATGAAGAGTGTCGGAGAAGTAATGGCAATAGGTAGGACTTTTAAAGAGTCTTTCCAAAAAGCACTCTGTTCACTTGAAGTTGGGCTTAGTGGATTTGATGAGATTAAATATGATGATGAGAAGCTCAAAAAAGAGATTCGTCGTCCAAATGAGTTTAGAGCGCTGTGTGTTATGGAAGCACTTGGTCGTGGATTTAGTGTTGATGAGATATATGAGCTAAGCAAGATAGACAAGTGGTTTTTACATCAATTCGAAGATTTGGTAAAGTTTGAGAAAAAATTGGATATGTTTGCTTTAAATGACGAAAAACTTCTAAGAGAAGCAAAAAGCTACGGTTTTTCAGATAAAAAGATAGCATGGCTCATAAACAAATACGATAATTTAGAGCTCACGCAAAATGATATATATTTTGCACGACAAAAACTAGGCATTGATTTAGAGTACAATGAAGTTGATACCTGTGCAGCAGAGTTCAAAGCCCTCACGCCGTATCTGTACTCAACAACAAATATAACAAAACTTCCAAAAGAGAAAAAAGCCAAGAGCGCTGACAAAAAAGTGATGATAATAGGTGGCGGACCAAACAGAATAGGGCAAGGCATCGAGTTTGACTACTGCTGTGTGCATGCTGCTTATGCTCTAAAAGATATGGGTATAAAAACTATCATGTATAATTGCAATCCCGAGACAGTCTCTACCGATTATGATACAAGCGATATACTATACTTTGAACCGATAGATTTTGAACATGTAAGAAGTGTGGTTGAGAATGAAGAACCAAACGGTATAATAGTGCACTTTGGAGGTCAGACCCCACTAAAGATTGCAAAAAGATTGACTGTAATCGGTGCAAAAATTATAGGTACAACTGCCAGAGTGATAGACGAAGCGGAAGACAGAGAGAAGTTTTCAGCTTTTATAAAAGAAAATGGACTTTTGCAACCTAGAAACGATACAGCTGTAAGCAAAGAAGAAGCGATAGAAAAAGCAAAAGAGATAGGCTATCCTGTACTTGTGCGACCTAGTTATGTTTTGGGTGGAAGAGCTATGAGAATAGTATATAACGAAAGTGAACTCAGAGAGTATATGGATGAAGCGGTGAGTGTCAGCCACAGCTCTCCTGTTTTGATAGATCAATTTTTGGATAATGCCATAGAGATAGATGTAGATGCCGTGTGTGACGGAAAAGATGTCTATCTTGGAGCTATAATGCAACACATAGAGGAAGCCGGAATCCACAGTGGTGACAGTGCGTGTTCGCTTCCAACTGTGAGTCTTAGCAAAAGACTTGTGAAAAAAGTAGAACAGCAGACTAAAAAGATAGCCCTAAATCTAGGAGTTATCGGCTTAATGAATATCCAATTTGCTATCTATAATGATGATGTCTATATGATAGAGGTAAATCCACGAGCAAGCAGAACCGTACCATTTGTATCAAAAGCTACAGGAGTTCCTTTGGCCAAAGTGGCAACAAGAGTGATGTGGCAAGGGGATTTGAGAGAGGCATTGGAGTACTATGATACATTTAATGTTGTTATAGAAGAAGACGGACTTTTAAAAGCAAAAACCAAAGGACATGTTGCGGTAAAAGAGGCAGTATTTCCTTTTAATAAACTTCAAGGTGCCGATCTTATACTCGGACCTGAGATGAAATCAACAGGTGAAGTTATGGGTATCAGTAAAGACTTTGCAACATCTTTCGCCAAATCACAGATAGCATCAAACAACATTTTACCAAAGGGCGGTACTGTATTTATCTCTTTGACTGACAATGACAAAAAATATGCCGCAAAGATTGGCAAAAGATTTAACGATTTAGGTTTTAAGGTTTTAGCAACAGGCGGAACTCATAAAGCTTTTAATGAAGCAGGGGTAGCAAGTGAGTTTGTCTATAAGATCAGCGAGGGCAGACCAAATGTAGAAGACAAGCTCAAAAATGGAGAGATAGATTTGGTGATAAATACCAGTGATAACAAATCGAGCAAGGATGATGCAAAAAAGATTCGCCAGTCGGTTTTGAGATTTAATATACCATACTTTACTACAATTGCTGCTGCTACAGTGGCTGCAAAAAGTCTGGCTTTTATACAAGATGAGAGCGTATATGAGCCAAAAGCTTTGCAAGATTATCTGAGATAAAATGAATCCGACAGTTGTTTATCTGGCACAGACAGATACGACTACCGGATTTTTGTCTCAAAACAGTGAGAGATTAGACCAAATAAAAAATAGAAGAGGTAAAATAGGATACATAATCAGTGTTGACTCAAATGCAACTCTTAAAACTTTTACAAGAGTTCCTCAAATTCATAAAAAAATGTTAAGAAGAGTGAAAAAAACAACTATAGTCTATCCAAATAATTTGGCGATAAGAGTAGTAAAAAACAAAGAGCATCTGAAGTTTTTAAAAAAGCTAAAATGGTGTTATTCTACATCTTCAAACCCCACAGGAGGCAGTTTTCAAGAAAGCTTTGCAAAAGAGAAAGCAGATGTTGTTTTATATACGAAATTTGGTTTTGGTGAAAAAAATCCTTCAAAAATCATAAAATGTGGTAAAATGTCAAAAAGGAGGCTGAGATGATATATCGTATCTTTAACAGTTTTTTTATGGGTATCGCTTTTGTCTCTTTGATTGACTTTTTATATTTTATTGGGATTAAACTTAACTATTTTGATTTTTATAAGATAACAGAGTATTTTAATATCATATTTATAGATAACCAAAATTTTTATTTTATCATTCCTAGTTTTTTTATTGTTGGTTATTTGGTTTTATACTGTAGATTTTCAAAAATTTTTATAAGAATCTATATATTGACTATTGTCCTGGCTTTTGCATCAATTTATGAGCCAGTAGGGCACTATTTTGGTAAGCTGGAGTTTATGAAGGAGAACCTGTCGTTTCAGGTGGGAGCCATAAAATTCAAAGGTGATTTGCTCTATGTAGGAAGAAGATATATATACATATATAGAAAAGATATATTAAAAACAGTCAAAATATTAAAAAAAGATTTAAAACAGCAATAAAGGAGATAGAAATATGAATATTACATTTAATGCTTTTTCATTTTTGAGAAGTGAGTTGGAAGAAAAAGGTGTGAAGTGCGGAAACTCTCCTATGCAGATCAAAGAGAGTATCAATATAGCTGAACTTGTGCAGAGTCTTGGGATAGAGCTAGGAAGGGTAGAGGGTGCATTTGTAAATCACAGACTTATGCCAAAAGAGACTGTTTTATGTGAGGGTGACCAGAGGGTGGCACTTGTTTCGCCTGATGGGATACCTTGTCATATAAGAGCCTATATAGGTGCCACAAAATGCCCTACTGCCTAAGCTTAGAAAAGTAGCTATTTAGGGTATGCTCTTATATCGCAACAAGTCTATTGTTTGTCAATCGCATATAAAAGTGCTGCTTCTGCATGAATTGTTGCTGTATCTATTAGCGGAATATCACAGTCGCTTTGTTTGATTAAAAGTGGTATTTCGGTGCAACCAAGAATTATGCCTTTTGCTCCTTGTTGTTTTAGTTTGTTGATAATATTTAAATATTTATTTTTAGACTGTTCTAAAATTTCCCCTCGAACTAGCTCCTGGATAATAATTTTATGTATTGTTTCTTGATCTTTCGGCTCCGGGACTAGAACAGTAAGATTATTCTTTTCTAGTCTTGAACTGTAAAAATCTTCGCTCATAGTATACTTTGTACCTAACAAACCAACCGTTCGGATATTTTTTTGTTTTACATCTAGTGCTGTGACATCGATCAAATTCAGCAAAGTCAGAGATGTTTTTTGTTGAACTTGGTCAAATACTTTATGCATTGTATTGGTGGTAATTAAGCCAAAGTCAGCACCTGCTGCTTTTAGTTTATTTGCTACATCAGCCATATCTTTAATGATCAAATCCCATCTATTTTCATCACGCCATTGATGATAGACTGTCATATTTACGCTGTAAATAATAATTTCCGGGTAGGAATAATCCCCAAATCTGTCAGCATACGCTCTGGTAATATAAAGATAGTAACTGACGGTTGATTCTGGGCTTAATCCACCGATAATGCCAATTTTTTTATGCAAGTTGTACTCCTTGATTAGAAAATTGCCAACAAATGGTTGATTTTCAATCTATTTTTTTTTGAAAAATTAGTTTTTTAACAGCTAAAGAGGCGAGGGCTAGACCAAAACTACCTGTGACCCCGACAAAACTTCCTAGCCCTTGGCATTTTGGATTTTCTGCTGAAAAAACCACATCAAAATCTTCTTTAAAGTTACTTTTTTTGAGTTCATGTCTGAATTTTCTCGCTAACCCGTCACCATGAGTTTTCCAAATTGAAGAGATCTGTATTAAGGTAGGATCTGTTTTTTTTGCTCCCCCCATCGAACTTATGAGTTTATATGAACATTTATGAGCAAGCGCTAATTTTGCCGGCATATCGTCTATGGCGTCAATAACCAAATCAAATCTATCAAAATTAAAATTTTCTACCCATTTGGGAGTTACTTTCAGATTGAATGCTTCTATGCCATTGTAGATCTTTTGCATTACATCGACTTTGATTTCATCGATGTTTTCACTGCCTAATTGTCTATTTTGATTTGTTACTTCAAAGGTGTCAAAGTCGATGACAGTTATCTCTTTTACACCGGTTCGCCATAGTGCATCCAGACAAAATCCTCCAACTCCGCCGATCCCGAGAAGAAGAATTTTTGCATTTTTTATTCTTTGGAAATCGTTGCCAAAGAGCAGTTTGCATCTAGAATACCTATCCATTGTTTATCCAGTTCTTTAAGCTCTCCATCTCTTCGTGCGCACTCATATCAAGTTTTATGGGTGAGATAGAGACAAACCCCTCTTCTATAGCACTTAGATCACAATCTTTGCTTGGATTTTCTTTATGCCTAAGTGCATGGGTTCCTAGCCAATAATACTCTTCTCCTCTCGGGTTTCTATGAAGATGGGCATCATTTCCATAGACTCTATACCCGGCACTGGTGATTTTGTAGCCTTTAAATTCATTGGTAAAAGGGACATTTATATTTAAAAATTTTCTTTTGGCAAGTGGGAAATCTTCATCAAAAATCTTTTTTACAATATCATATATAACAAATTGAGCCAATTTATAACTATCTTTTGTAAGACTTCCGGGTGATTTATCATATACTTGAGAAATTGCAATAGCAGGAATCCCTTGTAAAACAGCTTCCATAGCGGCACTTGCGGTCCCGCTGTATGTTATGTCTTCTCCCATGTTTGAGCCTTGATTTATGCCGCTCACCACCAAATCAGGCCTGCTGTCATCCCTGAAAAGTGCATTTAAAGAGAGGTATATACAATCACTTGGTGTCCCGTCATCCAGCTTAAAAAAATCATCCTCTATGGTGATGAATCTCAATGGGCGGGTAAGTGTAAGAGAGTGTCCACAAGCAGATTTTTCACTGCTAGGAGCAACAACTGTTATGTGACCAAGGGGTAAAAGAGCTTCTTTTAAGGCTTTTAGACCATCACTTTCAAAACCATCATCATTTGTTATTAGAATTTTTTTCATAGGGTACTTTCAAATTTTTATGAAATTATACACAAAAATTTAAAATAAGTGGATGGTTGTCAAAGAAGACAACCATCTTTTGAAGTTTTTTTGTATTGTTGTGAAATTATCTTTTTCCCATGCCGCCACCAGAGCCGCCACCGAAGCCACCCATGCCACCACCAGAGCCGCCACCGAAGCCACCCATGCCGCTACCCATTCCTTCACCTGTTCCGCCGGCAGATTCACCCATGCTGCCATCACCGCTACCATCCCTAGCTGTTGTTCCTAGCTGGGCTCCTGAGCCACCAGGTGCGATACCTAGAGCTGTTCTCTCTTCGGTTGTCATTGTGGAGACTCTGCTTTGCATCTCTTCTTGAAATGCTGCTTTCTCTTCAGTTGCTATTGTGCCTTTTGCTGCAACTAAATCCTCTGTGCTCATTGATGCGAAATCTGTCGCATTCAATACTCCCGCAGCTAAAATTGCTGCCAAAACTAATCTTTTCATTTTTGACTCCTTATGTGTTTTGATGGTGAAATTATCACAAAAGAGTGTTACTGAAATGTTAACTGGATTATTTTTGCAAAATTACTTTATTATCCCGAACATTTATAATTTTGACTTTATCTCCATTTTTGTATCCACTGATATCATCAAGTGTTTTCCAGTAGGTTCCGTCAAATTTTATCGCTCCGTCTTCTATGGTTCCGATTCCGCTTACATGTGCTCTCTCTTCTTTTTCGTTTTTGGATTTAGAGAGTTTCTTCAAGAGTGTTTTGCGCAAGATAAAGGTAAAAATCAAAGCAGATATAAAAGCGACAGCGATTTGCAGTGCTCCGTTGTCAAACATATAAAAGTATGAAATTATCGAGACCAGTACAAATCCTATGCCTATGAAAAAAAGAACAAAAGAAAAGGTCAATGCTTCGAGACCGATAAGCAGTATGCCAAAAGCCAAAAGCCAAGATGCTGCGATAGTTTCGATCATAATCAAGCCTTTTTGGATGAGATGAATTCTTTTAAAACCGACAAAGATCCAATGAGCTCTGTAGTCTCATATGGAATTACTATTTTATCTTTAGATGAGCTTTTTGCTAATTTGGAAAATGCCTTTACTCTGTCTTTTGCGAGCATAAACTCTGCTGCTTTTGTATTTTCTGCCATAGCACTGTTTATCATGAGTATTGCATTTTGCTGACCTTCTGCCAGTTTTTCCTGTTCATATTTTTTTGCATCAGCCATTCTCTCTATGGCATCTGCTTGTAAAAATGTCTTTTCTTTTGCACCCTCTGCTTCTTGGATGACTGCTTCTTTGTTTGCCTGTGCTTTCAATTCTATCGCTCTTTTTTCTCTTTCGGCTTTCATTTGAAGATTCATAGCTTCTTCGATTTCTATAGGTACGGATATATCTCTTAGCTCAACTCTCATGGTTTTAACACCCCATTTAGACGAAGCTTCATCTATGGCACGGAGTATTTTTCTATTTAGTGTATCTCTTGAAGAGAGAGTCTCATCGAGTGCCAATTGACCAATTTCAGCTCTTAAGGTTGTGGTAGAAAGATTTGAAAGAGCTGATTTAAAATTTACAACACCATATGTTGCTTTTTTGGCATCCTCAACCTGTATAAAAACTATGCCGTCAACGCTTATGTTTACATTATCTTTCGTGATAACATTTTGTTGTGGTATATTTATGATTTGTTCTTGTTTGGTTAATTTAGAGGCAATATTATCAAGTATAGGTATAATGATGTGAAATCCACCCTCAAGGGTACGGTTAAATTTACCAAGTCTTTCAATTACATAGGCATGCGTTTGTGGTACGATTACCACACCTTTTATAATAATGATTCCGATTGCGATGATTATAGCAAAACTTATGATACTGGCTGCTTCATACTGCATGATAACTCCTTTAAATTTATGATACTTAAATTTTCTATTTCAGTCAAGGTTTAATAAAATCTTTAAATTCTCTAAAAAGTCTGCTTTGATGTTTATTTTTGTGGTAAATAAGGTAAAAATCTCTTTTTATCTCTATATTTTTTAATTTTAGCTCAAAAAGTTCACCTCTTTGAAGTTCTTTTTCTACTGCCCGTTTAGATATACAGGTGATTACATTTGCATTGTTACACAATAGAGTTTTTGCCTCTTCAAATTCACTGAATTCCATAAAAATTTTTATATCTTTTGAAAAATTACCCAAGGCATTTAAAAAGATCTCTCTTGTTCCTGAGCCTTTTTCTCTTAATATCCATTTTTTTTCAAACAATTCATCTATATAAAATTCTCTATTTTTTAACTTTTTATTGCTGGTAACTATGACAGGGTTGTCTTCGCCTATCGTTTCTTTAACGATTTGAGGTTCTATGTAGTCGGACTCTATAAAACCCATATCTATACTCCCATTTTTTATAAGCTTAATGATATTTGCTGAGTTTTGTATATCTCTGTTTATCTTTACATGTGGAAACTTCACTAAAAAGTTATATATGATTTGAGGCATTATAAACTCGCCTATGGTTTTGCTTAGAGCTATATTGAGTTGTCCTGAGATTTTATCTTTTACGAAAAGTTCCTCGGCATCTTTGAGGTTCAAAAAGTGTTCATAAGTTTTCTCTTTAAACTCTCTACCCCTGTCGTTTAGAAGTAGTTTTTTGCCAATCCTGTCAAAAAGTTTGGTATCCAACTTTTTTTCAAGTGATTTTATAGACAAAGAGAGTGCTGATTGGGTTAAGTTCAACTCCTTGGCAAGGGAGCTTATGTGTGTATTATCGCTTAGTTTATAAAAAATATTTAATTCTTTGAGTGTCATAGAAATCTCCCGCTCTTATATAAAAAATATTTAATATTATAGCAAAATTAATTTATTTTACTTATATATAGAATGATAGTATAATTCCGAAATTTTAAAAAGGGTTTATATATGTTCAATAAAGAAAACAGAGGCCACACATTAAGTGGTATACTTTTTGTTGCGTTATTCGCGATGAGTGCTACATATCTGGCAGATTTTGCGATATTTAAGCATTTGGCTATTAGTCCGCTTATCATCGGTATCGTTTTGGGGATTGTTTATGCAAATACTTTAAGAAACAAACTCCCTGGTGAATGGGTTCCGGGAATTATATTTTCTACAAAAATCCTACTGAGAGCAGGAATCATATTTTATGGCTTTAGATTGACTTTCCAAAGCATAGAAGCAGTTGGAATTTCCGGGATTTTTATGAGTGTAACGATAGTGACTTTAACATTTATCTTGGGTTATTTTATCGGGGTAAAAGTTTTAAAGATGGATAGAGATACGACCATATTGGTTACAGCAGGAAGCTCTATCTGTGGAGCTGCTGCAGTACTGGCAACTGAGCCTGTTGTTAATAGCGAGCCTTATAAAAGTGCAATAGCAGTGTCAACTGTCATAGTTTTTGGAACGACTGCAATGTTTTTATATCCGTTTCTATATAGGATGGGGTATATTCCGCTAAGTCCGCAAGAGATGGGTATATATATCGGTGGAACTATTCATGAGGTGGCTCATGCAGTCGCAGCGGGAAATGCGGTTGGTCCTGAGGCTGCAAAGACTGCAGTTATAGTGAAGATGATAAGAGTGATGATGATAGCACCGTTTTTACTAGTCTTGGGATTTTGGTTGGCAAAAACAACAAAAGTGGTTGGTAAAAAGCAAAAAGCCAAGATAGTTATCCCTTGGTTTGCCGTCTTTTTTATGGTGGTAGCAGGATTTAACTCTCTTAATCTTTTGCCTACTCATTTAGTGACTGATATCAACTCCATAGATACTTTTTTACTAACTATGGCGATGAGTGCCCTTGGTATGGAAACAAGTATAGATAAGTTCAAAAAAGCGGGAATGAAACCCATATATCTTGCATCAATTCTCTTTATATGGTTGATTTTTGGTGGATTCTATATAGTCAAGCTTGCAGTTAGTCTGTAGCTTATAATAGCTTAAATGAGTCAGAGTTTAACTTTAAACTAAATAAGATTTTGAAAAGCCATATACGGGAAATTCCGCACGTACGGATTTGTGAGGGTTCTACCTATGACCGATTTATTGGTTAATAGGTAGTTCTACTCGATGCAATCAGAAGAGGAGGTATAAACTTATGCTGTCTTTTGAAGAAAAAGCTATCTCATTATTGCAAGAAGCAGGTATTGAGTTAAATGGTAAAAATCCTTGGGATATACAAGTTTACAATGATAAGGTTTACGAGCATACCCTTCTTGGTGGTACTATAGCATTTGGTGAAGCATATATGGACGGCTGGTGGGATGTAGAAAGACTAGATAAATTTTTTGAAAAGATTTTTTTACTACACATAGATGAAAAAATAAAATCCCCTGTTTTAATGTTTTTCAAGCTCAAGTCATTTTTATTCAATTTACAAAAAGAAAAAAAATCATTTAAAGTTGGAGAAGTTCATTATAATATAGGTAATGATTTGTACTCTAAAATGCTTGACAAGAGAATGGTTTATACTTGTGGCTATTGGGATGCTTTTCAAGATATACCTGCGGCAAAAAATCTTGATGAAGCACAAGAAAATAAACTTGAAATGATATGCAGAAAACTTCGAATTAAAAAAGGCGATAAGATTTTAGATATAGGATGCGGTTGGGGAAGTTTTATGCGCTATGCAGCAGAAAAATACGGTGCTCATTGCGTAGGAATTTCAGTATCGAAAGAACAAGTAAAACTTGGCAATCAAACAAAAGGAAATTTACCGATAGAGTTTAGGCTGCAAGATTATAGAGATGTAGAAGAGAAATTTGATCATATTGTATCTATCGGAATGTTTGAGCATGTTGGATATAAAAATTATAGAACATATATGGAAGTTGTATATAAAAATCTCAAAGATGAAGGACTATTTTTATTACATACCATAGGATCCAATGTCAGTTTGATAGCAACTGATCCTTGGATAAATAAATATATATTTCCAAACTCTATGCTGCCATCTGCCAAACAGATATCAAAAGCGACTGAGGGCTTATTTGTTATGGAGGATTGGCATAATTTTGGAATCCAATATGATCATACTTTAATGGCTTGGTATAACAACTTTGAAAAATATTGGCCGGATATTAAAAATCAATATAATAAAAAATTTTATAGAATGTGGAAATTTTATCTCCTTTCATCAGCGGCAACTTTTAGAACTAGACAAAATCAAGTTTGGCAAATCGTCTTGTCTAAACACAGCATAAAAAAAGATTATAAAAGAATCGTTTAACCAATAAAATATAAAAAAATTGTAGGCACTGTAAACCAAACTGTGTAAACCACCTCTAACCCTCGCTTCTTACCTTGCATATTTTATCATAATATCTTGAAAGAATATGCAAAGTTGAGGGTAAATCTCACTCCAGTTTCTGATTTTTGTCCTGTTCCATTTATCTTGAACCTGCTGGGTTGAGAGATAAAGCATTTTAAAGGCTGATTCTATAGTAGGAAATGAGCCTTTATTTTTTGTTCTTCTTTTGATACACATTGGGGGCCAGGGCCAATGCCGTTTAGTTAAGCCTCACAACCCCCATAACAGCGCACTCTAACATCATCTAAAATCCATTCTTTATCTTTATCCGGAAGAAAAAAGAGATCAAATGCATAATTTTTTATAGTATTAAAGGCTTTCACAAAAGCTGGGGCTGAGAAAGCATTATTACAATTAGAGCAAAAATGGGGTAAAAGATATCCTATGGTTATTAACTCTTGGACTAAAACTCAAGAAGAGTTATTAGCTTACTTTGAGTATTCAGAGCTTATTAGAAGGGTTATTTATACTACCAATACAACTGAGGGATTTAATAGACAAAAAAAGTAAAACGCTTTTTGCTTTAGCAAAAATTTTTCCTGAAATTAGAAAAATAACTAAAACTAAAGGAGGATTTAACAGTAACGAATCTTTGTTTAAATTGGTATTTTTAGCTTATAAAGATATAGCTAAAAAATGGGAAAAATCTATTTCAAACTGGGCAGAGATTATATCTCAATTTTCAATAATATTTGAAGATAGACTTAACGGATATATTAGGTAAAGTTATGTATAATTACATTAATAAAAAGATCATTTACACAAAATTGGACGCGCTCTCAACTTTTAATACTCTGACTCATTTAATACTTCAATATTCTGTCACCTTTGTAAACAAATACTACACAAAAGCTATGCTATAATGAGAATAAAAAAGGATATGTAATGTGTATTATGCATGCCCCGATAAATAGAAAAACTATCAATGTATCAAATAGAGACAAGACAAAAAAAGTCCGACCATCCTTCAATGAAGATTTGCTAAAGCCTGATCCAAATTTTATAGATGAGAGAAAAAAGGTAGAATCAACACCGCAAAAGAGAGGTTTTTTTGCTAAAATTCTGCAATAGGGTATAATTCTCTAAAAAATTAGGGTTTTAATTTGAAACGAGAGAATAATACACTCTTTCATATGTTTGTAGATTCGTGTGAAAGATATAAAAACAAGACGGCTTTCATCTATAAAGTAGGAGACCAGGAGTTTGAAGTAACATATCAGAAATTTTTTGATGATGTTCTTCTGCTTAGCCGCGAACTAAAAGCGAAAAAAATTACAAAAAATTCAAAAGTTATGTTTGTTTGTGATAACAGATATGAGTGGATAGTTACAGATTTTGCCATCATATCTTTGGGGGCCATAAGTATACCGCGAGGCAGTGATACTCCGACATCTGAGCTAGAGTACATCATGCAACACTCAAAATGTGAATTTTTAGTCATAGAGAATGAATCTGTCTATAAACAACACGAAGAGATGCTAAAAATTCTTAATCTAAAATCCATATTTATCCTTGAAGCCCAAAATTTACATTCATTTTTTGGAAATACCTACTCCTATAATGATCTGTTAAAAGATAAAAAAATCTATACAGATGATATAGAAGAGTTTGAAAAACTAAGAGATAATCTAGACGAAAAAGATACCTTTACACTTATATATACATCAGGTACAACAGGTGTGCCAAAAGGTGTGATTTTAACCCATAAAAATATAATGTACAATGTTAGAGAACTACCTGAGATCATAGGTTTGAATACTGATGATATATGGGTCTCTATTTTGCCCTCATGGCATATATTTGAGAGAGCAGTTGAATATCTTTCGGTTTCACAGGGTTGTTGTACCATATACTCAAGTATCAAAACTTTTGCAAATGATTTAGAAGAGTACAGACCCACACTTGTGGCAACAGTTCCCAGACTTTGGGAGTCTATGTACACAAAAATCAACTCCAAACTAAAAAAAGAGAATCCAAAAAAAGCAAAAATATTTAATAAACTAATAGATATATCAGCAGCTTATAACTATAATCTCAGAGTCATAAAAGATGAGCTGCCCATCTTTGGCAAAAGAGGTTTTTTCTCTATATGCAAAGAAAAATTTACAGCTTATATAAAACTTTTTATCCTATATCTTCCAAATCTTTTAGCAAAGAAAAAGTTAAAAGTCATACAAGAGAAATTTGGAGGCAGATTAAGGCTTGCTATCAGTGGTGGCGGTTCACTTCCTGGTTTTATAGACAGTTGGATCGATGCAGTAGGAATCAGAATAGTAAATGCATACGGTATGACAGAGTGTGCTCCTGCGATTGCGGGACGAGCACTAAACTGTAATACTTTTTCCACCTTGGGGCTTCCTACAAAAGATACTGATTTAAAAATTGTAGATGTTGATGGAAATGAGCTGGAAAATGGAAAAGTTGGAGAAATAATCATAAAGGGTGAGCAGGTAACTCCGGGATATTATGCCAATGATGAAGAGAATGAAAAGTCTTTTACAAAAGACGGATACTTTAAAACCGGAGATTTGGGAAAACTAACATTAAAAGGGGAGCTTGTCATCACAGGACGCACAAAAGAGATAATCGTACTTGCGAATGGTGAAAATGTAGATCCCAGTCGAATAGAATCGGCCATATCAAAACTCCCATTTATCACTGATGCTATATTGGTAGGGCAGGATAAAAAAGGATTAGGTATGCTTATCGTACCGGATATTGAAGAACTTGGAGAGTATATATCTAAAAAGTTTAACAAAGTTAAACATGATGTTGGGAGCATTTTTGAAGACAAAAAAATCTCAAATGAGATAAAAAATGACATAAATAGACTCCTGGACTATAAAAATGGTTTTAAATCATTTGAAAAACTTCAAAATATACATCTTTTGGATGAGGAATTTAAAGTGGGAGAGGAGTTAACAAATACGATGAAAAAAAAGAGACATATTATCGAGAAAAAATATAAAAAGATTATAGATAGATTTTTAAAATGATTCAATTCATCAATATATCAAAAAGTTTCGCTGCAAAAAAGCTCTTTGAGAACATAAATTTTAGATTAAATACAAAAAACAGAGTAGGTTTGGTTGGCAGAAACGGTAGTGGAAAGTCAACTCTTTTTAAGATGATATTAAAAGAGACAGAGCCAGACAGCGGTGAAATTTTGATACCTAAAAACTACAAAATAGGCGCACTGAATCAACACCTAAAATTCAGTGAAAAAACTATAAGGGAGGAGGTATCACTTGCACTTGATGAAGAGTCTAAGTATGATACCTACAGAGTTGAAAAGATACTTTTTGGTCTTGGCTTTTCAGAAAATGACCTCGATAGCGAGCCTCTTAGTTTCTCAGGAGGCTATCAGATACGCATAAATCTGGCTAAGCTTTTGGTGGCCGAGCCTAATATGCTGCTTCTGGATGAGCCGACAAATTACCTGGATATCGTCTCTCTTCGTTGGTTGGCGTCTTTTTTAAGAACTTTTGATGGAGAAGTTATACTTATCACGCACAATCGAGATTTTATGGACAAAATTACAACTCACACTATGGGGATAGTGAGAAAAAAATTGAGTCTCATTCCGGGTGGTACACATAAGTTTTATGAGCAGTTAAAATTAAATGATGAACTATATGCAAAAGAGAAGATTTCTCAAGATAAAAAGATAAAAGAACTGGAGGATTTCATAGCTAAGAACAGAGCAAGAGCTTCTACGGCTGCTCTTGCTCAATCAAAGATAAAACAGCTTGAAAAGATGGAGCGATTGGGTGATTTTGGGGCAGATACAACACTAAAATTTGATTTTAATTTTAAAGAGACACCTGCAAAAATTTTATTTGAAGTTGAAGAGCTAAGTTTTGGTTTTACTTCGGATAAAACTCTTTTTAGTGATCTCTCCTTTGTTTTAAAAAAAGGAGAGTGTCTGGGGATTATTGGGAAAAACGGCAAAGGAAAATCAACCCTTTTAAATGTTCTCTCTAAAGAGTTGAAACAAAACAGTGGAGAGATTAAGATGCATCCATCTATATCTTTTGCCCATTTCGGACAGACAAATATCAATCACTTAAACCTGGATAATACAGTTTTTGAAGAGATTTACAGCTCAAACACAAAACTCTCAACACCTAAGGCTAAAAATATATGTGGTGCCATGATGTTTAGCGGTGAAAATAGCGACAAGAAGATCTCACTCCTTTCAGGTGGTGAAAAGAGTAGAGTAATGTTAGGTAAGATCTTGGCAAGTGAAGTCAATCTGTTATTTTTGGATGAGCCGACAAATCACCTTGATATGGAATCCATCGGTTCTCTGAGTAGTGCGATAAAAAACTTTAAAGGTTCTGTGGTTATAGTCACGCACTCTGAAGAGTTATTAAGAAGTGTGGCAAATAAACTCGTTGTTTTTGCCAAAAATGGAGCAGAGTTTTTTGATGGAGGGTATGATCTCTTTTTGGAAAAAATAGGCTGGGAAGAAGAGGAGGAGGTAAAAAAAGAGAAAAAAATACCAAAATCCAATCAATATGAGATAAAAAAGAGAAAAGCCGCACTTATATTTGAGAGAAATTCCAAGACTAAGGAGCTCAAAAAAGAGATACAAAAACTAGAAAACGGTATCATGAAAATCGAAGAAATCCTTGAGGCAAACCAAAAAAAGCTTATAGAGCTATCAAACACAGGTGAGAGTTCAAAAATCATAGAATTATACAAAAATATTTCACAACAAGAAAATGAGATAGAAATAAACTTTGAAAAATTAGAAACTCTACAGAGTAAATTTGATGAAATTATGAATGAATATGAAAATAAATTGGAGATGTTTTGATTGGGCCGTTAAGACTTTTGGTCTCTTCACTAGAGCCATCAGCAAATCTGCATCTTGAGCCGATTTTGCAAAAGCTTGAAAAGTATAAACTTTTTGGTATATTTGACGAAAAGTTTGGTAAACCTCATCTGCCCTCATCCGCCTTTTCGATTATGGGTTTTTTGGATGTAATTCCAAAGATAAAAAAGGCAAAAAAAGCGATAAAAGAGCTGGTAAAACTCAGCTTTAAGACTGATATTGTGCTACTCATTGACTCACCTGCTTTTAACCTGCCTTTGGCAAAAGCAATAAAAGAGAAAAATCCGAATGTGAAGATTATATACTATATACTGCCTCAAGTTTGGGCATGGAAAGCAAAAAGAGTGACAAAGGTGGAGGCAAATTGTGATGTTCTAGCTTCTGTGTTACCTTTTGAGAGTAAGTTTTATAATCGCTCCATCTATGTTGGCCATCCTCTGCTTGATGAAATAAAAGAGTACAAAAAAGAGTACAAAAAAAGTGGCATTATCTCTTATTTACCGGGGAGTCGAAAAAGCGAAATAAAAAAACTGATGCCTATTTTTAAAGAGTTGGTAAGCAGGACAAATAAAAAAGCACTGCTTGTGATACCGCCTTTTTTCAGTGATGAGCAGATAGCTGACATCTATGGAGACATCGGTGAATTCGAAGTCATAAGAGATGCAAAAGAGGCATTTTTTCAAAGTGAATTTGCCTTTATATGTTCGGGCACTGCAACTCTTGAGGCTGCATTAATAGGAGTGCCATTTATCTTGGCATATAAAGCAAAAAAACTAGACTATATGATAGCTAAAAGATTTGTTAAGTTAAAACATGTAGGACTTGCAAATATACTATTCGATTTTTCAAATAGACCACCTTTACATGTAGAGCTTTTGCAAGATGAGGTTACAAGTGATAACTTGTATAACGAGTATATAAAAATAGATAAAGAAGAATTTTTCAAAAACTCGTTACATATAAGAGAGATATTAAAAAAAGGCTCATTAAACGATATGTTGGATATAATAACAACCAATAAGAAAAAAATAGCGGAGAAAAGATAATGCAAAAAGAGCCAATGACAGATTTCGGTTTTCAAAAATTGAGCAAAGAGTTAAATGATTTGATAAAAGTACAAAGACCTGAAATCGTGATAGAACTGGATATCGCAAGAAGTCATGGAGATTTGAAAGAGAATGCAGAGTATCACGCAGCAAAAGAGAAACTGGCTTTCATAGAAAACAGAACAGGTGAATTAAATGATCTTATGACAAGAGCACAGGTTGTAGATCCTAGTTCTTATACTCACGATAAAGTCAGGTTTGGCTCAACTGTAGTTTTAGAAGACATGGATAGCGAAGAGGAGTTTACCTATACGATTGTGGGGAGTACCGAGAGTAATCCGAATCGGGGACTCATCTCTTATCATTCGCCACTTGCAAAGCATTTGTTAGGAAAAGAGGAGGGTGATGAAGTAACCGCAAGGTTGCCTTCGGGAGTTCGAGAGTATGAAATATTGGGTGTTGAGTATAAGGAGATAAACTTTGAAGATTGATAAAAAAATTCCGGTAGCCATCATTGGGGCTAGTGGATACACTGGTTTAGAGCTTTTAAAACTTTTAGTAGTTCATCCTGTTTTTGACATAGCATATATTGGGAATAGCGAAGGTGGTATTAAAGTCGAAGAGCTGCACCCCTCTCTTAAGAGTGTACTGTCACAAGATGTTTTAAAGAGTGATGCCAAAGAGATTTCAAAAGTTGCGAAGCTTGCATTTTTAGCACTTCCCCATAAGACGGCTATGGGATTTGCGAGTAAACTTTTGGAGTATGGTGTCAAAGTGGTTGACCTTTCAGCTGATTACAGACTTGAGCTTGACACTTATGAGAAGCACTATTGTGAGCATATAGATAAAAAAAATCTTCCAAATGCCGTTTATGGATTGCCTGAATTTTATAGAGATGAGATTAAAAATAGCTGCCTGGTAGCAAATCCGGGGTGTTACCCTACAGCTGCACTTTTGAGTCTTTTGCCTTTTTGTGATTTGATAGATGAGAGTTATCCTGTTTTTATAGATGCAAAGAGTGGAGTGAGCGGTGCTGGTAAAAAATGCACACAAAAGACGCATTTTGTCTCAATTGACGAAAATATTTTTGCTTACAATCCTCTCATACACAGACACCAACCTGAGATAAAGGAGAAGATGAGACTGGAATCAAAAAAAGAGTTTGATATAAACTTTGTTCCGCATCTTCTGCCTTTAATAAGAGGTGAGATGGTAGATAGTTATATGCTTCTAAAAGTTGATGGGATTGATGCCTCAGGCTTGCTTAAAGAGTTTTACAAAAATGAGAGGTTTGTGAGGATTTATGATAAACCAGTGGATATGAAATCTGCAGGCGGTACAAATTTTTGTGATATATTTGCAAAAGTTAAGGGAAGAAAACTCTATTTAAATGCAGTGATTGACAATATCTTAAGAGGCTCCTCATCTCAAGCGGTTGTTAATGCAAATATCATGTTTAAACTCGAAGAAAATTTAGGAATTCCTACTATCTCTTATGTGCCTTAAGATAAAAGACGGTGCACTCTTTATAAGTGATGCGCACGAAAATGACAAGAGGGATGGTTTTTATCGCTTTCTCTTGAAAATCAAATCCAAAGAGCTGGATCCACCACAGATTTTTCTCATGGGCGATATGTTTGATTTACTTATTGGTGAAGTAAAATACCTCAAAGAGAAATATAAAAAATATATTGGTTTGATAGAAGAGATTGCAAAAGATAAAGAGGTATTTTACTTTGAGGGAAATCACGATTTTGCCCTCAAAAGTCTCTTTAAAAACACAAAAGTCATAGATATAGCTATGCAACCCGCGATTTTTTATACAGCAGATAAAAAAGTTCTTCTTTCTCACGGAGATAAGTGTGGAGGGGTAATCCATACTATATATACGAAGATTATAAGAAATCTAGTAGTGCTCAAAATGCTTGATAGATTTGATAGGTTGTGTGGCTTTTGCATATCAAAAAAGATAGAAAAAGACCTTTTGAAGAAAAATATATGTTTAAAAATAGATAATTTTCAAGAGATTGTAGAAGATAAAATTAACAACTGTATAGACAGAAATATAGAGTTAATTGCAGAGGGACACTATCATCAAAATAGAAGTTTTAAATATGGGAAACAGAAATATATAAACTTTTCATCTTTTGCGTGCAATCAAAGTTATTTTATTGTACAATTATCAACTGAATTAGAATTTATAGAAATAAAACTAAGGGGCAACGATGTTTGATGACAACGTGCTAAAAGTGGGCTCCAATGAGATGGAGTTGGTTGATTTTCGTATATTTAAGCAAGATGGTGATGAGGTATACGAAGGCATATACGGAGTAAATGTATCTAAAGTTCGTGAAATTATAAAGATACCAAATCTTACTCAACTTCCCGGAGTACCAGAGTATATAGAGGGTATTTTTGATTTGCGTGGTGTGGTGATTCCTGTCGTAAATCTAGCAAAATGGATGAATATAACCGAACCTATAGACAATAAGATAAAACCAAGAATTGTCATTACCGAATTCAGTGATATTTTGATTGGTTTTATAGTTCATGAAGCCAAAAGAATTAGAAGAATAAGCTGGAAAGATATAGAGCCGGCATCTTTTGTTTCAGGCATGGGAGCGCTGGATAAGAGCCAAATTACTGGAGTAACAAGAATAGAAAATGATGAGGTTCTGCTAATTCTAGATCTTGAAAGTGTAGTTGAAGAGCTCGGATTTTATAAGCCAAGAGTCGATATGGATATAAATGAGATTATGCAATTAGAAGGTACTGCTTTGGTTTTAGATGATAGTATGGTAGCTAGAAAACTTGTCAGCGATGCTCTTAAAAAGATGGGACTAAAAGTAGTAGAAGCAAAAGATGGGTTAGATGGTTTACAAAAATTAGAAGAACTGTATGGAGTATATGGCGATAGACTAAATGCAGAGCTAAAGATAATAATAAGTGATGTTGAAATGCCACAGATGGACGGTTTTCACTTTGCGGCAAATGTTAAAGATGACGATAGATTTAAAGAGATACCTATAGTGTTCAACTCTTCCATAAGTGATCACTTTAGCGAATTAAGAGGGAAGAAGGCGGGCGGTGAAGCCTATTTGACAAAATTTGATGCAGCGGTTTTTTATAAAGAGATTTCGAATGTTTTAAAATCGCATATAAAAGACCAAGAGTAAAGGCTGGGCTATGGAAGATATTCAAGAAATATTAGAAGATTTTTTGGTTGAAGCTTTTGAGTTGATAGAACAGATAGACCAAGATTTGGTTGAACTTGAAAATAACCCGGAAGATTTGGAGTTGTTAAATCGTATATTTAGAGTGGCTCATACTGTAAAAGGTTCTTCATCTTTTTTAAATTTTGATGTACTGACACAATTGACTCATCATATGGAAGATGTTTTAAATAAAGCTAGAAAAGGTGAATTAAAGATAGACCCTCAGATCATGGATGTTGTTTTAGAGTCAATAGATATGATGAAAGAGTTGCTAGAGGCCATCAGAGACAGTGGCAATGATACAGATGTCGGTATGGATATATCAGATATTTGTGGCAGACTAGATAGTATATCAAAAGGTGAAGAGGTTGAGGTTGCGGAGCCAGAAATCAAAGAAGAGATTATAGAAGAGTCTGTCCAGGAAATTGTAAAAATAGAAAAAGAGGAAGAGGAAGTCGATTATTCAAAACTTAGTGATGATGAGGTTGAGGCAGAGATAGAGAGACTTTTGAAAGAGAGAAAAGATGAGGACAAGAAAAGAAAAGCTGCCAAGAAAAGCCAAAAACAAGAAGCTACACAAGATGAAAAACATAAAGAGAGTGAATCAAAATCTGTAATAAAACAAAAACCTGCAGCAAAACCAAAAAGTAAAGCTCCTGTTAAAAAACAGGCATCTAGTGCAATTGAACAGACTATCAGAGTGGAGGTCAAAAGGCTTGATCATCTGATGAATCTTATAGGCGAGTTGGTTTTAGGTAAAAACAGACTTCTCAAAATTTATGATGATGTAGAAGAGAGATATGAGGGAGAAAAATTTTTAGAAGAGTTAAATCAAGTAGTCTCTTCAGTATCTTTGGTTACTACTGATTTACAAATTGCTGTTATGAAAACAAGAATGTTGCCTGTAGCAAAAGTATTTAACAAGTTTCCAAGAATGGTAAGAGACCTCTCTCGTGAACTTGGAAAATCGATAGAGCTTAAAATTACAGGAGAAGAGACCGAGTTGGATAAATCTATAGTTGAAGAGATTGGTGATCCTTTGGTTCATATCATTAGAAATTCATGTGACCACGGTATAGAAGATGGCGAAACAAGACTTCTTAAAGGCAAAATGGAAACAGGTACCATTGAGCTGAAAGCTTATCATGAAGGAAACAATATAGTCATAGAGATTGTTGATGATGGCAAAGGACTTGATCCGGATATGCTTCGTCATAGGTCTTTGGAAAAGGGCATCATAAGCGAAAGAGAAGCTGATACTATGAGTGACAAAGAGGCTTACACACTTATTTTTAAGCCTGGTTTTTCAACAGCAGTGCAAGTTACAAATGTATCCGGTCGTGGTGTTGGCATGGATGTTGTGAAGACAAATATAGAGAAGTTAAATGGTATCATTGATGTAGATAGCGAGATAGATAAAGGGACTATTATCAAATTAAAGATTCCTTTGACTCTTGCGATCATTCAGGCACTTTTGGTTGGTGTTCAAGAAGAGTTTTATGCTATTCCCTTGGCTTCTGTTTTGGAGACAGTCAGAATTCCACTCGATGAAATCTATACCATAGAAGGCAAAAATGTTTTAAGACTCAGAGATGAAGTTCTTTCCCTGGTTAGGCTCTCAGATATATTTGGCGTAGATAAGGTATATGAAAATAGTGAGCATGCCTATGTGGTTGTAATCGGCTTGGCTGAGTCAAAACTAGGAGTCATAGTAGATACTTTGGTTGGACAAGAAGAGATAGTTATCAAATCTATGGGCGACTATCTTAAAGGGATTGACGGAATTGCGGGTGCCACTATAAGAGGTGATGGAAGAGTAACTCTTATAGTAGATGTAGCTGCTTTGATGGATTTGGCTAAAAATATCAGTGTTGATATCACGGCTGATACTCAAACTGTACAGAAAATAAAAGAGACTCCGAGTGATTATTTTGTGCTTGTTGTAGATGACAGCAAGATGGATAGAAATATCATGAAAAAAGCTATGAGCCCTATAGGTATAAGTATAGTAGAAGCGACAAATGGGCAAGAGGCATTAAACATCATAAAATCAGGTGAGTACAATTTTGATGCTGTTCTTATCGATATTGAGATGCCGAGAATGGATGGATATACATTGGCCGGAGAAATTAGAAAATACTCTAAATACAAGCATCTTCCATTGATTGCTGTAACATCAAGAACCTCAAAATCGGACAGACTGCGGGGCGTAGAATCTGGTATGAGCGAATATATAACCAAGCCATACTCTCCGGAATATCTAGAGAGTGTTGTTAGAAAAAATATAAAATTGCTAGCGGAGTAAAAGATGAATGATCAATTAAATAAAGTTTTACAAAAACAACAAAAGCAAGTGAACGAACCGGAAAAAGTGATAGATGATGTTGTACAATTGGTTGGTTTTATCATAGGAAATGAGGAGTATGCCATACCAATACTTAGTATTCAAGAGATTATCAAACCGATAGAATACACCAGAGTTCCGCAGGTTCCGGATTATGTTTTAGGGGTTTTTAATCTAAGAGGTGATGTTATACCCTTGATAGATCTTCGTAAAAAATTCAACTTGGAGTCTGCTAAACATAGTGAGGACACAAGATATATAGTCCTAAAAGGTGAAGACAATATAGCTGGATTTGTGATAGATAGACTAACCGAAGCAATCCGCATAAAAAGAGACAGGATAGATCCTCCGCCTGAGACTATACACTCAGAGACAGGTATGATATATGGTGTTGGAAAACGAGAAACGAGTATGCTTACTATCCTAAAGGTTGAGGCACTGTTAAAAAGAAATTTTTAAATCTGTTTAGAGGGGATAACCGCGCTTGAAGTGCGGTTATCTTTATTATTAGAATTTTAATATTTGATATTAGAATCTGTTGTTGAAGTTTCTTTTTGGTCTCTCTTCTCTTGGTCTAGCTTCATTAATTCTAAGAGTTCTACCGTCATACTCTTTTTCATTTAATTCATCTATTGCATTTTGAGCTGCTGCGTCGTCATTCATGGTAATAAATCCAAAACCCTTCGCTCTACCTGTTTCTCTATCAGTAATAATCTTTACTGATTCCACTTCGCCATATTGACTAAATAGGTTTTCTAAACCTTCCTCTGTTGTTGAGTAGGAAATATTTCCAACGTAAATTTGCATCTTGTCTTGTCCTTAAAAAAATTTTACATTTACCAATAAACATGCAAACTCTTGTTCATATTCTAAAAAAATACTCACTCGCAATATGCATAGTATTATTGATCAATATAGTAAGATGAGCATTATACTATAAAAAAGGATAATTTGCTAATAAATTTTAAAAAATATCTTTTTTATTGGTTTATCAAACAATTTAATGTAGAATTGTTACAGTATTTTATTAAATGGAGGTTCTGTTGAAGCTATGTATATTTGATTTTGATTCGACCCTAATGGACGGAGAGACGATAGATTTTTTAGCCAAAGAGTTAAATTTTGAACAAGAGGTTTCTCTTATAACCAAAAGTGCTATGCAAGGAGAGATAGATTTTTTTGAAAGTCTTAACAAAAGAGTAAAATTTTTAAAAGGCCTGCCTGAAAAAAGAGTAGATGAGATATGTCACAATTTACCTTATATGCCAGGAGCGAAAGAGACCATAAAAGAGTTAAAAAAAAGAGGTCACAGGGTGGTTGTTTTTAGTGGTGGCTTTAGAAATGCTACGAGTTTCGCAAAGGATATACTTGGATATGATGCGGACTTTTCAAATGCTCTGCATGTAAAGGGCGAAGTTTTAACAGGCTTAGTTGGAGGAGACATGATGTTTGGGTTTTCAAAGGGTGATATGCTCCAAAGACTGCAAGCCCTTTTAAATATAGACAGAGCTTCGACTATGGTTGTGGGAGATGGAGCAAATGATATCTCAATGTTCAGATATGCCGGGACGAGAGTGGCATTTTGCGCAAAAGAAGTACTTAAAAAAGAAGCAAATGTAGTGATTGATACAAAAGATTTAACTAAAATATTAGAGGATAAATTATGTATATAAAGGATTTAAAGTTTTCACTTTGGTGTGATTTTGTTGAGAGAAGTTTTTTGGATGGTGAATTTGCAGAGTTAATAAACAGAGGAATTATCAATGGAGCTACAAGTAATCCGGCAATTTTTAAATCTGCCATATTGAATTCACATGCGTACAAAAATGATATAGATGCACTTAAAGGTAACAGCCCAAAAGAGATATATGAAGAGTTAGCCATAAAAGATATAAAAAAGGCTGCTCAAAAACTCTTGCCACTTTATGAAAATGGAGACGATGGTTTTATAAGTATAGAGGTGGACCCATTTTTATGTGATGATACACAAGGAACTATAGCTGAGGGCAAGAGACTTTTTGCCAAGATAAACATGCCAAATGTAATGATTAAAGTCCCTGCTACCGAGGCGGGATATGAGGCTATGGCATCACTTATCGGCGAAGGGGTAAATGTAAATGCAACTCTTATTTTCTCGACAAAGCAGACTAAAAATTGTTTAGATGCATTTAATAAAGGAAATAAAGAGTTTAAGGGAGCAAGGTTGCCAAAGGCTGTTATCAGTGTATTTGTAAGCAGGTTTGATAGAAAACTTGATGAAAAGTTAGACAAATTGGGCTTGGCAACATCAAAAGTTGGAATTTACAATGCCATTAAGGTGTATGATTTGGTTGAAGGATATGGATTAGACAATGTTAGGACTCTGTTTGCAAGTACCGGGGTTAAAAGCGATAATTTACCAGCTGATTACTATATCAGAGGATTACTGCTTAAAAATTCTATAAATACCGCTCCTCTGGCAACAATAAAAAGTTTTGTAAATTCAGGTATGGTGGACAGGGAGATTAAAATAGATAAAGAGGTAGATCTCTTTTTGGAGACAGTAAATAAAAACGGGATTGAAATACAAAGAGTTTGTGATGATTTAATGGCAGAAGGGCTTGATGCATTTAAAGAGGCTTTTAAAGAGATATTGGATACGCTGAGCTAAGAAAATAAACTAAAAGGCAGAAATATGAGAGATCTTCATGAGATAAATGTCGATGAATTGACATTTGAAATGACCAAAAAACTAAAATATTATCTGAGTAAGTTAGTCGAAAACAGAGGGAGCGATCTGCATATAAAGAGTGGCTCAAATATAAGAGGCAGGGTTAACGGACAGATTGTCTCCTTGTCAAAAGAGATACTATCTCACAAAGACAGTATTACACTTGCAAAAGAGTTGCTTCGCACAAGATTTCCGGACTTGGTTGAACATAAAAATCTAGATTTTACATATAAGTTAAATGATGATTTTAGATTTAGGGTAAATATTTTTTTTCAAGTTGACGGCATTTCTGCTGTATTTAGAGCTATTCCTGCAAGTCTTCCTACTATCGACTCTTTGGGATTGCCAGATCAAGTCCATACTTTTTGCCAAAAACCAAGAGGCCTGGTTTTGGTTACCGGACCTACTGGAAATGGAAAGACAACAACTTTGGCAGCTATGATAAACAGCATAAATAAACAATTTGCAAAACACATCATTACCATAGAAGATCCTGTGGAATTTGTCTATAAAGATCAAAAATCTATCATAAACCAAAGAGCGGTTGGACAAGATGCTGTAAGTTTTGCGGACTCATTGAGGGCAGCACTGAGGGAAGATCCGGATGTTATTTTAGTTGGCGAGATGAGAGATTTGGAGACGATAGAGACTGCGATGCATGCTGCTGAAACAGGACACCTAGTTCTATCTACTCTCCATACAGTAGATGCAAAAGAGACTGTAGGAAGGATACTGGGTATGTTTCCCGGAAGTGATCAAAACAGGATAAAAATGACTCTCTCCTCTACTCTGCAGGGAATTGTATCTCAAAGATTGGTTAGAACAACAACAGGAAAGAGAACAGCAGCTGTTGAGATATTGGTCAAAAATGCAAGGATAGAAAATCTAATCTTAGATGGTAGAGATGGAGAAATTACAGATGCAATCAAAGAGGGGAAAGATGTATATAAATCTCAAACATTTGATCAATCCCTTTTGGGTCTGTATGCAGCAGGAACGATTTCCAGAGATGAGGCATTGGCAAATGCTACGAGTAGAAATGACCTCTTGATGGATTTGGATTATTATGATGCAGAGAAAACATTGAAAAGAAAAAAATCCGGAGAGTTTAAAGAAAAAGTTGATAAAGACATACTCGCCTTAAAAAAATAGCCCCTTATATTAAGTTCGGTAATAATTTATCAAGGTTTTATGTTATTTTTTGTATAATCGTCTCCCTAAAATTTTTTTAAAGGACAGTTATGTTAGAAGGCATAGTTAGAGAGAGTATCACTAAGAAGACCACCAAGGAACTTCGAAGAAATGGTTATCTAATTGCCAATATTTATGGAAAAGGTATTGAAAATATCAATGCTGCATTCAAAGAGAATGAGTTCATAAAAGCGGTTAGAAATAAAACTACACTTGCATTTCCGGTAAAAGTTGGAGATCAAGAGTTAAATGTTATCATACAGGAGTATCAAAAAGATCCTGTAAAGAGTAAATTTTTGCATGTTGATTTAAGAGTAGCACTTCCAGGTGTTTTAAGTAAATATTTGATCCCCATTTTACTTACAGGAACTCCAAAAGGGCTTAAAGACAAGGGTGTTCTTGCGCAATCAAAAAAGAGGCTTACTGTAAAATGTACAGCCGAAAATCTTCCAGATAACTTTACGCTGGATGTCAGTGACTTGGGTGTTGGAGATACTATTTTGGTCAGAGATGTTAAAACTGATGACAATATCAAAATTATGGATGAAGACAGAATCGCAATAGTCGGAGTTATAAAAGCTAAATAGCGATTAATCTGATGAATTTAATCGTAGGACTTGGTAATCCCGAAGAGACATATAAGAATAATAGACATAATGTCGGATTTATGGTTATAGATTCTCTTTTGGAGGACCTCTCCTGCACTTGCATAAATAAGAGCAATTTTAGAGGAAATCTATATAAATGCTCAAATACCCTACTTTTAAAACCGCTTACATTCATGAACCTTTCAGGGGGAAGTGTCAAGGCAGTAAGTGACTATTTTAAACCTGAACATATCATAGTTATACACGATGATCTGGATTTGCCTTTTGGAACACTTAAGTTTAAATTTGGTGGAGGAAATGGTGGGCATAACGGATTGAAATCCATAGATGAGTATATAGGCAAAGATTATCTAAGGGTGAGAATCGGAATCTCAAAACCAAAGAACAAAGACATGATCATATCCCATGTTTTATCAGACTTTTCTAAAACAGAAAAGGAAAATTTAGATAAGATTATAAAAAATGCAAAAGAGGCAAGTTTGGCTCTTTGCCAAGAGAGTTTGGCAAGTGTTTCACAAAGATACAGCCTTAAAGCATCAAAAGAGACTTAATGAGGTTATATCAAAACTATATAATTGCAAAGTATCTAAAGACCTTTTTTATAATCTTCTTTGCGCTTGAAGTGTTTTACGTAGGGATTGACCTATTGACAACATATAAAAAATTGCCACAATCAGCAAACTTGCAAATTCTATATACTATGTTTGAAAGCATGTATGCTATAAATTATGTATTGCCACTCTCAGTCGTATTCGCAATGATTTTAACAGCAACCTCCATGGTAAAAACGAATGAGCTTGTAAGTATGCTTTCGTTTGGGATAAGCAGGCAAAGTATAATCAAGCCTCTATTTATCACTTCGTTGTTTATAATAATTTTATATGTACTTTTAAATTTTACTGCCTTTTCATACTCAAGAGAATATAGCAATAATATTCTGAGATTTAGTCAAATCTCAAGTGATACAAAGGATATGTTTTTAAAAAATGGTGAAGATTATATCTATTTTGGAAAATTAGATCCTATAAAAAAAGAGGCAATAAATATAAAAATATTTAAAGTCAAAGATAGAGATGTTGTATCGATAATTAATGCTAAAAAGGGTTATTATAATGACAAATATTGGATTCTTTATGGTGTTGAGAAGATTTTGAAGCCCAAAGTTACTGTTTTGGACAGCAATGGGTTAAAAATAGAAAAATATGCAAAACTGGAGACACTTAAGAATTTTAGGCCCAAGATTATTGACAATGTCTATAAGGGAAAGTTTAATCTCTCAATTCCGGATGCAATTGATGCTCTAAATTTTTTTAACTCACAAAATTTAGACACAAGCAGATTGAGAACTATCATATTTACACAAATTTTTCTGCCGTTTTTTGCTCCTTTGTTGGGTTTGATTCTTTTTGTGAAATTACCTATAATCTCAAGGTACAATAGTATTATGCTGCTCTCATTTTCTTTAACATTTTTATCTGTATTTATTTGGGGATTACTGTTTTTGTTCTCTAAGCTGGCTCTGAACTCTGTTATATATCCTGAGCTTGCCATTATGTTTCCAATCTTTGTCTTGGGGCTGTTGGCTCTATACTCCTATATCAAAGAATAGATACCTCTGTATATGCCCTTAATTTTATTTTTGACTTTTTTTAGATAAAATAGAGTCATTTTAAAAAAAGGTAAATATATGTCTAACTTCCAAGAGTTGTCACAAAAATATGATACACCCTTATATGTATATGATTTTGATGAAATAGATAAAAATTATAACTCTCTGAAAGAGGCTTTTAAAGCGAGAAAATCTATACTTTGTTATGCGGTAAAAGCAAATTCAAATCTTAGTGTGCTAAAACATTTGGCCAAGTTGGGAAGCGGATTTGATTGCGTCTCTATCGGAGAAGTCAAGAGAGCACTTAAAGCAGGTGCCCAAAAGTACAAGATTATTTTTAGCGGTGTCGGTAAAAAAGACAGTGAAATAAAAGAGGCTTTGCAAAAAGATATCTTGATGTTAAATCTTGAGAGTGAAGAGGAGATGTATAGAGTCGAAATGATAGCCAAAGAGTTAAAATCTATGGCAAGAATCAGTATAAGGGTAAATCCAAATATAGATCCCAAAACCCATCCGTATATATCCACAGGACTTCATGAAAACAAGTTTGGTGTTGATATAGATAGTGCAAAAAAGATGTATCTATATGCAAGTAAATCTAAGTACTTAGATCCTGTTGGCATACATTTTCACATAGGAAGCCAGATAACGGATGCTTTACCTTTTAAGGAGGCTTCACTTGTTATATCCGATCTGTTAAAGAGTTTAAAAGCTGCAAATATAGATATCAAATTTTTTGATGTTGGCGGTGGCATAGGTATCACATATAAAGATGAAAAAACAATCTCTTTATACGAGTATGCACAAAATATTTTTGAAGCACTTGGCAATCAAGATGTTACAATTGTTTGTGAGCCTGGTAGATTTTTGGTGGGAAACTGTGGCTATCTTTTGACAAAGGTTTTATATGAAAAAAAGAATGAGAAAAAAAGATTTGTTATAGTTGATGCAGCTATGAATGACCTTATACGCCCAAGTCTCTATAGGGCTTATCACGGTTTTGAGCTTTTAGACGGAGATAATGATGCCAAGAAATCGTTGGCAGACATAGTCGGTCCGATATGTGAAAGCGGTGATTTTTTAGCAAAAGATATCTATATCCAAAAGACAAAACATGATGACATAATTGTCATAAAGAGTGCAGGAGCTTATGGGTTTACAATGAGCAGTAACTATAATACAAGACCGAGAGCTGCAGAAGTTGCTTTGGTAAAAGGAAAAGACAAATTGATAAGAAGACGGGAAACTTTGGAAGATTTGTTAGTACAGGAGATAGATTATCTATGAGTTTTTTTATAGATGTGCAAGGTACGCTGATAAGTGATAAAGACAAAAAACCGATAAGTGGCTCAATTGAATTTATCAATTTTTTAAACAGAAAAAAAATTCCTTATATGGTAATTACAAACAACACCAAAGAGCTGAGCAGGGATTTTCATAAATTTTTACTTGATCTGGGTTTTGAAATTGCTTTTGAGAAATATTTAGATCCATTTATGGTTTTAGATAAAAATGTAAAAACAAGAGATGTAAAAGCTTTTGGGGCGAAAGAGTTTACAAAAAGTCTTGAGTCTATGGGGTATGATACAACCACAAAACATCCAAAGGCGATGCTAATAGCCAGTAAAAAAGATTTTAGCTCAGATGATTATGCCTCCATGATAGAGACTGCTCTAGGTGATGTAGAGATTATAGGTATGCACGCCACTAGCATTTATGCAAAAGATGGCAGAAGATATCCGGGTGTGGGGGCTATTTTAGAGATGATATCTTACGCAACTTCTAAAAATTATAAGATAATCGGAAAACCAAGCGATGCTTTTTATAATGAGGCAAGAAGATTATTAAATATTCAACAGCATACCAGTTTGAACTTTGAAGATATAACCATGATAAGTGATGATGCCATAGGCGATCTTGGCGGCATCAAAAAACTAGGCGCAAAGACTATTTTGGTTCTCAGTGGAAAATGCAAAAGCAAAGATGAAATTGAACCCGTAAAAGAGTTGATAGATGAAATAATACCCAATATAGGCAGTATAGATGTATCCGGGCAGGAGACAATAGTATGAACTTAGATAAGTATAGAAAAGAGATAGACGATATAGACGATAAAATTTTAAAGCTCTTAAATAAAAGGATGGTGGCTGTTAAAACTATCGGAGATTTAAAAAATACAACGGGAACAGCTATATATAGACCAGAAAGAGAAAGAGAGATTTTAGATAGGCTTAAGTCACACAATGATGGCTATTTAAATGATGCTGCGATTGATGCGATATTTCAAGAGGTATTTGCAGTCAGTAGAAATATAGAGCTCCCAGAAAACATAGCCTATCTTGGACCCGAGGGTAGTTTTACCCATCAAGTTGCACAGAGTAGATTTGGTGCCATGGGCAGATATATAGGACTAAATTCGATAGAGGCGGTTTTTTCGGTTCTTGAGAATACAGAAGCAAAATACGGAGTGGTTCCCATAGAAAATAATACGGAAGGTGCCGTTGGAATCACACTTGATTGTTTGGGTAAATACAGTGCAAAGATAGTTGCAGAGATATATATGGATATTCATCACTCTTTTGCAACAACATGTGAAAGTCTCAAAGATGTCAGTAGGATTTACTCTCATCCTCAAGGTTATAACCAATGTAGAAAATTTTTAGATGAGCATTTTCTAAATGCTGTTGAGTTTGTAGCGACAAAATCAACAGCTCAAGCTGCAAAATTGGCAAGGGATGATAAAAACAGTGCGGCAATATGTTCACATATAGCTGCAAAATTATATAAAGTTCCGATTCTTTTTTCAAAGATAGAGGATAATTTGGCAAATAAGACAAGATTTTTAATTTTGAGTGATTTTAAAAATGCCAAGTCAGACAAAAGTAAAACTTCTATTTTAGCAAAGACTGCCAATAAGCCCGGTGGTTTGGTAGAGTTTTTGCAGACATTTCAAAGAAACAGAGTAAATCTGACCAAGATAGAGTCTCGCCCAACAAAAGAGAGAGGTTTTAAAACGGTTTTTTATCTCGATTTTGAGGGGCATATTGACGATAAAAATGTGCAGGATATTATAGAAGAAAATAGAGACAGTCATGAAATAATCTGGCTGGGAAGCTATGTAAATGGAGAGTAAAATGAGATATAACACTGTTTTGGACAATCTAAAGATATATGAAGCAGGGAAGCCTATAGAGTTGGTTGTGCGAGAGTATGGCGTGGATGAAAAAGATATTATTAAACTCGCGAGCAATGAAAATCCTCGGGGTTGCAGCAAAATGGTTCAAGATGCAGTATGTAAAGATGTCTCAAAGATGAACCTCTATCCAGACGACAGTATGTATGAATTAAAAGACAGGCTCGCTAACAGATTTGGTGTGCAAAGTAAAAATTTGATAATTGGTGCGGGAAGTGACCAAATTATCTCTTTTGGCGTGCAAGCAAAAGCAAATGCTAACAATAAAGTTTTGATGGCGAAAACTACTTTCGCGATGTATGAGATATATGCAAGACAGACCGGAACCACTATACTTAAAACTTCTTCTCATCAACACAATCTTGAGGAATTTTTAGATATCTATCAAAACAACAGCGATATTTCTATCATATTTTTATGTTTACCGAACAATCCGCTAGGAGAGTGTTTAAATAGAGACGATGTATATGATTTTTTAGATAAGATAAATAGCGATACTTTGGTAATTGTTGACGGTGCTTATCAAGAGTATGCAAAATATAAAGACAAGAAAAAAGAGATAGACCCGAAAGATATAATTCAAAGATATCCTAATGTTCTATATCTTGGAACTTTTTCAAAGGCTTATGGACTGGGCGGTATGAGATGTGGATATGGGATAGCTCAGAGTGATATCATAAATGCATTGTTGAAATTAAGAGCCCCGTTTAATATAACAACTCTGTCTCTCAAGGCCGCTATAGTGGCACTTGAAGATGAAAAATTTGTGCAAAATTGTATAAAGGAAAATTTTGAACAGATGAGTGTATATGAAAAATTTGCCGGAGAATTAGGCTTTGATTTTATAGATAGTTATACTAATTTTATCACTTTAGAGTTTAAAAATGGCAAAAATTCCACAGAAATTTCCGAAAAACTCTTGAAAAAAGGTATAATAATCAGAAATCTTGGAGCATATGGTATGAATGCGATACGGGTAACCGTTGGAACACCTGAGCAGAATATTAGATTTATGAGAGAATTCAAGGAAATTTACTTAAATGATATGGAAGGCTAGATGAATCTAAAACTGTTTTTAAATCAGATAACAGCACTATTGCAGAGCCTGTCAAAAAAGCAAAAAATTGTCTCGCTTGTATCGGTATTTGTGGTAATAGGTTTTTTATCGTTTTTAGTTTTTTTTAGAAATCCAAGTACTTCTATAGGATCTGGATACAGTGTGCTTTTTGACAACACAACACCGAGTGATTCTGCATTGATTATACAGCAGTTGGAGAAAGACGGTGTAGCTTACAAGGTGATAAACGAAGGAACAATAGCCGTACCGAGCAATGTTGTGTATAAAGAGAGAATTGCCATATCTGCTTTAGGAATTCCTAAAAATTCAAAAGTTGGATTTGAGATTTTTAATAAGTCAGATTTTGGCTCGACAGATTTTGAACAGCAAGTAAAATACCTCAGAGCCCTTGAAGGTGAGTTGGCAAGGACCATTGAGGATTTAAATCCGATTCAAAATGCAAGTGTTCATATAGCTATACCCAAAGAGAGCGTTTTTGCAGCAAAAAAACAGGATGCTACAGCATCTATAGTTGTTGATATTAAAAACGGACGAAAACTTTCCAGCAAGCAGATAACAGGCATAAAAAACCTAGTCTCCTCATCTGTTGTAAATCTTAAGCCAAATAATGTAAAAATTGTAGATCAAAATGGAGTGCCTTTAGGAGAAGATGAAGGAGTATTTTCATCAGATCTTATAAAAAGTCAAATGGAGTACAGACGCAAATACGAATCAAACCTGGAAGATAAAATTATCAATGTATTAACCCCTGTGGTCGGCGGAAGTGATAAGGTAGTAGCAAAAGTTACTATTGATTTTGATTTTAAACAGGAAAATTCTGTCAGTGAAGTTTATGACCCAAACTCTGTTCCCAGAAGTGAACAGAGTGTCGAAGAGAAAAAAACAGGCTCAACTCCTGCAAAAGTCGGAGGAGTCCCGGGAGCAATCAGCAACATAGGACCAACTCAAGGCTTGAATAGTCAAAAGAGTAGTCAGAAATATCAAAAAAGTTCTACAACAACAAATTATGAGATATCAAAAAAAACTACACATATCAAAAATGAATTTGCAACGATTAAAAAGATAAGTACTGCAGTTGTTGTCGATGGTGACTATAAATATAAAAAAGTGAAAGGCAAGAAAGAATTAAAATATACGCCGCTGACAAAAGAACAGTTGGCTCAAATCGATAAAATAGTCAAGCAAACAGTAGGATATACTAAAGCTAGAGGAGATGAGGTTACGGTAAGTAATCTGGAATTTAAACCGTTGGCAAAAGACGGACGCCAGCCTGTCACCAAGACTTTAATAGACGAGATAAGTTTTTATTTGTCTCCGATTATTCCTGCATTGAAATATATTTTTGTTGCTATTTTACTGTTTGTATTTTATAAAAAAATAATCTCACCTTTTTCAGCAAGAATGCTTGAGCAACAAACAGAAGAGATTGAGGAGATTGATCGCACCCAAATAGCCGATGAAGAGGAAAATGCAGAAGATACTCTTGAAAAATTTAAAAAAGCAAGACAGAGAGTAGAGGAGCAATTAGGTATAGGAAAAGACTTTAATGAAGAAGCGCTAAAATATGATGTATTGCTTGAAAAATTGAAAAATTTGGCCGATCAAAAGAGTGAAGAGGTGGCTGGATTATTGCAAGGTTTGATTAAAAATGCAAACGATTTTGATTTGTCAAAAAGCGGGAAAGAAGTATAGATGAAATTAAATGAAGAGCAAAAAAATGAGTATAATGAACTCTCAATGCCCGAAAAAGTTGCTATTTTACTTATTCAGCTTGGAGAAGATATAACAACAAATCTTTTTTCTCATATGGAGATAGATACAGTAACAGATATATCAAAGTATATAGCAACAGTGAAAAATATAGACAAGCAAGTTGCAAATGCGGTCCTTGAGGAGTTTTATGCACTCTTGCAGTCCAATCAATATATCAGAAGTGGCGGTATGGAGTATGCCAAAGAGATACTCTATAGAACATTTGGCTCGGAAGCTGCTCAAAAGATATTGGAAAAATTATCTAAAAATATGGAAACTACGCAAAACTTTGGTTATCTTGCACAGATAAAACCACAACAATTAGCAGATTTCATTATAAATGAGCATCCTCAGACGGTTGCTTTGATTTTGGCACATATGGAACCAACCAGTGCGGCAGAAACTCTCTCCTTTTTCCCAGATGAGCTTAGAAGTGAAGTGACTATAAGGATGGCAAATCTTGGTGAAATTTCACCATCGGTTGTAAAAAGAGTCTCTACCGTACTTGAAAACAAACTTGAATCTTTAACATCATATAAGGTTGAAGTCGGAGGACCAAGAGCGGTTGCAGAGATACTGAACAGACTGGGACAAAAGGCCTCTAAAACAACAATTTCATTCATAGAGCAAGCTGATGAGCAGTTGGCATCTGTTATTAAAGACATGATGTTTACTTTTGAGGATATTGTAAAGCTTGATAATACCGGAATCAGGGAGATATTAAAAGTAGCTGACAAGAAAGATTTAATGGTTGCTTTGAAAGGTTCAGGCGAAGATTTGAAAGAAAAATTTATGGGAAGTATGTCTCAAAGAGCACAAGAGGCATTTAATGAGGAGATGAGTTTTCTGGGGGCTGTTAGAGTAAAAGATGTTGAAGAGGCTCAAAGAAGAATTGTTGAAGAGGTTCAAAAATTAGCAGAACAGGGAGTTCTGCAAATTGGTGAAGCTGAAGAGATGATTGAGTAAAGGGGTTCAAGACATGGACAATGTTATAGAACAGGATGAATTAAATAAACATACAATTCAAAGATACAGATTTAAAGTTTTGGGTTCTGTTAAAACAGAAGAAGAGAATGAAGATGACTTTGCTCAAGAAGTTGAAACAGACAAAAAGAGTAAGATGATCCAAAAAGATTCTATAGATAAAAATCAAAACCAATTTATAGAAGAATTGCTTAAAAAAAGTGATATACTCTCTTCAAATATTATAAAACTTCAAATGCAAATAGAAAAGCAAGAGAGTGAATTTGAAAACAGACTTAAAGAGAGTGTGGCTAGAGAAAAAGAGATATCTTTTGACGAAGGATACAGTAAAGCAAAGGAAGAGTTGGAATTAAGCTATAATGAAAGAGTATCAAACTATATAGAATCAGCAAAAAAATTAGAAGAAAAAAGTAAAAGTTTTGATAATTTTTTTAAAAAGGTAGAAAAAAATATTATAGATACATCTTTGGAAGTAGCAAGAGAAGTTATAAAAAAAGAGGTTTCAGGTGCCAGTTCACAAGTTGCTCATTCGCTTGCTAAGGAGCTGATAAAGGATCTAAAAGATGCCAGTAAAATAACTATTAAGGTAAACCCAAAAGATTTTGATGCATTAAATGATATTTTTGCACAAAATGCAAAAATTGATGTTCAGTCAGATACTGCTGTATCTTTGGGAGGTGTTATTCTTCTTAGTGACAGTGGAAACTTAGACGGAAATATATCTGCAAGATTAGAAAAGGTTAAATATCTTCTGCAAAATGAATCTAATGATTAAGTAAAGTAAAATCAGGTAAAAAATGAAAATTGATGTTAAAAATAAAAATATACAAGAGTTGAAAGATTTGTGTGTCTCCTTGAGAGACAAAATCATAAAAACAGTAAGTAAAAATGGTGGACATCTCAGCAGTAATGTTGGGGCTGTGGAGCTGATAGTTGCTATGCACTATGTATTTGATGTTAAAAATGACCCCTTTATCTTTGATGTCAGTCACCAATCCTATGCGCATAAATTATTAACGGGCAGATGGGAATCGTTTGATACACTAAGACAATTTAACGGGCTTAGCGGATACACGAAACCCAGTGAATCTAAAGCGGATTATTTCATAGCGGGTCATAGTTCAACATCAATCTCTTTGGCAGTTGGTGCCGCAAAAGCTATTAAATTAAAAGGACAAAGTGACACGAGAATTCCTGTAGCTTTGATTGGGGATGGTTCTATGAGTGCAGGAATGGTGTATGAGGCACTAAATGAACTTGGATTTAGAAAATATCCCGTAGTTATAATCCTAAATGATAATAAAATGAGTATATCAAAGCCGATAGGCGCCATAAGTAGTTTTCTCTCTCACGCAATGGCTGGTAATTTTTATCAAAAAATGAAAAGAACGACAGAGCAAATTTTGGAATATTTGCCTGAGAGTGCTACATATATGGCGAAAAAATTTGAAGAAGGCTTTAAATTGATAACCCCCGGTATCTTGTTTGAAGAGTTGGGAATTGATTATATAGGGCCGGTTGATGGTCATAATTTGGAGAGTCTTATCAAAGCTTTTGAGATGGCAAAAGGGTTGAAAAAACCAGTGATTATCCATACGCAGACACTTAAGGGGAAAGGCTATGAAAAGGCAGAGGGTTATTATGAGAATTGGCATGGTGTCGGTCCCTTTGATATAGAGAGTGGAAAATCACTCAAAAAAAGTGTCAGCAAAAATGCAACTATCATGTATGGCGAGGCACTTTTGGATTTGGCAAAGAAATACGAAAATGTAGTAGGAGTTACGGCAGCAATGCCAAGCGGAACAGGAATGGACAAACTTATAGATGCTTATCCGGAACGCTTTTGGGATGTAGCTATAGCAGAGCAACATGCAGTAACTTCCATGTGTGCTATGGCAAAAGAGGGTTTTAAGCCTTTTATTACTATCTATTCTACTTTTTTGCAAAGAGCATATGATCAAGTGATTCACGATGCGTGCATTATGAATCTTAATGTTGTTTTCGCAATGGATAGAGCCGGAATTGTAGGAGAGGACGGAGAGACTCATCAAGGAGTGTTTGATGTATCTTATTTGAGTGCGATTCCAAATATGACTCTCATTGCGCCTAGAGATGAGGCAAGCATGCACCGAGCAGTAGAGTATGCATATAAACACATAGGCCCACTTGCTATAAGATATCCAAGAGGAGTATTTTTAGATTCATTTGCCAAGCAAGATGAAGCTTTTGAGTATGGAAAAGCTCAGATATTGAGTCAAGATGATGGTGCAAGGATTTTATTATTGGGATATGGAAACGGTGTTGGAAGAGCCAAGCAAACAGCAAAGGAGCTTGAAAAAGACGGCATCAACTCTTGTGTTGTCGATTTGAGGTTTGCAAAGCCAATGGACGAAAAACTTTTAGTAGATCTGGCAAAAAAATATACAAAATGGTTTGTTTTTAGTGACAGTGCAAGATATGGAGGAGTAGCTTCTTTACTTGGGCTTTTAAAAGAGAAAAATGCTCTACATGTAGAGATAGAGAGTTTTGAGTATGAAGATAAATTTATCCAACACGGAAATACAAAACTGGTAGAAGAGAGATTGGGTATATCGCCTATACAGTTATCAAAGAAGATAAAAGAGACTCTATAGAGTCTCTTTTTCAGCCTTATAGTTCTTCTGCGTGTTTTGCCAAGTAATCAGCAACACCATCAGTTGATGCTTTCATACCCTCATCGCCTTTATTCCACCCTGCGGGACAAACTTCACCATACTCATTTGTGAAAAGCATCGCATCTACCATTCTAAGCATCTCATCAACATTTCTTCCAAGTGGAAGGTCATTGATAACAGCATGTCTGATTGTACCATCGATTCCTATGAGAAATGAACCACGAAGTGCAACACTCTCATTTAGAAGTACATCAAAATCTCTGGCGATTTGTTTACTCAAGTCTGATACAAGTGGAAATTTGATTCTGCCTATTCCACCATCTTCTACAGGAGTTTCTCTCCATGCAAAATGTGAAAATTGGCTATCAACTGAGACACCAATTACATTTATACCTCTACTTTTAAATTCTTCAATTCTGTGTGAAAATGCGATAATTTCACTTGGGCATACAAATGTAAAATCAAGTGGATAAAAGAAAACCACCGTTCCCATCTCTCCAAAATTTTCATATAGATTAAAATCCTCTACTATCTGTCCATCTTCTAAAACCGCAGTTGCAGTAAAATCCGGTGCTTTATTTGTAACTAACATTTTTTCTCCTTGTTAATAATTTTTCTTAAAAACAAAATTATAGCATTTTAAAATTATATTAAGTTTAATCAAGTTCTAAACTCATTCAATTTATTTTTTAATGCTTCTGTCATCTCGTTTAGATGCTCAGCTGCACTGGCTATCTCTTCCGTACTTCTCGCATTTTTAGTAGAGATGCTATCTATCTTTGATACTTGTTCTACTACAATATCAACATCTCTTTGAGTTTCGCTATATCCTTTCTCTGTAGCATCTGAGGTTTTGGTTGCCGCATTATCTATGATGACTGCCATCTCATCTATTTTTTCTTCCACTTCGACTGCTTTGTGAGAAAGAACTTCTACTTGCTGTGAGTTTGCATTCATCTCTTCGCTGCTTTGTACAATAGATTGGACTATTACATTTATAGTAGCATTTATTTCTACAAGTGATTTTTGCGTTCTCTCAGCCAGTTTTCTCACTTCGTCTGCTACGACTGCAAACCCTCTGCCGTGCTCTCCTGCACGAGCCGCCTCTATGGCTGCATTTAGCGCCAAAAGATTTGTTTGGTCTGCTATGTCGCTTATGACTGTAAGTACACCTTTTACCTGTTCTGCATCAGAACTTAGTTGCTGTATTTTCCCGGCTAGTTCTATCTCTGTTGATGCGCTTGTTTGTATATCTTCTGCTAGCTGAAGTATTGCCTGGTTTGCCTCTTTCATCTGGGTATCTACTTTTTCGAGCTCAATTCTAGCCTCTTTGGCTTCTTGTACAGAGACTACAAGTTTATCTTTTATCTCTTTTGTTTTTGTATTTGCTTCATGTGTTGCTTTAGTAGATGACTCTACTAATTTACCGACTTCTAGGGCGGTAGAAGAGAGTTCATTTGCGATAGATGAGTTTTCGCTTGATATATGTTTGGCTTCTTGGGTTATGAGCCTCACTTTTTCTATGAAGCTGTTTATCTCTTTACTTGCCTGGGCTATCTCATCTTCTCCATGGATTTCTAGTTTCTTGGTTAGATCACCATCTCCGCTGGCTAAATCAGCCGCTTTTTGGGTAAGGTTGTTTAATGGTTTTGTTATGAGCCTGTTTAACATAAAAAATATTACTAAAATGATTATAATTGTTACAGCTAAAGTTGCTAGTAAAAGTAGATTGGACACTCTGTTTCCTACGGCTTTAAAATCTTTCATATTTGCTTTTCCCACAACAACCCAATTCCATTTTTTAAAATAAAAAAAGTCATAAAGTAAATGCTCTGAGCCGTTTTCCTTTGAGATAGTTCCCCTTTTTTTCTTTTCTATAAGTTTATCAATAGCACTCATAACAGTTTTATTTTCTAGTCTCGGGTGGATTATATATTTATTTTGTTTGGTATTTATAACATAGTAATATCCGGTTTTTCCTATCTTGATTTTTGATATATCTTTTTTTAAAGCCCGGAGTCCTTCACTAAAATTATATCCTATATATAAGATACCGATTATATTTTTGTTATCATCAAGCAGAGGTTTATATACTGTTATGTAGTCTTTTCCAAAAAGATGAGCTGTTCCCACATACTCTTTTTTGGCCATTATGGGTTTAAAAGCCGGAGATTTTTTTGTCAAGTATGTTCCCATTGCTCTTGTGCCATCCTCTTTTCTTAGAGATGTGCTAATTCTGACGAAATCATTTTTGTTTTTATCGTATGCAAAAACTGTGGCTGTAGCGCCGGTTACTTTTGTAAAATGATCGACAGATTTGAAGTATTTGTTTAAAACTTCGCCACCGTCAGCCATCATCGGAGTTTTTACCCCGTTTACATTGACATATTCATCTTCTATGAGTGCTACTTGCTTGAAAGAGCCTTCAAATACATTATATAGTTTGAGTGCATTTTTTTCCAATGCTTTGCTATATACATCAACAGTAATGTTTAGACTGTGAAGTCCTGATTTGATGTTCGCTTTTGCTTCTTTGACAAAATAGTTATGCAAGTATCTATTCAAATACATCGTCAGTAGCCCCATAAGCAACAATATAGCCACAGTCTGTATAAATAAAACTTTTTTTGTTATGGTTTTAAACACATTAAGTCCTTGGTTGGATTTTATAGAAGAATAATGATAGAACTAAAGAGCTTAAACAGGGGTTAAAAGAATAACCCCCTAATTTATATTTTTCTGTATAATTATGAATTAACAGTAACTTTTATTTCTATTTTAATTTTCTTGTGATATAGTTTCGTATAAATCAAATTTAAGGAGTTGAAATGGCTGTAAAAATTACAGATATTTGTATAGCTTGCGGCGCTTGTATAGATGAGTGTCCGGTAGAAGCAATTGTTGATGATGATGATAATCCAACAGGAGAAGATATATATTATGTATATGCTGACAAATGTGTAGAGTGTGTCGGTTATCATGACGAGCCTGCTTGTGCTGCTGCATGCCCGACTGAGGGTTGTATAGTTTGGAGTGATCTTGTTGATGGTCAACCAAGTCGTGATGAGATAGGAGCGGATCTTAGAAAAGGCGATACTCCTTGCGTAGAATAGCATAAAATTTGAGATGATGTTTCATCATCTCAACCCTCTTCTTTATCTAAATTGAAAATTTAACTACAATTAAAACTTTTTTTGGTATAATCCGCCCTTGACCTCTATAAAAGAGATTAAAAATTTTAGGAGAAGATATTGGAAAGAACATTATCGATAATAAAACCAGATGCAGTAGCAAAGAATGTTATAGGAAAAATAGTTGATAGATTTGAGTCAAACGGACTTAGAATTGCTGGTATGAAAAAAATACAATTAAGCAAAAGCGATGCCGGTAAATTTTATGAAGTACATGCAGGGAGACCATTTTTTGGTGAGTTGGTAGAGTTTATGACAAGTGGACCTGTTGTAGTTATGGTGCTTGAAGGTGAAAATGCAGTAGCTAAAAACAGAGAACTTATGGGTGCTACAAATCCAAAAGAAGCCGATGCCGGTACTATAAGAGCTGATTTTGCTGATAGTATAGATGCAAATGCAGTTCATGGAAGTGATAGCTTGGAAAACGCAAAAATAGAGATAGATTTCTTTTTTGCAGGAAGAGAAGTACTATAAAAAACGGTATAGTATGAAAATAGAGTTCAAAAAAATTCCACTAAGCGGAATTGATTTTGAAGTAAAACAGGAAAATATCAAATTTTACGGAAACGCAAAGAAAATTGATAAAAATCTAGTAAAATCTATCGGTACAATGACTGGTTCTTTTGAGCATATCTGTGATAGATGTGGCGATGATTTTGAAAAAATTGTCAACCAAAATTTTGAGATATATGCAAGTAATGGCATACACAAAGAAGATGAGTATGATAATTTGATAGAATTTTTTGATGCTTATGTAAATTTTGATACAATGTTGCAGAGTGAGTTAGAGTCACTCAAATGTGAATATCTACACTGTAAAAAATGCAGTGCAAATAATAATATTTTAGGAGAATAATTATGGCAGTTCCAAAGAGAAGAGTAAGTAAAACAAGAGCGGCAAAAAGAAGAACTCACTACAAAGTGACTCTGGCTATGCCGGTAAAAGACAGTGATGGCACATGGAAAATGCCACATAGAATTAACAAAACAACAGGCGAATATAAAAACTAAATGTTAAATATTGCCATTGATGTAATGGGTGGAGATTTAGGTCCGAGACCTGTTATTGAAGGCACTATAAAAGCTTTCAGAGAACAGAAATTCCACCCTATACTAGTTGGAAGAGTTAAAGAGATCAAAGAGTTGGTCCCTCCACAGTTTTTAGATAAAATAACATTTGTTCAAGCTGATGAAATACTAAGCATGAGTGATAGTGCTACAGATGCCCTCAAAAAGAAAGAGACCTCTATATACAAAGCAGTTGAGTTAGTAAGGGAGGGAAAAGCCGATGCTATAGTTTCTCCGGGACACAGCGGAGCTACTATGAGTCTGGCAACACTTCGAATAGGAAGACTCAAAGGTGTACTTAGACCGGCAATCGCTACTATTATGCCAACCTCCACAAATAGACCTAGTTTTGTTTTGGATATTGGTGCAAATGTGGATTGCAAAAGCGAACATTTGGTCCAGTTTGCGATTATGGGTGAAGCTTATGTAAAAGATGTTTTAAAGACAGAAGATCCTCGTGTCGGACTTCTATCCAATGGCGAAGAAAAGAGCAAAGGCAATGATATAACCAAAGAAGTCTATAAGGTATTGAGCAAAAATGACAGCTTTATAGGCTATGTAGAGGGAAATAATATCTTCGATGGCTCTACTGATGTGATTGTTTGCGATGGTTTTGTGGGCAATATACTTCTAAAGACAAGCGAAGGTGTTGCAGAGTCTATCACAAAAATTATCAAAAAAAATATAAGAAGATCTCCGATGGCTATAGCCGGCTCGCTTCTAATGAGAAGAGTTTTTAAAGTTTTGAAAAAGCAGGTTGATTATGCTGAGTATGGGGGAGCGCCTTTGATCGGCATAAAGGGATGTGCTATAGTGGCACATGGAAAAAGTAACGCAAAAGCTATTAAAAATGCTATTTTTCAAGCAATTAGCTTTTCTGATTCTGATATTAACGAAGATATAGAAGAAAATATAGCTAAGCTACAACAAGATATATAAAAGGATATAAATGTACGCATCTTTAAAATCCATTGGTTCTTATGTGCCAGAAAAAATTATGAGCAATGAAGATTTTGAGAAAATCGTTGAGACGAGTGATGAGTGGATAGTACAGCGTACAGGTATAAAAGAGAGAAGAATAGCGGCTTCCAATCAGACTACAAGCGATATGGGTGCATTAGCGGCTAAAAAAGCGATACAAAGAGCGGGGATAGACAAAGACGATGTGGATTTGGTGATCTGCGCAACACTCTCTCCGGATCATTTATGCATGCCATCAACTGCATGCCTGATAAGCGATAAAGTTGGCATAAGAAACGTTATGGCATTTGATGTAAGCGCTGCATGTAGCGGTTTTGTCTATATGCTTTCGATCGCAAAAGCCTTTATAGAATCAGGTGCGAAGAAAAACATACTCTTGGTTGGAGCTGAAAAGATAAGCTCTATAGTTGATTATACAGACAGAGGAACCTGTATACTTTTTGGTGATGGCGCGGGCGCAGCTATAATCAGCGCAACAGAAGATAAAAATGAAGCCATAATTGATGTGCATGCTTCAGCAGATGGAAAATACTCAGATTTGCTTATAACTCCGGGTTGCGGATCTACATATCCTTGCTCAACTGATACCATGGACAAAAAACTCCAATACATAAAAATGGCTGGAAATGAAGTCTTTAAAGTTGCAGTTAGAACTCTAACAAAAGATGTAGTAGATATACTCAAAACAAATGATATAGCATCAGAAGATATAGATCTTTTTATTCCACATCAGGCAAACCTCAGAATCATAGAGGCTGTAAGAAACAAACTGAACTTTTCAAAAGAAAAAACTGTCTTTACAGTAGGAAAATACGGCAATACTTCAGCAGCATCAATCCCTATGGCAATAAATGACGCCTATGAAGAGGGAAGGTTGAAAAAAGGTGATTTGATGTTGCTCGACACATTTGGTGGCGGATTTACCTGGGCTAGCGCCCTAGTTAGATTTGGTGGCAAATAACTCAATATATTTATAAAGTAAAATAATGAGAAGATACTTACTGCTTCGTTAGTTAACTTCCAATGTGGCTTTCAAGGCTTTTTAACACAGTCAAGTGTGCTGTTTCTAATCACGGGATATGATGAAGTTTACTGTTGGATGGTAATACTATGAGAGTGGTTTAGTGCGTAAGTTCAATTTAACATAAATTTGGGTAAAATGTACATCTACTTAATTTTCAGGACTCTTTTAAAAGCCCTTTCGTTTTTAGGAAAAAATTTGTTTTTATTTGATAATTTGTCTATTTTGTTTATATTTCTAATAATACTTGGAGTCGTGCCAAATCTATTTTACTCTTTTGGTTATCTGTCTCACATAAAAAGAAAAGCATACTATCTTATTCATTATTTTGCTTTTATAGCCTCCATGATTGGAGTAGTAACTGCCGGAAATGCACTTGTTTTCCTCCTTTTTTGGGAGCTTATGAGTTTGACATCATGGCAACTTATTTTGACGGAAATTGAAGATAAATCAACTATAAAAGCCGCTAGATTTTACTTTTTTATGACACATTTTGGTTTTATATTTTTGTTGGTTTTCTTTTTGATTGTGACAAGTGGCAATCTGGAAATCGGCTTTTATGAGATGAAAATCATAGCAGAGAATTTTGCGTATCCTACGCTTCTATTTTTCTTTATAATTTTTGGACTCTTGAGCAAGGCCGGAGCGGTGCCTATGCATGTCTGGCTTCCTTATGCTCACCCCTCCGCCCCCAGTCCGGTATCGGCTTTGATGAGTGGAGTGATGCTTAAAGTTGCAATCTATGCACTTTTTAGATTTTTGTTTGATATTTTGAGCGGATGGCAACTAGAATGGGGTATTTTGATACTTATAATTGGAGCTATTTCATCTTTGGTAGGTGTTTTGTATGCACTTAGTGAACACGACATAAAAGCACTTCTGGCAAATCACTCCATCGAAAATATCGGCATCATTCTTATAGGTTTTGGTATGGGAATGATTTTTTTAACTTTAAAACTCCCCGTTCTTAGTGCATTTGCTTTTATAGCCGCACTTTTTCATACATTTAATCATATGAGTTTCAAATCTTTGTTGTTTATGGGAGCCGGCTCTGTTTTACACCAAACACATACAAAAAATATGGAAAAATATGGTGGACTTATAAAAGCTATGCCTGTAACTGCTTTTACATTTTTATTGGCGTCCATCAGTATTTCAGCGCTTCCACCGACAAATGGTTTTTTGAGTGAGTGGATGATCTTTCAATCCCTGCTTGGCTCATCTAGTATAGATAATATTTCGTTAAAACTGGCTATCCCTTTTTCAGTTTTTGCTTTAGCGCTGACTGGTGGTTTGGCGATAGCTTGCTTTGTAAAAGTTTTTGGGATTACATTTTTAGGACTTCATCGAAGTACAAATGCAAAACACGCACACGAAGTGAATGGCATGATGAAAACAGGTATGATTTTGATGAGTTTGGTTGTAGTCTCCTTGATGCTTTTCACTCCTTTTTATATGAAACTATTTGACGGAGTGACAAATCAACTCTTACATGTAAGTATATATGATAAAATTTTTCCAAATATCTGGAGTTTGCACTCTGTATCTAATAACGGCGGTATCGTTTCACCTCTTATATTATTGGCTGGTTTGATAGTGTTGACATTTAGTTTATATGTAATCTATAAATCTCTAAATATAAAAGAGAAGGTTTTTCATACCTGGGCTTGTGGTTACAACACAAGTGCGAAGACGCAATACTCCGCAACAGGTTTTGCAGGACCTATCAGGAGATTCTTTACTTGGCTTTATAATCCTGATGAACACTTTGAAAAAGAGGTTATACCAGGACACAGGACAAAATTTATAGATGCTAGCTTTAGCGTACATGTAAAACCACTTTTTGAAAAATCTCTTTACCAAAGCAGCGTAAAACTAACTAATAAAATCAGCTATTATGTGTATAGATTAGCTCATTTTGAACAAAGTAGATATGCAGCTATGATTTTTAACATACTTTTATCTGTTTTGTTTAGTTATAGGATTTTTGCTCATGAATTTAGCTGGGCAACGCTGGCACTGGAGTCTATCGTCATGATTATATCCATTAAAGTTTTACTCATAGGAGAGAAAAAATGATTATGTATATATTTACTATTTTATTGATGATTTTTTTAGCTCCTTTGATGCCTAGTTTTATGAAGATAGTGAAAATGTATCTATTGTATAAAAAACCAATCTCACTTTTTCAAGGTTACAGAGATTTTTCAAAACTTTTAAGCAAAGAGGTAATCATCTCAAAAGAGACAAGTGCTATCACGAGGATTGCGCCTTATTTGGTTCTATCTCCACTATTGCTAACACTGTTTTTTCTTCCACCGATTGTGAGCGGTGAATATTATGTGAGTTTTGTAGATGCTTTTACGATTACAGGTTTAATATCGCTTTCTACATTTTTTCTTATGCTTCTTGGACTTGATAGTGCGAGTAGCTTTGGGGGAATTGGAAGTAGTCGCGAAGCATTTATCTCTGCTTTGGTGGAGCCTGCTATGATATTGACACTTTTTAGTGTCTCTATGATGGCAAAAAATCTTGGCATTGGTCAAGCCGGTATAAATCTTAGTTTGCATTTTCCCTCTGAACATATGGCTAGTTTTATATTTGCAGGTATCAGCTTTTTTATACTTTTGATTGCAGAAAATGGAAGAATTCCAGTGGATAATCCAGAAACTCACTTAGAGCTAACAATGGTTCATGAAGCTATGATTTTGGATCTTAGTGGATTTTATTTGTTGCTGATAGAAAGTGCAGGAAGTGTGAAATTTATCATTTTTGCTTCTATGTTTGTATCTTTATTTATACCTTTTGGCTTAAATCTTCCTATAATCCTGGCTGTTTTAGTGTTTATAGTTAAACTATTTATAGTAGCTCTTTTAGTAGCTCTTTTAGAAGTAAATATTGCAAAATTAAGACTCTTCAAAGTGCCAAATCTTCTTGGAATTGCGATAGTCTTTGCCTTTTTATCTTTAATTACATTTTATGTGCTAGGAGCGTAATTATGAGACCACCGTACAGTACAAACACCCATAATATCAATAGGTTGTTTATAGACGAGGCAAACTCTTGTAGTACTAACTCGTTAATTCAAAAGAGTTTAACGAAGTATATAAGCCACCTATTGATACCCAAAGGGAAGTCTGCTTCCCAGCAATCTTTACAAAATAAAGTTTCTCGAATTAACGAGTTAGTCCTTCAAAATTTATCTTGCAAATCTTACCCAAAATCAGACTTTTATGGGTGTTTGTACTGTGCGGTGGTCTCATTATGATTAGTTTTTTGATAGGCGCATTTTTAGCAACACTTATAACCGCACTTTTTACGACAAGATTGTATGGTCTTATACTTTGGTATTCACTAAATTCTCTTTCTCTTGCACTTTTGGCGATTACGATAGGTGTTAATATAAGCGATGATACTATGATTATAAGCGGATTTTTGACACTTATCGTAAAATCAGCTGTGATTCCATATGTGCTGAAAAAAGTTAGCATACAGTTTGGCTTGTCTAGGCAAATCACGCCAAATGTCCAAGTTTATTATTCTATCATGCTCATTCCTGCACTTTTGGTTTTTACATTTTATCTAGCAGAGCCTATCACAAATATGCTTGTGGCAAATGCTAATTATGTGGCTATTAGTATATCAGCCCTGTTTTTATCTCTTTTATTGATGATTGAGCATAAAAATATAGCACCTAAAATCATAGGTTTTTTAACTATCGAAAATTCACTGTTTTTGCTTGGAACAACAGCTACAAATGGCATGCCGATGCTTATAGAACTTGGTATATTTTTCGATTTATTGATGGCTATAGTCATCATAAATCTACTTTTTAAATCAGAGGAGCTTTCGTGATTTTTCTTTTGATGTTACCAGCATTTATCATGTTGGTGTTTTCATTTTGGGATGTTAGCAAATCCAAATTTCTATTTCCGATTGTTTCATTTTTTATCCTTATTCCTTCAATCCGACTCTTTTTCTTGCCAAAGCCTTATGCGATTTGGGGCGATTATCTAATCGTAGATAAATTAAGCCAATACATAATGCTTGTTTCGTCCATCGTAGCTATTTGTGTAACTCTAGCTATCAGTACACTTGATTTACATGTAAAGATAAGTAAGGTTGAGTTTTCAAAATTTTATAGATTTTTTGCGATTTTCTGGATAGGACTTACAGTTTCTATCTTGGCAAACAATATGGGAGTTTACTGGATTGGTTTAGAAACAGCCACGCTTAGCACAGTTTATATGATAAAAACAAACAAAACAGTAGCAGCAAAAAAAGAGGCTTGGAACTATATGATAGTCGGAGCCATCGCTATATCTTTGATACTTTTTGGCATCATACTGATTTATGCAAGCGCTAAGCCTATTTTAGGTGAAGAGGCTATGAGCTTTACTGCATTATTGCAAAGTGCAAAAGAGATAAAATCACCTTTCTTGTTTGAAATAGGATTTGCCATCACGACACTTGGTATGTTTGTAAAGATGGGATTTTTCCCTATGAATTTATGGCTTGCAAATATAGAGAGAGTCTCTTTTTACCCAATCGCCGCTCTTTTTAGCGGTATTTTAGAGAGCGCAGTTATAGTTGGATTTTTTAGATTTAGCAAGATTGCGAGCGTTATAAACCAGCAGCATGTATTTATATTTGTGTTTATTTATACCACATTGACTATATTTATCGTCTCTTTTTTGATATATCGTGCTAAAGATTTTATGCGACTTTTTTCACTCTCTGGAGTAGAGCATATGGCGATTATCGCACTTTTTTGGGCGAGTGGTGGTGTGTTTCCGGCACTTTTGCATTTTGGAGCCCATGCATTTTTAAAACCGGCTCTATTTTTATCGACTGGAATTTTAGAATCAAGAGGAAAATACAGAATAGCCGGGGCACTCAAAGGCTATAGTGGTGTAAAAGGAAAACTTTTTTACTTTTTAACGGGTCTGTTTTTATTGGCAATTGTTTCGATTCCTCCAAGTCCTATGTTTTTTAGTGAATTGTATGGTTTTGGTGCCATGGTTGAAATAGCGAAACAAAACAAGCATCTACTTTTGATGATAGGTGCTATCATTGTATTGCTAGGGCTTTTATCTATCATATTTTATAGATTTGTAGAGATTTATCAATCCATGAAATACGAAGGAAGTGAAAAGAAAAAAGTAGTTTATGCCAATGAAGTTTTAGCACTTGGCATCTTTGCTTTATCTCTGGTTTTTTTATTGACACCTTGGAGTTTTGAATTTTTAAGAGGTATATCATGATCATGAGAGAAGAAAATTTTTTTCATTTTGAAGGCGATGTACTAGTTTTAAATGTACTCGGAACTCCTTCTGCCAAAGTTGACAAGATAGGAAAGATAAGAGGAGACCAACTAAAAATCGCCATAAAAGCAGCCGCAGAAGATGGCAAAGCCACAGATTATATGATAAAATTTTTAGCAAAAGAGTTTGGAGTTAAAAAAGCAGATATCGAGCTTAGCTTTGGATTAACAAGCATAAATAAGCAGTTTAAGATAAAAGCTCCTAAGAAATTTCCAAAAGTGATGCAAGAGATTATGGAAGAAGAGAAATGAAACAGCAACGACTGATAGCAAGATTTGCGGTTGAAAATAGTGATTGTTTTGAAGTGATAACTGTTTTTGATGATGAAATTTTAAGAGAAAAACTTGATTTAAAAAATCCTGTTTTAAAATCTATATCTTCAAAATACACAACAGCAACTTGGTTTGAGCGAAAGATACAGGATGATTTTGGCATAAAGATAGAAGGAAGTTATGACAACAGACCACTTGTTCATCATGAGAGGTTTCCAGACATCCACCCTATGCGTAAAAATTTTAAATCTTTACATGTAGATTATGACGAATTTACTCCATATAAGTATGAAACGGTTGGGGGAGAGGGAGTTTTTGAAGTAGCGGTCGGTCCAATTCACGCTGGAATTATCGAGCCTGGGCACTTTCAATTTTCACAAGAGGGAGAGAGAATTCTCCATCTTGATATTAGGCATTTTTATACTTATCGAGGGATTGAAAAATCTTTAGAGGGTAAAAATATATATGATGCCAAAGAGATAATAGAGAGAATTAGTGGCAATGAAAGTGTAGCTTATCAGATAGCTTGGTTTGATATAGTTATGCAAGCAAGCGAAAAACAGTATGATGAAAAACTGAAAAAATACCACTGCTTGCTTTTAGAACTCGAGCGAATTATCCATCATCTTACAGATATAGGGTTTATACCAAATGATGCAGGTTTTGGCTCAGCCCTCAGTTTTGCGTCGCAGCTAAGCGAAGACGCAAGAGTATTTTTGAAAGATTTTTGTGGACATAGATTTGGTTTTGGAAGTATTGGTTTTGAAGTGCGAAAATATGATAAGAAAAAGTTATCGGATTTCTTAAAAATTTTAGAAGAAAAAGCGAGATGGTTTGAAGATTGGATTGTGGATATCCCCTCACTTTGGGATAGGTTTGATACGACAGGCACATTAAATAAACAAAAAGCCAGAAAGTATGGAGTTTTAGGAGTCGTGGCCAGGGCCAGTGGTAAAAAAATAGATGTAAGAGACAACAATTTTTATAAAAAACATGGTTTTGTCTTGCAAAATGAAGATGTTGGAGATGTAGCTTCAAGGTTTAAGCTCAGAATCAAGGAGATATACAATTCAATATCCATGATAAAAAATTTTATAGACGATTTTGTGCAAATTGAAAAACCAGAGAGTTTTAAAGATGGGCAATATATGAGTTTTGTTGAGAGTTCTATCGGAGAATTGTTTATGTTTATAGAGTTAAAAGAGGGAAGAATCCAAAGATATTATAGCCGTGACCCTAGTTTTATAAATTGGCAAACACTATATTTGATGATGGAAAAAGACATAATCGCAGACTTTCCGCTTATCAATAAAAGTTGTGATTTAAGTTATGCAGGAAGTGATTTGTGACAAGTTTCATAATCACACTTTTTATCGTTCCGATATTTTTATCTTTTAAGCCCCGTTTAGCCTTTATAATCGAAGCAATTTCTAGTTTTTGCTTGGTTGTTGCATCGTTATATCTTTTAATTTCTCAAACAGCGACAAGTGTCAATCTATTTCACTCAATCACTCCTTTTTTGGATTTTTCTATAAGGCTTGATTCTTTATCATTGCTTTTTGTTATCATAATTTCTACTATAACGCTCGCAGTTTCTCTATACTCTTTAAATTATGTATATGATGAGGATTATCATCACAAGAGGCTTTTTGCATTTTTATATACATCATTTATCTCATCTTTACTTTTTGTAATTACTAGTTTTAATGCTATCTCGTTTTTGATTTTTTGGGAGATAATGTCCACTCTATCTTTCTTTTTGGTGATTTACGACTATGAAAACGAAGAAAACAGACAGGGTGGTTTTTTATATATATTTATGACTCACCTTGGGACTGCTTTTATCATGGTGGCTTTTATATTGATGTATTTGCAAACAGGCTCTTTTTCCTTTGAAAGCTGGATACATGTAAGACTTGATGATAGTATGAAATTTTGGGTATTTTTATGTATGTTGATTGGTTTTGGAACAAAGGCGGGTATGTTTCCACTTCATGTCTGGCTTCCAAAAGCTCACCCTGTTGCTCCTTCAAATATCTCTGCTTTGATGAGTGGAATCATGATAAAAACAGCAATTTATATGATGGTTAGATTCTGTTTTTATTTTCTTGAGGATATTCCTTGGTGGTATGGTTTTATAATTTTGCTTTTAGGTGCACTATCGGCTCTGTTTGGAGTCATGTATGCTCTGGCTCAGCATGATTTAAAAAGCCTATTGGCATATCACAGTATAGAAAATATAGGTATCATTTTGATGGGATTAGGAAGTGCGATGCTTTTTAACTCGAATCATATGCCTATATTGGCATCTTTTGGGCTTTTAGCGGCACTTTTTCATACTTATAACCATGCGATTTTCAAAAGTTTACTTTTCTTAGGCTCAGGTGCAACATTTCTAAAGACTCATACGAAAGACATGGAAAAATACGGTGGTCTTATAAAACTTATGCCATATACTGCACTGTTTTTTATCATAGGTTCCATCTCGATTTCTGCGCTACCGCCTTTTAATGGATTTGTCAGTGAATGGCTTACATATCAATCATTGCTTTTAAATAACAAAATAGATATCAATATCATACATATTTTTGTACCTCTTTTTGCATCCATGTTAGCTCTCACTGGTGCATTTGCGGCGGCTTGTTTTGTCAAAGTTATAGGAATCTCATTTTTAGGATCACCGCGAAGTGATGGTGCAAAAAAAGCAAATGAAGTCGGCAGATATATGGTGTGGGGCATGGGAATGTTGGCGGTTCTTTGTGCGGTATTTGGGCTTTTCCCAAATATAGTAGTTGGAATTGTAGCTCCTGTTACTTCACTTTTGTTGGGGATTGATGTCTCTTTGAGTGCTAGTTCACATGCATTTATGGTGTCAACTCCTGATTTTTCTTTTGGGCATTTAAGCACTTTTGGACTCTCAATCGGTTTTATGTCGGCAATTTTCATACTCTTTGTTTTAATCAGGAAATTTGGAAATACCAAAACTAGAATATGCCCGACTTGGGGATGTGGTCAGTTGAATAATGACGAAACCAACCAATACACAGCGAGTGGTTTTTCGCAACCAATCAGAAGAATATTTGGATTTTTCTATCATCCAAAAGAGAAAGTTTATCCAATTTCAAGGAAAAAGAAGTACTTTTTTCCAACTCTTGAATATAGCGCACATTCTCATGACGGTATAGAGACAATTTACAATCTTATACTTAAAATTTTTGTAAAAAGCAGTTCGTATTTGATAGGTAAAATTGAAAATGGATCAATCCACATATATCTTTTGTATATATTTATCACCTCGGTTGCTTTTTTGGTATATGCAGTTAAAGGAGGTGTAAAATAATGAAAATTATACTTATGGCTCTGATACAATTTTTTATCATTTTGATTATTTCTCCATTTATCGCAGGACTCATGCAAAAGACAAAATCTCTCATAAGAGGTTCAGATGGTCCTAGCGTTTTTCAACCATATTTTAATCTTGTAAAATTATTTAACAAAGAAGTTGTTCTCTCGAATCAATCTTCATACATCTCTATAATCGCACCATATATCGTAGCGATTGTACCTATAACAGTAGCAGGATTTTTGCCTGTATTTGATGACAATACCTTGATGTCATTTAGCGGTGATATCATTGCCATGGTTTATATCTTAGCACTTGGCACTTTTTTCTTGGCACTCTTTGGATTTGACCAAGGTTCAAGCTTTGGAGGACTTGGAAGCAGTCGTGAGATGACTGTAGCATCTTTGGCAGAACCTGCTTTTATCATGGTGATTTTTACTTTTGCACTTCAGAGCAATTCGACAAATATCAGTCATATCTTTGATTCTATGCGAGGCGATATATTTTTCAACTATCCAGTCTCTTCTACTTTGGCTTTGATGGCTTTATACTTTGTCACTTTGGCAGAATCAGGAAGGATTCCTATCGATAATCCTGAAACTCATCTTGAGTTGACTATGATTCATGAAGCCATGATTTTAGAAGCAAGCGGTAGAAATTTGGCGCTTTTGGAGATAGGCTCTTTTGTAAAAACGACGATTTTTCTCACTCTGTTTTCAAATATCTTTATGCCTCTTGGATTTTATGATACAAATACCATCTGGACTATCGGTTTTAGTATTTTTGTCTATTTTTTGAAGATGAGTACATTGGCTATTATCATAGCAATAGGGGAGCTAACACTTGCAAAGTTGAGATATTTTAGGATTTCAGATGCCATGATGTTCGGTTTTGTTTTGGCACTGATTTCGATGGTTACATATAGGTTATAAGGTGGTATTTTAGTGTTTTCAGATTTTATAGAACTTATCGGTGCTTTTGTTTTGGTTTTGGCAATTTTACAAATCACGAGTGATAGATTATATTTTTCGATTAAAATATATGCGATTCAGTCATTTTTTGTAGCTGTTTCAATCCTGAGTATAGGGATTTACAGCTCCTCTTTTGATTTGTACGTCAGCTCCTTTTTGACGCTTGTTATCAAAACATTTGTTATACCTTATGCACTTTTTAAGACGATAGATGAGATGAAAATCAAAAGAGAGATAAAGGCATTTGTAAATATCACAAACTCTTTATTGATCATTTCGGCGATTATAATATTTACATTTTTACTTACAAGATACATAAATATAGGTGGAAGCGTGATAGCAAAAGAGATATTTCCTATCTCATTATCTATCATCTTTATCGGTGCTTTTATCATGGTTTCAAGGCAAAAACCAATCACACAACTCATAGGGTTTTTGACTTTGGAAAACGGAATTATGCTAGTTGCAACTTCCGTGACTTACGGTATGCCGTTGATTGTGGAAATCGGTATATTTTTTGATGTTATCGTCGGCGCTACCATGGCTTCACTTATCATTCATCATATCAACCATGATATAGATGATATAGATGAAACCAGTGTTAGCGATTTTAAGGAGTAAGGTGTGGGATATATACTGGCAATTCAATTAATCTGGACAGCAATCTTAAAGTTTTTGCCATTAAGGTTTGTGTATATCGCACAAGTTTTTGTAAGTGGCATTATTTTTATAGGTAGTTTTAGCTATATTCCAAAAGTGATAAATCAAAAAATTATACTTGAAATCAAAGATTATTTTTTTCTTGATTCTTTAAATATTTTGATTTTAACCTCCTTACTGTTTCTTGTCTTTTGTATAGCTATTTACTCTATCGGGTATATGAAAACAGAACAAGAGCATGGTTTAAGTGTCGATAAAGTTAAAACCTTTTACATGTGGAAAAATTTATTTGTATTTTGCATGAGTGTAGTATTGCTTTCAAATAACTTTGGAATTGCTTGGATAGCGATAGAAGGAACTACGCTTTCTACCACTTTTTTGATAGGATTTTATAATACCAAAGATGCAGTTAAAGCTTCGTGGCACTATATTATCATCTGTTCATTTGGTATAGCTTTGGGACTTTTTGGAGTAGTTACACTCTATTTTGCTACCTATCACGCTTTAGGCGAGGGAATGAATTCATTAAATTGGGTAAATATTATACAAATTTCTAAAAATCTAGACCCTGCACTTTTAAAGATATCTTTTGCTTTTTTTCTAGTAGGTTTTGGTACAAAAGCAGGACTTGCCCCTATGCACTCTTGGCTTCCTGATGCACATTCCCAAGCGCCGACTCCTATAAGCGCACTTATGAGTGGTGTTTTGCTCAGTTCTGCATTGTATGTTATTTTGAGACTCAAAGCTATCGTTGATAGTGCTGGTTTAGTATATTTTACATCCAATCTTTTGCTTATTGTGGGTATGCTTTCTATCTTTGTAGCGGCCATTGCAATCATTGGACAAAAAGATTATAAAAGACTTTTGGCATTTTCATCGATGGAGCATATGGGACTTATGGCATTTGCCTTTGGCATAGGAAACAGGCTTGGGATTTTTGCAGGATTATTGCACCTTATCAATCATGTTTTTGCAAAAGGATTGATGTTTTCTAGCGTAGGTTCGATTTTAGTGAATTTTCACACAAGGGAGATTTTTAAAATCAAAGGTTTATATAAAAGTATGCCTTTAACTGCTGTATTTATAACTTTAGGAGTTTTAGGAATTACAGGAATTCCGCCGTTTAATATCTTTGTGAGTGAATTTTTGATTTTAACTTCTGCATTAGATGCTCACATGTACTGGCAAGTTGCTGTAGTTTTACTGTTTTTAGTGATGATATTTGGTGGTTTTATCTATCTTTTTAGCTCCATGTTGATGGGGAAAAGCGATGAAAAGAAAAAAGAGGATTATAATATGTTGCTTCCGATGGCGATGCTTTTAGCTATGATGATTTATCTTGGTATCACGATGCCTGAAAATATGAAAATCTTGCTAAATAATGCAGTAAATATTTTAAGTAACAAAGGAGTTCTTTGATGAAAGAGATATTTAACTCTATTCATTATTTTTGTGATGAATTCAAAGAAGACGGGAATTTTGTAACTATAAAAACAAAACAGTTAAAATCTCTTTGCTTGTATCTCTTTAGGGATTTAGATTGTGACTTAAGCAGTGTCGTAGCACTCAAGAAAAAAGATGGATTTATCATAAAATATCTATATTCTTATCCTAAAAAAGATTATTTTTTCATCGTTGAGCAAGATGTACAAGATGAATTTGAGAGTTTTACTGATAACATTCCTGCATTAAACTGGTTTGAGCGAGAGATATATGATTTGTTTGGATTAAAGCCATTAAATCATCCTGATTTTAGAGCATTATCTTTACATCCCGAAAACTATCCTATTGGTTTTCATCCTATGACAGAAGCAAAAAATGAAGATGAAAAATATGCTACTTATGAGTATAAAGATATAAAAAGCGAAGGAGTATATACGATTCCTGTAGGTCCTATTCACGCAGGAGTCATAGAGCCTGGGCATTTTAGATTTGCGATGTCAGGAGAGCCGATACTTCAGCTGGAAATCAGGCATTTTTGGAAGCACAGAGGGATAGAAAAACTTTGTGAGAACAAAGAGGTAGATGAAGTTTTAAGAATTTCTCAAAAGATTTCAGGGGACAATGCCTTTTCACATGCTCTTAGTTTTGCCATGGCAGTTGAGAAGATTTGCGGTGTTGGCATTCCTGGTTTTGCCAAGTATTGCAGAGTTATTGGAGCTGAATTAGAGAGAATATCTTGTAATCTTTCTGATTTTGCAGGAGTTTTTCAAGATACAGGCTACTCTTTTGGAGCGAGTGGGATTAGTGCCTTAAAAGAGGATATCATGAGATTGATGAAACTTTTAAGTGGTGATAGATTTTTTAAGAATTTTATCATTATTGGCGGTGTCAGTAGAGATATAACTCCACATGTAAAAGAGATTATAAGCACTATCAAACAAGTTAATGCTACATTTGATAAGTATAAAAAGATTATGGAGAACTCTTCTAGCATACTGGAAAGACTCGAAACTACAGGAAAAATTCAAAATAAAACAGTCAAAGACCTTTCTTGTGTTGGATTTACGGCAAGTGCAAGCGGGAGATTTAGTGATTTTAGGAAAACTCATCCCTATCTTGTATACGGTAAGCTGGATTTTGAAACTCTGGTTTTAGACGAAGGTGATGTGAGTGCAAGGGTGCAAGTAAAATTGAGCGATATAAAAAATAGTTTTGAGATTATAAAAATATGCACAAACTATATCTCTCAAGTAGATAACCCACAGTTAAAAGTAAAGTATGAGATAAAAGATGGTGAAGAGTTTGGATATGCACAAAGTAATCGTGGAAACATAGTGCATTTTGTAAAGATAAAAGATAAAAAAGTAGTAAGATTTAAACCAAGAGATCCTAGTTTTATGAATTGGCAAAGTATCCAATTTGCAGTTCTAGGCGATGTTATAGGGGATTTTCCTTTGGTAAATAAGAGTTTAAACCTTAGCTACGCGGGGAATGATTTATGATAGATTTGATTAAGATGAGATTTCGCGATAAGCTTCTTAGCGAAAAGTTAGAATTAAAAGATGAAAATGTAGAGATTTTAGGCTTAAAACTAAAGCAAAGAGTAGATAAAATTTTCAAAAGAAGTTTTTCTATAAGAGAAGTAGATACGGGCAGTTGCAATGCTTGCGAAGTTGAGATAAATGCTCTTTCAAATCCTTACTATAATCTGGAGAGATTTGGTATATCATTTGTGCCTTCACCAAAATTTGCGGATGCCTTGATGATAACAGGGGCGCTGAGTAAAAATATGTATAAAGCTTTGATGAATGCATATGAATTAACTCCAAATCCAAAGTTTATAATAGCCGTTGGAGATTGCACGATGGATGGTGGAGATTTCAAAGACACTTACGCCTGTATGGGCGGTATAAAAGATAAATTGCCAATAGATTTATGGATAAAAGGATGTCCGCCTGAACCTATTGATTTGATTAGTGGATTATTAAAACTATTGGAGAAAAAAAGATGATAAAATTTTGGCAAAAAAGAGTTGAGTCTAAGGTTTCAACTCAAAATTTGGAATTTGATAGTGAAATTGAACATATAAGAAAAGAGTTAAAAAATAAAATCAATAAGAAGTTTGCAAGAAGCCTTAGTATCAGAATGGTAAGTAGCGGGAGTTGTAACGCCTGTGAAGCGGAGTGTAATGCGCTTTCAAATCCCTACTATGATTTAGAGAGACTTGGTATTCATTTTGTAGCAAGTCCAAGACATGCTGATGTGATGCTTTTAAGCGGCGTAGTGTCGATAAATATGTATCATCATGTACTAGATGCTTATCATCAAATGCCTCAACCCTCATATATCATCACTTTAGGTGATTGTCCTATTTTGGATGGAGTATTTAAAAAAAGTTTTGCTATAAAAGGAGTGAAATCCTTAGAGTTGCCTATAGCATACCATATACAAGGTTGTCCCCCTGAGCCAAAAGAGATAATCAGCGGACTGTTGGAGTTTTTAAAGACTTTGGACTAGAGTATCTTATGTAGAGTAGTCGCATTTCCCATCCATTTTTCCAACTCTTCCCAGTTTTCTTCTTTTACTATCTTTTTGCATTTGTTTAGTTCGTTTTCAAAGAGCTCTATTGAATGTAGAAGATTTTTTTTATTTTGCTTAAAGATATCTGTCCACATAAGAGGTGAACTTTTTGCGATTCTGCTCATATCTTTAAAACCACCACCTGCAAGTAAAAGTATGCTTTTTGGCTCTTCTTCGCCCATAACACTGTTCGCTAAGGCATAGCTGAGTGCGTGAGGTAGATGAGAGATAAAAGAGGCATGTTTATCATGCTCAACCGCATCCATAAAGACTATCTTCATGCCGATATGAGAAAATACCTGTATAGCTCTGTTTTTATGCTCATCCCCACTTTGGGACATATTACATAAAACAACTACGCTGTCATGATATAAGTCCTCTATTGCAGCGCTTGGGCCAAATTTTTCAGTTCCAGTCATCGGGTGGGCAGCTATAAAGTTTGATCTTATCTCTTTTGGTACACTTTTTATGATTTTCTCTTTTGTGCTTCCAAGATCAATTATGGTTGTGTTTTTTGGTATATCTTTAAGATTCTGAAGTACGCTTATGATAGCTTCAACAGGAATTGCTAAGAAAATCATGTCGCATTTTTTGATTTCAGAAAATTTTACTATCTCATCTACAAGCCCCAGCTTGAGTGCTTCTTCGCAGTGTGAAAGATTGTGATCAAATCCACAGGTTTTAGATACAAGTTTTATATGTTTAAGTGCAAGCCCCAATGAACCACCCATAAGACCGAGTCCGATAATACCAATTTTCATATGTGTTACCTTTAACGAATAATTAATTCCAAAAATGGTATTATATCTTTTTTTTATGACAAAGAAATATTAAATTAGGGTTTTTAAATGAATAAAATATTATTTTCAGGATTAGTGCTAGCTTCCTCTCTTTATGCAATTACGATAAAGCAGATAAAATTTGATGGTTTAATTCATCTCTCGCCAAGTATTGCAAAAGAGATTATGAATCTTCATGTTGGAGATGCTCTTAGCATTGAAGTTGTTGACAAAGGCATACAAAGTTTATATAAACAAAAGTTTTTCAAAGATATTTCAGTAAGTGAAGAAAATGGTATTTTAACTGTTTTTGTTGTGGAAAAACCGGTTATTGCAAATATAGACATTGCGGGTGTTGGCGATAATGATAAAAAAGCTCTAAAAGATGTGATAGCGGTAAAAAAAGGTGAGATCTATGATAAAAGCAAGGTTGAATTTGCAAAAAAACGAATAGAAAAATATTATGAAGGCAAGGGTTACTTTAACACCGTAGTAGAGGATAGTATCAAAAAGCTGAATAAAAACTCTCTTGCTCTTGATTTAATAATAAACAGAGGCGAAAAGATAGTTATAGAAAAAGTTAAACTGTGTGGTGCAAAAAAGTTTAATTATAGTGATATAAGATCTTCTGTAGCAAATAGACAAAAAGAGTTTTTATCCTGGATGTGGGGATTTGATGATGGAGAGGTCAAGCTTGGTGACTTGCCATATGATCCGGCAAGAATCAGAGACTACTATCTTCGACATGGGTATTTGGATGTAAAAGTAAGCAATCCTTTTTTAAAAGCTTATATGGATAGCTACTCCGCTGATCTTACATACAGTATAAGCGAGGGAGAGCAATATAAAGTGAAAAAAGTAGATATCATAGCTCCAAAAGGTTTGCTGGATGTCAAAAAAGTTCTCTCCAATCTTCGTCTTCAGCCAGGACAGATGTTTAGTTCTAAAAGATTAAGAAAAGATATAGCGAGCATTCAAGACGATGTAGCAGACTTGGGATATGCATATGTCAGGGTAAATCCGGATGTGAAAACGCACAAAAAGAAACATAACGCTGATATAATATTTATAGTAAATCCCGGTCAAAAAGTCTATATTAACAATGTGATAATTTCAGGCAATACTAAAACAATCGATAGAGTTGTCAGAAGAGAAGTATATCTGGCGCCGGGAGATTTGTATAACAGGACAGATTTAAAAGATTCCAGGAGTGCTCTGAAGCGTACAGGATATTTTGAAGATGCAAATATAAAAGAAGTCAGAGTCGGTGAAAACAAGATAAATTTGTTAGTAACAGTAAAAGAGGCAAGAACAGCATCTATTGGTGGTGGAATAGGATATGGCTCATCAGACGGTATATTGCTTAGCGCAAATCTCTCTGATGGAAATATCTTTGGTTCAGGCATAAAAGCCACATTCAATATTGATAGATCAAATTCTAAATTAAGTGGAAAAATATCTTTAACAAATCCTAGAGTTTTTGATTCAATCTATAGTTTATCGGGGAGTATATACAGGTCGCATTATAATTATAGTACATATGACCAAGATACGGCAGGTTTTAATATTAGTGTTGGTAGGAAATTTGGCAGATTTTGGAGAGGTTCTGTCGGATATACACTTGAGAGCTCAAAATTAAGCAATCTCTCTTCGACTTTAAACCCTAGTCTGTATACAACTAATACAACCATAAAGAGTGCAATAACACCGGGAATTTCATTTAATAATACAGATGACTACTATTTGCCAAGAAGAGGTATGGATACATCACTTAGCGTAGAGTATGCTGGTATCGGTGGCGATGAGAAATTTGTGAGTACAAGGGGTAAGTTTGCGTATTTTTATGGTCTTGAAGATAAGATTGATTATGATTTGATTTTGAGATATAGAGCAAGTTTTCGCTACATAATCGATAATGGTTACCTTCCTATTGGTGAGAAAGTTTATATGGGTGGTGTTGGTACAGTCAGAGGATATGCTTCAAGGTCTATCTCGCCTAAAAACAGTAGTGGTGATTTGTTAGGTGGGAAGATGATGCTGGCAAATAGCATAGAAGCAAGTTTCCCGCTTATAGAGCGTTTGAAATTAAGAGGTGCTCTATTTTTGGACTATGGTATGACAGGCGAAAACAGTCTTGATATAAAGAGAGCCGGTACAGGCTTATCCCTGGAATGGGTTTCACCTATGGGACCTATAAATCTCATATTTGCATCCCCATTACTACAAAAGGCAGGAGACAGTACATCATCATTTGAATTTACCATGGGAAGACAGTTCTAGAGGATTAATCCTCTAGAACTATAGCAAAAGAGGCTGGTTTGGCAAGTTTTTTTATACACTCTTTTGCTAGATACAGTTTTTTATTTGATTTTATATGTAGCGTATGATTTAAATATTTGAAAGAAAATTTATCATCCGCCAAGTCTCTGTGCAGACAATTTGAAAGAGAGAGGATAAAACTGAGCCAGTTGACAATTTTAATATCCGGCAGCAAATCCTTGTAAGCTTTCAAATCATTATCCGAAGGAAGTTTTTTCATATGGTATTTTATCAGTAGAGCTATTAAGATTTTTTCTCTGTGAGAGAAGCCATAATTTAATCCGTTTATTATAAAATAAAAACTATGTAAGTTTTTTTCATAATAATTCAGCTCTACTCCTATATTGTATAATTTTGCAGAATTTGTGAGTATATTTAAGTATTTTTCGTCTATTTGATGAATATAGTCAAGCGTATAAAACAACTCTTTTGTATATCTGACGATTGAGCTGTTTTGCCTATCTTTTAGACCAAATCTGTCAACTAGACTTCTTAGGCCGAGTTTGTAATTTTTAGGGAAGCTGTGGTTATGGTTTCTAAGTAAATCACACAGATATACTCCTTCTCTTACACCAACTCCCGCAGTAATTATATCTGTGGTTTTTAGTTTTTTGCTTATTTCATCAAAGATATACATACCTTCTCTGATTGTGTCGATTCTATCTCTTTTAATATTAAGTTTTTTTAAATTCAGTGTGTCCGACTTCTTGATATTCCGTATAAGATCTACATAATTTTCGAGTTTATATTCAAAACCATGTACAGATTCCAAAGGGTAAGATATGCTTTTCATAATCAATTCGGACAATGATCTGGTAGTTCCACCAATTACAATCAAAGTGCTGTTTTTAAAGTTTTGTGGTATTTGGCTGATCTCTTTGGATATATAGTCCGTAATATCATCGCTACTGGCATTTTTGTCTAAAAAAAGTTCTTTTAATCTCACTGTGCCTACATCTATAGATATTGTATCAGTAATTTTTCCATTTTTTATAACGCAAAGCTCAGTTGAGCCACCACCTATATCAACAGTGGTTGCATTTCTCACAGGTTTGAGTAAATTTTTTGCTGCAATTCCACCATAATATGCTTCTTTTAAACCATCTATAATTTTTATATTGATGTCCAAGTCAAGTTTTATCTTTTTTATAAAACTTTTTGAGTTGGGAGCATCTCTAAGAGCTGAAGTGGCTACACAAAAGACTTTATGACATTTCAGTGTTTTGATGATATTTTTATAGCCAACAAGCGTATCAAATGTTCTTTGAAGAGGTATATCTTGGAGGTTACCACCGTTTTCATAAGCTCCCTCTCCAATGCGTACCCTGCTTTTTATCTCTTTTATAAGGTGAAATGCCAAGTGACTGGTTCTTTCAAAAACAACCATTCTGGCTGAGTTTGAGCCTATGTCAATGACGGCAGTTCGTTTTGCCATTACTCTTCACTGGTTAATTGTTTAAATTTTAGTTTCAACTCTTCCATGCTCTCTATATTATCTCTATCTGGTACTATGCAGTCAACAGGACAAACCGATATACAAGCCGGTTCATCATAGTGTCCGACACATTCAGTGCATATATCGGGATCAATTATGTATATTGGGTCTGACTCTTCGATAGCACAATTTGGACACTCATCTCTGCAAGCATCGCAAGCTATACATTCATCTGTTATTAGTAGTGACATTTTAAATTTCCTTAATTTCTTGTTTGGACAACTTGTAAAACAATTGTTTTACAAGTTGTCTTTTTTAAAATAGTTAGAGAGATTTATACAGTAAGTTTACTTTAAAAAAATTTAAAAAATCAATTTTTTGTAATTTTTTTATTTTTTATTGCTAGGAATGAATATAGAAGCTTTTGCTCCGGAGCTATTTTTTCTGTTTTTGAGAGATATTTTGATGTTTAGTGCATTTGCTGCACCCTTTGCCAGAAAAAGTCCAAGTCCGGCTCCGGATTTGTTTCCAAATCGTTTAAATGGAGCAAAAAGATCCTTACTTTCATCTATACCTCTGCCTTCATCGAGAATCTCTATGAGATACCCCAATTCGGTTTTTTTTGCATATATAGATATAGTTTTTCCTGTGGGTGTAAATTTTATAGCATTTTGGACAAAGTTTTGGAGTATATGTATCAAAAGAGTGGGTTGGGTTTTAAATAAGTATTTCTCAGGGGAAATACTTATTTCAAATTTTTTTTCCTTCTGATAAGCTAGAATTCTAAAATTATTTGCTTTCTCTTTTAGGAATTTTATCAAATCAATTTGAGTTGGCTCTTCAAACTGGGCGCTTTCTTGTCTCCCTATCTCTAAGATATTGCTTATCATTTTGTTCATTTCATCAATAGTTGAAATATTGTTCTTTAGTGCATCTTTGTATTTTTCTATATCTCTGGGTTTAAGAAGAGTTACTTCGTTTTTTGTCTTCATGACTGCCAAAGGAGTTTTAAGTTCATGAGAAGCTCCTATAAAGAGCTCTTTTTGATACTGGGTAAATGTTTGTATTCTTTTGACAAGAGAGTTTATACTTTTACCAAGTGGGACAAATTCTTTTGGCAGGGTTTTTGGGTCAATGATTTGTAAAAAACTTTCGTTCATATTTGCCAGTTTCATTGTAAGAGATTTTATTGGCACAAGAAGCATTCGCGAGAGAAACAAAGCATAGAATAAAACGAGAAAAAGCATTATAAAGTTAATTGTTAATATATTTTTTAAAATCTCAGCAAGTAGTTTGTCTGTATCGGATATATTTCTTGTTATCGATATAAAGAGAGATTTTTTTTCATTATATGGATAATATATAGTTAAATAATGCACATTGTGTGCAACAGATGGTTCAAAACTAATTTTTGACTTTGCATCAATTCTTACAACTGTTTTTATCACTCTGTTTTGAGCCCGAAGAGAGGATGTAAATGAGTATTTTTCAACTTTATTCAAATCTGAAGACTTTTCGACTGCTATCAATGCAGCCTCATTTTGAAGTGATTTTGTTAGATCTTTGTAGATAGATATTTTTATGTAGCTATATAAAATAACTGAGAAGATTACAATTAGTATTATAGAAGCTAATACTAATTGTAATACAAAATTATACCTTATACTTTTTTTGGAAAGCAAAATCTATAACCTCTTCGTCTGACAGTCTCTATGGTCGAGATGTCCAATGGTTTATCCATTTTTTGACGAATTTGGTTAATAGCTACCTCTATAACATTTGGAGTTACGAGTTCAGGCTCTTCCCAGATGGCATCTAAGAGTTGCTCTTTTGATACTATTTGGTCACTGTGGCGGGCTAGATGGGTAAGAACTTCAAAAGGCTTTCCTTTCAGTTCGATTTCTTGAGATTTGTATGTGATTTTTTCTTCATCAGGGTCAATCACCAAATCATCAATTTTGATTACATTTGTGCCACCAAATCGCAGGCGTGCTTCAATACGGGCAACCAATATATCAAAATCGAATGGTTTTTTTATGTAGTCATCAGCCCCGGCTTTAAGAGCTTTTATCTCGCTCTCTTTATCGTCTTTTGCTGACAATACAACTGCAGCAGTTCTTGGGGTTTTTTGCTTGATTATATTTACCAAATCAACGCCGTCACCATCTGGCAGCATCCAATCTACTAGTACTAAATCATAATTTCTGATACCTATATAATATTCTGCATCTTTAAAATTTTCAGAGCTATCTGTTTGATAGCCAAACTCTTGAAGTCCTTCGGCAATAGTTCTGCCCAGAGTTACTTCATCCTCTACAATTAGAATTCGCATTATTGTTCCTTCTTTTAAATTTTGAAAAAGAGAATTATACCATAATTTTAGCTAGATTTAAAGTTTTTTTAATAATTTTTTAATTTTTTTTAAAGTTTTTTTTAATTTTTACACCTACTGTGCAATTACGCAATATGTCAGGCTTTGAAATTTTTAATTTTATCTGATTTGATTGGGGAAATTTCGTTTTTATCTCTTGGGCTAATACCTCAAGCGCCTCTTCAAGCAACTCAAATTTTTTGGTAATTAAGATGGATTTTATCAATTGCGCAATATCTGCGTAATTGATAAAACTATCTTTATCATAGTGATATTTTATTTTTGCATCAACTATAATTTTTTGCTCATTCTCTCTCTCGTTTTTTAGTAATCCAATGATACCGTAAAATGTAAGATTTTTGATATGGATTTGCAAGTTTTCTTTAGACAACTCTTCTCTCTTTTCCTTTAAATAACCTTATTATATTTGGAATATGTTTGTAAAAAATTATAAACCCTATGATTAGAACAGGAGCATGGGTTTGGATTTCATATATATTTGGATGAATGACAAATGAAGAAAAGATCAAGGTAGCCAACGCTAAAAGAGATGATACGGAGGATACTTTGACAGTTTTTACGGCTATTGCCCAAACTACCAGGGCTATAGTTGTTTCTATAGGAAGCATAAAAAAGAGTACTCCCATACCGGTTGCAACGCCTTTTCCTCCTTCAAATTTTAGATAGGGACTGTAACAGTGTCCAATTACACTAAGTATGGCGATAGCCCAAAGAGTCTCCGTGCTAAGTCCTATAAGTTTGGCAACAGATAGAACTACAACGCCCTTTAAAACATCACAAGCAAGAGTTGCAATTGCTATCTTTTTTGCCAGTTTTGGATTTTCTTCTTTTAAAACTCTCAAAACATTTGTTGCCCCTATGCTTCCACTGCCAGCTTCTGTGATGTCAGTTTTTGCAAAATATTTAGCAAAAATCAAGCCAAAAGGAATACCACCGACTAAATAAGCTACGATATAAAACTGTATATTTGTATTTAATAAAAAATCCACTTCTATCCTTTAAATTTTCTTTTTGAATTCTACCCAAAAATAAATTTAACTTAGCTTTTGCTATAATACGATGCAAAGGATTTAATGTGAATAATGAAGAGCTAAAAATAGAAATAAACAAATTAAAAAATGAGCTGGATGTTAGTATTGTTGCACATTTTTACCAAAAAGATGAAGTTTTTGATATGGCTGATTTTAAGGGTGATTCATTAGAGCTTGCAAAATGGGCGGCTAAGGATGATAAGTCAAATCTTATATTTTGTGGAGTAGGCTTTATGGGTCAGAGTGTAAAGATACTTGATCCTTCAAAGAGGGTTTTTATGCCCAAGATTGCCTGCTGTGCAATGGCAAGAATGATAGATGTGGATTACTTTGATCAAAATATAAATATATTGGAAAAAGCAGGCATAAAAAAAGAGGATATCATGCCAGTTACTTATATAAACTCTTCTGCTGAGGTCAAAGCAAGGGTGGGAGAGATGGGTGGCTATGTATGTACCAGTTCAAATGCCAAGAAAATTATCACTAAAGCCTTACAAAGTGGCAAAAAGATACTTTTTGTACCTGATCGTTGTCTGGGTCAAAATATCGCAATAGATATGGGATTAAAATCGTGTGTGATTGGCGATGGAGTTGATCCAAATAGTGCTGACATTATCTGCTACAATGGTTTTTGTTCTGTGCATCAACTTTTTGAGGTGGAAGATATAGAGTTTTATAGACGAAAGTATCCAGGTATATTGATAGTAACTCACCCTGAGTGCAAGCCGGAAGTTTGTGTAAAATCAGACTTTGTAGGCTCAACCTCACAAATTATCAAGTTCATAAAAGAGTTGCCGTTGGATCAAAAAGTAGCAGTCGGCACAGAGTTTAATATGGTCAACAGGCTAAGAGAGAAAAATACCTTTATCCTCTCTTCAACAAAACCCGAATGCCCAACTATGAATGAAACAACACTTGAAGATTTGTATAATGCTCTACTCTCAATAAAAGAGAAAAAATATGAAAATGAGATAACTATAAGTGAAGAGGTGAGAAAATACTCATATCTTGCACTAAAAAGAATGTTTGAAATTTAACCACCACATGTAGAGGTTGGACATATGGGGACAAGGAATTTTTACGGAATTTACTTCCTTGTTAAGGGTATAAAAAATAGTAAAATTCTTGGCGACAGCCAAAGCTTCAGTCGCGAGGAATTTTTACGGAAT
>JASFYR010000015.1:0-33063 GCA_045047115.1 Sulfurospirillum sp.
TGTTTTCGAATTAACAAGTTAGTCCTTCAAAATTTATATTTCAAATCTCACCCAAAGCTAGGCTTTTGTGGGCGTTGTTACTGTGCAGTGGTCTCATTAATGTGTAGTGTGAAAAAAACTACACAAAAACTAAATATACTTGTTATAATATACAAAAAATAAAAAGGAATACTAACATGTTAAATTTTCTTGGCGTTAGCCAAAGCTTTAGTAAAAAAATAAAAATAGAAACTTCTCGCCAAAGGCAACATTAAATGAAAGATTCACAATTAACAGAGTTATATTTTGTGGTAGGAAGCCCATTTAGGTATTATATGTTTGTTTTGTTGACGATGTTTGGTGGCTGGAATATAGCACAAGACATGATGAATATAATGGAGCACAATTTAGATGTAAAAGCTATAGCAGGAGAATATATAGGTATCACGATTTTATCTATGGTGGGATTTTATTTGGTAAGAAAAAATGCGATAAGAAAAATAAAGCAAATTGAAAACAAAAAATGAAAATTCTACTTCTTGAAGATGATTATATACTAGCAGATATACTCTATCATCATCTCAAAGAACTCTCTTATGAAGTTCTATATGTAGATGATGGACAAAGAGCTTTGGATGAAGCGAGTTTAGCAACTTTTGATCTTATGATTTTAGATATAAATGTTCCAAAAGTCAGTGGCGCCGATGTAGTTAAAAAGATACGAGAGTATAATGACACGACACCTGCCATACTCATTACTGCTTATCAAGACACAAAACATCTTAAAAACGGTTTTGAAAACGGTTGTGATGATTATATAAAAAAACCCTTTGACTTAGAAGAGTTGGATTTGAGAATAAACAATATAAAAAAAAGATTTAGTATAGAAAATGATGATATCATAAAGATAGATGAAGCAATGCATATGATACCATCTAAAAATCTACTAAGTATTGATGGAGCGAAATACCAACTTGCAAAAAAAGAGATAGAAATACTTCTGTACCTTACAAGTAGAAAAAAAAGAGTAATTTCGGGTGATGAGCTTATTCAAAATCTATGGGAATTTGAAGAGATGCCGACAGATGCTACAATTAGAGTCTATATAAGAAATCTTAGAAATACAGTGGGAAAAGAGAGAATTAAAACTGTAAGGGGAAGTGGGTATTTTTTTGAATAAAGAAGAGAAAAGGGCGCTAATGGGTTTTTTAGGTATCTATACTCTATCAGCCTTCGTGCTTATATCCATAATCGCCATACTTTACTATAACAGAGGCATAGTTTCTATCAGTGATAAATGCAGTATACAGATGAGAAATGCCTCATTGATGGCTGAAAAAGAGCTTATGCAAGCTCAAATAGATAAACAGATATACAAATTTACCCCACCGCCGGCAAATAGTGGTTTAAGACTTGGATTATTTGATAAAGAAGGAAAAATATTGTATTCAAACCTGAAAGATAATGATATTTTTTTTTCAAAAAAAGCCTATAAAAATAACAGACACGAATACCATGTCCATAAGCTTGGTACCCCGATTTTAGGTATCTCATATGTAGTTGCTGAAAATGATGGAAACAGAAGTGAAAAGATTAAACTAATCACTATAATTTTATCTACTATGCTCGCATCAATCATATTTGTCTTATTTATAGGGTATCTTTTGAGTAAAGTGCTTTTAAAGCCTATCAAAGAGAGGATAAAAAAACTAAATCGCTTCATAAGAGACAGTTCTCATGAGTTAAATACTCCTGTTTCGGCACTCATTATGAGCGCATCTTCTATAAAGAATTCAAAAGAGTTAAATCCAAGAGTGCTAAAGCATATATCTGTAAGTGCAAAACTAATTTCACAGATCTACAACACTCTCTCTTTTGTAGCGTTTAATGATATAGATGAGAGATATGATGAAAAATTTGACTTAAAAGAGTTGGTTGAAGAGAGTGTTAGATTTTTTGATGAGATAGTAAAAAGCAGAGGAAATACTATAGAGTGTTCACTAGAGAACACTCCCATTTTTTTAGATAAAACAAGGATTCAAAAAGTCATCAACAACCTTCTCTCAAATGCTTTGAAATATTCATTTTCAAAGAGTAAAATTGAGGTGATACTAAAGGATTATACTCTTTGCATCATCAATGAGGGCGAGGGCATAAATGAAGAAGACCAAAAAGCAATCTTCAAAAGATTTGAAAGAAGAAGCAAGAGCGAAGGTGGCTTTGGCATAGGATTAGACATAGTACAGAGTGTTTGCAATGAGTATAATATCAAGATAGAAGTAGAATCTATTCAAAATCAAAAAACCACCTTCTACCTTATGTTTTCTAAGAACATATAGACTAAAATTTTAATTTTAGGTGCTGGGCCAAAAATTGTTGCAGTCTCTAATCTTCCTTTGTATATTTTTTGCCTGCGTGATTTCAGTAACTAATGCTACAGTTTTTGCGCCGGCTTTTAACACCTCTTGTATGTTGTGCTCTTTGATGCCTCCTATTACTACAAAAGGTATCTCTATATTTTTAGCAACAAACTCAAGATATTCTATGCCGACAGTTGGATAGTCCTTTGTATTTGTGTCATATATTGGACCTACTCCGATGTAATCAGCTCCCAACTCGACAGCTTCCAGTGCTTGCTCTTTTGAGTGGGTGGAGAGTCCAATGAGCATCTCGTCTCCCACAAGTTGTCTTACCTCGTTTATGGGCCAGTCGTCCTGTCCTACATGTACGCCGTCTGACTCAACCATCAACGCAAGCTCTGCATGGTCATTGATGATAAAGAGGACATTTGCTTTTTTTGTCATTTCTCTTAAGATTTTTGCCTCTTGGAACATCTCTTTGAAAGATTTGTCTTTTTCTCTGTATTGGATGACTTTTATGCCGGCTTCTATCATCCCTTGCGCTACTTCTATATTGCTTCTACCATTTGAATATTTGCTAAAAGTTATACCATAAATTCCATGAGGAAGTCTCTTTTTCTTTGCAAAACTCAAAACCTCTTTTTCCAGATAGTACAATTCATATCTTAGGCTCTCGCACTTTTTGCTTGTCTTGTACATGCCATCTATGGTTTTGCTTATCTCTTCTATGACCCTTATGGCTTCCAATGCTCTTTTAAAATTTGCTGTTATGACTTGGGCTAGGTTCTCTTTTTGATCAAGATTGCTCTCTTTTGTGATTTTTGTACCTATATCGTGGGCAGAGTCTCTGCAATTTAGCATCTCAAAATTTAAATCTTTTAGATTTTTTCTTATCTGATGTCTTAATTCTCTCAATTTTTTAGAAAGTCTTTCATTTTCGTAATCAAACCTGCATATATCCTCAACTACTCTTATGCCCTCAGCTGCTCTGTTTACATTTGCATCTAAAATTCTATAGGTTTTTTTCATTAATTATTTCCTTTCTTGTGGGCAAAGCCCATAAAAATTCCTTGTACTAAAGTTTACACTTTGTGTAGAATTTTTATATATTCTCCCAGTTTTTATATACAGGCTCGTAACCTAACTTTTGGATTTTTTCTATCACTTCATCACTCTCTCGTCTATCTGAAATCTCAAACTGAGGTTCTGTTTTTGCCAATGTATAGCCTCCAACCTCTGTTTTGGAGCCTGCAGAAAATTTTGTAGCGCAAATTCCTAAAAGATTATCCCTGAAATCTGCATCTTCTCTAGTGGATATATTTATCTCAACTCTTGGCAAAAATAGTCTGTATGCACACATAATTTGTACAAATGTTACATCATCAAGTATGACATTTGGCTTAAAACCACCCTCGGCATCGTTTATGCGGGGAAGCGAGAGACCGAGTTCGCATTCCAGGTATTTGTCACCGAGATATTTGGCATGAAGTCCACTGAAAAATGCCTCTTTTTCTATGTTGCCTATACCAAAAAGAGCTCCTATATTTATGTTTCTAAATCCCGCTTTTGCACCGCGTTCAGGTGTCTCTAGTCTATAGTGATAATCTGCTTTTTCACCACTTATATGTACACTTTTATATAGCTTTTTATCGTAAACTTCTTGATATACCGTCAGTCCGTCAACTCCTGCGCTAAAAAGAGTTTTATAATCTCGGGTACTCATGGGAAACACTTCGATAGCCACAAAGCTAAAATATCTTTTTAAAATTTTAGTGACATCAACAAGGTAGCTAAGAGATGTCATTTTTCTTGATTCGCCCGTGAGAAAAAGTATATGTTTTATTCCCGTTTTGGCTATCTCTTTTGCTTCGTTCTCTACTTCTTCCAAAGAGAGTTTTTTTCTTTTTATCTTGTTTTTTTTGCTAAAACCACAATACAGGCAATCACTACTACAGTAATTGGACACATATATAGGGAGATAGAGATTTATGGTGTATCCAAAATTTGCCACAGTTACTTTGTGAGCCTTTTGAGCCATTCTTTCTATATGATTTTTTGCCTTTGGTGAGAGAAGATTGAGAAAATCAAGATAACTTAACTCTTTTTTCTCTAAAGACTTTAGCACCATACTGTCATCTACATTTTTAAAGTAAGTTTCAAAATCAAAAGTTTCAAACTTATCTAAAATATCTAAAAAACTCATAGATTTAAAAATCCCGTAAGTGGTGAAGAAGCACACGCGTAACTCTTTTGTTCCTCTATTTTTGCAAGATATGCCATCCTCCCTGCTTTAACTGCTAAAGAAAATGCTTCGCCTGCAAGAGCCGGATTTTGAGCGGTGGCTATGGCCGTATTTATAAGCACAGCATCTGCTCCCATCTCCATAGCTTGTGATGCATGCGAAGGTGCTCCTATGCCTGCATCTACGATGACAGGTATATTGCTGTTTGCTATAATCATTTCCAAGAGACTCTTTGTCTGTAAGCCCGCATTTGAACCTATGGGCGATCCTAGAGGCATCACAGTGCTAGCTCCCGCATCTTCTAGTTTTTTGCATGTGATTATATCGGGAGTGATATATGGCAGGACTGTGAAACCCTCTTTTGCTAGAATCTTGGTGGCTTTTATAGTCTCTTCATTGTCCGGCATGAGATATTTTGCATCATGAATGACCTCTATCTTTATAAAATTTCCACACCCAAACTCTCTGGCTATATGGGCTATCCTCACAGCTTCTTTTGCATCTCTTGCTCCTGATGTGTTTGGAAGAAGTGTTATATTTTTTGGTATGTAGCCTAGTATATTGTCTTGCGGATTTTCAAGATTTACTCTTCTTAGAGCTATGGTTATTATCTGCGAACCACTCTTTTTTAGCATCTTCGATATATCATTTTTGTCTCTAAATTTTCCTGTACCACTCAGCAATCTACTTTCAAACTCTTTTGTCCCAATCCTTAGTTTATCCATTTTATCCACCTCCCATAAAAGTTATAATCTCTACATTGTCACCATCTTTTAGGATAAAATCCTCCCAAGTATCTCTTTTGACAATTTCTAGGTTTACCTCTAAAACTATCCCCTTTGGATCAAGTTTCAGTATAGTGATCAAATCTTTCAAAGATGAATTTTTTGAGAGTTCTTTCTCTTTTTTGTTTAGCATAATTTTCAGCATCTGTTTGCCTTAAAAGTAAATTTACTGCTTTGGATATACTCTTTGGGAGAAGTTGTGAAGTGTTCGCTTTCCTACGCTGGTATTATCCATATTCAGGTTCAAGGGTTAGAGACAAAATCTCTTCTCAGCAAAAAATGCACCCCTAGCAGGTTTTGTGGTAGTATTTTACTCTGTTTTTCTTATAGTTTTCTTATGATTTCTTTCATGTCTTCTATATCTTGGATTTCTTTCATGCTGATTTTCTGAAAACCTATAGTGATTATTTTATTGTTAAAAAGTTTATTATCGAGGATATCTGTTTTGGATATGTTTGGATCGTTCTTTACTAGGATAATAAAATCATCTCCTTGTACTCTAAAGACTTTATCAGTTTTAAATTTATGCTTTAGCAATTTTACAAAATTTGCTAAAAATTCATCTCCGCTTTCCCAGCCAAATATATGATTATAGGTAGTAAAATCTTTTAGATTTATAGTGAAAGCGGAGTTGTAGATACTTGCTCTGTTTTCTATAAAAAGGTATCTTAAGAAATTTTTATTGTAACAATCTACCGAACTATCTTTGAAGAAATATGAAAACCTAGCCTCTTCAAGTGAATTTAGCGGCATTTGGTATATATTGTCCTTTAAAGAAATGTCTTGAAAGTATTTTATAGCCATATCTATAATCTTAGCTGAAAAGTGTATGTCTCTTAGAGATTCCAGCTCTTCAAGTGCAATTTTTTTGCTCTTTGCCTGTTTGTATATCCTATTTGTTGTCATAGCATCAAATGTATCTGCGATAGAAAGTATCTGTGACAACAGTGGAATATCCTCTCCTTTGAGACCATCAGGGTATCCACTTCCATCATATTTTTCGTGATGATATAGTATGATTTTTATCTCCTCTTTTAAAAATGAGATATCCTTGAGCATATTGTATGCTGCTTTTGGGTGTTCTTTGACTATATCATATTCTATTTTTGTTAGTTTGGCCGGCTTCAATAAGATAGCATCCGGAATTTTAATTTTCCCTATATCGTGTACGAGTGAAGCTTTTTTTAGAATGTCTATATCATTTTGGTCTAAATTTAGATTTTTTGCTATACCTATACTGTATCTTTGCACTCTTTCATCGTGTCCTGCAGTATATGGATCTCTTGCTTCAACTGCCTTGTTTAGAGATTCTATTATCTGCTCATAACTTTTTTCTTTATCTCTCTTAAGCTTTTCCATGGTTAAAAGCAAGCCTATATCCCCGCTAAGCTCTTTTATGAGAGCGACTTCTCTGTCTTTAAAGCCTTCAGGATTGTTTATAAATACAGATATGATGTATGACAGCTGTTTGTCAACAAAAATTGGTGTGGACATACTATAGGAAAAGCCACAACTGATCGCATTTGAAAAGAGTTTTGTATTTTTAATGCTTCTCACAGAGGACTTTTTCTCTTTATAAGCTTCAGCTAAAAAAGGAATTTCAAAAACAGATTTGTTTTTGAAAAATAGATTTAGATTTTTTTTAGTATGTTCACACTTGCTTCTAGCAATGATATTTATGAAAGCTTGTTTGTCTATGTGAGTTATCATGCAAAAAGAATAGAGTGAATTTTCAGTGATTCTGCAACAAATATTGTTTAGTTTATCCTTGATATTTATCTCTTCAATCAATATCTGATTTACATCCTTGACAGTCTCTATGATGCCTGTGAGATAGAGTTGATCGTTTAAATTTTTTTTGATACGGTTTTTTGAATCTAAAAGCTCTTTGGTGGCTTTTTTAACCCTGGAATTAAGTAGTTTATTTATGTACATAAGTATCAGGGAAAAAGTGATTAAAAACAATATCGTAAAAATTATAAACTTAAGATAAGGTCTGGTCGGTTTGATGCTCAAATATTGATTCAAAATTTTATAATACTGCGATTTATTGTCTATTTTATAGTTTTCAATTGTACTATCTAGCAGTTTTTTGAGTTTCATATCTTTTTTCTTTAATGCAAATGTAATATCTGTCGGTTTAAAGATGATGCTGCTCTCCTCTATGGAAGGAAATTTACTATACATGCTGTATTCCAAAAGTCTGCCTCCAACACCAGCAAAGACCTTCCCGTCTCGCAAAGCTTTAAATATATCTGTGTATGTATCAAAATAGACTACTTTTATATTGGTTTTAAACTCTTTTGCCATTTTAATAAAAGGTTTGATGTATATATCGTTTTTTAAGAGTGCGATTTTTTTATCTCTAAGTAGTGTAAAATTTCTTAATTCAGAGCCATCTTTTACATAAACAACACCCCAGTTGGACAAGATGTTTTCATCCAAAAAGAGCATTTGTTTTGCTCTTTTTGGAGAGTATGCTATGGGACCGAGCAAATCAATCTTGCCATCTATTAAAAGTTTGAGACATTCTGCAAACTTACAATGAGTAAAGTTTAGCTTGAGAGATTTTTCTTTAGATATGTTTTTTAATATATCTATAAAAAGGCCTTTTGTTTTTTGTGTTTTTGAGTCTGTAAAGGTCAAGGGAGGATTTTCATAAATCCCTACTTTTATAGTTGTTGGCGATGCAAGAGATATAGAGAAAAATAATAAAATTAAAAATAAATTTTTCATAAAAAAACCAAAATGTTAAGGTGTTTTATTCTACCTTAACATTTCTTAAAATGTTCGTATTTTTTATTATTACCAACGCTAGGGTATCAATATCCCTCTTAACATAAAATAAAACATAGCTGCCAAAAGTCCGGCAGCCGGTACTGTTATCAACCAGGCAGCCACAATCATTTTTATAGCCGAGCGTTTTACAAGTTCATGTTTTTTTACCACTTTTACGGCTTTTTTCTCAATCTTGCTCATATGGACCTTGCCAGCATCTATTTTATTGATGATTTTCTTCTCTTCGTTTATCTTGCTCATAAGATTTTTGATGAGATAAGGATCAACTTTTTTTAATTTTCCGAGTGATTCCAGCTCATTTTTATACTCTTCAAGTTTTTCAAGTTGCTCTTCAAGATGAGTTTTTTTAATCTCCTCTTTTATCTCTTGGACTTCATTCCTTGTTAGATACTCCCTGAGAAAACCGACTCCAAAAATTCCTCCTAGTGCGATATGGGTTGAGCTGACAGGTAGTCCAAGTTGATTTGCTATGATGACCGTGATAGAAGCTGCCATAGCAACGCAAAAAGCTCTTATCTGGTCTAATTCTGTTATCTCACTCCCCACTTTTTTTATAAGTTTTGGTCCGTAGAGCGCCAATCCGAGTGATATGCCGATAGCACCCACCACCATAACCCAAAGCGGTATATGTGCTTTTGCTGAAAATGTACTGTGCATAATGGCATCATTTATGGCCGCCAGTGGGCCAACTGCATTTGCAACATCATTAGCGCCATGTGCAAAACTGAGCAATGCGGCTGAAAATATCAAAGGTATATTGAAGAGTTTGTTTATCGCCATTCTTGTATTTGGGAGTTTCTCGGCAGCTCTCATAATTGATGGTTTGGTCAAATAGTAGAGTATCAAAGATATTGCCAAGCCGGCAATACTCGCAGTTATAAAATTTAGTTTAATTATATGTTTGAAGCCTTTGAGCAGTATATAGGTCGAAAAAGCCCAGGTCATTATAGCTATCAAGATGGGGACTATGGTCTTGGCCGCCTCTTTTTTATCCTCTTTAAATATAATAGTTTTTTTGATAAATATCAGAAATCCGGCTGCAATCAAACCTCCAAGCAGAGGAGAGATAACCCAACTGGCAACTATAGCTTCCATTTTTATCCAGTTTACTATATCCCATCCAGCAGCTGCTATGCCAGCACCAGTAACACCTCCGACTATAGAGTGTGTGGTTGATACAGGAGCACCTAGTGCAGTTGCAAGATTTAACCATAGTGCACCCGCAAGAAGTGCTGCCATCATAATCCATATAAAAACATCCGCATTTTGTATGAGAGCCGGATTTATGATGCCTTTTTTTATGGTTCCTACAACATCACCACCGGCTATCAAGGCACCAGCAGATTCAAAAATAGCTGCCACTACTATCGCCCAAAAAATACTGATAGCAGAAGAGCCAACAGCGGGACCGACATTGTTTGCAACATCATTTGCGCCTATATTCATCGCCATATAGGCACCGAAAACTGCTGAAATCATCAGTAGGAGATAGTTTGGCATTTGAGATGAAAATAGATATACATAATATGAAACAAGTGTTATAAATATTAGGCTGACTGCTATACTTGAAGCGGTCTTGGTGTTTGATTTTTGAATATAAGTAACGGATTTTAAATCCATAAGTATCCTTTAATTATTTTTGACTTTTAAGAAGAGAATTGTACTTTTTATTTCTTCAATTCCAGCTTTAGTGCCGTTAGTAACTCATTTTGTTGTATCGATATATAGTCTCTGATTCTATTTCTCTCGCTATTGTCTGGAGAGATATTTAGTATAATTTCATCGTCTATTATATTAAATATATAAGCTTTTACTTTTATTGGAGAGAGAAATTTTTTGTCATTTGCCAATAAAAATTTTATCTCTAACTCTTTTTGAAACAGATCACTGCTCGTCAAGACTTTTGCTTTTTCAGAAACTATTTTTAACGAGATAGAATTTTCAGAAATACTTACTATGTTTCCTTCGGCTAATTTTTTGTGAGCTTTTGCAAGGATTGCATGTATGTTTTTATTTGGTTTTATTCTTATACTGCTTCTTTCGACCGGTGAAGATCTGAGAAATTGAAGATTTCCTAAAACCATTAAAAATCTGTTTTTATCTACTTTTAAGATACTTGCTTTGATGATGTCCGGTATCATATCGTGCTGAATAAATGTGAATTTTTCATTTTCGTAGAAAGGAATTTTATCAGTACTTATTTTTACTTGTATTATGCCATCACTAAAACCACTGACTCTGACACCCGATTGTACCGGTATACACCTGTAAAGATTGTTTAAAATGATGTGGCTTGATTTGTTAAATATGTTTTGTAGGACTTTTAAAGGATCTATGGTGTCATAGTAGTCAAAATCAACTGTACCGTAAAATATTTTTTTAGAACTTGAAAGTTTTGACATGACGAAGTATTTATCTACTCTGTCCATCAGCGTTTTATAGGTATCATTCGGACTGCTGAGTGTGATACCGATATCTTTGATATCTATATTAAATTTATTGTTACATTCGTATGCGAGTTTATTTATCGTGGCTTTTGCCTGATGTACCCTTGTGTCTTTTAAAAAAATCAAAAAGCTATCTTTACCCTGTTTTAAAATAGGGCTAAAATCTGTATAAATATGGATAAAAGAGATAAAATCTTTAAAAGAGTAGGCATCCGTCAAGTCAACTTTGTATTCAAATTTTACCAATGAAAATGGATTTTTCATATCTTTTGAGAAACTAAGATTTGCTTCAACGATACCTTTTATTAGATAGTTATTTATTTCTGTATCTTTTGTCATGCACACTCTCCATAGAAGTATTATAACTTACTTGCTATAATACTGCAATTAAATTGCAAAGGAAAAGTTGTGAATGAGAAATTTAAAGGTGATTTAGCCCAATTTTACGATTTGGTTAGCAAAAATCAAAAAGAGTTGGGATTATTTTATGGATTGGTGGAAAACACAGAGTATAGAAATGATGAAATTTGCAAATATGTGGATGAATTTTTGGATGAATGTGAACTAAAACATAATAAAGAAAATTATTTGGCTCTGCTTTCAAGATTAATAAATCTAAGAGATGAGCAGTTTGTTCAAGTACTTGCTAAAGAAGAGAAAAGCAAAGAAGATATAAAGAAAAAAAGAGCCCTTGCGTATCTTTGGACGAAGAATTTTCATCTAAAGAGAGAGAAAAAACTGATAGAAGAGATAAAAAATAGAGATTTGTTAAACCAGTTTTATAGAGAATTGTTGAGTGGTGTTTATGAGATTGGTTTGGTTATGAGTGAGTGGCAGTTTGATTGGAATGAGTATATTATCGATACCATAAACCGAGAATTGGAAGAAAAATACGGTGACGGAGTGATAGATTTTTTGAGAAAAAATGAGCTTTTTGGCAGAGATGAAAATGGTGAACCAGCAGATAGATCCTACTGTGTGTTAGCAAAAGATGAAGGAGAATACAAAATTCAAACTTATGCACAGTTTTTTAGTGATTTTGTGGAAAAAATATGCAAAAAACTTGATGATTTAGTAGAAGTTTTAGAAGGACTGGAAGATAATGATACAAATCAAAAAGAGGAGTATGTAGAGTATTTTAAATCTCTTAAGATTGCCTTTGGTGAAAAAAACAAAACCCTGCTACTCTCAAGATGGAGAGATGTGGACAGGGCATGGATGAAGATTACTTCACCTATACAAGTAGGGCATCCACTTGAGTATTATGAGGACCATTATAGAAAAGCAGTTGCACTGGAGTGGGATGTTAGGATTTCAAATCCTGATAATTCAGGTGCAAATAAGACTTATGAATCTATATATTCCATGTATAAAAAACTTTTTGAAAAATTTGACAAAAGTTATAAGCAAATACAAAATAGAACGGTTGAAAATCTAAAAAGGGTTCAGCTTTACATTGGCCGTCCCGCTCTCTTTTTTGCAAGTGAATTTAATGGTCTTTTTTCAGCTCAAGTTGTGCCAAATGATGAATTGGTAAGCAAAGAAGAGGGTAAAAAAATATTTGCTTTTGCGGACAATATACTAGATACCCAAAGAGCAAAACCATTTCTTAAGATAAACAGGATAGTTTTTGGTGATAATTTTATCCGTAAAGAGAGAGAGTTGATTTTTAAAAAAAGTAAAATCTGGCATAGAGTATATGAAGTAAGTACGATAGGGCATGAGTTTGGACATATCTTGTGGCTTGACAGTGATACTGAAGCAGTGATGAATGCAAGTGGCGTGTTTAAAAACATAGAGGAGTTTAAGGCAACATCCGGTGGTTTGGTAGCATTTTTTATGAATGAAGACAAAGAGATTGGAGAGTATGTATTTTTAGAGCTTATCAAAAGGGCAGTCAGTTTGATAGCATGGAGAAAAACAGGTGAGGTTGAGCCATACTATTGCGAAGGATTGATACACTTAAAAGGATTATTTGACAGCGGAGTGTTGGAATTTGATGGAAAATTGACTCTACATGTAGGGGATGAATTTTACAGTAGGTTGAAAAATTGGTATCTTAAAACTTATAAGGAGTTGGCTGAGCATTATCTGTATAAAAGAGATGCAAATGAATTTTTGAAAAAATTTGCATCCAAAGAGAGTGGTGATTATCTGCCAAAAGATACTCTCGTTAGATCTTTTGTAGAGTATTATTGGGACCTACATCAAGATATTGGACGAGAGATTGATGAAAGTATAGATAAAAAGGAGTGGAAATAACACATTTATTCCACAAATATTTGATATGCTACTCTAAAAGGAGTTGATATGAAAACTATAGTGTTTGTTTTGGGTTTTGTTTTTCTATTTGCCGGATGTGCTCCTCGGTATGTCATAAGAAATCAATACATACCCCCACTTGATACAGGTTCCAGAGCGTGTTTGAAAAACTGCTCTAAAGCAAAACAAAAATGCAAACAAAAATGCGCAGAGGATTATAGTGACTGTTTGAGTTATGCTTATGATAAAGCAAAGCAGATACAAATCAAATCAGATAAGAATTATAAAAAGAGATATAACCGCTATCAGGCAAGGCTAAATGACTATAATTTTAATATCTTTGATTGGCAAAACAGATACGAACAGAGATATAGTGATTGGAAATACTTTAGCGACAAATGTTCGAAAAATGGCGATAATTATGCGTGTGAGAGAGAAAATGAATTAAGTTATATAATAAAAAAGCTAAGCAGAAGCAGGCCAAGAGAGCCAAAAGCACCTAAATATATCACATTTGAAGAGACTTTGGCTAAGCAACAAAACAGATGTGTTGAAAAGTGTGGTTGCGATGATGTGTATGATAGTTGTTTTATAGGATGCGGAGGAGAGATTATACCACATAGGATTTGCGTTAAAAATTGTGATTAAACAAAACTTAAGTATTGCTTTTGACTGACTGATAAAACGATATGTAAGATTTAAAAGGGTATAGTTTTATAGAGTAAAAATTCCCTATAAGAGTAATTTGTGAGAAAACATATAACTGAACAGACCGTCATATTTTTTAGTGTAACCAAGTGGTTATTTTTATCCTCCGTTATGGGAGTAATAATAGGTGCATTGATGACACTTTTCCTATGGCTTTTGGAGTATTCTGTTGATCATAGAGGGGTTTTGGGGATTCCGTATTATTTCATTCTTCCATTGGCTCTTCCGTTGACGATATTTATAATCAAAACATTTGCTCCGAATGCACAAGGTCATGGGACGGAGAAAGTCATAGAGGCTGTTCATAAAAAAAGCGGAAAGATTGCAGTTGCTGTTATGCCTATAAAACTTCTGGCAACGATTTTTACTATATTTGCGGGCGGTTCTGTCGGAAAAGAGGGACCGGGAGCGCAAATAGGTGCAGGTGCCTCTTCTGTTATCGCATCGCTTTTGAAATTTAGTGATGTTGATAGGAAAAAATTAGTTATTTGCGGTATCAGTGCAGGTTTTGCTTCTGTATTTGGTACACCGATAGCCGGAGCAATTTTTGGTATCGAGGTTTTAACCATAGGTATAATTTTATATGATGTTCTTCTTCCGTCTTTCATAGCAGGATTTGCAGCATTTACAACGGCTCAATTTTTAGGTGTGGATTATACCTATTTTGATATACATTTCTACAAAGCGGTCAATCTTGATTTGGTATTGATCGCAGAAGTTGTAGTTGCCGGCGTATTTTTTGGATTTGTGGCCGATTTTTTCATAACTGTTTTAAATGACACCGAACATGCGATAAGTAAGATAAAAGCCAGTCCTTATTTGAAAGCATTTGTGGCTGGTGTAGTGATGGTTTTGGCAACTTTAATGGTAGGTGATCGATATTTGGGCTTAGGTCTGAATGTGATCGAAAATGCTCTTGACCCCGAGGGTTTTTTATCTGCAGATATTCACTGGTATGATTTTATTTTAAAGACCATTTTTACTTCTATCTCTTTGGGAAGCGGCGGTAGCGGAGGAATAGTAACACCTATATTTTATGTGGGTGCCACAAGTGGGGTTTTATTTGGGCATTTGATGCATAACGAAGTGGCACTCTTTGCTGCACTCGGCTTCGTCAGTGTTCTTGCAGGCACTACAAATGCGCCTATCGCTTCGGTCATAATGGCGGTTGAACTTTTTGGTATAGAGATAGCACATTATGCGGCTATTTCAGCTATTGTTGCTTTTTTGGTTTCCGGGCACAGAAGTGTCTTTCCTTCACAAAAAATAGCGATGAGCAAAGCCGGAAATATAGAGATAGAGGGAGATGAAGATATAGAGCATACAAATATAAGCATACATACTCAAGATCTGGAAAAGTTTAAAAATATTCGTTCCCAGCTAAAATACAAACGATTAAAATGGCAAGCTAAAAATTTTCATAATAAAAAATAGTCAGATTAGAGCTTGATAGAAATTATAAGCGACGAAAAACATTATAAATGCCGTAAGCATATCTAAAAGCTTCCAAGTGAAAGGTTTTCTAAACAGAGGTATCAGTAACCTGCTTCCGTAAGCCAAAGAGAAAAACCATATAAAAGATGCACTTATGGCACCAAGTATGAACAGGTTTTGTTTGACTCCTTGAAAACGACTTCCTATAGAGCCTATCAGCATCATAGTATCCAAATAAACATGTGGATTTAAAAGAGATATGGCAAGGGTGGAGAGTATGGTTTTGCCAAAATCACTTTTCTCTCTCTTTGCGATTATTTTCATTTTTTGGGTTGAAAAGATATTTTTTAATGCGATGATTCCATAAATATTTAAGAATATAATACCAAACCAGGTAATATATATAAAAAATGAGGGATAGAGTTCTAAAATTTTACCTACACCTTTGACACCGGTGACTATCAGTGTTGCATCGAGCGAAAAGCAGATGATGGCTATAAGGAGAGTATGCTCTTTTAGCAAGCCTTTTTTAAGTACATAGATATTTTGGGCACCAATCGCCACAATAAGACTAAAACTGATCAAAAAACCTTGTAAAAACAGACTAATAACATAATCCTTTAAAAATTTAAGAATAGTTAGAATAAAATATAAAACAAGAGGGTGGTGGCTTGAGACAGAATTGAACTGCCGACACGGTGATTTTCAGTCACCTGCTCTACCGACTGAGCTATCAAGCCACTTAAATTGAGATTGAAATTATATCTTAATAACTTTAATGTTTGCTTATCTGACTTTTAAGGAAGTATTATGTACAATATAATTACTTTATCAGGTAAATACATAGGCTTTTGGTGGAGCAATAAGATAAAAACAGGGCTTGGGATTGGATGTTTGAAAATATAAACAGATATATCGCTATAATTATAATGCTTGTACAAGTAGTTTACGCACAAAATATAGACGCACTGCTAAATAAGCTGGCACAAAAAGATGACCTGTCGGTACATACAAAAAAAGAGAGTGCAGGGTATCTTACAATTTTTACTCGCCAAGATCTCGACAGGATGAAAGTCAAATCATTAAAAGAGTTAATCGAGAAGATTCCATTTGTGAGATACAATGAAGACTCCAGAGGGTTGAGTGCCCCATACTATCAACCATACCAGGCAAACAATCCGGCTAGAATCCGCATATATATAAATGATCGTGAGTTCTTGTCGCCTCTGTTTGGTGGTGGTTTTCAGATTCTTGGGCAAATCGATATGGCATATATTGATCATGTAGAGATCTATATGGGAATCCCATCTTATGAAATTTCAATCGAACCTACAACCGTAGTGATAAAAGCATATACCAAGACAGGCAAGAGGGAAAATACAACCTTGGTTGGAGTTTCGGGTGGAAGTTACGGCACAAATGATGCGTATGGATATATATCTAAGGATATGAAAGATTTTTCCTATTTTGTATATGGAAATCATCGTAACCTAAAACGGGAAAAGCTTTATAAAGCAGGTAGCATACTTTCAAGGAGCAAAGAGAGCGAAGATTTTTACGCTCAAGTTACAATGCCTACTTCCAGATTTGAATTTCAGGTGATAAAAGGCAGCATGGGAAATTTTATAGGGCAGAGTTGGAATATGACACCAAAAGATTCCGGTACTGATTTTTCATATCTCTATACAGGGTATAGTTATAAGTCACTGGATAAAAGTCTCAAAGCAAATATCAATTATTCGTATTTGCATAATGATTACCGAGATGGTTCAAATGCTCCAATAGGTTTAAATCCCCCTTTCTATACTCGATATTACAACGAAAGAATCAAGGTTAACGAGCATTTGCTAGATACTCAAATCACAAAAAAATTAAAAATAGACAAGCTTTCATTGTTGCTTGGTTTTGGAAATAGATATAAAAAATTCACCAACGATGTTCATAGTAGAGATGATGTGGAAGTTACGACGGACAGCAACTATAATAGTGAAAATATCACTTCGATTTTCAGTGAAGCGGACTATCTGCTTGATGAGCACAATCGCTTGGTTTTATCTGCAAATATACAGAAATATTTTGAAAATGCAAAAATTAAAGATGAGATGATATGTGGGGCTAGAATAGGACACCTCTACAGCACAGATAATTTTACGCAAAAGTCTTTTTTGTTTTATGGGAAATTCAGACCTACTCCTTATGAACTCTTTGTAAATGATTCACTTGGTTATGAATCAAATAATCTAAATTCTGAAGAGGCGTACTCTGTATCTACAAAGTCAATTTGGAGATACAAAGATGTAACAACATCCTTGCTTCTCGCTAGAACAGTGATGAACAACTCCATCTACTTTGATTTGGGTAGTTTTAAAAATAATAACAATAGATTTATCTTTGACTCAGCATCTTTTAAAAGCAACTATAATTTAAATGATACAGATAAAATAGAGTTTAATTTTTGGGTTGTTTTTGAAAACTATGGTAAAAATTCAAACGATAGATATCACAATAGATATGGAGGATATTTGACGCTATTTAAAAAAATTGCCAAGATAGATACCTATAATTCTATTGCATACCGGGGCGGGTATAGTAATGCTTCAGCAGGCTGGAACTATAATTTGACTTTAAGTTATCCATATTCTAAGCATCTTTCTTTTTTTCTAAAAGGAGAGAATCTCTTTAAAGATGCTTTAAAAACTGACTACTATAGGGTCAATCCTTTGACTTTACAGGTAACCACGCTAGATAATATTTCTGTTTTTGACAGAACAGTTTGGGTTGGTATGGAGTATGAGTTTTGAAGATATTTTTACTGTCTGCCTTAATCATATCATCTCTTTTAAGTTCGAATGTAAAAAAGCTAGAAGCTCAGATACTCTCTTCGATTGCACACTCTTTAGTGCATAAAAAAAATGTAAATATATGCATAGACGATAAAAATTTTAAAGGTATTGAAAAGTATGAAAAAAATCTCAAACTTGTCTCTTGTGGTAAGGCCGATATCGTATTTACTTCAAAAGACAGCGATATAGATAAAAAGTGTAAAACAAGTCTTATATTTTCCACTTCATACTATTTGTATGAACACTCGCCTGTGATAGTTGGGGCTTTTTTCTGGCAGAAAGGAAGGCCAAATATAATATTTAGAGAAAAACAACTTAAATCTTTAGGTATAAATTTGCCTAAAGATTTTAAGAAATATATAGAATAGCAAAAGTATTTATGAAAAAATTTAATTTTTCAATCAACTCTTTTTTCTTTCTTGTTTCCGTTATTTTTATCGTAATGATTGGCGGATTGTACTATCAGTTTGGTAAAGTCATTAAAGAAACCAATACTGAGATCAACAAGATAGAGATAAATCGTGCCAGCGCTTTAACTGATAAAATTATCTTACATATCCGCAATAAAATCACAGGTGATTTTTCACTGTTGTTTCAGAATAGAAATCTTAGAGAAGATATATCTGGTTTTTTATCTTTAAATGTAACTGATGAATTTAAGTATATTTATGTCATATATAAAGATAAAAATGGTGTATATCGATATTTGCTTGATGGCTCTTACGGAGTGGACAAAGGTGAATTCAAGCAGAAGTTTTATCCTTTGTTGGAAAATCTATGGGCAGCATGTCTGAGAGCAGGTCGCCCAATGTACGGCTTTCAGAAAAAAGTCGATGGGCTATGGATAACATATCTGCATCCTATGAAAATAGGTGGAGATGTAAAGGCGGTTTTGGTATTGGATATATCAACCAAAGAGTATCAAAATTTAAATAAATTTTTAATTCCACTATATAACTTTTTAAGGGTATTTCTATTTGTTTTGGTAGCCATAATTCTAGTGGTTTTGATGCAGATGTATATGTTTTATACGGAGCGTAAAAAGAGTATTGTAGACCCTTTGACAAGATTATACAACAGAAACTATCTGAAAGAGATTTGGAATAAAATCACTCTTAAAAAAATAGCTATAATGATGTTGGATATCGATCATTTTAAATTGGTAAACGATAAATATGGTCATGATATCGGAGATATAGTTTTGGGCTCAATTGCAAAAAAAATGATGAGTGAAACAAGAATGGAAGACAGGGTTATAAGATATGGTGGAGAGGAATTTTTGATTTTTTTGAAATGGCCAAAGAGTGATGATGAGGTGATACAGATAGCTGAAAGAATTCGTGAAAGTATCGCTAATGAAAAGATAAGGATAAATGAAAATTTAAGTATAAAAGCATCCGTGTCTATAGGAGTAAATGTAAATCCGGACAAAAGCAAAACACTCAAGGAAGCGATTAGGGTGGCTGATAAAATGCTCTATTTGGCAAAAAACAAAGGTAGAAACAGAGCAGTTTATACACACTTGGATAACAGTGAATAGTCCTACAGCCTTATAATGAGCTTAGTGATGCTAAAATATAGATAATACTTAAACATATCAAAAGGCAAAAAATGAAAGAACTTAATTTTATATCATGGAATGTAAACGGCATAAGAGCAGTAGATAAGAAACAGGCTCTTAGCTGGATAGATGGGGTTGAGGTTGATTTTTTGGCTCTTCAAGAGATAAAAGCTCAAAAAGAGCAGATACCCTCAACTATTTTCGATAAAGAATTTTCTGAGATACATATAAACTCTTCAAGCAAAAAAGGACAATCTGGTGTGGCACTTTTTAGTGCTCTGCCTTCCGCAAAAGTTGATACTGCCCGTAATGTAGATATATTGGACGAGGGTAGAATCAATGAATTTCATTTTGGAGATATAGCATTTCTAAATGTCTATTTTCCAAATGGGCAAAGAAATGAAGAGAGGCTGGAGTATAAAATGGCTTTTTATGAGAGGTTTTTTGAGCACTGTCAAAATCTTCGCAAAGACGGCAAATCACTAATCATTTGCGGGGATGTAAATACAGCCCATAAAGAGATAGACCTTGCCCGTCCAAAAGCCAATGAAAATACATCCGGATTTTTGAGAATTGAGAGAGATTGGATAGACAAATTTCTATCACACGGATTTATAGATACATATAGGTATGTAAATGGCGATATAAAAGATAGATACTCTTGGTGGTCATATCGAGCAGGAGCAAGAGGCAATAATGTGGGATGGAGAATAGACTATTTTTATGTTTCAAAAGATTTAAAGCAGTATATAGCTGATGCTAAAATTTATAATGAGATATATGGTAGTGATCACTGTCCGATTAGTCTAACTCTAAAATTACCAAAGGATTACTTGGTGTAGCAGTAAGCTTGAACCTAAGAGAGTTTATATGCTAAATCTTTAAACTGATCCCCTCTTTGTATATAAGATGAGAATTGATCCAGGCTTGAGGCAGCCGGCGAGAGAAGAACCACTCTGTTTTTTGTGTGTATTTTTTTTATCTTTTGCATCGCAATTTTGAGCTCATATGAAGCAGTTGCTTTTTTATCAATCTTATTGCAAAAATCGACTATTTTATCAGTATTTGTACCTATGGCAAAGACTTCTACATGTAGAGGCTTGAGCATCTCAAAAAGCGGGCTCAAATCAACCCCTTTGTCATCACCGCCAAGTATGAGTATCAAATCCCTCTCTTTGTACCTTTTTACGGCTTCAAGTGTTGCGTCTAGATTTGTCCCTTTGGAGTCATTTACCCAAATTTTGCCCTCTTTGTCTTTGAATTCTTCAAGTTTATGTTTATCAGTTTTAAAAAGATTGAAATTTTTATAGTCTATGTCGCCCAAGAGTATCTTTTCGCAAGAGAGTGCAAGTAGAGCATCCAGTAGAAAAGGAGTTTGAAACTTTACTTTTTCTATCTCAATATCCAGCTTGTAAGAGAGGTCAAACTCATCTTTGTAGCCAATGAGATGGGCAGCTGTTTTTATCTCTTTGTATTTTTCAGGGATGATTGCTATATCGCCCTCGCGCATTCTATAAAGTGGGCTGAGTTTTGCTTTTTCATACTCTTCAAAGTTTCCATGCCAACTTAAATGATCTGGCTTTATGGGTAGCAAAAGGTATATATTTGGAGTGGCAATTTTTGTTTGGTGGAGCATATATGAGCTTGTTTCCAGTATCCACATCGAGCTATTTTTATCCAAGTTTGCAAGTGGATTTCCTATATTTCCTCCAGACTCACCACCTCTTTTTTTAAATATAAAATCCAACATTTGTGTAGTGGTTGTTTTGCCGTTTGTTCCGCTTATCCAGATTGAATTTGGCATATCTTTTTGAAAAAAGTCATACTCACTTTGCAGGTTTGTGGCTTTTTTCATGAGAGGATGGTTTTGCGGGAAACTGGGGCTGGGTATCTGAATATCAGTTTTTGACGGATCAAACTCACTGGGAGGCAAAAGTTCATTTCCAAACTCATCTAAACTTTTTTGATGGAAATGGTCATCAAAAATCTGGCAGTTTTGAAATCTTTTTGCTATGGCTTTAGCTGTTCTCCCGTGTCCAAACAGTGCTATCATCTTATTTTAAGAGCCGTTAATGCTATGATATTTGATATGAGTGCCATTATCCAAAACCTTACTATTATCTTATTTTCCGCCCACCCTTTTATCTCAAAATGGTGGTGTATTGGAGCCATCAAAAAAACTCTTTTTTTTCTGGTTTTAAAACTTCCAACTTGCAAAATCACAGAAACGGTTTCAAGAACAAATACAAAACCTATGAGTATAAGCAAAAATTCATTTTTAGAGATTATCGCCATATATCCTATAAATGCACCTAGACTCAAGCTCCCACTGTCTCCCATAAATACTTCGGCAGGATAACAGTTATACCAAAGAAATCCTACAAGTGCTCCGATGAGTGCTGCTGCTATAATCACAACTTCACCTATGCCGCTGATTTTTGGCAAAAGAAGATATCCGCTGAGTATAGCATGTCCGCTAATATACACAAATATACCAAGAGTTAACATAGAGAGTATAGATGGCACTGTTGCCAATCCATCTAATCCATCTGTGAGATTAACAGCATTACTTGATGAGACCATAACAAGTGCCCAAAATACAACAGAAAACCACCCAATGTTTAGGATGGGATGTTTGTAAAACGGTATATAGAGTTCGGTATTGAGTATAGTATTGTTGTATAAAAAATAACCGATTACGAGGGCAGAGAAAAATTGCATGAAGAATTTTACTTTTGCACTTAATCCAGAAGTGTTATCTTTGCCGACAATTTTTGATATGTCATCTTTTATACCAATCAATCCAAAAAGAGTTATAACTCCAAAACCAATCAACGCAAATATATTTGTAAGATTTACACACATAAGTATAGCCATAAGAGCAGAAAAAACTATGACCAGTCCCCCCATCGTAGGTGTTTTTCCCTTTGCTTGGTGACTTTGTGGTGCCAAAGAGTATATAGGTTGGTTTGCATTTTTATTTTTTGCCCATTTTATGAATTTCGGCATAAGGTACATACTTATAAAAAGGGAGATAAAAAAAGCTATGCCAGAACGAACAGTGATGTATTGAAAAATATTAATTTGAGTTGTTTGATAGAGCCAATAAAGCATAAAAAATCCATTTATAGTTTTTGAAAGTATTATTTTAGTAAAATATTACTTATAGGATGGTAATTTAAGTGAAAAAAGATATTCAAAAAACTATTTTAGTTATAACAGACGGCATAGGATACAATCCGGACTCTAGAGCAAACGCTTTTGCAAATGCCATAAAACCCACTTATAATAAACTTTTCAAAGAGATTCCAAATTCATTGATAAAAACTTCAGGTATCGCAGTTGGTTTGCCTGAGGGTCAAATGGGAAATAGTGAAGTGGGACACATGTGTATTGGTGCCGGTCGGGTGATGTATCAAAACCTTGTAAAAATTTCGCTCAGCATCAAAGAGAACAGACTAAAAAATAATCCGGCCTTAAAAGACATACTGAAAGTCAATGGCGATATACATATAATAGGACTGCTCAGTGATGGTGGCGTACACTCTCATATTGACCACATCACGGCCCTTGCAAAAATTGCAAAAGATGCAGGTAAAAAAGTTCATCTACATGTTATCACAGACGGAAGAGATGTCTCTCCTGCCTCGGGTGTGGATTTTATCAAAGAGTTAGAGATGATTTGCGATGTCAATATAGAAATTTCTACGATTAGCGGAAGATTTTATGCTATGGATAGAGATAACAGGTGGGATAGAGTTGAGCGTGCTTATAGAGTCATAGTAGATGCCGGTGTAAAAACAGATGATAGTCCGCTAGAGTACATAGAGCACTCTTATGCAAAAGATATCACAGATGAATTTATAGAGCCGGTCAGCATGAAAAACTATCATGGTATGAGTGAAGATGACGGTGTGGTTTTTGCAAATTTTAGAAATGACAGGATGAGAGAGCTTTCAAAAGCGATAGGTTTTCCTAAATTTCCTAAATTTAAAAGAAAAAACAGCGGGATTAAAAGTATCACCATGACAGAGTATGACAGTTCATATCCTTTTGAGGTGATGTTCCCTTCGACTCCACCAAGAAATACACTGGCAGATGTCATATCCCAAAACAACCTTTCTCAACTTCATACAGCTGAGACGGAGAAGTATGCACATGTAACATTTTTTTTAAACGGTGGCACAGAAGAGCCGGACAGCGGTGAAAGTAGAGTGCTTATACCCAGCCCAAAAGTTGCTACTTATGACATGAAACCGCAGATGAGTAGTGAACAAGTAGGAGATGCAGTTTTGACAGCTATGGACGCAGGGTATGATTTTATAGTTGTTAATTTTGCAAACGGTGATATGGTGGGACATACGGGAAACTACGATGCAGCAGTGAAGGCGGTAGAGGCAGTCGATAAACAACTGGGAAGAATTTTAAATAAATGTGATGAGAAAGATTATTCTTTTATATTGACAAGTGATCACGGAAATTGCGAACAGATGTCGAATGACAAGGGAGAGATGCTGACAAATCATACAACATTTGATGTATTTTGTTTCGTAAAATCAAAGGGTGTAAAAAAAGTAAAAGATGGCGGTTTGAACAATATAGCTCCAACAGTTTTAAAATTAATGGGCTTAGAAGCTCCCAAAGAGATGGATAAACCACTGGTTTGAAAGGATAAGGTGTGAAATTTAGCGGAAAAAATGTTTTAGTTACAGGTGCTGCGAGTGGTATTGGCAAACAGATTGCTATCACTCTGGCTAGTTTTGGTTTAAAAGTTTGGATAAATTATCGTTCTCGTCCACAAGAAGCAGATAGTGTAAAAGCAGAAATAGAAGCCAATGGCGGAGTTGCCGCTGTTATCGGCTTTGATGTTGCTGATGAAGATGCTTTTATAGATGGTGTAAAAACTATTGTCCAAAGCGATGGCGAGCTCTCATATCTCGTAAATAATGCAGGCATTACAAATGACAAACTTGCTATCAGGATGAAAACCGAGGATTTTGAATCAGTCATAAAAGTCAATCTTACTTCGGCTTTTGTTGGATGCCGCGAAGCGTTAAAAGTGATGAATAAGAAGAGATTTGGAAGCATAGTAAATATCTCTTCAATCATAGGTGAAACCGGGAATATCGGGCAGGTAAACTATAGTGCAAGCAAAGGTGGATTGATAGCTATGACAAAGAGTTTTGCTCTTGAAGCAAGTGCTAGAGGTATCAGGTGCAATGCGATAACTCCCGGATTTATAGAGACTGAGATGACGCAACAATTAAGTGATGAGATGAAGAAAACTTATACGGATAAAATACCCTTAAAGAGGTTTGGAACTCCGAAGGATATAGCGCAGAGTGTTGCATTTTTACTTAGCGACAACTCTTCATATATAACAGGAATTGCTTTAAAAGTAAATGGCGGAATGTATATGTAACTTATTTTAAAGTTAATTTAGATAAAATAATAAAAATTTTTTAAAGGAGTTAGTGATGGCACTAATCGATGAAGTAAAAGAAGTTGTTGTTGAGCAATTAAATGTAAATCCTGATGAAGTAAAAGAGGAATCGAAATTTGTAGAAGATTTAGGTGCTGATTCATTGGATGTTGTAGAGTTGGTTATGGCATTGGAAGAAAAATTTGATATAGAGATTCCTGATACAGATGCTGAGAAAATTGTAACAGTAAACGATGCTATAAAATATATAGAAGAGCACAAATAAAAATATAATAAGATTATTTTTAACACTGGGTACAGGATACCTGGTGTTTTTTTGAGTGTAAATTAAGGAGTTGTTTTGAGAAGAGTGGTAGTGACGGGTTTGGGTATGATAAATTCAGTTGGTTCTGACAAAGAGAGTTCTTTTAAAGCCATCGTTGATGGAAAATGTGGCATTAAAAGGATTAGTTCATTTGATACAACTAATCATTCAGTTAAGATTGCCGGAGAGATTACTGATTTTGATCCTAAGACTGTTATGAACCCAAAAGATGTTAAAAAAGCAGATAGATTTATCCAATTAGGTATAAAGGCTGCCACAGAAGCTATGCAAGATGCAAATTTTGACTCATATGATGGTGATAGATTTGGTGTCAGTTCAGCTTCGGGAATAGGCGGATTAAAAGCAATAGAAAAAAACTCTTTGGTTTGCGACAACAGAGGTCCAAGAAGAATTTCCCCATTTTTTATCCCCTCAGCATTGGTAAATATGCTAGGTGGTTTTGTAGCGATTGAGCATAAAATCAAAGGACCAAATATATCTTCAGTTACAGCTTGTGCGGCAGGTACACATGCTATCAGTGTGGCTGCCAAAACTATTATGTTGGGTGGTGCTGATAAGATGCTTGTTGTTGGAGCAGAAGCAGCTATATGTGCCGTTGGAGTTGGAGGATTTTCGTCTATGAAAGCACTCTCAACCAGAAATGATGAACCCCAGCTTGCTTCAAGACCTTTTGATAAAGACAGAGATGGTTTTGTTATGGGCGAGGGCGCAGGTGCACTCGTACTTGAATCTTATGATGACGCTGTGGCAAGGGGTGCAAATATATATGGTGAAGTGATAGGATTTGGCGAGAGTGGAGATGCTTACCATATAACTACACCAGATCCTGACGGTGCTTTTAGAGCGATGAGGGCTGCTTATGAGATGGCAGGAAAACCAAAGATAGACTACATAAATGCCCACGGAACAAGTACAGCAGCAAATGATAAAAATGAAACAGCTGCTATCAAGAGACTTTTTGGTGAAAATATACCATTGGTAAGTTCAACAAAAGGTCAAATTGGACACTGTTTGGGAGCCGCAGGAACCATAGAAGCTGTTGTGTCACTTTTGGCATTGAGAGATAAAATTTTACCTCCTACTATAAATCTTACAAACCCAGATCCTGATTGTGATTTGGACTATATAGCAAATGAAGCCAGAAAAGTTGATACAGATATTGTTATGAGCAACTCTTTTGGCTTTGGCGGAACTAATGGTTCTGTTATTTTTAAAAAAATCTAGGAAGACATATGGCAACTTATCTTGATTTTGAGCACAATATAAAAGAGCTTGATGAGGCAATTTCAAGTGCCAAAATCAAGGGTGATACTCCTGCTGTCGAAATTTTAGAAAAAAACTTAAAAAAAGAGGTCTCCAAGGTTTATAAAAACCTTGATGATTATCAAAAACTTCAATTAGCCCGTCATCCAGATCGTCCATATTTTATGGATTATGTTAGATTGATTTTAGATGATGGTTATCAGATACATGGAGACAGAGCTTTTAGAGATGATCAGGCTATTTTAGCATATTTGGGTTATATCGGCGGTAAAAAAGTTATTCTTATAGGCCAACAAAAAGGTAGAGGTACAAAGTATAAGTTGAAAAGAAACTTTGGTATGCCTCACCCCGAAGGCTATAGAAAAGCTCTTAGAATTGCCAAAATGGCAGAAAAATTTGACATCCCCATCCTCTTTTTAGTAGATACTCCAGGTGCTTTTCCCGGACTTGAGGCAGAGGAGAGAGGACAAAGCGAAGCGATAGCTAGGAATCTCTTTGAGCTCAGTGATCTTAAGACAAAAATACTCTCAATTGTCATTGGTGAAGGCGGAAGCGGAGGAGCACTGGCTCTTGGTGTTGCGGATAGACTTGTGATGATGAAATACTCTGTTTTTTCTGTTATTTCACCAGAGGGTTGTGCTGCTATACTATGGAATGATCCTCTTAAACAAGAAGCTGCTACAAAAGCCATGAAGATAACAGCTGATGATTTGTACAAGCTGGGCTTAGTAGACGATATTTTGGATGAGCCAATTGTAGGAGCTCACAGAGACAAAGCAGGAGCCGCAAAAGCTATAAAAGAGTACTTCTTAAAATTTCTTGATGATGTGGGTACAATAAGTAGCGAAGAGAGAGTAAAGAGAAGAGTCGAAAAGATACTTTCAATTGGTGCTTACGAAGAAAAATAAAAACTTATTCCAATTCTTACTATAACGACTGCCAGATCTTAAAATATAATTAACTGTAGTTTAATTATATTTTAAGAAGAATAGCTGTATATTATATTTAATATAGCTTGGTTTATTCGTTGGTGGAGTAATAAATAATACCAAACATACAAAGAGAGTAAAACTAAAAAATCTAAGAAAACAAGATGAATGCAGATGTTTTCCCAAATAATAAAATATAAAAGGTGTCGGCCATGTGTTGTTTTATTATTATGTTAAAAAAAGTTAAATTTTTCCTATTTGCTACAGTGGTAGAATCTTATGTTCAAAATTGTTTAATTTCTTACGATATCCGTGTATTAACCTTTGCAGACTATAATATTATTGTCTTCCCTGAATTTCTTCTGACAAATCAAACATATAAAAATCTTTCAATAAAAAATATCTCATACAGTTGTGACTTGATTCGTATTTCAACTTTAGTAAAAATAAAAATATTATAAGGAGGATGAAATGAAATGGTTTAGTAGCGTATTGGGTGTATTATTATTAACATTTTCTATATTGGTTTTTTCAGGGAATGTGACTGATTTGCAAGCTAATTACTTAAAGAAAGCTTACAATAGTGTCAAGAAAAAAGCTAAAAAAATAGTTCACAAAGGAAGAAAATATGTAAAAAAGGGCAAAAGGATATTTTATAAAGGCAAGGTTATCGGAAAAAGTGTAAGAAAGGGCTATATTGCTATAGGAAAGCGCATCTACAAAACTACAAGAAGTGCTTCAAAAGGTGTTTTTAAAATCGGTAAAATATACTATTCTACAGTGGGAAAAGGTTTGGTTTTTGTTGGAAAAACAATCATATATGATGGTTTATTGCTTGGCGAAGTGCTTGGACATGGCCTGGTAAAAGTGGATGGTGTCGTATATGAAGTTGCAAAAGGAGTTAAAGTATCTGCAGCAGCAGCAAATGATCTTGTTTTAGGCAGAATGGTATATAGAAGAAAAGGTTCTCACGGCAGGGCTCGAAGAGCAAAATTTCCGGATTTGCTTATAGATAAAGTATATCTTAATAGAAGGTGTCAAGTACTAGTAAGAGTAAGAAACGCTGGAAAAGGAAAGATACCTGTTGCTGTGTGGACGAAAAGAAAACCAAAAAGTTCAAGTGTATATTTAAAGGTAAACGGAAGAAGCTGGGGCGGTGCTACGATATGGAAATTTGACAGAAGAAAAAAATTGTTAAAGCCTGGTGGAGCTGCAGTTTATAAAAGCAATTTAAAAGTAAAAGGGTCCGAAACGATCACAGCAATAGTAGATATAACAAGAGAAGTCAGAGAGTCAAATGAGAGAAACAATATAAAATCTGTAAAACTCAAATGTGCTTCAAATTTGAGCTTTAAACCAATCGGCAAAAAACCTTTATTTAGAAAAATATTGCCTGATTTGGTTGTTAAAAGTATAAAAATGACAACTGGCTGTGGAATCAGAGTCACAATAGCAAATATTACAAAAGGAAGAGTTCCTGTTTCCGGATATGATTCACACAATGGTGTTGCATTGCAGATGTATAATAACAATAAGCCATGGGGAGGCATAAGACTCTCGGCCGTAGATAAAGGTAGAAAGCTTTCAAAAGGAAGAGGAGCCATCAGTTTCATATGGTTCCCAGGTGCTAAAAATCTTAAATTAAAAAGTGGTAAAAACAGAATAAAACTTGTGATTGACACCAACCATGCAGTAAAAGAATCAAATGAGAGAAATAATGCAAGAGTAAAATTGCTAACCTGTATGAGACCGGTAGTAAATCTTGGAAAAGTTGGTAAAATTCACATTGTGGGTAAGCCGGATTTGGTTATTACCTCGTTCGGATTGAAAAAATGGGGAGTTTGCAAGCCTAAATCAGCAGTATTGATATTTGCAGTGACAATTAAAAATAGAGGAAACAAGACTTCTCCTGATATAGGCAGAAAAGCACTCATACAAGTAATGGACCAAGATGGATCAAGATGGGGAAATGGTGCTATTGTAGGGGCATTAAAGCCAAATCAATCTAAAACTGTTTTGGTTAGAGTCTATTACTTGCAATCAAATCCTGAACATATGGTAAAAAATGCACCACATCCATTTATAGCTATTGCCGATCCTCTTCATATTGTAAAGGAGAGCAATGAGGCAAACAATAAAACAAGGGTTATTAAAATTGGAGCTCCTAAAAATTGTGTTGGCGCAAATACCAAGTTTATATCAGGCAAAGTTAATTTTCAAGGGTTAACACCTTTAAAGATCAAAAAACCAGACCTGGTAGTCAAGAGTTTATCTTTAGACAACAGATGCAATATAGTGGTAAAAATAGCAAACCAAGGAGAAGGTTCTGTACCTGATTCAGCATATAATGTAACCGATAAGACTTTTTTGGTTTTACATGATGGAAGTAAATTATTAGGTGGAATCAGTTTGGCTAATGTAGATTTTTCCAAGAAACTTCAAAAAAAAGGAGCCAGTATAACATCTACATGGAATCCTGGCAATTTTAACAAGACTATGCCGTGGCATACGATAAAAGCTACAGTTGATTATGGAAAGATTGTTAAGGAATCAAATGAAAATAACAATAACAGAGTCGTAAAACTAAGATGTAAAAACAGAAAGTTGAAAGATATTGGGAAAATTGGAGTAAAAATACCAAAACAAAAGGGTAGCTCCTCTAAGACAGGCATCAAAAAAAATATTCCCAAAAAGATAAACAAGGTGATGCCAAACCAACCGGTAGAAGCGCCAAAACAAATGCCTCAAGGAGGAACAATGTAACAGTGATAAAATCGGAGGATTTAAACCTCCGATTTTATTTGCTTAGTGCAAATCTCTCCATATAGATTTTTTCCACAACAGCGCCAGTATTGTAAATATAACAAAAAAGCCTATAACCCATGGGCCAAGAGCTTCACGAGCAGGCTTGCTTGGATCTCCTGTCTCTTCCAGGTATTTCATCACTTTTTCGTATCCCTCTTTTGTTACACCAACTCTAGGCATAGCGGTACCTTTTAGTTGGCTTTGAGGCTCTTCTACAAAAGTTTTCATAAAGTCTTCACTTCTTGCTCTTATCATAATTGAGAGATCAGGAGGAAGTTTACCTTCATAATCAGCTAATTTATTTTGGTATTCTCCAACTTTTTCTTTAAACTTCAAGAGGGCTATATCTTGATTTGTTTTAATATTAGATTTTGTTTTTGGAACAAATCCAATTTGCTCAAATTTTCCATATCTATTTGCATGACATCTACCACAAGTCTCGACATAAGCCTCTTTTGGAGTTATCTCTTTTGATGCTATAGATTTAAAATAAGCAACCATATCGGCAACTTCTTGATTTTTATCTCCACCTGCCCCAGCAAATGCCGGCATAGGGAAAAATCTAGTTTTCCCATCAAACTTATGCTCAAGTTTTAGGGCTTTTACCGGATCTTTGATGAGTTGGGCTAAAAATCTCTCATCTAAAAGGGCACCTACATTACTCAAATCAGGTGGATTTACACCATAACTTGCAGCCGCAGTGTTTGGATCCATGGGAGCCGGCACACCAGCAGCTTTGATGCTGTGGCAACCAATACATGCTCCAGCACCCATAACTAAGGCTTTGCCTCTTGAGGCGTCACCTGTTTTTGTGAGTGTTGGTAGATCTTTGTATGCAAAATTTTGATCTTCTACATGTTTGTGCATTTTACTATGTGCAAAAGGCTCAACGCCCCAATATGTTAGAAGCGTAAAAAATAGAACGACCAATAGTATCTTTAACTCTTTCATTATTTCTTACCTCCTATTGGTTTTTCCATTTTTGTGATTATCGGAAGTGCTATCCATAGCGCTATAAAGAAGTACGCAGCTATAGTTCCGTAAGTAGTATAAACTCTAACAGGCGGTAGTTTCCCAAGTATGGTAAGTGCTACCATATTTATTAGAAGTAACCAGAACCAAACTTTAAATATACCTCTTTTGTTTGCAGGAGCAACATTTGGGCTTCTATCCAAGAACGGAAGAAGTAGGAAAATAACCTGTGCAAAACCAAAAGCTATGAGACCTGGATTTTTCGGAAATGGTCTTAAGATTTCATAACTCCACAAGAAGTACCACTCAGGATAGATATGTGTTGGAGTCTTTAAACCATTTGCCGGATCAAAGTTGACTGGATCCATAGCAAATTCAAAATGGTAAAATACAAGGTAAAAGAAGAAAATAAAGAAAAATCCAAGTACAACAATATCTTTGCTTAAGAAGTCAAATTGAAATCTTATAACTTTAGAGTGTTTTGTATCACCAGAGAGGTATTTTTCACTCTCTTCTTTGAAATCTATCTCTTCCCCGTCTTGATTATTTACGTGAGGAACTCTTAGCGTTGCAAAATGGAACACGATCAATGCCATTATAACCAATGGAAGAAGTAAAACATGAAGCATAAAAAATCTTGTTAGATAAGCGTCCCCTGGTACATAACCACCTCTGATCCACTCAACCAAACCAGTTAGATTTAATGAACCCAAACTAAATATGTTTGTGATAACCATGCCGGCCCAATAACTCATCTGCCCCCAAGGTAGCATATATCCGCTAAATGCTTCAGCAGAAAAGGTAACAAAAAGAAGCATACCTGAGATCCAAATCATCTCTCTGCCTTTTTTATAACTACCATAATAAATCCCAGTAAACATATGTATATATATGATAAGAAATACAACAGATGCTGCAACACCGTGAACATGTCTCCAAAGCCAACCATAACCGACTTGACTCATGATTACATAGTTTACACTGTCAAATGCCAACTTTGTATCTGGTTTGTAATACATAAGTAAGAAAATACCAGAAATCAAAAGCACGCCGAAAGTGGCTGCTAGAATCATGCCCATTGCCCATAAAAAGTTTATATTTTTAGGTATCCAATACTCTGTTGCCAAAGCCTTTTTGACTGCATCGACTGCTAGTCTTTGGTTTAACCAGTCGTGGATACTTGTCGCTTTTGTAAAATGTGCCATCAATCCTCCTTTATACTGTTAAGCCAGCAGCTTTCATTTTTTTGTACTCTTCACTCTCTTCTCCTAGAACTACCTTCATTCCTTCAACTTTAAACGGAGGTATATATAAAGGTATCGGAGGAGGAGATTTTAGTACGCGACCTGCTGTATCGAATTGTCCACCATGGCAGGCACAGATGAATTTTTCTTGCTTTGGATAATATGAAGGTATGCACCCAAGATGAGTACAAAGCCCTATAGCTATAAGAAATCTATCCTTGCCTACCATGATATCTCTGGGATCTTTTTTCATATCAGCTGTTTTCTTTAAGATAAATATAGGTTTACCTCTCCATTTCTCAACATTTAGTACATTTGGTTGTGCACCACTCAAGTCTACAGTTGTATAACCCGCAGCTTTTACGCTAGGGAGTGGATCCCAAGTGCGTTTAGCTACACCTAAAACTGCTACACCACCCAAAGCGGTGAAGCCTCCAAGGGCGAGACCAAGAAAGTCTCTTCTCTCTTTTTTTACTGCCATCTCTATCCTTTTATTAGATTTTATTTATTATATCAAATTATTTTTTAAGTGAAGGTGATATAAGTCAAGAACTAAATATAATGAGAGCATTGCTTAGCTCTTTAAAGTTGACGGGCTTTACTATGTACTGCTCTATGTGCAAATCAATTAAACTTAAAAGATATTCTTTATCCGTATAGGC
>JASFYR010000016.1:0-7596 GCA_045047115.1 Sulfurospirillum sp.
TGCTGTCAATACTAAAAATCTTCATATAACAGTTATAAAATCGTTTCTTGCCTATATCTCAGAAAATAATGATGATAACATTGATTTAACAAAAAAGTTAAAAGATCTCAGTGCAAAAAATGTAAAAAGTGAGAGTGAATCACTATCTGAGAGTGAGAGTGGAGTTTTAGAGAAATATCTTTTAAATGAAAGATATAAAAAGAACTTTTTAAATGTTAGAAACAGACTGCTTGTAAAACTGCTTTACTATACAGGTATCAGAGCAAGTGAACTTCTAGCAATTAAACTTGAAAATATTTCTCTTTTAGAAGAGGAGGGTGTTTATAAGATCAATATATTTGGTAAAGGTTCCAAATACAGATACGTCTATATACCAGTAACACTTATATCTTATGAATTAGATTTTTTACAAGAGCATTTTTTAGAAGATGGAATGCTATATGTAAACAATGCAAAAAAATATATAGCCGTCACTCAAAACGCAAGAGTAATGCATAGAGCTGAACTCTACACAATGCTTGATAGATTATATAAAAAATTATATATTAAAAAGAGAGGCATCCATATGCTCCGGCATACATTTGGAAAGAAGATGGTGAAAAAGAATGTCAATCTCTCAACTATAAAAGAGTTAATGGGACATGAGAATATACAGACTACTATGATCTATGCTAGGAGTGATGAGAGGGGGATGATTGAGGCTATTAGGAAATAAAAAGCTTTATAATATCTAAGTATGAAGAAGTGTAGTCACATCATAGTTAACTAAATTTGAACGTGACGACTAGGAGAGGAAATAGCTGTGAGGCTATCTCTTTATCCAACTTAATTGGAAAATGATAAATAAAGTTTTTTATGGTCAAAAAATAGCAGCTTAAGGTAAAAATAGATATGATTTTTCAACTCAAAAATTCCACTTCAGATTTAAATTTTGATTACTCTTGCTGAAGATGAGATGTAAGAGATACTTTAATTTGCTTGAAATTAAGTAAATTAGGATTATTTGAAATATGGAACAACTAACAAATCTTAAAGCAATTCTTCATTCTAAAAGAGCAAATATATATTATCTAGAATATTGCCGTGTTTTACAAAAAGATGGTCGTGTCCTCTATTTAAGTGAAAAGAAAAAAGAGTACATGTACTGGAATATTCCCATTGCAAATACCACTTGCTTACTGCTTGGTACAGGTACATCTATAACGCAACCAGCTATGAGAATGTTGGCACAAGCCGGTGTTTTGGTTGGTTTTACTGGTGCAGGTGGTACACCACTTTTAATGTCAAATGAAATCGAATGGTTTACTCCACAAAATGAGTATAGACCGACAGAATATATTCAAGGCTGGATGGGGTTTTGGTTTGATGAGATAAAACGGCTTGAAACTGCAAAACGATTTCAAATAGCACGAGTAAAATTTACACAAAAAGTATGGGCAAAAGATAAAGAGTTACGAGTAGAAGGATTTGATAGTAACGAACTGCAAAAAGAGTTTCAAAAAACTTTAGAACAAATATCTTCTGCACCGAGTGTGGGAAAACTTTTACAAATTGAAGCAGACTTAACAAAAAAACTCTACATATATGCTGCAAAAAAGACAAATCAATTAGGGTTTATAAGAGAACATGCAAGAGCTGAAGATGCTAATGGTTTTTTAGATCATGGAAATTATTTGGCGTATGGCTTTGGTGCTACAACACTTTGGGTTCTTGGAATTCCTCATGGTTTTGCTGTAATGCATGGAAAAACAAGGCGAGGTGCTTTAGTATTTGATGTGGCGGATTTGATAAAAGATGCCCTTGTTTTGCCGTGGGCATTTATTTGTGCGAAAGAGAAACAGAGTGAAAAAGAGTTCCGTTTACAAATTTTACAAACTTTTGTAGAACACAAAGCATTGGATTTTATATTTAAAGAGGTGCAAAATGCTGCACTTTACTACAAGCAAGAAGAAAAATAGTATGATGGTTACCTTTGTATCTCAGTGCCAAAAAAAAGCTTTGAAGAGAACACGCAGAGTTTTAGATACTTTTGCGAACCGTATTGGCGACACTACTTGGCAGACGATTATAACAAATGAAGGTTTGCAGGCTGTGCAAAAGTTACTCAAAAGAACAGCTTCAAAAAACACAGCGGTAAGTTGTCACTGGATACGCAGTCGAAGTCGTAGTGAATTGTTATGGATAGTGGGAAACAGAGAAGCTTTTGATGAGAGTGGAGTAGTTGCCGTCAATTATGGAATGACAAAAAGATTTGTGGGAGAAAAAGAGATAATGGTAGATAAAATTTATGCAAATACAAACGGACAGAGACTTGACCAGCACCTTTTTGGGGTTGGCTATTTGGCAAAAAAGTTACTACAAAAGATAGTGCCAGATGATGAAAATTTAGTAGAAGCTGTCTATGTGGCTGGATGTTGGCACGATATAGGGAAGATAGATAGTGGTTTTCAAGAGTGGCTTGAAAAAGCAATGAAAAAGCAAAAAAAGCACAAAGAGATTGCTGATGATGGTGAACATATTGATAAAATAACAGGAAAATTTTCTTGGCAAAAGTATCCACGCCATAATGAACTCTCTTTGCTCTTTTTTGAATTGTTGAATAATTTTGATTTAAATAAAGATATGAAAGAGAGAGTAAAACATGCAATTTATTGGCATCATGCTAAGCCTATACGCGATGAAAAAAATGAGATAAAAAATCTTGTTGGAATTTACAATAAAATAGAAAATTTTGAAGCATATTATAAAGATAAAGTAGATGAACTTCAAGCTGTTCTTAGTTCTGTTGATGCACTTGCAAGTGAATATGATGAGTTGAGTGATGTATTTAAAATAAAAAAGGTAGAAATAGAGGGGATTGAAGAGGAGTTAGAGGGTATAAACCTGCCATTATACAAACGGTATTCTATAAAAGAAAGTATTGATGGATATAAGTATAATATAGGCTTTAATGCAAAAAATAATTTAGCACGAACGGCTATTGTTACGGCTGATAGATTGATTTCTCAATTAACAGCAGAAGCATTAGATGAATATATTTCAAACAAAACATTAGAGAGTTTACTTGATGATGCTCTTTATAAAGAGAGAGGCTTGTCTTGCGCAATTCAAGAGTGTTTAGAGGGATTTGAAGATAGATATCCAAAAAGTATGAGAAATGAAAAGCAAAAAGAGGTAGCAAAAGTACTGAGTGAAGAGGAAGATATTTTTGTAGGTGTATTAAAAGGTCCTGCAGGATGTGGAAAAACTAAGATTGCGTTAGAGTGGGCTAAAAATACAAATGTGAAAAAACTATACTGGATATGTCCAAGAGTACAGGTATGTGAAGGGATTTATGCTGATTTATCTTCTGGTGAATATTTACCAAATATGCATATTGAAATAGTGACCGGAGAGATAAAAAAATCTCGTATTAAAGGTAAAGAGATAGAGACAATAGAGGGGCAAGAATTTTCAGCTGAGATTGTCATTACTACTATCGATCAGATTGTAAACACTATTACAACTCATAAATATATAACAACATTCATGGATTTTATGAATGCTCATGTAGTATTTGATGAGTATCATGAATACATCAATATGCAAGGTTTTAATCTACTTTTTGCAGAGTTAGTCGAAGCAAAAAAATTGCAACAGACAGATGAAACGCTACCAAACACTCTACTTGTCTCTGCTACGCCTAATCCACTCTTTGTAAAAAATTTTTTACAGTTACATGAAGATAATATGATAAGCATGGAGAGTTTTAACGAGTGTAGTTACAAGATAGAGTTTAAAGAATATGATGATAGCGATGATGCAAACAATCCTTTAATGCAAGAGATAAAAGATGATAACATTTTTGTGATTAGCAACACGGCAATTACAGCACAGCGAAGTTTTATAGAGCATCAAAACGATGAAAACGGCATTTTATTTCATTCAAAATTTACTAAAAGCGATAAAGAGTACCTGTTCAAAGAGGTGTATGACTCCTTTAAAAAAGATGGTTCATTTAAATATAATGTACTACGAAGTGGACCTGTTGTTCAAGCATCTCTAAACATTACATGTAAAAAAATGATAAGTGAGATGACACATGCAGAGAACTTTTTACAACGCTTAGGACGGCTTGATCGTTTTGGGGAGAATGATGAGATAAATGTTTATACTATTTCTATTACTGAAGGGGTGAAAGAGGGAAAAGCAAAAGACGGAAGTTCTCGTTTTTTAAATGAATTGGACTCTTTACAATCTGCTAAAGTTTGGTATGCGTTTTTAGAAAACAATTTAAGTAAAGAGAGTTGTACCATACAACAACTCTATACTCTTTATGAGAAGTTTTATGAAGATGAGAATGCATGCAGAGCGATAGAAGAAGACCTAGTTAAAGCACTTAAAAAAAGTGTAAAAATAATAGAGGACAAAGTACTTGATCCAAGAAGTTTTCCACAGAAGAAACAAGAGAAAGTAGGGATGAAGATAAAGAAAAATTCTTTAAGAGGGAATAGCCTTTTTGTGCAGATGGCACGAGCGAAAATTGATACTATTGATGATGTTGGTATTTTAGATGAGTATGCTTATGAAAATATTGATGACGCTATGACTATGGATGTATCAGTTATAAAAGGACATGGAGATTCTAATAAAAATCTACTCTCATTTATGGCAAAAAAACATCATAATATAAAAAATGTGAAGAAAGCTTATAAAGATGCACAGATAAAAAATGATGCCAGAGATCCAAATACACCAATTTATTTAAGTTATACACTAGAGGATTTGCAAAAAGTAAACACTAAAGAACATAAATTTGCACAATATTATGCAATAGGTCTGAAACAGCCAATAGGTGTTGTATCATTAGTGCAGTTAAAAAAAGAAAAATAAATAGATAAGGAAAAAAAGATGAAAAGCGATAAGATCACAGGTATTAGATGTGTCGATTTTAAAATCATAGCAAAAGGGCATGGGGTTGTGAATTGGAATGGACCGACTAACTTACAAAGGGAAGATGGAAAAACTGTCGATAACCATACAATGCCAAAATTAAGAGGCTATAGTAATCTTTCTGGCAAAGAAAAAGATACTGGATATAAATATAGAAAAGAGGCAACTGATATTGATTTTAAAAAGACACCTTTATATATAAGTCAAAATTGTGTGCGTCATCATCTTTTTCGTGAACAGGCATATGATTTACACTATGCCGATAAAAAAAACATTAAAAAAGTTTTAGCTTCTTTAACAGGATTAGTGAGAGGTTATGTTGTGCCTGCTTCTCAAAATAAAAGAACAAGCCCTCTTTTGCTTGAAGATTTTGTAGACCAACTTGGAAATGGAAATTTTGAACAATTTGGGCAAGCAGGAGAAAGAGATAGCTCATCTTTTTATTCTAAAACAACTTTTGGAGATACGGAGTATATTTCTTATGGTTCTATAAGTATTGAGCAGTTGCAGTTCATATCATTAGATAAAAAGTTTGACCGTGAGGCGATGGAGATAAAAAAAGGAGAGGGTGAAGAAGTAGCAGAGATAATCACAGAATATATTAGTTCTCTTGATACAAAAAATCGTTTTCCTAAAGCTACTTTTCATGAAAACTGTGTGAGAAATGGAACTATCTTTGAAGAGGGTGAAAATGGAATTTTACTTAATGATGATGCAGTAGATATTTTGATAGATGAGACACTTCGTAAACTAAACGAACTTGTAATTCGTCAAGCAAAATCATATATGTATGTTGATGAAGTTACGGTTGATTATAATGACAGTACGAGTATGATGAGAATTAAACAAGATGAAAGTTGCATTCATTCTTCTTCTGATGATAAAAAATATGCACACTATTTTTATACAAAAGAGAAATAATGAAAATAGAGATAGAGTATGAAGCTTCTTGGCGAAACTCTTTTCTTGATGGGAGTAATGATGAAGTATTACCAAAAAAAGGAAGAAAATACATCGGTTCTAATACCGCCTTGAAAAAGCCTGAAAATTATAAACGAAGAGATATCTCTTTAAGTACGGTAATGGGAATCTTAAATCGTTTAATTGGAGATCAAAGAAAGCTTTATCAAGCACGGCAAGATGAAGCATATTTTTTTAAAGCTATTGAATCTAAGGTTAGCTTTCATGATAAGATTAAAATTGAAAATAATGAATTAGTTTACTTACGAAATATGTCTGGAAATACGGATCAGAACTCTTTTACGGGGATGATGAATACAGAAGATAAAATGTTTACTTCAGATTATTCTCAAGAGTTTTGGAGTGTTTTAATGCTTGATGTGGATGAACTTTTAGCATTTATTGTTGATAATAAAAAAATTGATAAGTGTATTAAACTAGACCCTTTGGTAATTGTTGATAGATTTGCAGAAATTAGTAAACTAAAAGCTATTGAAAAGGATGAAGCAACTACCAAGGCTTTGAAAATACTTGAAGCAAAATTTGAAGGTACTAACTATGAAAATAATAAAGAAAAAATTGTTCCTTTAAATCTTTATTGTTCATCGTTATATCTACAACTTGAAAGACTTTCATCGAAGTATGATTTGAGTTCAGCTCTTACAAAAACGGGTATAATTACAGGAATTTCTAAACGACTTTTTACAAAAAAAGATTTTATGAATCGTTTTACAACGGGAGAAAAAAAGAAGATATTTGGTAATCCATATATTGTTAAAAGTTTTGAAAAAGGAGAAGGTCTAGTTACTTTTATGCTAACTAAAGCAAGTGGCACACTAGAAATTACCATAGATATACCAAGAGATAAGGCAAAAGAGCTAAAAAAACTTATAGATAATGCAGGAGTTTCAAGCTTTTATTTGGGAAAAAAAGGTTTAGCATATGTTACTCATATTAGTACAAAAGAGGTGCAAAAATAATGGATTATTATTTGGATATTAGGTTGTTGCCTACAAAAGAGATGCGTGAAAATGTACTGCTTAATCAAGTTTATTCATCTTTTCATAAAAGATTGTACGATCTAAAATCAACTACAATAGGTGTCAGTTTTCCAGAATATAGGTTAAAACTTGGAAGATTGTTGCGTATTCATGGTACGAGAGAAGATTTAGAAAGGCTAGAGGAGAAAGATTGGCTTGGCAAATATAGAGATTTTTGTAAAGTTGGTACAATCACAGCTGTTCCACAAAATGTAAAGTATCGAATTGTCTCAAGAGTACAGCAAAATATGACAGAAGCAAAATTACGAAGACTTATCAAAAGAGGCAGTATCTCTGATGAAGAAGTAAAAAAATATCGTATAAAAATGTATGAAGGTGGACTTGATAATCCTTTTGTTGAACTTGTAAGTATATCAAATGGACAGAGACATAGAAGATTTATAGAGTTTGGTAAACTTGAAGATGTTGTCATAGAGGATAAATTTGATCTATTTGGCTTGAGTAAAACAGCAACAATTCCTTGGTTTTAATCTAAGTAAAAAAAGACCATTATTTTTGAATATAGTTTCATATGCTTTGTTTTAGGTGTTTGTAGATATTTAAAAAAATAATGGTATAATTCAAAAATTCTCTTAGGAACAGCCAAACAGCACAACTTCTGAGCATTAATTTCCTGTAAACTGCCGCATAGGCAGCTTAGAAG
>JASFYR010000017.1:0-4109 GCA_045047115.1 Sulfurospirillum sp.
AAAATGCCGGTTGAGGGATTCCCATAAAAGTTCCTTAATTAATTTAGCGAAATTATAGCAAAATTTCAAGTAAATTAAATTAAGAAAAAACTTTTCATTCGTAATTTAAAAAAACTTCTTGACATCCTCTGCAGGAATAGGCTTTGAGTAGAGATACCCTTGAATGTCATTGCAACCATTTTCAAGAAGAAAATCTTTTTGTGATTCGTGCTCAACACCCTCGGCTATTACTTCTAAATGAAGGGTTTTTCCGAGAGCTATCACTGCTCGTGCTATGGCTGCATCATCTTCATTGTCCGGCACGCCATCTACAAATGATTTATCAATTTTAAGCTTCTCTATCGGAAGTAATTTTAAGTTAGCAAGAGATGAGTAGCCTGTTCCAAAGTCATCAATAGCAAGTTTTATTCCCATGTTACTAATTTTTTTCAAAATGACAATGGCTTCTTGAGGATTTTTCATTACCTCTCCCTCACTTATTTCTAACTCTAGCCATTGTGTTTTTACGCCAGTCTGCATTATAAGCTTTTCTAGGAATTCTATAAAATCCTCCTGAAAAAGCTGTTTTATCGTCAGATTTAGTGCTAAAATTCCCGGTTTATATCCATCTTTATACCACTTTGCAAATTGTTCAAAAGCAGATTTCATGACATATCTGTCAATCATAACTATAAGTCCGCTCTCTTGTGCAACAGGTAAAAAATCTGTAGGAGAGATAAGCCCTTTTTGAGGATGCTGCCATCTCACAAGTCCCTCCATCCCTATAAGGGTTTCAGTTCTCGCATCAATTTGTGGCTGATAATAAACAACAAACTCTTTATTTTCTAAAGCCTTTCGTATGCCACTTTCTAACTCTATATAGTTTGTTGCTGAGAGTGTCATATTTTGTGAGTAATAAGCAAAATCATTTTTTCCACCTTCTTTTGCCATATACATTGCACTGTCTGCATACGTTAAAAGCTTTTCAACCGTCGTGCTGTCATCAGGGAAAAGACTAATTCCTATACTTGATGTAATATAAAGCGTGTGCCCCTCTAATTCCATAGGCTGTGCCAAAAGTTTTAAGATTTTCTGTGCAAGTAAAGAAGCATCTTCTGCTTTTGTAAGTGACTGCATGATAACGGTAAACTCATCTCCGCCAAGTCGTGCGACTGTATCTTCTTTTCTAACACTTTTTTGCAATCTTGCTGCTGCTTCTTGCAATACTTTGTCACCAATATGATGCCCCAAAGAGTCATTTATTTGCTTAAATCTGTCTAAATCTATAAAAAAAAGTGCTATTTGCTTACTATGCCGTTTTGCATACTCTAGCGTTTGTATTAAGGTATCTTTAAAAAGAAGTCTGTTTGCTAAACCAGTTAACGTATCATAATGTGCTTGCTGTTTTAAAATAGCACGCTGTTTTTCAAGTTCTTTTTCTATCTTTGTTTTTTGCGTAATATCTCGCATATACCCAACCATTCCAACATTGTTGCCTTTATCATCTTTTAGCAAAGAAAGTGATATGTCAATATATATTTGTTTACCATCTTTCCTTACCCACACCGATTCTCCCTCAAAAGAACCGGTTTGTTTGAGTATCTCAATATTCTTCAGTGCTATATATCTATCTTCTTTGGAAGCAAGCATTGAGACATGTTTACCCAACATCTCTTTTTCTGTATAGCCATAAAGAAGTTCTGAACCATGATTCCAACTTAGTATATAACCATCAAGGTTTGTCGATACGACACTGTCATGTGTCTGTTCTATCATTTGGGATTGTTGTGCTTCTTTACGTTTTTGTTTTTTAAGTATTTTATTTTGTTCTTCTAATTCATCTTCTGCAAGCAGTCTATTTTCATAACTCAAAAGATAAAACCATATAAGAATCATAATCAAAATAGCGATAACAAAGAAAGCCATTGTCAGTAAACTCTTTATATTTTCAGCATCTTTTGCAGATAAGCCCGTACTTCCAAGTGAATAAATCATCCAAAAAGCTGTACCTACGATAAACAAAACTATTGTACTGAAAAGAGTAAAATCAAAAATTCGTTTTGCAGCATGTAACGAGATTTTATGTAAAAAAAGTTTCTGGATTTTTTTGGCAAGAAAACGATTACCCATCTGCTCACTCTTTTTTTTACAACTATCATGACACAAAGAGTCCAACGAACAACACAAAGAACATATTTTTACATCATGGAAAGGGCAGTACGCCATATCTTCCTGTTCATACACAATGTCACACACTTCACAACGATATTGCTGAATATTCTCTTGAGAGAGCAGATTTTTTCTTGCTATGTAATATTTTCCTTTTGTAATATATGCTATCAAAGGAGAAAGAACAAAAGCTAAAAGCATTGCTATAACAGAGGAATAACTCTGTGCATATGCTCCAAAAAATCCCATAAAAGCAAGGATAGAAACGACAGAAGCAATCCCCATACTACCCACACCTACAGGGTTTACATTATAAAGGTAAGCTCTTTTAAATTCTACGATTTTCGGACTTAATCCAAAGGGTTTGTTTATCATCAAGTCAGCAGTTACAGCACTTATCCACGCAATCGCGACATTAGAATAAAGACCCAAAATTTTCTCTAAAAAGTCAAAAACTCCCATTTCCATCAAAACTAAAGCAATACCAATGTTAAAGACCATCCAAACAACACGACCAGGATGAGCATGTGTTAAACGAGAAAAAAAGTTTGACCATGCAAGAGAACCAGCATAAGCATTGGTTACATTAATTTTAATTTGTGACACGACAACAAAGAGTGTAGCAACGGCTAAGGCAGTCTCAGGATTATCAAAAATATACTGATACCCAAGATAATACATTTCAATGGGTGTTTTTGCCTCATAAATGGAAAGTCCCGAAGCGAGTACCAGTGAGGCTAAAAATATACCGCCCATTTGTTTTAAAAATCCAAGCACTATCCACCCCGGTCCGGCAATAAGCACAGCACTCCACCATTTCAACCTATTTTTTTGAGTAAGTTCTGGCATAAAACGAAGATAGTCCACCTGCTCCCCAATTTGAGCGATTAAAGAGAGTGAAATGCCTAGTGCAAATCCAAAATAGTAAAAATTAAACTCTGAACTTTGCGAAGTCTGACCACGCAAAGAGAGAAAAGTGGTAATTGCTGTTGGGTCTTTATACAAAATAGCCACAAATGGTGCTAACATCATAAATATCCATACAGGTTGTGTATAAAGATGGAGTTTATTTATAAAAGTAATCCCGCGATAAACCATAGGAATAATGATAATAGCACTCAAAAGATAGCCCCATGACAAAGGAAGTCCAAAGTAAAGAAATAGTGCCTGTGCCATAATGGAAGCTTCAAGTGCAAAAAATATAAAACTAAACGAAGCATAAATAAGTGAAGTAAAAGTAGAACCAATATACCCAAACCCAGCACTTCTTGTAATTAAATCTATATCAATGTTATATTTTGCAGCATGATAACTAATGGGAATCGCAGTTAAAAAGATAATGAGTGATGCCCCAAGTATTGCCCAAAAAGCAGTAGTAAATCCATACTCAATGCCTATAGTCGCACCAATAGCCTCAAGTGCCAAAAAAGATATACTTCCTATGGAGGTATTTGCTATAATAGATTCCGAAAAATTTCTAAATGATTTTGGGGTATATCGAAGAGAATAATCTTCAATCGTCTCATCTGCAACAAGACGATTATAATTTCTTCTAATGCTGCTGTTTTCTTGCTTCATGTAATTCCCTACATCCAATCACTAGATTTATAAATATTCTAGGAACAATTGTATCTAATTTGTCTGAATTTAAAAAGGGTGTATTACAAGTGTAAAAGTTCCTTGACAACTGCTCTGTCATCAAAAGCAAATTTTTCGTCATAAATAATCTGATACGTTTCATCACCTTTTCCAAGAATAACAACAACTTCTTCCTCTTCTTGCATATCAAGTGCTATTTGTATCGCTTTTTTTCTATTGAGCTCCACTATAACATTTGATGCATCAGAAATGCCTTCTAAGATATCTTTTATAATAACTTCAGGATCTTCATGGCGAGGATTATCACTTGTAACAATCACTTTTTTTGCTAAACTTGCAGCAACTCTTCCCATAAGCGGACG
>JASFYR010000018.1:0-46619 GCA_045047115.1 Sulfurospirillum sp.
GAGAGTTAAAGAAGAACTTGGTTCTTAATCTAAAATACAGCCTAAATGGAAGAGGAAGCAACTTTATAAACCACTCTATACAGGCAAAGTTTAGGTGGAGATTCTAGGCTTGGGAGAATGAGGCACTAATGTGCCTCATTTAAAGTTTTAAAGTGCGGCTTTAGCTTGTTTTACTACAGCGGTGAATGCTTCTGGGTCATTCATAGCCATATCTGCTAAAATTTTTCTATCCAGTTGTATATTTGCTTTGTTTAAAGCGTTTATGAAGCGAGAATAGCTTATATCGTTTAATCTACAAGCAGCATTGATTCTTACAATCCAAAGTCTTCTAAAATCTCTCTTTTTAGTTCTTCTGTCTCTATAAGCATAGACTAGACTTCTCTCTAACTGCTCTTTCGCTTTTCTAAAATGTTTTCTTCTACCGCTGTAGAAACCTTTTGCCTGCTTTAGTATCTTCTTGTGTCTTCTTCTTCTGACAACACCAGTTTTTACTCTTGCCATTTATATCTCCTTGACCTTATCTTGGTGTCCCTTTTTGGGGAACTTGCCCTCTAAATTGAGGGGTGAAATCGCAATGATTTTTTATTAACTTTTGTTAAAACTATCTACTTCTTGCCTAACATCAATTTTACAGATGCTATATCACGACTGTCAACACTTTGCGATTCTTTAAGTCCACGCATTCTCTTTGTAGACTTTTTAGTAAGAATATGACTTCTGTAGGCTGAGCCTCTTTTAATCCTATTTTTACTAGCTTTAAATCGCTTGGCAGCGCCGCGTACCGTTTTCATTTTCGGCATGCATTCTCCTCTTGTTTTTTTGAGCCAAATATTTTAGCTTAATACCACTTAAAATAATATTATTTTTTTGGAACAGCGAGCATATTTACATAACGACCCTCAAGCATAGGTGGTTTATCTCTATCGGCTAAATCTTCAACCATAGGCCATACTCTCTCTAATACCGCTTTTCCTGCATCAGGATTTGACATCTCTCTACCTCTTAGAAATACTCTGAATTTCACATGCTTTCCCTCTTCTAAGAATTGTCTTGCATGCTTTATCTTGTAATTTATGTCATTTTGGGCGATTTTTACCGAGAGTTTTATCTCTTTTACCTCTATGGTTTTTTGTTTTTTCTTTGCCTCTTTTTGTTTTTTGACCTGCTGATACTTAAACTTGCCGTAGTCCATAATCTTACAGACGGGTGGCTTTGCATCAGGGGCTATAAGAACTAAGTCCAAACCCAAGCCTTCAGCGATAGATAGGGCTTTGTTTCTGGAAATCACGCCATACTGCGTACCATCGTCACCTAAACACCTAACCTCACTTGCTCTAATGTCGTCATTGAGCAGTACTTCTTTGCTTTTACTCAAAAGTGTACCTCACTAAGTTTCTCCTTCATTTTTGTTATTAATTCGTCTATGCTAAGATTATACTGTTTTCTTTCTCTTCTATCTCTTAAAGCAACACTTTGATTACTAACTTCTTCATCTCCAACTACTAAAATCATCGGAACTTTCATCTTTTCAGCATTTCTAATTCTCTTATTTAAACTCTCGTTTTTAGCGGAAATCTCCGCGTCTATACCCTCATCTAAAAGTCTCTCAAAAAGTTTTTGTGCATACTCGTGATGGGACTCTGAAATCGGTACAATTATGGCTTGAGTAGGGGCTATAAAAAATGGTAATTCCCCAGCAGTATGCTCTATGAGTATGCCTATAAATCTCTCGAAAGAGCCTAAAATAGCTCGATGAAGCATAACTGGTCTAGTGTGCTCATTGTTGGCATCTACATATGCCAAATTAAATCTTTCAGGCAGATTAAAATCTACCTGTATAGTTCCGCATTGCCATTTTCGCTTTAATGCGTCTGTTATCTTTATATCAATCTTTGGACCATAAAATGCTCCGCCACCCTCATCTATGCCGTACTTTATGCCATTTCCATCGAGTGCATCCATCAAACCCTTTGTAGCAGCTTCCCAGTAAGCATCTTCGCCTATAGCTTTTTCTGGTTTTGTGGATATTTCCATCTCATAATTAAAATCAAAAGCTTTCATAAGAGTATCGACAAAATCCAAAATCTCTAAAACATTCTCTTTTATCTGATCAGGCGTACAAAATATATGTGCATCATCTTGGGTAAACTCACGAACTCTAAAAAGCCCATGAAGTACACCACTCATTTCGTGCCTATGTACGACCCCATACTCAAAAAATTTCAAAGGAAGGTCTCTGTAACTTCTGACTTCATTTTGAAAAACTTTAATATGACCTAAGCAGTTCATAGGTTTTATGCCATACTCTGTATCATCTATGGTTGTGAAGTACATATTTTCACCATAGTTATCGTAGTGTCCGCTTACTTTCCATGCGTCGCTTTTGAGTATCTCGGGACCACGAACAGGTTGATAGCCTCTTAGTCGGTGGGCTTTAAAGAGTAAGTGTTCAAGTCTGCTTCTCATTCTTGCGCCATTTGGAAGCCAGATAGGAAGACCTGCTCCTACCTCCTCATCAAAGGTAAATAGCTTAAGTTCAGTTCCTAGTTTTCTATGGTCTCTCTTCTTTGCCTCTTCTATCATGGTTGTATAGTCTTTTAGGCTTTGCTTGTCGGCAAATGCAGTTCCGTATATACGAGTCAGCATTTCTCTGTTTTCGTCTCCACCGAGATATGCTCCTGCTACTCTAACCAGCTTGAAAAATCTAAGATATCGGGTATTTGGCACATGAGGGCCACGGCAAAGATCTTCAAAATCTCCCTGTTTGTATGTCGAGACTTCTCCATCAGAGATGCGCTTCATCACTTCTAGTTTTAAGTCGTCATTTCCAAAATGCTTGAGAGCTTCATCCTTGGTTGTATAACTCTTTTGTATAGGAAGTTTTCTTTTTGCAATCTCTTGCATCTTTTTTTCTATCGTCTTTAAATCACTATCGCTAATCTTTTCGCTTACTCGAAAATCGTAGTAAAAACCATCTTCTATGACAGGTCCCACAAAAAACTTGGCATCCGGATACAACTCTTTTATAGCTTGAGCCATCATGTGAGCAGTTGAGTGTCTTATAAGCTCTAGTGCATCATCTGAATTGTCAAATAAAATTTTTTGAAAATTGGTTGAATCTAGTGAAGCAGCAGTTTGTGTGTCAAGAAGTGTTTCGCCATCTCTGTAGGCTATAACTTCATTTTGCATTTTAATCCTTTTGAACTCTCAAACTCCGAGAGAACAGTAATATGGTGGCCACGATTGGACTTGAACCAACGACCACTACCATGTCAAGGTAGTGCTCTACCAACTGAGCTACGCGACCACACAGACAGAGTGAAGCTCTGTTTTGGAAATAAGATAATACTTAAAAATGGCATAAAATATACTTAAATGCTTCTTTTGAGCAACTCTTTATAGATTAAATTCATATTTTTTACCTCAATTCCTTGTTTTTGTGCCTCTTTGACTATATAACCTGTCAAAGATTCCAATTCTGTTTTATTTCCATTTTCAAAATCGATCTGCATCGAAGTTTTTGAGTCATAGGGTACATTTTGTACCTGTTTTATGGTTTTTTGTATCTCTGCGTCTCTTATCTCTACATGTAGAGCATTTGCAACGGATCTTATCTCTTTTAGCACATCTCTTAAAAGGGGCATCTTTTCCTCAACTATATAACCCATGGGCTTGTCAAAATAGGATGTAAGAGTTGCAAAAGAGGAGATTAAGAGATACTTACTCCAGCAATCATACTCTATATTTTGGCTCAGTTTTGTTTTTAAGCCACTCTCATTAAATAGGTCAAAAAGCTTTTGAAGTTTTTCTTGAAATCTGTTTTTTGTATCTCCAAAAATAAGATAAAATGTCAATGCCTTTTTCTCTATAATTCCAGGCTCCCTTATATTTGAGAGTATATATACGCACCCATCAAGCACTATGCCTTTTTGAAGGTACGAGTTTATCTCAGCTTTGTGATTTACACCATTTGAAAGAGGGATGATTAGCGTGCCTTCATCGCTATGTCTATTTAGGATTTCTGAGATATCTCTGAAGCTGTAGCTTTTTACAGTTATAAAAATCACATCAAACATCTCATCGTCATCATCACTATTGGCATCTATCAACTTTTTAGGCTTTACAATAAACTCATCTTTCATATCTTTTATTGTTAGGCCGTTGTTTTTTATAGCCTCAAAGTGCTTGCCTCTTGCGAAAAGTGTTACATCGCAGAGATCTTTTTGTATCAACTTTGCACCTATATATCCACCAACTCCCCCTAGCCCAATTATCCCGATTTTAAGCATTTTCCTTCCTTAGATAAGAGGCGATTATGATCCAGGCAACTGCAAAGTCGATCATCACATCAGCGAAATTAAATACAGCGAAATCAAACCATTTGTGCCAGTATATATAATCCACAACACCACCATATATAAATCTATCGTGTATATTTCCTATGCCTGCTCCATAGAGTATGCCAAGCGGCAGCGAATATCTCATAAAAAGAGTTTTTTCATATATAAGGTAGATGCTAATGGCGATAAATATAGCAATTTGGATGTATTTCAAATACTCTTGCAAAAACGCGAACATTGAAAATGCCACACCTTTGTTAAAAACCAATGTTAAAGATATAAATTCTCCATTCCATCTTAAGCCATTTAAAAATAGGGATTTTAGATTTTGATCAATTAAAAAAATGCCGATAGCAACCAGCAAAAAAACAAAAAAACTTTTAGTCATTTAATGTTTTCTTTAAAAAGCTGTAAATTTCACTCATATGCTTCTGCAGGATTTTTTCATCCCTTCCTTCGAGCAAGATTCTAAGTAGATTTTCCGTACCGGAGTATCTGATAAGAACTCTTATGTCGTCTTTTTCAATATTTTGTATCAACTCTTCATAGCCGTTTATATTTTGAAGTGGAATTTTGTTTATAACAGAGAGATTTTTTTGAAGTTGAGGATAGAGTTCAAATGGATTGAAAAGCTTGCTTATAGGTTCACTGCTTCTTAAAAAACATGCCATAACAGCAAGTGAAGATATGAGAGCATCTCCTGTTTTTACATAATCAGAAAGTATTATATGACCGCTTTGTTCACCTCCAAAATTTAAGTCTTTTTGACTGAGGATTTGAAGTACATATTTATCTCCGACATTTGACCTTAGCAAGGAGACTTCATTTTCACCAAGATAGTCCTCAAGCGCTTTGTTACTCATCACTGTAGCGCACATAGCACAACCTTTCAGGCGATTTTGTGTGTTGAGATAGGTGGCAAGTTTGCCTAGAAGCTTATCTCCGTCGATAACATTTCCATTTTCATCAACAACTACCAGTCTATCGGCATCGCCATCAAATGCAAAACCCACATCGGCTCTGAGTTTTCTCACCTCTTCACCCAGGATTTCGGGGTGCATTGCTCCACAGTTTAGATTTATATTGCTTCCATTTGGTTTGTCGTTTATGACAGCAACATCAGCCCCCAATTCACTAAAAATTGTCGGAGCAACTTTGTAGGCAGCACCGTTTGCCGTATCGAGTACCACTCTTATTCCTTTGAGAGTAAGACCTTTGGGAAATGAATTTTTGATATGGACTATATATCTGCCTATAACATCATCCACCCTCTTGGATCTGCCGATACTGAACTCTATCCTTTGATTTTGCTCTATTAGCTCTTCATTGTGATATATCTCTTCTATTTGGGCTTCCGCATTTTCATCCAGTTTATTTCCGAATGAATCAAAAAATTTGATACCATTGTCAAAGTATGGATTGTGTGACGCACTTATCATGATGCCGGCATCACATCTCATGTCTTCGGTCAAAAATGAGATGGCAGGAGTTGGCATGGGACCTATTTGTCTTACATCATATCCAACAGCAGTTAAGCCTGATACTATGGCATTTTCTATCATATAGCCACTTCTTCTTGTGTCTTTTCCTATTAAAAATTTATTTGTAACAGAGCTTTTTCTAAAATATATTCCGGCTGCCATTGCTAAACGCATGGCAGTTACAGCATTTAATTTTTTGCCGGCTCTTCCTCTGACGCCGTCTGTTCCAAAAAGTTTTTCCATTTTTATTTCTCCTTTAAAAGAGGCGGAGTCTCTTTTAAATTCCTCTCACTAAAGCTAAGTCTCTGGCGAGAAGATTTATAATTTTATTGCAAGTCGTGATTATATCCTATTTTATGTTATTATTCCATATCTATAGCAGAATATTATTTCTAAAAAAAATCTTAAAATAAGTTTAGTTTAATCTAACTTCTTGTATAATCCGTTCCTAAAATTTAAATGTAAAGGCTACAAAATGGCAGATCATAAATCAGCAGAGAAGAGAATCAGACAGACAAAAAAGAGAACAGAAAGAAATAGATTTTATAAAACAAGAATTAAGAATCTCACAAGAGCTCTTAGAGAATCAGTTGATGCAGGCGACAAAGAAGCAGCGCTAAAAGCACTAAAAGATGTAAATAAAAACTTTCATTCTTATGTAAACAAGGGTATCTTAAAGTCAAATACAGCTGCTAGGCGTGTAAGCAGACTTGCACAATTGGTAAACAGACTAAACAGTGATGCATAAGCATTAAATGTCAAAGATTAAGTATAGCCTTGCTCAAAAATAAACTCCAACCGTTTTTAGACAGATACAACGAGATAAGCAGGCTCTTAAGTGAGCCTGATGTTGGCAATGACATAAAAAAGATGACAGAGCTCTCAAAGGAGCAGTCTCACCTACAGGCCATCAAAGACAAAGCAGATGAGTATATCACAACAATAGAGTCAATAGAAGAGAATAAAACCTTGCTTGAAGACAGTGAATTAGGTGAATTAGCCAAAGAGGAGCTGAAAGAGCTGGAGCCACTCAAAGAGAGACTTGAAGCTGAGATAAAAGTGATACTTTTGCCAACTGATCCAAATGATGATAAAAATATTTTTTTAGAGATTAGGGCGGGAACCGGTGGTGATGAAGCTGCTCTTTTTGTTTCCGATCTGTTTAAATCTTACCTTAGATACGCAGAAAACAGAGGTTGGAAAGTGGAAGTGGTTAACCTAAGTGAAGGTGTGCTAGATGGCTATAAAGAGGTTGTTGCTCTTGTAAAAGGTGAAAGTGTTTACTCTAAGTTGAAGTTTGAGGGAGGAGTTCACCGAGTTCAAAGAGTTCCAAAGACAGAATCCCAAGGAAGAGTCCATACTTCTGCTGTTACTGTGGCAGTTATGCCTGAAGTTGATGATGTTGAGATAGAGATAAATCCAAATGATTTGAAAATTGATGTCATGCGTTCAAGTGGAAACGGGGGACAATCAGTCAATACAACAGACAGTGCTGTGCGAATTACCCACTTGCCAACTGGTTTGGTTGTAACAAACCAAGATGGAAAAAGTCAGCATAAAAACAAAGCAAGTGCTATGAAGATACTAAAAGCCAGATTGTATGATTTGCAAATGCAAGAGCAAAACAGTGCAGAGAGCCAAAAAAGAAAACTCCAGGTCGGTTCAGGCGACAGAAGTGCTAGAATACGAACTTATAACTATCCACAAAATCGCATAACAGACCATAGGATAGGGCTAACCCTATACAGACTGGATGCTATCATGGAGGGTGGCCTGTATGATGAAATCATCGATCCTTTGACTGCACATTATCAAGCAGAAGCGATAAAAGAAGCAGGATTATAGGGCTGTGGCCTTATAATCATAATAGAGCAGGTTATTGCTCGTGATGATAGCATCTAAGAGTTTTACATACTTCTCTTTTCTTTGGGAGTAATTTATCATCGCTTTTGATGCCATCAGGCCATTAAAAATCATCTTGTTTTTATGTGCATTTTCCCTGAGTTTCCTGAACATTTTGTAGGCTGCATTGCTGTTTAAATTCAATACATATGCATTTACAGAGGCTTGAAGTGTTTTAAAAATTCTAAGTGTGTGTGTTTTGCCCTCAGCTCTGTCAATTGGGACAAGTCCTTTTCCGGAATATGTCCAGTGACCAAAGATATTGTTGGCTTCAAGTACAAATCTACTCTTTCCCCAAGCGCTTTCGACCGCTGCTTGTGCTATAGCCAAAGATGCAGGAACAGCATCGATTTTTCTCAGATATTCATCTTTGTCAAATAGGTTTTTTATTTTGTATTTTTTAAAGAGATGGATTAGTTTGGCCAGAGATATTTCATCTAATTCTCTAAAACTGTTTTTACCTGCATTTTCAAAAAAGTATTTGATAAAATCTCTCTCTTTCTCGATATTTTTATTTGCTCTTTTTATCATGGGCAGTAAGATATTGATAAATGCTTTCTTCTGTCTGTGTGTGTTTTTGATATCATAATAATAATATGGAAAACCTGCTCCAAAAGAGTTGATTGTAAAAAATAGAAAAACAAAAATTTTAAACAACATCAATAACCGCATCGAAAATTTTCGACACCTTTCCTTTGAAATATAACTTTTCGTTCTCAAGGCGAAACTCCAACTCCTCTTTACTGGTCGGATATACTTTTGTAAAATCACCTATTTTTTTATCTTGATTCGCACTGTAAAAACAAGCCGCCATACCTGTTCCGCAGGCCAAAGTCTCAGACTCAACACCTCTTTCGTAAGTTCTTGTATACAGAACACCGTCTTTAATGGAACAAAAGTTTACATTTGCATTGTGCGCATATCTCATCTTGGTTGCCAAACTCAAATTAAAATCCTCTATATCATCAATAAATGCAACCAGGTGGGGAACTCCAGTATTGTAAAAATACCAAAGTATACCCTCCTCTTCAAAAGGTTCACTCAGTTTTACCGGATCAGTTAGCATGGTTTCTACAACATAACCTCTAACAGATGAATTTAAGACTCCGGCACCTGTAAGAAAAACCATATCCTCTTTTGCCAGGCCATTTCTAAAAGCGTAGTGAGCACAAGCTCTAGTACCATTTCCACACATCGCAGCCTCGCTTCCGTCACTGTTATAAAATTGCCATTCAAAGTCAAACTCATTGTGTGGAACAAGTACGATTAAGCCGTCAGCCCCCACACCTTTTTGGCGATCACACAGTTTGATGGCAAGTCTGCTTCGATCAATTTTTTTAAAAGTGTGAAATATCACAAAATCATTTCCGCTTGCATTATATTTTGAAATTTGCATCCAAATACCTTATAAATTTATTGGTTTGTCTCAAAAGATTTTCTTTGTCTTTTGAGTTATCTATCACATAATCGGCTTTTCTTTTCTTTTCTTCTATATCCATTTGGGACTTTACTCTTTTCTCTGCCTCTTCTTTGTTTAGGTTTTCCCTTTGTGCTAACCTTTTGAGTTGCTCTTTTTTTGGACAGTACACAACACAAACCAAATCAGATTTATAGTGGCCACTCTCAAAATATAGAGGAATATCAACTATATACTTTGAGTTTTTCTCTTCCAGGATTTTTGCCCTTTTGTATATCTCATTTCTGATTAGCGGATGGATATACTCATTTAATTTCTCTCGCTCTTTGAGATTGTTGAAAATCAACTCACCAAGAGCAACTCTGTCAATATCCCCGTCTTTTATAAAGCTCTTACCAAAAAGATTCTCTATAGTCTTGGTATCTATCAACTCTTTTGCAATCAAATCCGCATCTACTATCTCATATCCGCTTTCGGATAGAAGCTTGCATGTAGAGCTTTTTCCTGTTGCAATTGAGCCTGTTAGTACTATCATCTCCCGTCCTTATAGTGATTTTAACATATATTTTGCTAAAATCCTATAAAAACTGATTTTTGGTCAGTTAAAATTAAAAAAGGCAAGAGATGGGAAGTGTGAGCTATAAGGATGCAGGAGTCGATATAGATGCAGGAGCACAGTTTGTTGAAAATATAAAACCACTTGTAAAATCTACATTTGATTCAAATGTAGTTGGAGGCATAGGTTCATTTGCAGGTGCTTATGAATTGCCTTCCGGATACAAAAAGCCTGTGATGCTTGGAGCAACAGATGGAGTCGGTACGAAACTAAAACTTGCTATCGATAGTGGAAGATTCGATACAGTCGGGATTGATTTGGTTGCCATGTGTGTAAATGATTTGATATGCAACTTCGGAACACCTCTGTTTTTTTTGGATTATTATGCAACAAGTAAATTAGAGATAGGCGAGTCAACTGCAGTTGTCAGTGGTATAGCAGAGGGTTGTCGCCGTTCAGAGTGTTCTTTGATAGGTGGAGAGACTGCCGAGATGCCAGGTATGTATGCGCCAAAGGATTTTGATTTAGCCGGATTTGCAGTAGGAATTGCTGAAAAAGATGAGATGAACAGACTCCAACATGTAAAAAATGGGGATATACTCATAGCGCTACCGAGTTCAGGCATACACTCAAATGGCTACTCACTTGTAAGAAAACTTTTCTTTGAGAAGCTAGACTATAAGTTTGATACTTTGATTGATGGAAAGCCTCTTATTGAGATACTTTTAGAGCCTACAAAGATATATGTCAAAATATTTAAAAAGTTAAAATCCAAAATCAATGCACTTGCCCATATAACAGGTGGCGGAATCATAGAAAATCTTCCCCGTGTTTTACCGGACAATCTCCAAGCAGTTGTCAAAAAAGAGAGTATCAAGACGCTGCGTGTATATGAGCTTATGAGAGAGCATATCGAAGAGATGGAGATGTATAGGACTTTTAATATGGGAGTAGGAATGGTTTTGGTAGTGAGCCCCCAAAATGTTGATTTTGTACTACAAAATAGCGATGGATATATCATAGGCGAGCTGAAAGAGGGTAAAAAAGAGGCGATAATAATCTAAAAATGAGTACAGTCTATATAGTATCCAAGCTGTTTACCTATCTCATTTTGCCACCGGGTATATTTATACTGCTATTTTTCTTAGCAGCATTTTATGCAAAAAAGTTCAAAAGATTTTTTATCTTTTGTGCTTTTTGCTTTTACCTTTTGAGCAATACCATTGTTGCAAATTTTTTGCTCCAACCATTGGAAAAACCATATGAAAAAGGTTTTTCAAAAGATGTGCAAGCAAACGGTGTTGTGGTTTTGGGTGGAGGAAATATCATAGGCAGTAAAAATCTCTCTTTAACAAGTGATGCTTACAAAAGAGTGATGTATGGTCTTATGATAGCTAAATCACAAAATTTACCTCTTGTGTTTAGCGGAGGTGGTTTAGGAAATCAAGAGAGTGAGTCCGCCTCATTTTTGCGGTGTTTAAGAGAGATGAAGAAAAATCTTGCATTTGATTTTACATTTTCCAAAAAGATAGAAAAAAGGAAATTTAGCATTCTTGTTGAAGACAAGAGTATAGATTCGTTTCAAAATGCAAAATTTACAAAAGCAAAATTTAGCAAAATGGGCATAAAAAACCCTATTGTATATTTGGTCACTTCCGCCTATCATATGAGGCGGGCAGTAGAGTTGTACAGACATTTTGGTTTTAAAGTCATACCAAGTGCTACTGATTTTAAAATAAGCAAAAAAGAGACTATTTTCTGGGACTATTTCCCGCAAATGGATGCATTTTATCATAGTTATGAGGCACTACATGAATATGCCGGATTGCTAAGTTTAAAACTAAGAGATTTATAGAAGGGGAAAGCAGATGATCATAAAAGAGTTTCAAGAATTTGAAGAATCCAGAGCACGGGCAAGAGCGTATTTTTGTTATCTTTTCAATAGAAATATTCCTGAAAAATTACCAAATCCTGATATAGAGCAGATAGAAAAGGTGCTAAGCAAAATTATAAATGAGATAGACGATTTTGAAGCACTTTATATACTTGATCAAAATGGAGTACAGGTATCTAAAAATATCACAAATAAAGATGAGTTTAAGGGATGTAAGGGCAAAAATAGAAGTGCTCGAGCATACTTTTACAGAGCAGTTCAGGAGAGAAGATGCGTTCTTACAGACCCTTACCCCTCTTCATTGACAAATAAGTTGACTGTTACGGCAGCATATCCTGTTTATGATGAAAATGATGATTTGAGATTTGTAGTTTGTTTAGATATTTACCTTGGGGATTTGTTAAAAATCACAAAACCCACGAGTATGCAGTCAACTTTTGGAAGTTTTACAAAGATTGCATATACTATGTTTTCTGTTGCACTTTTGTCTATAGCATTTTTGCTTTTTTACAACAGTGTAGAAAATCTTTTAAAAAACGGGATACTGCAAGCTTTGCAAAATATAGACATGATGTTTAAATCAACCATCCTTCTAACACTCTCCCTGGCTATATTTGATCTTGTCAAGACGATATTCGAAGAGGAGGTGTTAGGCAGAAACGAAACCAACGAAGCTCATGATATACATAAAACCATGGTTAGATTTTTGGGTTCCATCGTGATAGCTTTGGCTATAGAAGCGTTGATGCTGGTTTTTAAGTTTGCCATAACAGACCCTAAAAATATTATCTCTGCTATCTATCTCATAGGAGGAGTCTCGATACTCTTAATTTCTCTTGCATTTTATGTTAAAATGGTATCTGTAAAAAAATAGGAAGTCTAATAATTTGGAGGTAATATATGAGTGAAATTAAAAAACAAAAAAGAGTAGTTCTGTTTACATCTCCCGGATGTCACTGGTGTACAACTGCTAAAACCTATCTTAAAAGTAACGGGATAAAGTTCAAAGTTATAGATATCAGTAAAGATGAAAGTGCTGCAAAAGACTGTCAAAAGCACGGTTGCAGAGGAGTGCCGGCTCTTTTAATAGGAAGCAAATGGATATGTGGTTTTGATAAAGCAAAAATCAACAAAGAATTAGGCATATAAAGACCTAATTCTTATACTTAATAGGCACATAAAAATCCAAATCAAATTTTTCGTTTTTATTTATGAAATGATTCGCACGATAATGTGCTAGCGAGGGTAGATGCATCTTTTCATACCCAGAGTTTGGCAGCCACTTATAGTATATATAGTCCATATATTTCATTAAATCTCCATATGCACCTTTTAGGATAAATTTTGCACAAAAGATTTTTGGGATATTCATAATCCCTACTTTGGCAGACGGATAGATTTTTTTATCGCTCTTTATGCCAAGACATGCCACATAGTGACAATCCCTCTTCTGAACGATATTTGGATTACTGTGGTGGAGTCCGATCATAGGCATATGCTTGGTCTTTAAGTCAAGATTGTTGCAAAACTCAAACAGTCTCATCCAGGCTTCATTTATACTTCTATCGTAACCTTTGTGTCTGACATATGCTACCCTTGTCTTTTTAAAGTAGCACACCTCTACATGTAGAGGAGATATTTCTTTGATGTTTTCTTTGATTTGCTTAGATATGTCTACTTCTCTCCATTTTGTGGGAGTAACACCAAAATACTCTTTAAAAGCGTGCGTAAAGGATGAGTTTGATACGAAACCTGAATTTTGTAAAATCTCGGTGATAGAGGAGTCTGGATTGAAGAGTAGAACATTTGCACTGTGTTCGAGTCTTACCCGTCTTACATAGGTATGCAGGCTCTCATTTGTAATATTTTTAAAAACGCGATTAAAATGAAATGGAGACATTGAGATTAATGATGCGAGAGAGTTTACACTATGCTCCTTTGTTATGTTGAGGTGAATTTGATATAAGACTTCATTTACTCTTTGAAGATGGTCTTTTTTCGTAGTCTTTTTCATAAAATATTATAGCACATTTCGACAAATAAATAATCATTTTTTTTGTAGAGATAAATTTCATACTTCTGTAAAATATAAGTATGAAAAATTTATATGCAAAAAGAGCACAAAACTATAAAAGGTCATTTACCAGGGAGATACTTGAGTTGACAAGTAGAGCTTCGGTCATATCATTTGCAGGAGGCTTGCCCGATGTTTCTCTATTCCCTAAAAATGAGATTGAAGAGGAGATAAAAAATGTTGTGAAAAGTTCAGATAATTCACTGTTTCAATACTCTAGTGCAAATGGAGCCAAAGAGCTTAGAAAGGAGATAGCCAAGAGATATTTTAACACTCAAGTTGATGATATTTTGCTAACATCTGGTTCACAGCAGGGCTTGGATATAGTTTGTAAAACTTTTATAGACTCAGGTGATTTGATAGTTGTTGAGTCGCCTAGTTACCTTGTTGCTCTAAATCTTTTCAAGATGTACGGAGCTAAGATTTTAGATGTGAAGCTCTCTAAAAATGGTGTAGATACACAAGAGCTAGAGAAAATATTTAAAGAAAGAAGACCAAAATTCTTCTATGTAATTCCTATATTTCAAAATCCTACAGGTTGGACTTGGAATATAGATACAAGAAAAAAAGTAGCAGACTTGGCAAGAGAATACGGAGTTTTGATTATAGAGGACAGCCCGTATGATGCTCTGAACTATAATGATGTTAAGATTGTTGGATTTGATAAACTTTTGCCTAAGCAGACGATAACTCTTGGTACATTTTCAAAAGTGTTGGCACCGGATTTTAGAATTGGCTGGATGAGGGCTAAAAGAGAGTTTGTTGAGATATTTCAAAGCATGAAAGAAAACAGTGATTTGCAAAGTTCAAGATTTTTTCAACTTGTGACAGCAAATATGATAAAAAGTAAGAAGTTAGCTCTGCATATAGAACTTTTAAAAAGAGTTTATAAAGATAAAAGAGATGCAATGGCTATGGCTTTGGACAGGCATTTTGGAGGCGATATAGAGTTTCAAATCCCAAAAGGGGGTATGTTTTTTTGGATAAAATTTAATGACAAGATTGATACAGTGAGATTATTTGATTTTACTATAAGATACGATATTGCTTTTGTTCCGGGAGCTGTTTTTTTCAACAGTCAGAATTCATCATCTTATGCAAGATTAAACTTTACAAATGCAGGCTTTGATGAGATTGAAGAGGGGATTAAAAGGCTAAAGAGAGGATATATGGACTATATTCAATTTATTTCATAGCATTTTTTGAAAATCTTAGGATGAGGTAGCCCACAATGCCCGAAAGAAAAGAGCCTATAAGTATAGCGAGTTTGTCTGCATAGTGGTAAATCTGTGTGTCATTATAGGCTAAAGAGTCGATAAAAAGACTCATGGTAAAACCGATACCTGTCAAGACTGCCACACCATAAAGCTGCATCCAATTGCTATCTTGGGGTAAACTTGCAAGTTTAAATTTTATAGCTAACCAACTAAAACCAAATACACCGGCTTGTTTGCCTATAAAAAGACCAAGCATAATGCCCATAGGTACGGTTCCTGTCATATCATCAAGGGATATTCCCTTAAGATCAACTCCTGCGTTTACAAATGCGAATAGTGGTAAAATCATAAAAGCTACCCAGTAGTGCAGGTCATGCTCCATCTCTTTTGCCATGGAGAATTTTTTACCCTTTTTGTCAACTGAATTCAAGGGTATCATAAAAGCTAAAGCTACTCCGGCCAGGGTTGCGTGTACACCTGATTTTAAAACACTCACCCAAAGTATCGTACCCACCAGTATAAATGCTGTCTTTTTTGTCACCCCTGTTTTATTCATGATAAAAAGTATAACCAGTGATATAAAGGAGATTGTTATAGATATTGTTGATAGATCAGCTGTGTAAAATAGAGCAATTATGACGATGGCCCCTAAATCATCTATGATTGCGAGTGCCATTAAAAAGAGTTTTAAAGAGACGGGTACCCTATTTCCGAGCAAGGAGAGTATACCCAGTGCAAATGCTATATCGGTTGCAGTCGGAATCGCCCATCCTTTTATAGCAAAAGAGTGGTCTTGGTTTATCAGGGCAAATATCAATGCCGGAATCATCATTCCGCCTATGGCTGCTATAGCAGGCAGAGCAACTTGTCTCAAGGATGAGAGGTGTCCTTCAAGAACTTCTCTTTTAACTTCAAGGCCGATAAGAAAGAAAAAAACAGCCATCATTCCATCATTTACCCAGAGTAAAAAAGGCTTTGCTATTTGTAGATCACCAAATCTTATCTCTACATGAGTGTGCAAGAAGTTGTTGTATACGGATGAAAAACTACTGTTTTCAAGTAAAATTGCCACAATAGTAACGACAATCAATAAAATACCCGCAGTTGACTCTTTTTTTATAAATCCCTCTATCATATTCATCTGTTTACTTTCAAATTTTATTTGGGATTATAGCATAAAAATTTTTATCGGAAGAAGCTAGGTTTAAACTTCTTCCGATTAGTTTAGGAGGTTATATGTTAGTCATCATGTGAGCTGATATATGCATGAATTGATTTTGCTGCATTTTTTCCTTCGCCTAGAGCTTTTATGACTGTAGCAGCTCCACTTGCCGCATCACCACCTGCGAAAGTGCCTTCTACGCTCGTCATATGGTTTTCATCTACTATGATGACTCCATTTTTATCTCTTTTTATCTCAGGAGCACGATCAAGAAAGAGTCTGTTTGGTACAGTTCCTAGTGCCTCAATGACCGTATCAATTCCCATATAAAAATTACTGTCCACTATAGGAGTAGGGCGTAATTTTCCTTTTTTGTCTTCTATGAGTTCCATTTTTACAAGCTCCATGTAGTCTATGAAGCCCTCATCATTTCCATGAAATCTTACGGGATTTACCAATTCGTGAAAGATTACTCCCTCTTCGAGCGCATGATGGAGTTCTTCTGCCCGGGCAGGGGCATACTCTTTAGTCCTTCTGTATATTATATGGACTTCTTCTGCACCTAGCCTAAGAGCTGTTCTAGCTGCATCCATAGCAACATTTCCAGCGCCCAATACGGCCACTTTTTTACCTACATCGATAGGAGTGTCCCACTCCGGAAATTTATATGCTTTCATCAGATTTGCACGAATTAGAAATTCATTTGAAGAGTAGACACCATCAAGTGGATTTTCTCCGGCAATTCCCATAAATTTTGGAGCACCTGCTCCCATAGCTAAAAATACCGCGTCATTTTGAGATACCAGTTCATAATAGTATATATTTTGACCGACAGTATGATTGAGTTCGATTTTTACACCCATCTCTTCAAGTTTTTTTACCTCTGCATCGACTATATCTTTGGGAAGCCTAAATTCTGGGATACCGTATTGAAGTACACCACCCGCCTTATGAAGTGTTTCGTATATAGTCACGGCATATCCGTATTTGCGACACTCTGCAGCACAGGCAAGTCCGGCAGGACCAGAGCCTACTATCGCTACATGCTTATCTTCGTTGTTGGCTACAGTTTCTTCTACTTCTACCTTGTGTTTTGCTCCCCAATTTGCGATAAATGCTTCGAGTTTTCCTATAGCAATAGGCTCATCAAACTTTTTCAAGATACAGTCACCCTCGCATTGCTTTTCTTGAGGACATACTCTTCCTGAACAGGCTGGAAAAGAGTTGTCAACTTTAACCAAAAGATATGCCTCTTTGAATTTTCTTTGAGCTATCAAAAGGTTCATCTCTTTTATGCCAATATTCACAGGACATGCAGGCTCGCACTTTGGTTTTTTGCACTGTATGCATCTGGTTGCTTCTTCCACTGCTTCATCTTCAGTATAACCATATGGCACTGATTTGAAATTTTTGATTCGTTGCAATGGGGGTTGTTCACCCATCGGAACTCTAGGTTTTATTTTTGGCATTTTCCACACCCCCCTTTGTGAGCTTCATAGTATTCGTTGGCTTTTTTCTCCTCTTTTTTAAACATACCATACCTTTTCATAGCTCTTGTCCAGTTAATTTTTCTGCTGTCAAACATAGGACCGTCTATACAAGAGAGTTTCATCTCTCCATCTATGTAGACTCTGCAAGAACCACACATGCCTGAGCCATCGACCATCATTTGTCTTGTTGTGAACAGATTGTCTATGTTATTGATGGCTAAAATAGTAGACACAGCTTTCATCGTAGGAAGTTTCCCTCCCCCAAATACATAATCAATCTTTACTCCATTGTCTATCAGTCTTTTAAGGGTAACGAGATAACTACCGTGATCTCCAAAAGAACCATCTTCTGTTGTTATAAAGTGCCTATCGGCTATCTTTTTTGTAAGATATTCATCAGGATAAACCTCTTTTTTGCTGGGAAATGTTTGAATTGAGATGATATTGTTTCCCTCTATTTTGCCCAAAGAGTCGCAAATAGCATAATTTTCTGCATGTCCACACACAGCATCAGAAACAACCACAACCGTTCCATATGCTTTTTCTTCGATTCCATTTCCAAGTGGTCCAATGACATTTTCAAAACTTGTTATTCCATCTCTTAGCTCTTTTGATGTTTTTCCAAGTTTTCTGATAAACATGCTGATCTTTCCGTCATTTACTTTCATGACGGACATCGGAATCCTCTCTCCTTCTTTTTTTGTCATAAGCATCACAAATTGCCCCGGATGGAATCTTTCGGCAACTTCAGGTGCTTCGACATCAACTAAAAAATCGATGGAGTCCAAATCCATCATCTTTGTTATTTTAAACGACACCTCTCTCCTCCTAATATATAATTTACACAATACTATGATAAAAAAATGCATAAGTATAGTAAACTACACATCTTATACATAATAATAATTATAATCTAAGATAATGTGTAGAAATGAAACACTTTTAAAAAAGGTAAAAATTGTCTTAAAGCCCTATCTTTAGGGCTTTTGAAATTGTTTATATAATTTAATTGTTTATTATTTTTTTAAGTTTTAAAATTGCTAATTTATCTGGTTTAAGTCAAAATTATAAGTAATCATATATAATATCCCTATGAGTAGTTTTAGTATAAAAGAAGTTGCAGACAAACAGTGCAGTATCAAGATTTGCGATAAACTTGATAAAGAAAATATAAAAGCACTGTATCCAAAAATTAAAAAATTAAAAATTAAAAAATTTGCCCTTGTAAAGATAGATTGTGCAAAAATGACCGCATTGGATTATGCTGGTGCTCTTTTGCTTGCTGATTTGAGTGCAACTTTTTGTGAAAACAGAGCTTCAGTTGTGATTGTTGGCATGAACCCGGATTTGAAGAATCTCATGCTTTTTGCGAGAAAAAATTTGAGACAAAAATCACAAGTGAAAGAAATAAAAGAGAATTTTCTAATTTCACCAATAATCAAAACCGGAAAATATATCATTGATTCACTTGAGTCATTTTTGTTCTTCCTCTCTTTTTTAGGTGAGAGTGTATTGCAATTTTTTAGAGTTTTAGTGAAACCATGGCAATTTAGATATAAAGCAACAGCGGTTCATTTAGAAAAATCAGGAGCCCAGGCATTGCCTATAGTGGCTTTGACATCGTTTTTAGTTGGTTTGGTCATAGCTTATCAAAGCGCTGAACAGTTGACAAAATTTGGTGCAAGTATCTTTATCGTTGATATGGTTTCAATCTCAATGTTTAGAGAACTTGCCCCTTTGATAGCAGCCATTGTAATAGCTGGAAGAAGTGCATCTTCGTATACTGCCGAGATAGGTACTATGAAGATAACTGAAGAGATTGACGCTATGCGTTCTATGGGATTTGAGCCCATCGTTTTTCTTGTTTTGCCTCGTATATTTGCTCTGGTTATTGCTATGCCTTTAATTGTGTTTTTTGCAGATATCGTAGGAGTTTTTGGCGGAATGATAGTTGCAAAAACAAATTTGGGCATATCATATGCAGAATTTATACAAAGAGGCAGAGATGTGGTAGAGGTGAAGCATATACTTATAGGCTTGTTTAAAGCACCGTTTTTTGGTCTTTTGATAGCAACTATTGGCTGTTTTAGAGGTTTTCAGGTTACCGGTAGCACAGAGAGTATAGGTCGCTATACAACTATCAGTGTTGTAAATGCAATATTTTGGGTGATAGCCTGCAATGCTTTGATTTCAGTAGTTTTAACGGAGATAGGGATTTGAGTGAAGCTATCATAAAAGTAAAAGATGTAACAACACAATTTGGAAAAAAAGTAGTACATGATAAAATTTCAATAGAGATAAAAGAGGGTGAAATTTATGGTATCCTAGGAGGAAGCGGTTCAGGTAAAACAACGCTTTTGCGAGAGATTATAATGTTGCAAAAATTCAGATCTGGCTCAATAGAGGTCTTAGGGAAAAAAATAGGAAAGATATCACATGCTCAATCTGTGGAGTTAAAAAAGAATTGGTCTGTTTTGTTTCAGTTTGGTGCACTTTATTCGTCTTTAAATGTTCTGGAAAATGTATCTATTCCGCTTATAGAATATACAAGCTTACCCAAGGAGTTGATAGAAGATATAGCTTTGAGTAAGTTAAAAATGTCAGGACTAAAGAAAGAGGCTACTTATCTTTTTCCCAGTGAGTTGAGTGGAGGCATGAGAAAACGGGCAGCACTGGCAAGAGCACTTGCTATGGATCCTAAAATTCTTTTTCTAGATGAGCCTACCAGTGGATTGGATCCTGTGGGAGCTGAAAATTTTGACAGACTCATAAAAGAGTTGGCTGCACTTTTGAAATTGACTGTGATTATAGTGACTCATGATCTTCATACCATAGAAAATGTGCTTGATAGATTTTGTGTGATTTTTGATAAAAAGATACTTTTTGAAGGAACGCTTGAAGAGGCTAAAAATTTCAAGCATTATGCGATAAAAGAGTTTTTAAAATTGGATATAGAATAAGGAAAATGTATGGAAAAAAGACTTAGTTATATAGTGGTGGGCTCTTTTGTTATCGTGCTGAGTCTGTCGCTGTTTTCATTTTTGTATTGGTTGGCAAAATATGGAAACGAGACGGTAAAACATGACTATTATAATACGTATTTTACAGAGTCGGTTTCAGGGTTAAGTGCTGAATCTCCTGTCAAATATAGAGGTGTTGAAGTGGGTAGAGTCAAACAAATATCTATAAATAAGAAAAATAGCGAAGAAGTTGAAATATTGCTTGAGATAAAAAAGGGAACACCTGTCAAAAAAGATACATATGCAGTGCTTGATACACAGGGGATTACAGGCTTGAAGTATGTGGAGCTTAAAGGAGGAAGTAAAAATTCACCTTTAATTGTTAGTAAAAAAGATGAGATAGGAACCATAAAATCAAGAAAATCGGTAATGGCATCACTGTTTGATAGCAGTGAAGCTATAACTGCAAAAATTAATGGGGTATTACAAAGGATAGAGACAATTCTAAGTGATAAAAATATAGATAATTTTAGCAGTATCGTCAATAATTTATCAAGTACAACGAAGTATATAGACAATAATAAGTATAAGATCAATCAAATGTTTGCTCAAATAGGAGATTTGAAGAAAAATATACAAAAAGATTTGGCTATCATTACTCAGAATATAAGCTCATTTTCAAAAGATGGCAAGAAATTTTTGGAGCATACGGAAAATTTTGAGAATACATTGATACCATCATTTGAAAAATTAGGAAAAATGAGTGATAGAGCGGGAGCTGCAAGTAATTCTACAAAAGTATTTTTTGACAATATGCAAAAAGAGTTAAAAAAAGGTGAGTTTAGTTTTGCAGATATAGTTGAACAAAATATGCAAATTTTAAATGAGACTGCAATTTCACTTAGAAATTTATCTTTGAGACTTGATGAAACTGTGAGTGAACTTAAAAACAGCCCAAGCGATTTGCTGTATAAAAGCACAGCAAAAATTCCGGGACCAGGAGAGAGTAATGAATAAAACTATAATATTTGTGATATCAGTATTTTTTATAGCAGGGTGTTCTATAAAAGAAGTCTCAAAACCTGTTGTAAAGTATGATATAAATACTCCAATAAAGATATCCTCAAAGACAAAATCAAACAAGATATTAAAAGTATCAAGATTCAAAACCCCTATTTACCTATTTGGTAATAAAATTTGGTATCAAAGAGACTCTTTCAAAACAAATTCGTATCTATACTCTAGTTGGAATCAAGATTTTTCAAGTATGATTGAACAAAAAGTTGCAAATACACTATATAAAAGCTCTCTTTTTAAAAGTGTGTTTAGTAAATACTCAAAAGCAAAAGCTGATATAATTTTAGAAGGAGAAATCATATCAGCTCTCCAATATGTTAAAAAAGAGAGTGCATATGTTGTATTTGAAATTAGACTCTATTTGATAGATTCAAAAAGATCAAAAATCATAGGGTCAAAAGATTTTTCATATAAAAAAAGATGTGATACCGTAGATGCGCCAGGTGCTGTAAAAGCCTATAACAGGATAATCAAAACATTTAGTAAAGAAGTGGTATTATGGCTAAAGAAATTAGTGAAAGAAGATTAAACAGATTATTAGAGTTAAATAAAAAGCTAGCACATGAAAATGATTTCTCAAAAAGAATAAAACTTATATCTGATACAATCAAAGACATACTCAAGGTTGACAGATTTACTCTGTTTATACACGATAAAAATAGCAAAAGTATGTGGTCGATACATATAGATGGTGTAAGCTATATAGAAGTTCCAGATGACAAAGGCTTGGCGGGAGTTGTGTACAGGAAGAAGAAAACCTTGATAATGAATGATGTTCAAAATGATAAAAATTTTAACAGCATCATTGATACCGGCAGTGGCTATACAACAAAATCCGTACTTGCAATGCCGATTATCGGCTATGACGGCAAGGTATTGGGTGTTATGCAACTTATAAACAAAGTAGATGGAAGTTCTGGTTTTAGTGAAGAAGATGAAAAGATACTGGGCTATGTCATAGGACATATCAGTGCATATCTTGAAGTGATGATACAAGAGAGTTAGGAAAAATATGAAAGCGATACTGTTTATATTTGTATTGGTTGCAATCTTGTTTGCAAAAGTTGACTATTCAGTCATGAGCACGGAAGAGCTTTTGGCGATGATAGGCTATGTGCCTGCCAAAAACCAAAAAGCTTTTGAGAAGGAGATTGGCAAGAGAGTTGGCAAGATGAACCAAAAACAAAAAACTATATACATAAAAAATTTAAAGAAAAAGAGATAGCAATGCATCAAAAAGCAAAAATATTTCTTTTAGAAGATGATATAAACCTAAATGAAACCATAGTGGAATTTTTAGAAGATGAGGGTTATAGCGTAGAGTCTGCTTATGATGGAGACGAGGCAGAAGAGTTGATGTATGAAAAGAGTTATGATCTCTATCTTTTGGATGTAAATGTTCCGGGTACAAATGGGTTTGAACTCCTAAAGAGTGTCAGGAAAAATGACGACAGTGTGCCAGCCATCTTTGTAACATCCTTAAGCTCGATAGATGATTTGGAAATTGGATATAGGAGTGGTTGCGATGATTATCTTAAAAAACCATTTGAGTTAAAAGAGTTGCTCTTTAGAATTCAAACTTTATTAAAAAGAGAGTTTTCACATATAAATGAAGAGTTGATAAAAATCTCCGATAAGGTTGAGTATAATATGCTAACAAATGAGCTAATTGTTAGTGGTGAAACAATTAGAATTCAAAACAAAGAAGCTTTGTTGCTAAAGCTATTTTTACAAAGAAAAGGGGAGATAATCTCTCACGATGTTATATACAGTACACTCTGGGGTTATGATGAGGTTAGTAGCGATTTGGCTCTTCGGACATATATAAAAAATTTGCGAAAATTGCTAGGAAAAGAGAGAATTATCAGTGTTAAAAAGCTGGGATACAAATTTACGGCAGAGTGAAAAAAAGACACTTTTTTCATTTTTTATACTATACTCGTTTTTCATCATACTTCTTTTGTCGTTTATGTCCATAGCCTACTACAATACCCAAAAAGATTTGATGCTAAAAGACAAAAGATTAAAATTATCAAAATTTGCAAATGATGAGATAAAGAGACTAAAATATCTACATGTAAACTTTGATACGGTTCCTAGAATCTATCCTAGAGATAAGAGATTTAGGTCAGCAATTTACGATAGTGTCTATACTAAAATCTTCTCTTTACTGGATAGTGACAAGGTTGATCTAAATGAAGATATATACTTGCAAAATGGAAATATATACTATGTCAAAGAGCTAGAGTATTACTATTTGGGAACAAAGTATGTTGTTATAGAAGTTAAAGATAATGGTATTTGGAAAAAAGAGACCTATAAAAATCTTGCGATATATGGTGGCATAGTTCTGTTTGTTATGCTTTTAATGGGATACTTTCTTCTGTATCTACTGTTAAAACCGATGCGAGAAGCCTTGGCATTGCTTGATAGATTTATAAAAGATACAACTCATGAGCTAAATACACCAGTAAGTACAATCCTCTCAAATATAGAGTTAAGCGAAAATGCAGGAGTTAACGAGAGACTTCAAAAGAGACTAAACAGGATAAAAATCGGAGCAAAAACCATATCAAATCTATATCAGGATTTGGTATTTTTGACACTTGCACAAACAGCAAATAGAAAAAAAGAGATGATAGATTTAAAAGAGTTAATTCAAGAGAGAGCAGAGTATTTTTCTCTCTTTTTGGAAGCTAAAAAGATAACTTTAAGACTTGATTTAAAAGATGATGTGAGTATCTTGGTCGATAGAAACAGGATAATAAAACTCATAGACAATCTTTTTTCAAATGCGATAAAGTATAATAAAATAAGAGGCAGTATAGAGATTGTGCTTACAGAGAGTTACTTTTGCATAAAAGATAGTGGACGAGGTATAGAAAAAGAGAAGCTAGAACAGGTTTTTAAAAGATATGAGAGGGCAGATAGCAGTGTTGGAGGCTTTGGTATAGGACTTAGTATAGTCAGCAAAATTGCAGATGAAGAAAATTTAAAGATAGAGATAGACTCGATCTTTAAAAAATTTACCTCTGTAAAGGTTTCATGGTGAGAGTTTTTTTAATTTCTATTTTGGTTATTTTGGGTTTAAATGCTTCGGTATATCAGAAAAACTGCGTAAGTTGTCACGATAAACTACCTGTTAAGATAGACAAATTTTTCTATCGCTACTTGCTGAAATACAGTAGCGCCATAGAGACAAAATATGCTATGAAACTATATCTGCAAAATCCTAAAAAGAAAAATTCTATATTAAACCCGGCTCTATTGAAACGCTTTGGTGTAAAGAAAAAGACAATTCTGAGTGAAAATGAACTAGAAAAAGCAATAGATGAGTATTGGGAAAAGTACAAAATTTTCGGTAAACTCAGATAGCTTCACAATTGTTTCACTTTTTTATTTTAAACTTCCATTACAAACAGTTGTTCTCACCGATAGGTGAAGCTTTAGTAGAGCGTGAATTGGTGAGGAATTTACTTCCTTGCCAAGATGACAGTTAAATAAAAACAAAAGGAGTTAGAAATGAAAAAGTTACTTTTAATCGCATTAACAGTTTTTGCTATGAATGCTATGGCGGCAGACGATGGTGCGACACTATTTAAGAAGTGTGCAGGATGTCATGGTGCAAATGCCGGAAAGAAAGCACTTGGTAGATCAGAGGTTATAAATGGTTGGAAATCTGACAAGATAGTTTCAGCTCTCAAAGGGTACAAAGATGGAACTTTTGGAGGGGCGATGAAGGGTATCATGAAAGGTCAAGTTGCAAATCTAAATGATAAGCAAATCAAGGCTTTGGCTGATTATATACCAACTCTTAAGAAGAAGTAAGCACAACAATCCTCCTGTTGTCGCACTTTATTACTCTGAGCCCACACATATCAGCAAGCACTTCAAATGTTTTTGGAGTGTAAAAGAGTATATGTGTGGGATCTCTTCTGTACCACCAATTCAAAAAATTATCTTCGTTATTATCGTGAAAAAGTGTCATTATGGCAATGAGCCCGTTTTTTTTAAGATGTTTTTTTAAGAGTTTAAGAGTTGAGAGTGGGTTTTGCAGATGCTCAAATACTTCTGTTGAAGTTATCAAATCATATTTTTTGTTTATATAGCTCTTGTTTGGTTGATAAAACTTATCGTAGATATCAACTCGAAGAGCCCTGTTTTTGAGTATTTGAGCCAATACAGGACCTGGACCTGAACCAAAATCAAATGCATCTGTTGCATTATTATCAAGATCTTGCCAGAAATAATCTAAAAATTTTTCAAACATCTCAACATAGCCTCTGCTTTCAAAGCTATTATTGTGATTTTCATATTGAGCTTTCTCTAGTGCATCGCTTACTACAAAATTATTCTCTAAGATAATAGCCTGACAGGTTAAACAAAATTTATAAATCTTATTATTATTATAACATTTGATAATTTTTATTGAACTATTACATATTTTACACTTCATTTTTTACCTTTGTTAAATTTATTTTACAAAATTCAGCTTTTTTATAAAAATTTATTGTTATTATAGCGTTTATGAATAAAATTTTATCTTTTGCGATAGTTTTTATAATCGCCATATTTTTATTATATAATTATGAAGCCAGATTTAATGGTGATGAGATAAGACTGGGTATGAGTGCCCCTTTTTCAGGCAATAAAAGAGACCTTGGAGAGGATATGTACATGGGTGCAAATTCCTACTTTCAAAGTATCAATGAAAAAGGTGGTATATATGGAAAGTTTATCAAGCTTTTAACAAGAGATGATAGATATGAACCCAGGCTTGCAGTTAAAAATGCAGAAGATTTTATAAATAAGGATAAGATATTTGCTTTCTTTGGAACAGTTGGTACGCCTATATCAAAAGTGATTTTACCCATTGCTATCAAAAATGATATACCATTTTTAGGACCATTTTCCGGTGCAGAGTTTTTAAGACAAAACAAAAGCCCCCTTATCTTAAATGCCAGGGTTAGCTATAAAGAAGAGACAGAAAAACTAATAAACTACTTTGTTGATAAAAAAGAGTTTACGAGGATTGCAGTATTTTATCAAAATGATAGCTATGGAAGAAGTGGACTAAGAGGCGTAAGAGCAGCATTGAGCAAGAGAAACTTGAAGATTATCGGGGAAGGAAGCTATAAAAGAAATACTCTTTCGGTCGAAAATGCGCTATATGAGATAAGCTTAACAAGGCCAGAGGCTATCATCTTGGTTGGGACTACGATGCCAGTTGCCCAGTTTATAAAAAGAGTCAGAAAAAATAAAAAAATAAAAAAGAGTGTAAATTTTGGTGTACTCTCTTTTGTAAACCCAAAACTACTGCTAAAAACACTAAAATATAGATCAAAAAATATAATTTTTTCTCAAGTCGTCCCCTCGCCTTGGACATCAAGAAAAGAGCAGGTTATAGAGTATAGAGAGCTTATGAGTAAATACTACCCTAAAAAGGATTTTGGCTTTATATCTTTGGAGGGTTATTTCGTGGCAAGGATGACAGTTCATCTTTTTAAAGATGTTGGAGAAAATTTCACAAAAAGTGAATTTATAAGGCAGATGGAAAAATTATCTGAATTGATAGACAATAGTAAAAGAACAGGTAAAGAGTCCACAGAGTGTCCCTGTCTGCATAGAGTGCATCTGATGTTATATCAAAACAACAAATTTGAACCTATTTTGGAAAATATTGATGAAAAGTAGTCCTGCTGTGAAGTTGATAAGAATAATAGACAATATGACAATAGCAAGGAAAACAACTCTGCTCTTTTTGGTTATGGTGATAGGTATGCTTTTTATCGGTAGTTTTTCTCATATAGGTTTAAGCAGGATGAGAAATAACTTTAACATTCTTTATAGTAAACGAATGCTTCCGGTAATCAGGCTTGAAAAACTCAAAGATCTTTATAGTGTAAATATTCTAGATACCTTGAGGGATATTGAAAAAAATAATATAACATTTAAACAGGGAAAAGAGGTTATATTGTTGGCTCAGGATTTGATACGAGATGACTGGAGAGAATATAAGCAGAGTTTTAAGATAGATGACAGTGATCTTTTAATAAAAATTTTAAAGTCTTGGGGATTTATATCAAATAAAAATAAAAATACACCAGAATACAGTGATGAAAAAGAACTGGCAGATAAAATAGAACAAAAAATCGATTATGTTGACAGTATATTAAACAGTATGTTTAAGCTGTATAGGCAGAACAAAAACCATAGCGTATATATAATGATACAAAATCAACTCTATCCAACGGTTTACTCTATAAATATTGACTTAACACAACTTATAAATATAAATCTTGAAGCATCCAAAAAAGGGAAAGAGAGTACAAATAAGGTATATAGTAATACTTTTGAATGGGTGGTTGCCGGTACAATCGGTACTATATCTTTTGCAGCACTCATCGCTTTTGTAATTTTGCAAAATATAAGATTTTTACATAAAAATTTGGAAAATAGAGTTCAAGAGAAAACAAAAGAGTTGCAAGAATTAAATAGAAATCTTGAAATAAAGATAAAACAGGAGGTTAAAAAGAGTCGGGAAAAAGATGAAATTATGTTTAGGCAGTCGCGTTTGGCTGCTATGGGAGAGATGATAGGCAATATAGCCCACCAGTGGAGACAGCCTCTAAATGCTCTTGGCCTGATAATACAGAGTTTTCAAACTAAGAGGATGTTAGGGGTTGAACTTGATGATAAATTTATAGATAACCAGGTGAGAGAGGGTGCATTGTTGGCTGAAAATATGTCAAAAACTATTGATGATTTTAGAAACTTTTTCAATCCAAATAAAAAAAGAGAACTTTTTAGTATAAAAAGCAATATAGAAAAAAGTGCAGAGATACTTAGGGTCTATTTTAAAAAATACAGTATAGATATAGATATAATTTGTGTAGAGGATTTTAAGATTTTAGGCTATCCAAATGAGTTTTCCCAAGTGATTGTCAATCTGTTTTCCAATTCAAAAGATGCACTAATCGAAAGTAATCCTGATATAAAATTAATCGAGGTAACTATATGCAGTGATAAAATGGAAGGCCACATAGAAGTTTGTGACAATGGAGGGGGAATAAAAGAGGATGTGATTGATAGGATATTTGAGCCATATTTTACTACAAAGCACAAATCAGCTGGTACAGGAATAGGGCTCTATATGTCAGAACAGATAATAGAAAAACAGATGGGTGGTGAGATGGTAGCACAAAACTCTTCGCACTATTTTGAAAAAATAGGATTTTATAAAAAGTGTACAAAAATGAAGATAACTTTACCGCTAGGAGGATGAGAATGGATTTCGATAGTCTTAAAGACATTGTTGTTTTATATGTAGAAGATGATTTTTCAGTTCAAAATCAAACAAAGATGATACTGGGTGACTTTGTAAAGGAGATCGTAGTTGCAAATGATGGGCAAGAGGGCTTGGAAATAGCACTAAACAGAGATATAGATTTGATTATTGCAGATATTATAATGCCAAACAAAAATGGCATAGAGATGCTTAAAGAGCTAAGGTTTGAGCATAAAAAGGAGATTCCTGCTATAATCACTACGGCTTTTACTGAGAGCGAACATCTTATTGATGCTATCAGGCTTAGAGTAGAGGGTTTTATCATGAAGCCTATAAATGTAAGAGAATTGATAGATACGATTTACAATATTATGTTACCTATTGTTCAAAAAAAAGAGCTGGAAGATTGCTCTTTTATAGTAGAAGGGCTTGCCGCATTGATTGGTGGCAAAAAGATAGAGATTTTAAAATATATCATGAATAATCTAGATGAAGAAAATATCTTTCATGGCTCCTACCAAGAGATAATGGATAGTATCGGAGTGAGTAAACCAACAGTTGTAGGCATGTTTAAGCAGCTTATACAAGCTGGAATACTGGAAAAACTAAAAAATAAAATGTATAAATTTACAAATAAAAAACTTATAAAGGGTAGTATATGATTGGAAAGATGTTAATTGTGTCGGTGATGCTTTCATCGCTTTTATTTGCAAGAAATGATATGATAGTTCTAAAGACCAATCAAGGCGATATAGAGTTGCAGCTTTTTCCTAAAATTGCCCCTAAAGCGTGTGAAAATTTTGAAACCCTGGTTAAAAGAGGATACTATGACGGGATAATTTTTCACAGAGTGATAAAAAACTTTATGATTCAAGGTGGAGACCCGAGCGGTACGGGAAGAGGTGGTGAGTCTATTTGGGGACATCCTTTTAAAGATGAGTTTAAGCCAAATGTAATATTTGACAAACCTTTTTATTTGGCTATGGCAAACAGAGGAAGAAATACAAATGGAAGTCAGTTTTTCATTACGACAGTACCGACTCCTTGGCTGAATGGAGGTTATACGATATTTGGCAAGGTTGTAAAAGGCTTTAAGGTTGTAAAAAAAATCGAAAACGTAAAAACTGGAGCTGGTAATAGACCAATCAAAAAACAATACATCATAAAAGCTAAAATCCTTAATGAAAAATAGGATACAATAAAAAAGAAAATTTTTTGGAGGAAAATATGAAAAAAATAGAAGCTATCATTAAGCCATTTAAACTTGAAGATGTCAAAGATGCTTTGACTGCCATAGATATAACAGGTATGACTATAAGTGAAGTAAAGGGCTATGGAAGACAACAAGGTCACTCTGAGCTATATAGAGGTGCTGAATATGTTGTGGATTTTTTACCAAAAATCAAGATGGAAATTATCGTTAAAAATGATGATGTCGACCAAGCTATTCATGCCATAACAGAGTCTGCAAAAACCGGCAAAATTGGTGATGGAAAGATATTTGTAAGTAGTATAAATAAAATAGTAAGAATTAGAACCGGAGAAGAAGACGAAGAGGCGATTTAGATCAAAGGGGTTATTATCGACCCCTTTGATATGATTATTTTTGCTCTATCAGTCTTGATTGATACTCTTGTGGGTGTTTGCAAACAGGACAAACTTTTGGTGGCTTTTTACCATAGTGGATGTGTCCACAAACTTCACAGATCCAAGCTTCTTCTCCATCTTCACTCATAAACTCTTCACCGTTTTCTAATCTGGCAAGAAGCATTCTGTACATCTTTTCATGTTCGACTTCAATCTTGCCTATTCCTTTAAACAGGGTTGCTGCATCTTTATAGCCTTCTGCTTTTGCAATCGCTTCAAAATCAGGATACATGGTTGTATTTTCATAGCTTTCACCATCAATGGCAGCTTGAAGATTTTCTTTCGTATCTCCAAAACCACTCTCTAAGCCATGAAGCATCTTGTTATATAGTTTTAACTCCATTTTTGCATGCTGCTTTTCATTGTTAGCTGCTCTTTGAAAATGTGCAGCTATATCTCTCAGGCCCTCTTTCTCCGCTACTTTTGCAAAGTATTCATACTTATTTCTCGCTTGAGATTCTCCGGCAAATGCTTTCATAAGATTTACTGCTGTTAGATTTTGTGTAACCATCTCCATCTCTTCTCCACAGCAGACAAGAGCTCCGCCACCAACATTTTGCACTTCAACTACATTGCCGCATTTGTTGCATCGGTATGTTTCATACTGTCTCATTTAAAATCCTTTTTAGTTTGATAACCGTAGTATAACTCAATAAAAATAATATGTCAATAGGAAAAATTAGCATTTATAAAATATTAATTAAACCCCTGTGCATAAGCATATATTAATATATCTTGATATATGATACTAAAAACAATTTATATTAGGAGAACTTATGGATATTTTTTTAAAAACAGTTGGTGCCATAAATGATGAAACCAGACTTAAAATTTTGAGATTTATAGATATAAATAAAGAAGTATGTGTCTGCGATATAGAGAGTTCATTTGATATGATTCAATCTCGCATATCAAGACACTTGAAAATTTTAAAAGATGCAGGATTTTTAACAGTTGATCGAAGAGGCAGGTGGGCATATTATAGCATCAGAACACCATTAGATAGATTTAGGCAAGGTGTGCTTGAAGAGATAAGTTTTTTAGAATTAGATACACCAAAGCTTTGCACAGGATGCAAAAATGAGTAAAAAAGTACTGGTGATGTGTACGGGAAACAGTTGTAGAAGCATCATAGGCGAGGCTTTGATAAATGCTTTTTTAGATGAGGTTAGTGCTTATAGTTGCGGTGTAAAACCAAACGGAGTTGTAAATTCAAATGCAAAAAAAGTTCTTCAAAATCATAATATTTGGGATGATAGCTATCATCCCAAAAATTTTGATGAGGTATTACACATAGATTTTGATTTAGTTGTAACAGTTTGCGACAATGCAAAAGAGACCTGCCCGATGTTTCCAAATGTAGCGAATAGCGGTTCCGAAGGAAACATTCCTCGAAAACCAGTAAAAAAGATACATATTGGTTTTGTTGATCCGGATGGAAAAGAGTATAGCGAGTTTGAAAAAACATACAAAGAGATAAAAAAAAGGCTTTTGCCAAGGGTAGAAGAGGCGCTGAATTGATACTTCCGGGCATAATATTTGCACTAACACTACTGTTTGTTATATGGCAACCAAGAGGTTTGCAGATAGGCACGACTGCTGTTGCAGGGGCAGTTGTAGCACTTTTGGCGGGCGTGGTTGGTTTGGATGATGTAGAGATTGTCATCTCTATCGTATGGGATGCAACATTGGCATTTATCGGTATCATCATACTCTCTTTGGTACTTGATGAGATAGGTTTTTTTGAGTGGAGTGCCATCAAAATGGCAAAACTGAGCCGAGGAGACGGAAGATGGATGTTTGTAAATATCCTGCTTTTGGGCGCATTAGTCTCTGCATTTTTTGCAAATGACGGAGCAGCACTCATACTCACACCAATAATGTTAGCAAAGATGAAGTACCTAAAGATGGATAAACTGGCTATCTTTGCTTTTTTGATGGCTGGTGGTTTCATAGGGGATAGTGCATCAAATCCGTTTATTATATCAAATCTGACAAATATCCTCACCGCCGACTACTTTAATATAGGTTTTTTAGAGTATCTTAGAAATATGTTTTTGCCAAACTTGCTTTCAATTATAGCTTCCATAACGGTTTTGTTTATATACTTTAGAAAATCTATACCAAAAAAAGTCGATATAGATTTGCTTCCTGAGGCGTCATCAGTCATAAAAAATCAAACTATGTTTAAGCTTAGTTGGTATTTTTTAACACTTTTGATGGCAGGGTACTTCATCGGCGATATATATCTTGTGTCAGTTTCCATCTTCGCACTCGGTGGTGCTTTGATATTTTTGGCGATTGCCACCTATTTTAAAGCAGTAAAACCCATAGAGACCATCAAAACCGCTCCTTGGCAAGTTGTCTGGTTTAGTATAGGTCTATATGTTGTGGTTTATGGCTTGAAAAACGGGGGCTTAACGGATGATTTAAGCAGACTTCTTTTGAGTATAAAACCCTATGGTGAGCAGGTTTATATCATAGCAACTGGTTTCATAAGTGCCTTTTTGAGTGCTGTCATGAACAATATGCCAACTATTATGATCATGGATATAGCCATAGATAAAACAGGAGATACCTTTCTTGCGTATGCAAATATACTAGGTTGCAACTTAGGACCAAAGATGACTCCCATAGGCTCACTAGCAACACTTTTATGGTTGCATGTATTGGCAAAAAAGGGTGTGAAAATAGGTTGGGGGGAGTATATGAGGGTAGGAGTAGTTATTACCATACCCGTTCTCTTTATAGCTTTATTGGGTTTGTAATTAGAGGGCTAAATAGAAATATTATACTTTTGCAGGATCTTTCTAAGTGTGCTTCTTGAGATTTGCAGGTGATTTGCAAGGTGGGTGATGTTGTCGCTCTTTTTTGTAAGTGCCATATAGAACTCTTTTTCTACCTCTTCGAGCATGCTTTTTGCATTTTCTATACCTCTTGATTCTAACATGTATGAAAAGATGTCATTTAGTGCTATCTCCTTTTTATTCTGTTTTTCAAATTTTATATTCTCTTCTTGAATTACATCTTCGCGAGCATTCAAGGCTGAGTTGTAAACTATGTTTTTTAGTTCCCGTATGTTTCCTTCGTAGTTTCTGTTTTTTAGAATCTCCAAGGCACTGCCGGATATGCCTTTTATATTTAGTTTCAGATCTTTATTTGCCTTTTTGATGAAAAAATCAACCAAAATAGGTATATCTTTTGTTCTTTGTTTGAGTGTTGGAACCTCAATTTTAATCATAGAGAGTCTAAAGTATAAATCTTGTCTAAAACTCTCTTTTTCTATATTTTTATTTATGTTGATGTTTGTAGCAGATATTATCCTTCCTTTAAATTTTATGTCGCTGTTTCCGCCGACTCTTTTAAATGTTTTATTTTCTAAAAAACGAAGCAGTTTGCTCTGTAGTGTAATGTCAAGCTCACCTATTTCATCTAAAAACAGAGTACCCTCTCCAACTGTTTCGGCAAAGCCAATATGTTGTTTATTGGCATCTGTAAATGAGCCTTTTTCGTGTCCAAAAAGTTGGGATTCAAACAACTCTTTTGGTATGGAGGCACAATTTACAGCTAAAATCTGTGATTTTGAGTTTTTTGAGTTTTTATGTATGAGCCTGGCTATTAACTCTTTTCCTGTGCCTGTATCTCCCAAAATCATCACGGGCAAGTCATTGTTTGCCGCTATACCGATTTTGCTGTATATCTCTTTCATAGTCTCAAATGAACCGACAAACTCTTCATTTATCTGATCCATCACCTTTATATAGCTCTCTTTTTTCTCATCATACTTTTTTGCTACATCTTTGAGTTCATCCGCCGTAAAAGGTTTTTGGAGTATATCTTTTATGCCTATTTTTGAAGCCTCTATCATGTTTGTGGGAGTCGTGTAGGCAGTCATAAGAATCACAGGCAGATTTACACTGTTTTGCCTTAAAGTCTTTACTAGATCAATACCGGAAAAATCATCACTAAGCATGACATCTACTATCAAAAGGTTTATCTCACCTTCTCGTATGCGTTTGACTATATCCACCTCAAGTCCACTAAAGAGCAGTGTTTCATACTTCGCTCTTTTTAAGATTTTTGAAACAGAGTATCTTATCTCATCCTGGTCATCTATAATCGCGATTTTCATCACCTCTCCTCTAGTGGTAGGTTTATCAAAAATGTTGTCTCTTTTTTATCTGCTAAATTCATCTGCCCGCCTGAGAGATAAACTATCTTATAAATCGTAAAAAGACCGAGTCCGGAACCATTTGGTTTTGTAGTAAAAAATGGCTTAAAAATCTTTTTTCTAAGGGCTTTCGGTATGCCACTGCCACTGTCTTTGATTTTTAAAAGGCTCATATTGTTAGAGCTTTTACTCCAGTCTATATCTATCTCACCGCCATTTTTTATGGCCTCTATGGAGTTGTTAATCAGGTTCATAAATATCATCTCAAATGAGCTATGGCTTATCTTGACTTTCAGATTCTCTTCTACTCTATATGTTAGAGTGATGTTTTTCTCTTCCAGTTTTGGTTTTATAATCTCTATCAAATCTTCTAATGAGTTTTTGACATTAAGCACCGTTGCATCTCTTTTGTCTATAGGTTTTCCAAGTGACAAAAAGTCAACAACTTGAGCATCCATTCTGTTTAGTGTGTTGTTTATGATTTGTAAATCTTCCGCATCCAAATCCTCTCCGTCTTGCAGTAAAAGTTTTAAGGGTTGCAAAAGATTTTTTATCTCGTGTGCGAAGAGTGAGCTTATCTCCCCTAAAGTTTTTAAAGAGTGCAAAATCTTCTCATTCTCTTCCAGTTTTGAGAGTTGGGTTATATCTGAAAATGATATGACCAGATACTCATTTACCAACCTTATCTGATAGTACAAAGAGAGGTCTTCTCCTAAATCATTTGTGATTTTTTGTTTGCAAAATGTACAGGAGTTGTCTTGGTAGCATTTGATCAGCTCTTTTATGTAGGAGCTTTTAAATTTACCGTTTTTTAGTAAAAGCTTTCTCATTTGGTGCTCATTTTGGTACATTATATTTAGATTTTCATCGCAAATAACGATAAATATATCAACTGAAGCCAAAATCTGTTGATAGAATTTTTTGAGCTGCTCCTCTTTTTCAACAGAGTCCTTTATCTCTCTCATAAGGTATGTCGTAGTCTTAACCAGATCAGTAATCTCATCATTTTCAACGCTCTGTATCTCCTGTATATCGCCCCATCTTTTTTGAGAGATTGCTTTTGCATTTTCTCTTAGTATATTTAGTCTGTCAAGCAGGTTTTTCATAAAATATATAGCAAAAAGAAAGGAGAAGAGAGCGGCAAAAATCATAATCAAAAAATTTGTTGAAAAACTTTTTTCAAGCATATTTTTAATCGAGTTTTTTTCGATGTCCAGCGTAAAATATCCAAGCAAAACCCCATCTTTTTTAAATGGTAAAATTGTATGCCTCTCTTTATCGTCCAAAATCGTTCCGATTCTGTGTTTTTTTGTGTCCGTATGTGCTAAAACGATAAAGTTTGTATCGACAATCCCGGCATCTTTGATAGTTCTGTTCTTGGAGAAGGATTTTAAAAACTTAAAAAGTGCCCAGTTGTCATTTGCCAAAATCGCACTTGTTAAAAAATCCTTGTTTGATTGGATGTTGCTGTCTATCATTTCGCTTATGATTTCATTTGTCTGTTTTTTGGATGTATCAATCGCAAGCATAACTATAACAGTTGAGAAAGTAGCAATGATGATGAAGATTAACACGGCTAGTTTGGTATATATGGATAGAGAGTGTAATTTTTGTATCAGTTTTCTCATTTTTTATCTTTGAGGAAATTTAACATAGTATATATCTTGTCATAAGTTTGATTTGTTGGTTTCTCAAATCTGTCTATATTTAGATGATTGAGTATCTCTTTGCCAATTTTCGTTTTGTACATATTTAAAAAAAGCTTTTGGAGTTTTTGAAACTCTTTTGGATTTAGGTTGGATCTTGCTACGATGGGAGAGATGGTGAAAGGGCCAAGTTTTTGCACAACTCTTAGTTTTTTTATATCTTTCGGGTGTTTATTTGCATATTGGGTAAGCACCAGACTATCCACACTTGCACCGTCAACAAAACCTTCAAGAACAGCATTTATAGACTCTCCATGGTCATATGTATATATAAGATGGTGAAAAAATTTTCCTATTTTATATCCATTCTTTTCTATGTTATAAGTAGGAGCGATTGAGCCTGATGTTGAGTCAGGATCGGTAAAGGCATAGATTTTTTCTTTAAAATCAAGAATATTCTTGTATTTTGTGTCTTTTAAGGCTATGACATCCGAGTAGTATTTGTCATTACCGTTTATGATGGGTATCGCCAGAAGTCTTGCATTTTGTTTGTCTTTTAGCAGTGTATATGTAGAACTACAAACATATGCAATGTCAGATTTTGAGTCTTTTATATTTGATACAACCTCTGCATAAGTTCTTGCAAATTTTATATCTATTTTAAATTTTGAATTACTTTCTAGATATTTTTTCCACTGAAGATATGTTTTGAGATCCTCTTTTAAAGTGGTGCCTGTAAATGAAAAAGTAATATCTTGTGCGTTTAATGATGAAAAAAATATAGAAACTAAGATTAAACTGGTAAAAATTTTACCGCCAATGGAAATTTTTTTATCATTTTCCATAATATTTCCTCTTGAAAAATTTGCAAATCCCTAAATTTTGGGATTCTAAAAAGTTGGAACAGTAATTGCGCCTATATGTATACAAAATCTGTGAGCGAATTATATACAGATATTTTGAAAAACAACTTTAAAGGAGTTGCTATGAGCAAAGAAGAGCTTTCGAGAGTTGATGAAAAATTAACTTTGGAAACAGATGAATCTAGAAGAGGTTTTCTAGATAAGTTTTCAAAAGGTATCTTTGGGGGATTGATTGCAAGTGGTGTTGTAAATGCGCTTGCTCCTGTTCAAGCCAAAGCAAATATGGATGGCAGTAATTTAAATTTTTCTGAGCCGTTTAAACCTTTTGATTTACCACCTGAGCAACCGGGTGAAGATGGTATTCTTAGAATGATGAGAGACATACAAAGAGCACTAAAAAAACCAATAGAACAAAGACATTGGAAAATGGTGATTGATTTAAGAAAATGTGTCGGTTGTGATGCATGTTCAGTATCATGTGCTGCTGAGAACAAATTGCCGCCGGGAGTGATATATAGACCTGTAATTCAACAAGAGATAGGAACATATCCAAATGTTGGACATGTAACACTTCCTCGCCCTTGTATGCAGTGTGATGAGCCTCCTTGTGTTCCTGTCTGTCCGGCTGAAGCTACATGGAAAAGACCGGATGGTATCGTAGTAGTTGATTATGATCAATGTATAGGTTGTAGATACTGCTTAAATGCCTGCCCTTATGATGCAAGAACATTTGACTTTGGGCTGGAGTATATAGATGGCACAGCAGACGCACCAAAGGTATTTTTAGGAAAAGATAAAGCAGGAAAATACGAGACTGAAGCCTCATTTGAGTACTCAAAAGAGTGGAAAAGAGAGGGAGAAAAATCTCCTATCGGAAATGCAAGAAAATGTCACTTCTGTATCCCTAGAATTGAAAAAGGTATGCTTCCTGAATGTGTGGTTACATGTATAGGCAGGGCTACATATTTTGGTGACGGTAGTGATCCGCAAAGTCTAGTGGCTGAGCTTATAGCTCTACCAAATGCTTTTAGACTAAAAGAAGAAGTAGGCACACACCCTAGTGTGTACTACATCAAGTAGGAGGATGAAATGACAAGAGAAAAGATGGGAAACATCCTTGTTTGGATTTTGATAATTGGTTTTGGAGCATGGGGGCTTCCGGGCTTGATGGATAGATTTGCAAATGGTCATGTAAATACGGCCTATGGCTCATATATTCCTTGGGGACTCTGGATTTCAGCATATATCTGGTTGATTGGTTTGTCAGCTGGAGCTTTGATGATCTCTGTTATGACTTATGTGTTCAATGTTGAAGCTGTAAAAAAAGTGGGAAAAATGGCATTGTTGGTGGCGATTGCTACTCTGGTTGGAGCTATGATTTCCGTTGGATTAGACCTCGGTCATCCACTAAGAGCTTTCAGTTTGATATTTGACCCAAATCTAAGTTCTATGATGGGTTGGATGGCAGTATTGTACTCAGCCTATTTCATAACTCTTTGTGCGGAGTTGTTTTATGCGATTAGAAAAGAGCAGGTACAAGGCGCAAGACAAAAGAGTATAAAGAGAATTTTAACTGTTTTGGGTATATGGAGTATCCCTTTGGCATTTGCATTCCACGGAGGTGTTGGTGGAGTTTTTGCCAATGTTATAGCAAAACCATACTGGCACGGACCGATGACGCCCATTGTATTTTTAGCAGGTGCATTTTTGAGTGGAGGAGCACTGTTCGCCATAGTAGCTTATGTGTGGAGACCAAGCGAAAACAAAGATGAGTTTTTAAAGATGATGATTTTCCTTGGAAAAACAACTTTGGCACTTTTGATTTTAGATGAGATTTTAGAACTATCAGAAGTATATGTAGGAACTTTTTACTCTCAGTTTGGAGAGGGACACCTTTGGCAGCAAGTTCTATTTGGTCAGTATTGGTACACATTTTGGATAGTTCATATCCTAATCGGTGTTTTGATACCATTATTTTTATTGACAGCAAAGTCAAAATCCCCGGGTGCGATCGCACTGGCAGGACTTTTGATAGCAGGTAGTTTTTTGGCTGTAAGATTAAATATCGTGATTCCAGGTATGCTAGATCCTGAGTTAAAAGGTATAGCAGATGCATGGGTGCATAGCAAACTAACATTCTCATACTTACCATCCATTATGGAGTGGCAGGTACTGTTTTTTATAGTAGCAGTTGTAATGGCGGTATTTATGATAGGAAAAAAAGTCTTACCAATATATCAAACAGAGGGAGAAGAGTAATGAAAAACGAAATGATAAAAAATAAACCAATGGACAGAAGAGGCTTTTTAAAGACTTCAGCTCTGCTTGGTGGATCAGCAACATGTTTGAGTGCAGTTGAAAAGATAAACAGTGATGGTTTTGGCAGAAGTAAGATTGACTATCCTTTGAATGATGCCGAAAATGTGATCTATTCTGTATGTTTGCAGTGTCATACAGCATGTCCAATTAAAGTGAAGATTGAAGATGGAGTTGCTGTTAAGATAGATGGTAATCCATACTCAATTCAAAATATGAACAGTCCAATTCCAACTTCAACAGATATTCAAGTCGGTGCAAAGATAGATGCCGGAATCTGTCCAAAAGGGCAAGCTGGAATACAAACCATATATGATCCTTATCGTGTTGTAAAAGTATTAAAAAGAGATGGTAAAAGAGGTGAAAACAAATGGAAAGTTATACCATTTGATCAAGCAGTACAAGAGGTTGTTGAAGGAGGAAAGCTTTTTGCAAGTATTCCAGGCGAAGAAAATAGAGTAGTAGAAGGACTTCGTCAAGTAAGAGTGCTTACAGATGAAAAAATAGCAAAAGCTATGGCTGGGGATGCTATGAATGTTGGAAAAGGCAAAATGAGCTTAGCAGACTTCAAAACAAAATATGCTGCTCATTTGGATGTGCTGATAGATCCGGATCAGCCAGATCTTGGACCAAAAAATAATCAATTTCTAATGCTTGCAGGAAGAATGGAGCATGGCAGAAAAGAGTTGGCTAAAAGATGGCAAAGAGGAGCCTATGGAAGCAATAACTTTATGGAACATACAACAGTATGTGAGCAATCCCACCATATAGCATATAAGCAGGTAACAAGCCAATATGTAGATGGTGGAAAATGGAAGATTGTTACAGAGCACATGAAGCCTGATTTTAGAAATGCAAGATTTGTAATCTTTTTTGGAACAGGTTTTGTTGAAGCAAACTTTGGACCTCCGATAATGGCAAACCTTGTTACAAATGCAGTAACTAATGAAGGATGTAAAGTTGCCGTTGTAGATCCAAGATTTTCAAAAAGTGCAGCAAAGGCATGGCAATGGGTTCCCGTAAGACCTGGTGGTGACGCAGCTTTGATATATGGTATGATCAGATGGATGTTTGAAAATAACAAGATAAACAAAGAGTTTTTGGTAAATGCAAATAAAGCAGCTGCCAAAAAAGCAAAAGAGGAGAGTTGGACAAGTGCAACGCATTTGGTGGCGTATGACAAAGAGGGACCAGCTAAAAAACTAAGAGCCAGTGACTTGGGTATAGGTACAAGTGACCAATTTGTAATAACAATAGACGGAAAACCAGTTGCTGTAAATACAAATGACAAGTTAAATCCTGTTGTTGGAGATCTCTATTTCAAAGGCGAATTAAACGGCATCAAAGTTAAATCAGAATTGTACATGGTTAAAGAGTATGCAATGAATAAGTCCATGGAAGATTGGGCTAAAGAGGCAGGACTCAGTGTAAAAGAGATTGTAAAATTAGTTAGAGAATATACAAAATATGGCAGACAGGCCGGTGCAGAGATGTATAGAGGACCAGTTCAGCATACAAATGGATATTTTAATGGTATGGCAGTTATCTATCTAAATATGTTGGTTGGAAATATAGACTACAATGGAGGTCTTATCAAGGGCGGTGGGCACTACCATGAAGATGGAAGCAAAGGTGGACCATTTAACCTTAAGAAAGATCTGTTTGCCGGCAAGACCAAAGCTTTTGGACATAAAATAACGAGAGAAGGTTCATACTATGAGAACAGTTCTTACTTCCAGAAAAATGGCTATCCCGCAAAAAGACCTTGGTTTCCTCATACAGGAAATGTTTATCAAGAAGCTATACCGTCTATGGATGATGCTTATCCATACGGTGTAAAAATTTTAATGACAATCATGGGCACACCATTGCTGTCAAACCCGGCAGCTCAAATGTCAATGAAGACTATACTCAATCTTAAAAAAACACCTCTTTATATCGCAAATGATGTAGCAATTGGTGAGACAAGTATGTTTGCAGATTATATTTTTCCTGATTATGCTATTTGGGAGAGATGGGGAACACCGCATGTTCCGCCATCAGCAGTTACCAAGATGTCTAAATTTAGACAGCCGACTATTGAGCCTTTAACAGATGTTGTTACTGTATTTGGTGAAAAACAGCATATAGGTTTTGAATCAATGCTTTTAGCTTTTGCCGAGAGACTAGGACTTCCTGGGTTTGGTGATGATGGTTTTGGTAAAAGAGTGCCCTTTAAAAGAGTGGAGGATTGGTATCTTAAGCTAGCAGCAAATATAGCTGCAGGTGATCACAAAGGTGATGATTTGCCCGAAGCTGATGATAGAGAGATAGAGATATTTAAAAAAGCAAGAAGACATATGACTTCTGCTACATATGAATATGATAGATGGGAAAAAGCCTGTACGGATGCAGGTGGTAAAAGTTGGTTTAAAAAGACTATATATCTTCTAAATCGTGGTGTTAGAGGTGAAGATTATACAAATTACACCAAAAATGTAGAAAACAGTGATAAGATACTGCATAAATTTGGAAAAATGTTTAATTTTTACTGTGAAAAGGTTGCAAATACAAGACACAGCTATACCGGGAAGAAGTTTAGTGGTATAAGTCAATACAACCATGCTATAGACTATGCCGGTAAAGAGGTTGTAGGAAGTTCGGCATATCCTTTAAAATCTATAACCTACAAGCCAATAACCGGCGGTCAGGCCAGAACTCAGGCAGTTGACTATTGGTTGCAGGCAATCATGCCGGAAAACACTATAGATCTAAATACTCAAACTGCACTGGAGATGGGTTTTAAAGACGGTGATATGGCAAAGATTGTTTCGGCTGATAATCCTGAGGGTGTTTGGGATTTGGGACCATCTGGCAAGAAGCCTATGATTGGAAAAATCAGAACCGTTGAAGGTTTGAAGCCAGGTGTTGTGTGTACCTCTTGGAGCTTTGGTCACTGGGCATATTGTGCTAGAGATATTATTGTTGACGGCAAGATTATCAAGGGTGAAAAATCAAGAGAAGCCGGTATTTGCTCAAATGCTGCCTTAACAGTTGACAGTGGATTGAAAAACTCTACTCTTGAGGATATGGTTGGTGGCTCTGCAGTCTTCTATGATTCGTTTGTAGGACTCGTAAAAGCTTAGATATATCGTGCCTGCCAATCTCTATCCTATATTTGGCAGGCACACCAGAGATACAGGAGAAGTCTTATGTATATGATGTTTATCAAGCGTTTGTTTTTTGTAGTTTTGTTGGTTTTCGCAAGTTCTGCTTCTGCATATGATTATGCTTTGTTGCCAGAGATTGTTAAAACAAATATCGCAAAACAGTATGAAGGTGAAGATATAAAAATCCTATCAGTGAGAAAAATGGGAGCAAAATTTAGGATTATCATAAAAACTGAATCAGGTAAGGATAAAGTCGTTGTTACTAAAAAAGGAAAGATTCTAAGTATAAGTGATTATCTAGCAGGCATGGAACCATCAGGAGGATGTTGAAGTACATACTTGTTATTTGCATAAGTTGCACTATAGTACTTATGGCAAATGAACAAGATATGCAAAGAGTAAAAAACAGTATCAAGATATACTTCAAAAATCAAAATATTATCTTTTTGCATATAAAAGAGATGACAAATAAAAACTATTTTGTTATCATAAGAAACAACAATATGCAAGAAAGAATCGAAACTACCAAACATGGAAAGATTTTAAGTATAATTGATGACTTAAGTGTGGTTGATGAAGCAGAAGAGGGGTGCTGAGTGTATAAATCCATAGCAGATTAAGCAAATAGCAAATGTATTTGGAAAATAAAAAATTAGCCAACAATTCCCATTAGTATGAAATCTAAGTATTTTTTTAGATATAATAAAATTTTATATCTAAAACTAATGAAAATATTACTTTTAAGGGGCGGACTAACATGAAAAAAAAGTTATTTACAGGATTGATTTTAACAGTTATATCTTTTAGTCTGTTTGGAGCTAAAGTAACTCAAAAACAGTGCAATGTAAAAACAGATGGAAGTTATATTTTTGCAGGCGGGGAGTGTATTCAATATGCAGTGTTTAAAGGCGATAAAAAAGGATTTCTAAATATCATAGTACACGGGACTTGGAAGGAGGGAACTAATATCTTGGCTAGATATGCTCCTTTTGCACAAACCATAAATATAAATACAGATATAACTACTTTAGCAGTTGCACTTCCAGGGTATTCAAAATCATCTACAAACTATTTTTCGGCTTTGTCTCACGATAAAACCAAAAATCTTGCTACTGACAAAAAATATATCGAGTTTTTAGGAAAGTTAATAGAAAAACTAAAAGAAAAATACAAAGCCAAAATTGTAACCTATATCGGACATTCAGCCGGTGCCGCTATGGGAGCAACTTTGAGCGGAATGAGACCTTTGCTTGCAAATAATTATGTATTGGCCGGTGGTAAGTATAAATCTGGAAAAAAGGGAACAGTACATATATCCGAATACCTAGACAAATTAAATAAAAATACAAAATACATCTTGGTATATGGTACAAAAGATAGGATATCGAAGCCAAAAATTACACTTGATTTTTATAAAATAGCAAAAAAACAGGGGTTAAATGTTGAGCTTGTAAGAGTTAAGGGTGCGAAACATCTAGATCTTGATATGAGCGATCCCTCTGTAGAAGCTATAACCCGTATGCTAGACAATTATAACTCCATAATGTAATAATAACATTAATAATATTTTATAGTCACAATAATATTAATATATCAATATATATTGATATATTAATATTATTGTGATATACTTCGGCTACTAAAGATAATTAGGATAATCATGTGGAAAGATACAGTAGATTTTATAACAGTTAATGTCTTGGGTTTAAGTGGTCGTATAAATGATACTATCAACTTTTTTATATATGACACATTTAAGATTTGGTTCTTACTTATTAGTATCATATTCGTGGTTTCATATCTGAGAACGCATTTTAATACAGAGTATGTCAGAGCACATCTACAGGGAAAATCACAATTTTACGGCAATATTTTAGCTGCACTTTTTGGGATAATCACACCATTTTGCAGTTGTAGTGCCATACCTTTGTTTTTAGGTTTTATACAGGCTAGGATTCCTTTAGGGGTGACTTTTAGCTTTTTAATTTCAAGTCCTATGAATAATGAGATAGCAATAGCGCTTCTTTTTGGACTTTTTGGCTGGAAAATAACTGCTATATATATCGGCTTTGGTCTATTTGTAGCGATATTAGGTGGATATATTATCGGTAAAATGGGCATGGAAAAATACATACTCTTAGATGTAAAACCTATGGAAGGCGAACTAGATGAGGTCGTTATAAAGCTCACATTTAAGCAAAGAATCAAAGAAGCTTGGGCATATACGGCAGACATATTTAAAAAGATTTGGTTTTATGTTTTGATCGGTGTCGGAGTCGGTGCATTTATACATGGTTATGTGCCGGCAGATTTGATAGTGAAGTATGCCGGACCAAATAATCCGTTTGCGCCGTTAGTGGCAGTTATGGCTGGAATTCCGATGTATAGCAATGCAGCCGGTGTAATGCCTTTGATTGAAGTTCTAACTTCAAAAGGTATGGCTTTAGGAACAGCTCTTAGTTTTATGATGGCTATAACCGCACTTAGTCTGCCTGAAGCTATGATTTTAAAAAGAATTTTACATATAAGATTGATAGGGGTCTTTTTCGGTATAGTAGGTTTAGGGATAATATGCATAGGGTATTTATTTAATTTTATATTAAGTACCTAACTACAAGGAACACGCCGATAGTTGGTATTCCTTGTGTCTAAGTAATTATAGGAGATAGACATGAAAATAGAGATTTTAGGAACAGGTTGTGCAAAATGCAAAGCACTTGAAGAGGTTGTGAAACAAGCCACCGCAAAAATCGGTGGATTTCACAGTGTTGAAAAAGTAGAAGACATTATGAAGATTATGGAATATGGAGTAGTAAGTACCCCCGGTCTTGTGGTTGATGGCAAAGTTGTTAGCACAGGAAAACTTTTAAGTGTAAATGAAGTTATAGATATATTAAAAGGCTTGTGATATGTCAGAACATCACCACCATGAGGTAAAAGGGAAAAATCTTTTCATAACCATCATCTTAAATATAATCATAACTTTAGCGCAGATTACAGGTGGCATTATGTCTGGTTCACTTGCGCTTTTGAGTGATGCTATGCATAATTTTAGTGATGTTTTAGCTTTGCTTATAGCATGGTGGGCAGCCAAACTCTCAAGCAGACCAAAAAGCGAACAAAAAACTTTCGGATACAAAAGAGCCCAGATTATAGCTGCACTTTTTAACTCTTCAGCACTGTTTGGGATAGCTATATTTCTAATTATAGAGGCTATAAACAAGCTAATGAATCCTCATACTATAGACTCTTTGTTAGTCATATGGTTGGGAGTTTTAAGTATAGTATTGAATTTTGCCAGTGTCTTGCTTATTAAGGATGATGTCCATGACAATATGAATATGAAAGCTGCATACCTACATCTTTTGACAGATGTTATGACAAGTGTTGCTGTGGTGGTTGGTGGAATTTTGATGTTTTATTTTAATCTCTTTTGGATAGATTCGTTAGTTACGATTTTGATAGCTATATATCTTTTGAGTGCTTCATATTCTTTGATAAAACAGTCCATAGAGATACTTATGCAAAGTGCGCCAAACAGTGTTGACATGGATAAGCTAAAAAGTGAAGTAGAAAATATAAAAGAGATAAAAAACATACATCACCTTCACTTATGGAGGCTTGATGACCACGATATACATCTTGAAGCCCATGTAGACTTTGAAGAAAATCTAAATCTAAGAGATGTCACAAAAACAGTAGACAAAGTGATCTTATACTTGAAAGAGAAGTATCATATAGCCCATATAACTCTACAAGCAGAGTATGATAAAGATGACGATAAAGAGCTGTTTTGCTCTTAAATTAGTAGTAAAAGTTTATAAGTAATTAAGAATTAAAGTTTTATAATTAACTATCTAGTCGGTTAGTAAGGAGAAAAACATGACAAAGCCCATAAAAAGAAGAAATGCCCAAAAGTCAAAAAGGCTTATATTGGAAAGTGCAACCAAACTTTTTTCAGAAAAAGGA
>JASFYR010000019.1:0-106460 GCA_045047115.1 Sulfurospirillum sp.
TATCACGAGCAAATTGCTCTACATCTATCTTTATGTTCATCTGTGTCTCCTTGGGTATTTGTTATTTTACCTAATTGACACAGATTTTTGAACGGTCTCAAAATTTTTAATATAGACCAAATTTGGCATCTGCTCTTTTGTATAGAACTCTGACTTTATCTTCTTTATCGTGAAAGATGATAAACTGTTTGTCACTATCTTTTAGTTCCGCTAGAGCTTCTTCGACTTCCATAGGCTTATAACTTTCCAATCTCATAGGAACTATCTCGTCCTCTGCATACTCCATCTCTTCAATTTCAGATAGCTTTGGAGCTTCTTTTTGCTTGAAGCTTGTGATCTTATCATGATGTCGTCTCAAAACTTTTTTTGCTCTCTCAATTGCCAAATCTATAGCAGCATAGACATCTTTGTCTTTTTGTTTTATGACTACAGTATTCATATGAGCCAGATTGATAGCAAACTCAACACTAAAACCTTTTTTGCCATTTTTTTCATCAGCTGAAATAACACATCTTGTTGAAATGATATCCAAATTATATTTTTCGAGTGAATCAGCGGCTCCTTGTACATAATCTTTTAGGGCTTCAGTCAGCTCTATCTGTTTTCCAACGATACTTAAATTCATCTTGTCTCCTTTATATCCCTACTATAAGGGAAGTTTACGGGCATAAGCCCATATAAAAGTATAACAAAATAAATCTTAAATATAAGATTTATTTTTATAGAAAAAAAGCTTTGGCAAAAAAGAAGAAATGAAAATTCTACGGTTTTTGTATAGTTCTTCTGTGCAGTCTGATAGGTTCAGTTGCAACATCTGGTTTTGTTGTAACAATTGTATCTATGATGACTGTACGATTTGAGTCATCAGTGGAGATATTATTGTCAAGTATATGTGATGAATTACATGGTAATCCTGAGCCTATATAGTCTATAGATACATTTATATCAAGCATATTGTTATATGTCATATCTATTTTTTCAAGACAATTTGTGCTGTAGTTGTGTCCGCTAAGAGCCAGCATAGCGAACTCTGTACCGCTTCTAAGCAGTAACTGGGCTTGAGCTTTTAGATACATATCACTTGTCTGTTTTACAGATTGGGTTGAAAGAGAGATGCTGATGGCTGAAATAGTAGCGATTAGCACTAAAAATATAATGGCTGTAAGTAGTGAAAAACCTTTTCTCATTAGAAAATTACCCTCTCTTTGCAAAATGAAAAATCAAAATTTCCACTACGATTATCATCATGTATGCAGAGTTTAATTCTTATAGTATTTCCAATTTGTATAAATCGAAAAGTGCTGGCATGCTCAACCAAAACAGAAGTACTGGCATTTTGATCATATCTTTCATTTTCCCATGGTTGATAATTATAGTGTAGAGTAAGATTAAAATCATTATCTGTACCCTCGGGTACTATTGCATAAGCACTCCATGCTAAGTTGTATTGCTCATAAATTTCACTCGGATATGTAGAGTTTGAGTCTATGAGATGAAGAATATTATTTGCGCCATTATTGTAGTCAACTCTATATGTGTATAATCCCCTGGTTCCATCCCAACCATATCTTGTTACATTATAATCACTACTGCCTTTAAATATGATAGCAGGTCTGTTCTTGCCAATAATTGAGTTATCTAAAATTACGCTGTTGTTGCTTAGTGCTTTTATTATATCGTTAGTTGTGTTTAGTTCGCTTCCTGCTGTTTTTATTTGTGATCTGTTTGTATCATTGCTGTCTAAATCTATAAAACCACTCCATCCGGGGTTTTTGCGACCTCTAAAGCTATCATTATCTTTTCCTATCCATTCTAAAACCTGATATGAATTGTTTGCATCACTGAGTGTGACATAATCCCCAAAGTTTGATTTGTTTCTGGCGATAGTGCTACCTTTTATGCGGTAACTTAGTCTTTTTGATATTTGATCAAGAACTAATTCTGTTTGGGCTTGAAGTCTGTTTATGGATTTGGTTTTTATGTAGTTATCATACAATTTTACTATTATTTCAGCTCCTATGGAAGCTACTATGCCTAAAACTATTATAACCAATACCAACTCTATCATAGTGTAAGCTCTTCTTTGAAACTTCAAAAATCTCTCCTTAAGAGTTGGTTTGCTCCTATATTGCAAGAGTAGGCTCTTAATATCATATTAAAGTCATTATCATTGGTGATAGTCAATGTTGTCATTTTTATACTTGTTGATTTTGCCGGAGATATAGGGTTTGTACTGAAGTCAAAAGTTATGCCTTGTGTAAAATTGTCATCAACATAGGAGACTGCTGTTGTCATGTTTAAGTCATATCTATAATCAAGTGTATTGGCAATATGTTGTATAGTTATGGGTGTTGAACTACTGAAGTCATCTATGTCATTCGGGGTTGTTTCACTACCGTCTTTTCCGAGATTTGCAGGAGATGTAGCATAAGTTGGAGAAGTAAAGAATTTTCTTCTTTTGTTTCCTTTGATATGCCCGATTCTTCTTGTTCCATTTGTGGGATTTCTCTTAAAATAGCTACTGTTAGTATCTAAAACTGCAACTACTTGGCTTGATGAGTCTATGGAATTTTCATCCCAAAGATATGTCAGCTCATCTCCCAATTGTGTCCTGGCAGCCAGTATGGCCTCTTGACGCAAGGAAAAGATATTGTTGTTTTGTATCGTAGTGAGCATTGTAGGTAGAGTCATCATAGCGATTCCCATGACAACAATCGCTATGACAAGTTCTAGCATAGATACAGCTTTTCTCATCTTTTTACCAGTCCAATCTTCTATTTTGAATAGTAGAAATATTTAAGTCAACCGTTTTGCCTTGATGACCTTGTCCTGCCCAATCTCCTTTGCCATAAAATTCTACTAAAAAGTCGTTTGTAGTGGCATTTTGGTCAACAAGATTATGCAACAACCAAGAAGATGGTTGCATTTTAATTTTATCTTTATATGGAGTTTTTGGTGCTGTTAGGTTGATGTTTTCTATGCCACTTGTTATGGTGCCGGAGTTTACAGTTGGATTATTTCCGTTGAAAGTTACGCTATTTACAGAACTAAATTGTGTTACATTTCCATCATTGTTTATATGCAGAGGATTTAAATACCAGTATATACTATCAACACTTTCATTCCCTGTTATATTGTAGTTAGTCTTATTGCAATCTTTACAATACACTTCATAATATATAGTTGCAATATCACTGGTGCCAGCAAATCTATAATCAGGCGCATGGACACGACCATAATAGAAAGTTGTATTGCTATCATTTGTTCTATTGAAATCACTTCCAGTTACATTGTTTGTGTCTTTAACTGATATGTTAAAATCATTTTTTCTTATATGAAAAGGTTGATCAGATATTGATATATTTCTATCAAAATTAAATCGAATTGTTATATTTGCTTTTCCATTGTTAAAATTGATTTGCGAAGAGTTGAAGTCTGCTAAACCACTTCCATTGTTGTCTTGTACGAGAGTAGAAATAGAAGTATTTGAGTCTCCATAAAATTTAATGCGATGGCTAGCATCACTCCATGTAAGATTTAGATCGTTGATTAGTTTTACGGTATAGTTTATGTCTTTTGCAAAGCAGTTTTTAGTATAGTTTGTAGCTACAGGATTGTCATTTAGAGTTAAAGTTGTATTGTCATCTAATAAAGCAATGAAATCCCAATTCATTTTTGCAGACATGTTGCCATCTTTTGAAATGTATGTAAAAGGTTGATTTAGAAAATTTGATATATTTAAAGAAATTCTAAAAGTTTTTGGCACAAATGTTAAGGTCTGGCTTCCTTTAATTAAGCACCCAACTTTGCCACTAGATAGTGTGTTTGAAAAACTTCCGGCTATGCAATCATCAAAAGTTTTGCCGTTAAATGCAGATTGGTCTACTTTTGTCCAGTCCTTATCATTTAGTGTAATATTTATATCTCCTATATTATTATAAGAAAAATATACTGGTTGATTAACTTTTCCACTTGCAAAAACTATATTTGTGTCAAATAGTTGTTTTGAAGTATTTATATCAGTACACCCTGGGGGCACTATTACCCCAATAGTACCGTTTTTATCAGAACTATTATTAATTGTTTGGTTATATCCACTGACATTTATATCACTTGTACCGTCCGTTGCATTTATATCAAGAGGATAAAGTTTACCACCTATATGAGAAGAGTTTATATCTATTATATCTATAGAGTAAGTAGCAGGTCGAACTGAAAAGTTATCTCTAGCACATATATAATTACCTACCAGGCATTGAGCACATCCATATTTATTGTTATATTTTTCTGGTTGTATATTACCCTTAGAGCCATTGCTGTTGTAATTACTTGGATTACAAGCTGCATTTTCTCCATATGGTCCACTTGTCAAGCATTCAGATATATTTTTATCTGGAAAAACTTCTAAAATCTTATTTTCACTATTTAAACACTGAGGTACTCCTTTAAGGTTGCCTATGATTGTACTTGTGCTTACGCAAGTAACATTGCTATTGTTTATCCTTGTTCCCCAGTCTGTATAGCCTACCCTAAAAGTTGCATTTCTTATCGCTTTTGGTATTGAGATATTTATATCTTTGGAAGATTCGTCATTAAAATTTGGTATATCGTTGGGTGGGATAGTGTATTCAACTGCTGCATTTAGGCAACTATCTTGGTTTGAAGTTATAGCTGAACCATCTATAACTTCCAAAAAAGCAATTCCGTTAAAATTCTCCAATGTAGTCTTATCTATACTATTTAAATGCAGTATTTTTATGGGAAATGCTACATTTGTAATTTGAGTGAATAGAGCATTTACAGAATTGTTGCTATCAATAGGATCTGACCCATTTATTGCCGTATATCCATTTACAACATTAAAAAACCCAATAGGTGGCAAATAAGCTTGTATTGTGTTGTTAAAATCCGTACATTTTGGCAAAGGACCATTGAAAGAAAATGTTTGCCCGGCAATATTGAATGTGTAAGATGTTTGGTAAGATAAATTGAGAGCTTGATTTGTATTTATTTTTGTTTTGTATTCTGTATATACTGTATCATTTGGAATAAAATTTCCACCATTTGTAAAATTTCCACCTCTTCCCAAACGGACGGTTATAGATTTATCTGTTGAGTTAAAATCCACTAAATCATCACCATATAAATCTGTTTGATTTACATCTCCTATTAAAGTTCCACTACTATCTATATTGTTTACAATTGTAGAGTTTGATTCATAAATTGTTTTATTATCATCAAAGTTATGAATAATGCTTACATCATTAGCTGTTTCATTATCGTCATTTCGTATAGTTAGTTTAATTTGTAAAATATCTCCTACATTGAGATATGATGAGGCATTAATTTCTGTATTATTATTATCAAAAAGTTGCTCATTGTAGCAAATTTTTGGCTGATATATGTCATTTGAAATTCCTATAAAGCCTACAAAGGCTTGATCAGCAGCATGTTCACTAGCTGTCATAGTGACTTTTAAACTGGTTGAGGTTTGCCCATTTGCGAGTATGCTCGATGTATCATAAGTATCTAAATCAATTCCCGCATTAAAAATTCTAGTTGCATTTATTTCGTTGTCAAGATAAGTTATAGAATCATTTATTTGGTTGTCTGCAGGATTTAAAGTATTTGAGATAGTTAAATATCCATTATTTTTATTGTACATTTCTAATTTATCAGCTGCTATCTTTTTTTCAGCACCTGCTGCAAACATTATGGTTTTAGATTTGACTACCCCATAATTTGGGGTATAAAAACTATTTGGCGGAAGATCTATAGTTAAAGATGCTGTTCCTCCAAAAGGTGGGAGTAAAAATTTAAATCCATCATATAAACTTATATTTTTTATGGAGATATTTGGATCTTTGTAAGCAACTATTAAAGACCATCCACCCCAATTCCCCCATTTGACATAAGCATTTAATTTTGTATCAAGTATATAATATGTATCTTTTGTTATGGTGGCATTTATATTGCCTACTGTGAAATAATTATGATTTTTATCATAGCTGTCTTTTACAATTTGCGTAACATCTTGAGATGCTTGATAAAAATATCGATAGCCATTTGTTTCGTTGTTATAAACATTCTGATTGTCATATCCATAATAATAAATATCGGAAGAATTTGCTGAAATATTATGTTCTTTTCCCCGTGAATCAATCATTTTTACATTTTCCAATCCACTTATGGCATTATTGAAATCAGTACTATTTCCTAGGCCAAATATGTGACCCTGCCAGTATAGTCTTGCCCACAGTATGTCAGAACCGTTTACATCTGCAGGAAGCGATAAAACTGCACCACCTGAATTTAAAGAAAAATTAGAAGACCCGCCATCGTTTAAAGCAAGAGGATTAATATCAAATAAGTATCCACCATAATTCCAATCACATTGATCATTTCCATCATCGGCACACATTATAGGTGATCCAGTCGCTGCTATATCACCATTTACTGTTTTTGTATAAATTTGTGTGAAATTTGCTTCATTGTTGTAATCTGTAGCAAAAAGCTTAGTTGTAAACTGAAGCAAAAGCGCAAATATAAATAAGGATGCTAAAGGCGACAAGCCACTTCTTACTCTTGTTTTGTTACTCATGGTCTAATCCTCCTCTTTCAAGATTGATTCAATCGTTCTTTTTAATTCTGGAAGATTCGATTGCTCTATAAAATACTCGATATCTTTGATTTTGTTAGATATCGACTTCAATCTATTTTTCATAGTCTTGTTTTAATTTTCTGATTTCAGTTATCAAAAGAGACAGATAGTGCGCTCCCTTTTTTGTGGTAGCTTTCATCTTTTAATGCTCCTGTTTGAATCACAAAAGAGGGTGTATTTTAGTTGGTATTCATTTGGATAATTTATATTTTTTAAGATAATTTTCATAAAACCACCTCCGTTTGCACCATTAAGCAGCCAAGCTTTTTTAAGGCGTGAGGAGTAATTTTACTATAGAGTTATACATTTAGTAAAATTTGGCAACCCAACCACCCACCTTGTTGCAACTATATGCTACTATTAGTAAGCTTAAGTTTGGTTTAATGACCTCTCTTCTTTTTCCATGTAGTCAGATATCTTTTCTGCTATTCCATACTCTTTATATTTGCTGCTATCCAATATAATCTGTGCAACATAGCTTTTTTCTACATTAAAGACCAGTGGCGCTATAAAATTTATGACAGATATCTCTATGGGTGTAGAGATAATCATGATATTGTAAACCAAAGGTTTTGAATTTTCATTTAACTCTAGTAAATTTTTATAAAATTCAGGCACTATAAAATCATAATCCCTTATCATAAAAGGATTTATAAGCATAAAAACAGTGCCATCTTCACAGCTTTTTAATTTAAAGAAAAAATCATCTATTTTTTCAAGTTCTAAATTTTTAATATGCTCAAATCCCAAAATCGGTGCTTTTACACTAAAAGTCATATGTTTCCCCTAATTTCATAATAGATTCGTATTATAACATATCGACAATTTTAAAAAAAAATAGACTTTTATTTTTAGATAACACAAAATTGGATACAATATCGACCTATATAATATAAAAGGAAAGATATTTATGAAAATTTTAAAAGTTTTAATCGCGACTCTGTTTTTACTCTTGGTAGTTGGCTGTTCAAATAAAAACAAGATAGCAGTTTACAATAAGCCGGCACTATACTGGTATGAACAGATTGTCAAAGAGATTAAAAACCAGGATTTGGAAAAAGCTGATGATTATTTTACATCTCTCTCCAGTGAGCATGTTGAGTCGCCTCTGCTTAAGACAAGTATGCTTATTCTTGCCAATGCTCATATGGAAGAGGAGGAGTATATACTCGCAAATTTTTATCTCGATGAGTATATCAAGAGATATGGAGACAGAAAAAACAGCCAATATGCAAAATTTTTAAAGATAAAGGCAAATTTTGAGTCTTTTGTTCATCCAAATAGAAACCAGGAACTTATAATAAATACTATAAAAAATACAAAAGAGTTTCTAGCTCAATACCCAAACTCTCAATACAACCCTATGGTAAATACGATTTTAGTAAAATTAGAGCTTGCAAATTTGCAAACTGACGAAGAAATAGCCGGTCTGTACAAAAGGATAGATAAACCAAAAGCTAGTAAAATATATAAAGAAAAAATTGACAAATCATCTCTAAAAAATGCAAATATGATAAAACCGCATGTACCTTGGTACAGAGCCTGGTTCGAATAACCAACTTAGGATAAAAAATGCAACTTGATAACTACAACCAATTTCCCACAACTCTGCCTATACTTGTGGAGGACAATCTTTTTTTATACCCCTTTATGATTTCACCGATTTTTTTGTCGGATGTTGATAATCTTGAAGCTATAAATGATGCGTTGGAAAACAACTCTTTGATTATGATCTGCTCTTCAAAACCCGGAAATGAAGGAGAGAGAGATTTTAGCTCGATTTATCATTCCGGAGTGATAGGCTCTATCATGAGAAAGGTAGAGCTACCTGACGGAAGAGTAAAAGTTCTCTTTCAGGGTATGCTTAAGGGCAGGATTGTTGAGGAAGTTGGAAGCAAGCCTTTGAGAGCTATCGTTGATGTGATAAAAAGCGTAAGTTTACATTCACAAAAAAGCGAGGCAATGCTGGCTCTTTTAAAAGAGAAGATAAATATACTCTCAAGAATCAGCGGTTATTTTCCGCCTGATTTACTCAAAACCATAGAGGAAAACACAGATGCACATAGGATTTGTGATCTGGTGGCAAGTAGTATGAAACTCAAAAAAGAGAGTGCGATTGAGCTTTTTGTCTTAGAAGATGAGGAGGAGAGGCTACTAAAACTTATAGAGTTTATTTTGGCCGAGATAGAAACAAGTAAGCTACAAAAAGAGATAAAAAACAAGGCACATTCACAGATAGACAAGATAAATAAAGAGTACTTTCTAAAAGAGCAGTTAAGGCAGATACAAAAAGAGCTGGGGACTGACAATCAAAGAGATGAAGAGATAGAGGAGTATCGCCAAAAGCTTGAAGCCAAGAAAAGATACATGAGTGAAGATGCCTATAAAGAGATATCAAAGCAAATAGATAAACTTTCAAGAATGCACCCTGATTCGAGTGATGCGAGTATGATACAGAGTTATCTTGACTGGGTGATAGAGATACCATTTGAAAAAGTGGCAAAGAAAAAACTCGACATTCTTGATGTCAGGGCACAACTTGATCGTGATCATTACTCTCTTGAAAAACCAAAAGAGCGCATTGAAGAGTATTTTGCAGTTAGGGAATTGATAGCCAAAAGAGGCATAAAAGATAAAAATGCAAAAGGTGCAATTTTATGTTTTGCAGGACCTCCGGGAGTGGGGAAAACTTCACTTGCCAATTCTATCGCAACCGCACTTAAAAGAGAGCTCATCCGTATAGCTTTGGGTGGACTTGAAGATGTAAATGAGTTAAGAGGGCATAGAAGAACTTATATCGGTGCTATGCCAGGCCGTATAGTTCAAGGTCTCATAGAAGCAAAAGAGATGAATCCGGTTGTGGTTTTGGATGAGATAGATAAAGTCTCAAGAAGTTATCGCGGTGATCCTACTGCTGTTTTGTTGGAGATTTTGGACCCTGAGCAGAACAATAAATTTAGAGACTATTATCTAAATTTTAATCTGGACTTGAGTAAGGTTATATTTATCGCAACTGCCAATGATATAGGCTCGATTCCAGCACCTCTGAGAGACAGGATGGAGTTTATATTTTTAAACTCATACACTCCTCAAGAAAAGTATGAGATAGCAAAAAAGTATCTCTTGCCTCAAGAGTTAAAGAAGCACGGACTAAAAAATTCTGAAGTCTCTATCACAAAAGCCACCCTAGAGAAGATAATCTCAAACTATACCAGAGAGTCAGGAGTAAGAAATCTTAGAAGAAGACTGGCTGAAGTATTGCGAAAATGTGCAAAAGAGCTTTTGGTTAATCCCTCTATCAAAAAGATAACTATAAGCCAAAAAAATATAAAAGAGTATCTTGAAAAGACAATTTTTGAGATTGAAGAGAAAGACAAGGAAGATCATATAGGTCAGGTGAATGGACTTGCATGGACCAGTGTCGGTGGAGATGTGCTAAAAATTGAAGCTATCAAGATACAGGGAAAAGGGCTCCTTCAGTTGACTGGTTCTTTGGGTGATGTTATGAAAGAGTCGGCCAGGATAGCTCAAAGTGTCGTGAAAGTCTTGATAGATAACAAAAAACTGGAAATTCCTCTGCCTATAATACCGAAATCTCCAAAAGATAAAGATGGATCGACTCCAAAAGTTACCCCAAGTGATGTATATAGAAGATTTGATTTGCATATACATGTACCCGAAGGCGCAACGCCAAAAGATGGACCGAGTGCCGGTATCACTATGGCAACAGCCATTGCCTCTATACTCTCAAATAAAAAGGTAAAGAGTGATGTGGCGATGACTGGTGAACTCACACTTAGTGGTAAGATTTTGCCAATAGGAGGATTGAAAGAGAAGCTAATTGCAGCATTTAAAGCCAAGATAAAAACAGTGTTGATTCCTAAGAAAAATTATGAACGTGATTTGGATGATATTCCCAATGAGGTAAAAGAAAAAATGGAATTTATCCCTGTTAGCAGGATTGAGGAAGTTTTAAAACACGCACTTGTGTAAGGTGCGTGTTTTTTTTGATTTATTGATTTAGTAAATCAAATGGTGTGGCAATAACTTGTTTTGTATTGACTACATAAGGAATCAACGCAGCAGCTCTTGCTCTTTTGATAGTGAGCTCTACCATCTCTTGATGTCTTTTGCAGTTTCCTGTAAGACGACGAGGCATGATCTTGTATCTTTCAGAGAGTGAATGTTTTAGCATTTTTGTCTCTTTATAGTCCATAAACTCTATCTTTGCTTCACAGTATTTGCAATACTTTCTTGCATATTTTCTTTTTTCAGCCATTTTTTTATCCTTTATATTCTAGAACGGTATCTCATCTTCATCGATGTCGATATCTGGTATATTGTCACTTTGTTGTTGTACAGCAGGTTGTTTATAACTATTTTGTTGATTGTCATTGTTGTTATTGTGGTTTGAGCCTGATTGTGGATTTTGATTGTATCCACTGCTCTCATTTGATCCTTTGGAATCAAGCATTTGCATACTGTCAACTACGACAGAATGTTTGCTTCTTTTTCCGCCATTTTGGTCAGTCCACTGATCTAATTTCAATCTTCCTTCAACCAGAATTTTTTTCCCTCGTCTCAAGTATTGATTTGCTACCTCTGCGGTTCTACCAAAAAAAGTGATATCCACGAAGCAGACCTCTTCACCGGCACTGCCGTCTTGTTTTTTGAACTTTCGATTTGTTGCTATTCCGGTTGTGCAGACTGCACCGCCATTTGGCATATATCTAAGCTCAGGATCTCTTGTGAGGTTACCAACTAAAATTATTCTGTTGTACATTGTGACTCCTTTGCCTACTCTTGTGTAGTTTTGGCAACTTCAGCTTCTACTTGGGTTTGCGTAGATACTACTTCTTGCGCTACTAGATCTTCAGTTGTTGTTTCTTTTGGAGAAACTTCTTCTAAAGTCTCTTCAACTCTGACAACTTCTTCTATTTTCGGAGCAAATTTTTCTACCTGCTTATTCCAGTATGCCATCTCTTTTTGATTTTCATACTTGACACTCATAAATCTGATGAATTCTTCAGTGATACGAATAAGTCTCTCAACCTCAATGATAGCACTGGTAGGGGCTGTGAAGTAGAACACACTGTAGTATCCGCGTTCTAATTTTTGGATAGGATATGCAAGTCTTCTTGTTCCCATTTCTTGAAATGCTGCGATTTGTGCACCATTTTTCTCTAAAATTTCTTTTAAGAAATTTACCTTTGCCTTTGTCTCTTCTTCTGTGAGAGTAGGCTTGAGTACTGTCAGCAACTCATAATGTCGCATGTTTTCTCCTTGTGGTTTTCACCCATAACTGAGTAAGGATGTTATTTTCTGAACTAAACAGTTCAAGAGCGCGATTATACTACAATAAACTTTGAAGTTTTATTAAGGTGGAGAGTAGTAGAGAATTTTTGTCTAAATTTTGTACTTTTTTTAGTTTAAATTCGCTTTGGAGCAGAAGTGAAAACATCTCATTATATGTTTTTGTGTCAAACATCATACAAAGTCTGGAGCGTTCCTGTACGATGGCAGGAGGAAGGGGGTACCCTAGAACTGCTCTTGCATCAAAACTTCCGTTGATTTTTATGTAACTGTAAAATAGAAAAAGTTGAGAGATGTATGACTCTATGGCATTGATGATTCTTATCTCATCCGCACTTCCCAGTTCCATAAGCCTTGAGTAAGTTTCTCTTATATCTTTTTTTTGCAAAAGTTCATAGATAAAGCCGTCCATACCTATACTTCCTAACCCATATATGAGTCTATCTATATCAAAAATATCTATCTCTTTATCTAAAATATTGAGTTTTTCCAGATCATTCATACAGAGAGATATATCTTCGTTTTGAAGTTGGTAGAGATGAGAGAGTGCATATCCGCCTATGTTTAGTTCTATCTCTTTTGCTCTATTTTGCAATAAAAATATAGCTTCGCTATGATTTGGTTTAAAAAATCTGACAAAATTTGCACTCTTTTTAGGTGAAAAAGCTTTTGCTATATTTTTTGCCTTTGAGTCGTCTCCGAAAAATTGGAATAGAAAGTGATTTGTATCGTTTTTGTAAGCCAGTTCTATCAAGACATCAAGCTCTTTTTTTACTATGGTTTTGTCTGTTTTGATGATGAGTACATTTCTATCACCGAAAAGAGATGATTGAGAGAGAAAGCTTTTTGCTAAGCCAAAATTATACTCGTCATAATAAAGTAACAGTTTCTCTTCAGGTAAAGCTTTGAGATTTTGAAGTATTTTCTCTCCAAAAAAGTTGTTTTGATAAAAACAAGACCCATATAAAAGTAGTGATTTTGGAAGCTTTAAGTTATTTAATTGATTTTCAAATTCTCTTTTATACATCTCTTTGAACTACCTTGGCGTAAATTTTTGAAGTTGGTATGTCTGCCTCGACAATTTTAACCAAAACTCTCTCAAAGAGTTCTAAATCATCATCAAGCAAAAATAGTCTCGCCCCTTTTATCTCATCATCCAGTTTTGCGATTGTGCTCTTTTGTACTCCCGTTACTATAGCCTCAAAATCCTCGCCTATATGTAGAGCTGCCCATCTGGTATATTTTCTATCCATATAGTCCCATGCAACTCTGTCACTCTCTCTTTCAAGTGTGCTGATATCTTCACAAATTTTATCTATATTTTCGAGCAAGAAGTTAAATCTCTTTTTATTGCCTTTTTTATCAGCCTTGAGCAGCCTGTGAAGGACTAAGTCGCTATATCTTCTGATTGGGGAGGTAAAGTGCGTATATGAGTCAAATCCCAGTCCAAAGTGACCTCTGTTTTGGGATTCGTATTTTGCTTTTTTTTGAGATCTTATAATGAGCTTGTCAACCTCTTCTCTAATCTCCAACTTATCTGCTTTGACTTGTATATTTCTTATCATTTTTGGGATATCATTTATAAAATCAACCTCAATTCCTATAAGCGTAAGGTTGTTTAGAAGGTCTTGAAGCTTGTCATAAGTCGGGTCATCATGGGTTCTGAATATCCCCCTCTCTATCCTTTTTGATGCAGCTTTGTTTGCCAAAAGCATACAGTCTTCTATGAGTCCATGAGAGGGTGTTTCGCTCTCAACTCTTGTGGAAATAAGGTTTTGATTATCATCTAGCTGCATTCTGATTTCAGCCGATCTAAACTCAAATCCACTTTTTAATCTTATCTCTCTTAGCCTTTTTGTAGTTTCAAAAAGAGGTAGTAAAAATTTTAATATCTCTTTATCCGTATCGTCTGTATCCCTTAAATCATTTTGTAAAAACAGATCTATCTGGTCGTAGTTATATCTTTTTTTAGAGTTTATGATGCCATCAATCAACTCCTCTTTGAGGGGTTTTAGAGTTTTTTTGTCGAGTTTTATCTTGAATACAAAAGCAAGTCTGTTAACATTTGGCTTGAGTGAGCAGATATTTTCACTCAGAGTTCTTGGAAGCATTGGTATGGATTTGTGTGGAAAATATATAGAAAATCCTCTTTCTCTTGCCTCTTTGTCTATATGCCCCATCTCATAGACATATTCACTCACATCTGCTATGGCAACATATATTGTATAGCTCTCTTTGTCAAAGTAGATAGCATCATCAAAATCTTTTGCGTCTATGGGATCTATAGTGCAAAAGGGAAGGTTTGTCAAGTCAACTCTATCCCCATATAGGGACTTATCTACCCAGTTACCTTGAGCTTTTGCTTCTGCCTCGCTCTCATCGCTGAAAGATTCTTTTTTGTCATAAAGTGCCAAAGAGATTTTTTCATCCACTTTTGCATCATCCATAACTCCTAAAACTTCTACTATATTGTTTGTTTCATTGTCTATTTTTAGGACTGCGCCAAGAGGAAGCCGTCTTAGTGACTTCTGTGATGCTGTGATGTTTAGTGTCAGTGTGGTTGAGAGATTTATGCCTACTATCTTATTTTGCTGAATCTTTGTATATACTACACTAAAGTTATTTTCTCTTTGAAGAACTAAGATAACTTTTGCTTTTGCTCTGGTTTTTGCTTTGGTAAAAACTCTCCTTGCAAGGACTATGTCGCCTCTGTTTGCACCTTGTAGATTAGCCGATTCTACAAGTAAGTCTTTGTCTTGATCATTAGCAAAAACTTTCAAAAACCCTGTCCCGCTTTGAGCTATATCTATCGTACCTATTTTGTATTTTTTATCTAATTTATAGCCATTTGAAAGTTTTTTCAAAGCCTTTTGTCTTATAAGAGTGTTGATAAGAGGCTGAAAATCAAGCGGAATCTCTTTTTCAAGAGAGCCTAAAGCTAATTTTTGGAGAAATTCTTTCAAATATCTAGTTGCTCCAGAGCTTTTTCATAAGATGCAGTATCAAGACCATACTCTTTTATGAGATTTATTGAGTTCTCTTTTTGCTTATCTCTTAAAATACCAAATATATTGGCAGAATTTTTCACTACATGCAGAGCTTTTGCAAAACCTAGTATATACTCACTGGCTAAAAAAGGTGAATTTGAATACTCTATGGATTCTATCAATTCACTCTCTAGATTCCACTGTTCAAATATTTTGGCCGTTACTACTTCATTTGTAAATCCAACCATCTCTATTTCAAGTTTTGCTAGATTTTCCAAACTACTGTCTTGCCTCAATGCTCTTCTAAACTCTTTGTCGTTACCTTGTTCGAGTAATTCATGGGATATAATAAGTTTTCCAACTTCCATCATAAAAGATGCAGGCTGCAGTACATCCAGCATAGATCTGTTTACTCTGGAATACCACTTGAACATTAAAACACTTTGGACAGTGCTGATGTCTAAAAATTTATGATTATCTATGTCGTATGGTTTTAAATTTATCTTTATATTGTCTTTTATAGCACTTGATAATGCAAAACCTCTTATAGTTGCCATGCCAAAAAGAGATATAGCGTGACCTATGTTTTTTATCTCTTTGCTGAAGCCATAAAGAGGGGAATTTGCTGATTTTAATATATTGGCTGTAAGCATCGGATCCTTTTCTACTACTTTTACAAGGTCATGCATAGAGCTGTTTTTATCTGTAGAGATTCTTTGTATCATTACAACTGTGTCATCGAGTGGAGGAAGAGATCTTATCTTCTTTATAATATTGCTATCCATTTGTTCACCCTTTTTTAACCGATCTTACGTATTATATCATACCTTCAGCAAACAAGAAAAGGATATAATGCGCAAGATCAGTTATTTATACATAAGAGTATTCTACTATTTCAAATATTACATATTGCTAAATATGAATTAATAATGCTACAATTGAATGGTTAAAAGCTGTGCGCAGGAGGTGATATGGAACTTTTTTTCAAGCAGTGGTCCCACCAGTGGTTCCACGATGGAGATTGGGCAATATTTGAGATTGTCACTCATAACTCATAGTCAGTTATTATTAAAGACATTTTAGATAGAATAGCCAAAATTAATTTATAAGGATTTTTAAGATGGCAATTACAGTATATTATGACAAAGATTGTAATTTGGATGTTATTCGCTCTAAAAAAGTGGCGATGATCGGATTTGGTTCTCAAGGACACGCTCATGCTGAAAATTTAAGAGATAGTGGTGTTGAGGTTGTTGTTGGCTTAAGAGAGGGTGGAAATTCTTGGGCAAAAGCTGAAGCAAAAGGTTTTGAAGTAAAGAGTGTAAGTGAAGCGGTTAAGAGTGCAGATATTGTTATGATTTTGACTCCTGACGAGTTGCAAGCAGATATATTTAATGCTGAAATAAAAGACAATTTAAAGCCTGGGAGTGCCATAGCATTTGGTCACGGATTTAATATTCACTATGCCCAAATTAAAACTCCAGTAGGAATAGACTGTATAATGATAGCCCCAAAAGCTCCCGGACATACAGTAAGAAGTGAGTTTGTAGCAGGCGGTGGTATCCCGGATCTCATAGCTGTTGAGCAAGATGCCAGTGGCAATGCAAAAGAGATCGCACTTAGTTATGCAAGCGCTATAGGCGGCGGTAGAACAGGTATAATCGAAACTACATTTAAAGATGAAACCGAGACTGACCTTTTTGGCGAGCAAGCTGTGCTTTGCGGCGGTGTTACATCTTTGGTTAAGGCTGGATTTGAGACTTTGACCGAGGCTGGTTATGAGCCTGAAATGGCGTATTTTGAGTGTTTGCATGAGCTTAAGCTGATAGTTGATCTTATGTATCAAGGCGGTATCGCAGATATGAGATACTCTATCTCAAACACTGCCGAATATGGCGATTATGTAAGTGGTCCCAGAGTTATCGGTGATGAGTCAAAAAAGGCTATGAAAGTTATACTCAAAGAGATACAAAACGGATCTTTCGCGAAAGATTTTATTTTGGAGAGAAAAGCTGGATATGCAAGAATGAACGCTGAGAGAGCAAATGCGAGAAGAAGTGAAATAGAAAAAACAGGTGAAAAACTAAGGTCAATGATGCCTTGGATAACCTCTAAAAAAATTATAGATAAAGATAAAAACTAAAGATTTTCTGCCAAGCAAATCTCTTTGCTTGGCAGGTTAAATATTGGATAAAATTGGCTCATAAAAAAAGAAAAACTACTAAAAGACATTTAAAAAAAAGAGATAAAAAATCTGCCATTAAAAACAGACTTTTTTTTACTGCAACTTTTTTGATACTGCTTTTTCTGGGTTTTGGATATTATAATTATTTTGCAAATACGAAACATAGTCCTCAGGCAAAAAAAACAGACCTTAGTGATCAAAAATCTACAAGAGAGTTGATGGACAAGATGAAAAAGATGCTCGAAGCCCAGAGTATCCTACTAAAAACAGAGAAAAAAAACAGAGTTATTGCCCAAAAAACTCTTCTCAAAAAAACAACTGATAAAAAAATCATAGAGAAAAAAAGAGAAAAAAAGGAGATCAAGCAAAACTATCTCTCAGAGATACATGATTATGAAAAGAGTTTAAAATATACTAAAATCAAAGAGAAGGTTATCAAAAAGATTGCAAATTATCAAGGGAAACCAAAACTTGCTATCATCATTGACGATGTCTCTTTTTTATATCAAGTTAAGCAAATAAAAAAAATACCCTTTAAAATCACCCCTTCTTTTTTTCCTCCGACAAAGATACACCCAGATACTGTAAAACTCTCTCATATCTTTAAATTTGCTATGATCCACCTACCGCTGGAAGCTATGGGTTATATGCACCCAGAGCCCAAGACCTTGCTTGCAAACAGCTCTAAAAAAGAGATTGAGGCTAGAATTGATGAGATAAAAAAAGAGTTTCCGCAAATTCATTACTATAACAATCATACCGGTAGCAAGTTTACTTCAAATCCAAAAGCAATGCAGTATCTTATATCATATATGAAAGATAAAAATCTGCATTTCGTCGATAGCAGAACTACTGCAGCAACAAAAGCGGGGGTTGTTAGTAGAGCCCTACATGTAAGACTTCTCTCAAGAGATATATTTTTAGATAATGTTGCAAAACCAAAGGAGATATTAGAGCAGTTGAAAAAAGCTGTAAAGATGGCAAAGAAAAGTGGATACGCCATAGCGATAGGCCACCCGCATAAAAACACTTTGAAAACATTACTTGGTGCAAAGAGATATCTTAAAGATGTCCAAATGGTATATGTAGACGAATTATGAAAAAGCTTGATTATGATATAGAGGAGTTTAATCACCTTAAAGACAGACCAAAAGAGATCTATTTTAAGGGAGATCTTTCTCTTTTAAAAAAGACAAAAGTTTCCATAGTTGGGACAAGACACCCCATCTCATATACAAAAATGTTTTGCTTAAAACTGGGAAATGCTCTTAAAAAAAGAGGTGTTTGTATAGTAAGTGGTGGTGCTATGGGAGTAGATGCCCTGGCGCATAAATCATCATTTCCAAATACTATAGGCGTAATGGCAAACTCCTTGGATGTAGTCTATCCAAAAGTAAACTATTCACTTATAAAATCTATGGAAAAAGATTCTCTTGTCTTAAGTGAATATCACAAAAATACTCCGGCAACCAGATACAGCTTTGTCTTAAGAAACAGACTCGTTGTCACTCTTGGTGAAGTTTTAGTTGTTGCCCAGGCAGATCTGAACAGCGGCTCCATGAGAAGTGTAGAGTTAGCCTTGAAATATGGAAAAAAGATATTTGTTTTTCCTCACCGCCTGGAGGATTCACCAGGTACAAATCAGCTTTTGCAAGATGGTTTGGCAACAGCCATATACGACATTGATTCTTTTGCAGATATGTTTGGGAAAGCAGTTTGTCAAAGTGATGAAATTTTGGATTTTTGCAATGTGAATAACTCACTTCAAGAAGCCTTGAACAAGTTTGGTGATAAGATTTATGAGTATGAGTTGGAGGGTAAAATATATATAAAAGACATGAGAGTAGTTGTGTCGTGAGATATGCCTGCATAGATGTCGGATTAAAAAGAGTAGGGATTGCTATATGTTTGGAGTTAGATATAGTAACACCGCAAAATGCTATATTGAGAAAAAACAGAAATCAAGCAGCTTTTGAAATTGATAGTTTTTTAAACAAGTGGGAGATTGAGATTCTAGTGGTCGGTATTCCTATGAGTGGAGCCAGTAGCCAAGAGATGCAAAGACGAATCAAGCATTTTGTTTCTTTGCTGAGGTTTGATAAAAAAATTGTCTTCCAAGATGAATACGCCTCAAGTGTTGAGGCAAAAGAGATGATGCAAGGGGTGACAAAACAAAAAAGAGACGGTAAGATTGACTCAATGGCCGCAAAAATTATCTTAGAGAGATTTTTACAAAAATAGGTGCTTAAAAGCCACTGTAACTTCTCCATTGTGCAGTGGTCTCATTAACTACTTAATCTGGATTTCAAGATTGCTAGGGTATAGTATAGTTGTAAATTGTTTAAAAGGAGTTGATATGCAAGTAAATACAAATTCTATAAATGCTCAGTTTGACTGGCTATCAAATAGCTCCAGCAATGTAGCAAATATAAATACAGACGGATATAAAGCCATAGATACAGTTTTAAGCAATCAGGGCAAAGATATCATTGCTAATTCAAGCAGAAGTAAACAAGGTGTAAGTCTGGTAAAAGAGCTAAGTGATCAGAATTTGATTTCGATCGGTGTTGAGGCAAATGTTAAAGCTATAAATACACAAAACAAGATATTAGGTACTCTTTTGGATATGTTGGTATAGTTTATATCAGGTCAGATTATAAGCATTGCATCGCCATAAGAGAAAAATCTATACTCTTTTTTGACCGCTTCTTTATATAATTCCATAGTCTTTTCGATACCCACAAATGAAGCAACCAGCATGATGAGTGTTGACTTTGGCAGGTGAAAATTTGTCAAAAGATGATTTACTCTTAGAGGCTTGTTTTGTGGGTGCAAAAACAGATCGCAATACCCATGTGTCTCTTTTGTTCTCGCATAGTATTCAACTGTTCTAGTGACAGTTGTGCCAACTGCAAGAAGAGGTCTATTCGAGTTTAGCAACTCCTTGGTTGGTGTGTCAATATCAAAGTATTCGCTATGCATTTTGTGCTCTTTTATATCTTCGCAGGTAACTGGCTTAAAAGTCCCGGCACCTACATGCAGAGTTAAAATTTTCGTCTCAAATCTCCTCTTTAGCTCTTCAAATTTTTCTTCGCTAAAATGCAAGGAAGCTGTCGGAGCAGCTACTGCACCTCTGTTTTGTGCAAAAACGCTCTGATAATCCTCGCTGTCTTTTTCTTCATCTTCTCTTTTTATATATGGAGGCAGCGGGATATGTCCAATTTTTTCAAGTATATCAAATAGCTTATGTGTTGGTACTTTTTTACCATTTTGTAGAAATTCTATAACTCTTAAGCCATCATCTCTCAGCTCTTTTACCGTGGCTTCAAGGCTGTCATCAAACAGTAGTTTTGTCCCAACTCTAACCCGGCCCCTTATGTATGTTGAGTACAGATTATCCTGCAAAGGGGAATTTAGAAGCAACTCAATCTTTCCACCGCTTAGCTTGTGACCAAAAATTCTGGCTTTGACAACTTTGGTATTATTTAAAACAACAGCACACTCTTGTGGAAAAAAATCAAAAATATCTCTAAAAATCGTATGAGTTATTTGTTGTTTTTTTCTCTCGTAGACCAATACTCTTGCATCGTCTTTTGGCTCAATTGGATAAGAGGCTATGAGATTAGAGGGAAGTTCATAATCATATGTAGAAACTTTGTAAGAATCCAACAATTACTTTTTGCCCTCTATCTCTTCAACTTCTTCTTTTTCCTTATTATCTCCATCTTCTTTTTCCTTATTATCTCCATCTTCTTTGTCGGCAGGATTTACAATGCGGGCAACTATAATGGAAAGGCCGTAAAGTATAACCAAAGGTCCTGCCATCAAAAACTGAGTCAAAACATCAGGAGGTGTTAAAAGAGCTGAGGTTGCAAATATAATGATGATAGCGTATCTGAAAAATCCAATCAATGCTTTGTCGTCCACAAGCCCAAGCTTGGCAAAAAAGAAAGTGATGACAGGCAGTTCAAAAGCCAAACCAAAACCAAATAGAAGTTTTGTAAAGAAGCCTACATACTCACCGATGCTTGGAAGGGCGGTGAATAGTTGCGAACCAAAATTTATAAGAAAGTTAAATCCGATAGGTACAACCACATAGTAGCAAAATGCTGAACCACTGATAAACATCAATGTTGCAAAAAATACAAATGGCAAAACCAATCTCTTCTCTTCTTCATAAAGGCCTGGCGAAACAAATAGCCAAAACTGCCAAAAAAGTACCGGTAGAGAGAAGATGAAAGCAGTAAAAAATGAGACCTTAAGAGCTGTAAAGAAGGGTTCCTGGACTTTTGTGAAGATCACATGAGAGCCTTCTGGCAAAACTCCGTTTAGTGGAGCTATCATCCATGCGAGTATCGGCTCCCAAAATGAAAAACAGATAAAAAACATAATAAATACAGCTGCAACACTTATGTCCAGCCTCTTTCTTAGTTCGGCTAAGTGTGGTCTTAATTCATCAAACATTTTTTTCCTCTGCTTTGTCATTTTGTATTATTCTATCGGTGTTTATAGGATTTTTTACGATATTTTTTGTTTTTTCTACATCATTTTTGATATCTTTGATGGCTTCACTTATATCTTTTGTGCTACTTTTTATCTCTTCAAGCTCATCAAAAGAGAGCTGTTTTTTTGCACTTGTTGATGCAGAATCAAGCTTCTTTTTGTATGCCATAGCCTCTTCCTTGAGATCTTGTATCTGCATCTCTTGTTCCAGGGAGGATTTTGCTTCATTTATACTACTTTTAAAGCTTTTGAAAAATTTTGCTATCTGCACCATGGCTTCCGGTAGTTTATCCGGTCCTAAAAAAAGTACAGCGATGATGACTACTAGGAGTATCTCGCTAAAACCCATTCCAAACATATTTACACCTTCTTGAATTAAAAGACAGATTATATCTTATATTTAATCAAAAAAAGATAAATCAGAGTGAGATTTACTACTTTTTATCTTATAAAAAGTAGTAAATCTATATACTGTTAAAAAAAGAAAACAAAAGGCTTAATAATTTCATGAAGAGTGCAATTTTACTTTTAAACATGGGTGGACCAAACAATCTATCTGAGGTGAAAACTTTTTTAACTAATATGTTTAATGATAAAGCTATCATTTCCGCCCCCTTTTTTATCAGAAAATTTATAGCTCATTCGATTGTTAAGAACAGACTGAGGGAGGCTACACAAAACTATAAGCTGCTAGGAGGAGTATCCCCAATTGTCGGATATACAAAAGAGTTAGTGAAGGAGTTAAGTAAAGATATGAGCGAGGATGTCTTTTATATCATGCGCTATACTCCACCTTTCGCCTATGATGTGCTTAAAGATATAAAAAATTATAGCAGTTTTTTTGTTATTCCTCTATATCCTCACTTCTCTTCCACTACGACTCAGTCTTCATTTGATGATCTTTTTAAGGCTGCAAAAAAATTGAAAATAGATCTGGAAAAGTTTAAAATAATAGATAAATTTTATAGCAATACCTCTTATAACAAGGTTATTACTCAAAGGATAAAAGAGACACTAAGCGGTGATAATCCGCAAGAGTTTGAGTTGGTATTTTCTGCTCATGGTCTCCCTCAAAAGATTATAGACAAAGGCGACCCTTATATGGCGCATATAAAACAAAATGTTTATTATGCAAGAAAAGAGCTGTTAAAAAGTGGAATCAATTTTTTTGCGACTCATTTGGCTTACCAATCAAGAGTAGGGTCTATGGAGTGGATAAAACCATATCTGGAAGACAAACTGAAATCTCTAAAAAAAAGAAGAGTCGTCATATATCCGATAGCTTTTTTGATAGACAATTCTGAAACTGAGTTTGAACTTGATATAGAGTACAGGGATATCGCAAAAGAGCTTGGTTTTAAAGATTATAGAGTAGCCAAAGCCCCAAATATACTGATAAAAGAGACTTTAAAACAATTAATCCGTGATAAAAAGTGCTAATTCGTCGCTGAGAAAATAATCTGTATTATAAATTCTGTCATCTTTCTTGACTAACTTGTTGGATTCTAAAAGAATTTTGATTTTTTCTAACTCTCTTTTATTGAAATTTGCTAGTTTCACTCCCAATTTGCATCTTAATCCTAAAAAAACGGACTCTATATGTAAAGCCTCTTTTGAGAGATTTTCAACCTCTTTGTATGTAGGGTCTTGCATATAGCTTTCTATCTCTTTGGCAGGATAAAACCTTTTGTCTTTTAGAAATCCAACTGCTCCGGAGCCTATGCCTATATAGTCATTTTGTGCCCAATAACCCAGATTATGGACACTTTGGTATATGCCAAAATTTGATATTTCATATGAGGGGAAGTTTAGACTTTCTATCTCTTTGGTAAAAAATTTTGCAAGGCTTAGTGAGTCTTTTGCGACATTTGGAGTTTTGAAAAAGTCAGTGTTTTCTTCTATGGTAAGTGAATATGCACTTAAGTGGTTTATCGGAAGTGATTTTGCTGTTTTAAGGTCTTTGAGCAAGAGTGTTTTGCTGTCTTTTGTCGTTCCATAAATCAAATCCAAAGAGATATTTTCAAAACCGGCTTTTTTTGCATTGCTTATAGCTTGGAGTGCTGTTTTTTTATTGTGATTTCTTCCTAAAAATTTCAATTTTTTATCATCAAAGCTTTGAACTCCAAAGCTTATACGGTTAACTCCTAGATTTTTCATCCCTTCGAGCCATTTTGAAGATGCCGAGTTTGGGTTTGCTTCTATTGTTATTTCTGCGTCGTTTTTTAGATATGGATTTAGGAGTTTAAAAAAATCTTCATATAGTGCCGGTTTTATCGTAGATGGGGTGCCTCCTCCGATAAATAGGGACTTTATACTCTTTTTGAGAGGCTTGAAAAGTAACAATTCAGCCTCCAGTTGTTTTACTATGGCCTGCATGTATCTGTTTTTCAGCTCAAACTTATCGACATAAGAGTTAAAAGCACAATAGTAACATTTGCTGTCACAAAAGGGTATATGAAGATATATAAGCATTTATAAATCACTTTTTTGATAAAATCTGACTTCACATGCTATTGATGTGAAGTCAGATAGTATTTTATACTAAATAAACAGAAAGTTAGATAAATGCCGGAAATAAAAAGATACAGACCAAATGTCGCTGCTGTTATACTCTCCAGTGCCTATCCGTTAAAATGTCAATTTTTAGTGGCCAGAAGGGAAGATATAAAGGATGTTTGGCAGTTTCCTCAAGGTGGCATTGATGAGGGAGAGAGTACAAAAGAGGCATTATTCAGGGAGCTTAAAGAGGAGATTGGTACGAACAAGATAGAGATCTTAGCCAAATATCCACAAGAGTTAAAGTATGATTTTCCAAAAACCATCGCTAAAAGGATGTATCCATTTGATGGCCAAAGTCAAACATATTTTTTAGTTAGATTAAAAGATAATGCCAAGATAAAGTTAGATACAAAACATCCGGAATTTGATGATTATAAGTTTGTAAAAAGAAAAGAAATTTTTGATTTGGTGGCGTATTTTAAGAGGCCGGTTTATCAAAAAGTTATAAATTATTTTAAAAAAGAGGGTTATTTATAATAATGTTGATAGTTCAAAAATACGGAGGTACCAGTGTAGGTACCCTTGAGCGCATAAAAGAGGTTGCTAAGAGAGTAGCAAGAACAAAAGAGAGTGGAAGTGATGTAGTTGTCGTAGTCTCTGCGATGAGTGGAGAGACAAATAAGCTGATACAGATGGCACAGAGTCTAAGTAGTGATCCCAAAAGAAGAGAGATGGACCTTTTACTTAGTTCGGGTGAGAGAGTTACAAGTGCACTTTTGGCCATTTTGCTTACAGAGATGGGGCATGAAACCATTGCTATGAGTGGCAGACAGGCGGGAATAATAACAGACAGTGTTCATACCAAGGCTAGAATCAATCATATAGATAAAAGCCATATTGAAAATGAGTTAAAAAAAGGTTTGATTGTTGTTGTTGCAGGTTTTCAAGGTATCACTGAAATTGGAGAAGTTTCAACACTAGGAAGAGGGGGAAGCGATCTCAGTGCAGTTGCGATTGCCGGAGCGTTGGGAGCCGATATGTGTGAAATTTATACAGATGTCGACGGTGTCTATACAACAGATCCGAGGATTGAGCCGAAAGCAAAAAAATTAAATCAGATAAGTTATGATGAGATGCTGGAACTCGCCAGCTTGGGCGCAAAAGTTTTACAGACAAGATCGGTTGAATTAGCAAAAAAACTAAATGTAAATTTGGTTACAAGAAGCAGTTTCAATGACAATGAAGGAACTTATATATTAAAAGAAGAGGATATTATGGAAAAACCATTAGTAAGTGGGATAGCAATAGATAAAAATCAAGCGAGAATTACGCTAAGAGGTGTTACTGACAAACCCGGAATTGCAGCAGAGATATTTAGAAAACTGGCGGATGTCGGTGTAAATGTAGATATGATTATCCAAAATGTCGGGCTTGACGGGGCTACAAATCTAGGTTTTACCATTCCCAAAGATGAACTTGATATGACAAAAAATGCAATGGAAGAGATAGAAGCGTCTAGGGACCTGGAGTTTGATCAGCATGTAGTAAAAGTTTCAGTTGTGGGGGTAGGAATGAAATCTCACAGTGGTGTTGCGTGTAAGGCATTTGACACACTGGCAGAAGAAAATATAAATATAGAGATGATAAGCACAAGTGAGATAAAAGTCTCAATGATTATAAATGAAAAGTATGGAGAGTTGGCAGTCCGCGCACTCCATGATGCCTACAAGCTGGATAAATAGTGCAAAAATTCCTAAAGTGGACATTGGATAATATCAGAAAAGAGAGCTCTATGATGAGCTGGATGGAGGAAAAGAGGTTTGAGTGGGTGCCTTTAAATGTCTCTATGCTGAAAAATCTTATTGAGGGGCACACAATTGTTGTTATCACTGATGATGACAGAGAGTGGTTTTGTGACTATATGCTAAATGATATAAACAAGCTCTCTAAAAACAGACCTCTTTTACCTTTTGTCTCTTTAAATACATTTTATCCGAACATCTCTAGTTTGAAGACAAAAGAGGACATAGAGCTTTTGGAAAACATGCTTTTTCAGGCCTTTCCACATGGATATACATATTTTTATATCGGTAAAAACAACAATATAAAAATGCAGATTGCAAAAAGAAGGGATGACAGTTTTATTTGGGTGATGGATGAGCAGCTTCAAAATAGTTTTTTTCTCTCAAGTGCAGATGAAAATCTAGATATAAAACTGATACAGCTATATAAGCTTTTAGACAAAAGCATCAATGCCTTGCTCTTCGCAGAGGTTGATTTTGAGAGTGAATGACGAAGAAATTACAAGCTATATTCTGGCTTGTAAAAATCTGGAGCTGGCTTATGAAACCCTAAGAGAGCAGTATAGTGAGCAAAACTGTAAATTTTTCATAAAAGACAGTGAAAAACAGAGTGAGGATTTTTTGCTTGAGGATGCCAAAAGTGTTGTGAAAGAAGCTTATGTAGCCGAGAGTGAAAAGAAAATCATAATTTTAGGGGCAAAAACTTACAATATTTATGCTCAAAATTCACTTCTCAAAATTCTCGAAGAGCCACCGAAAAATATAATTTTTATACTTGTTTGTGAAAGTAAAAATGTTTTTTTGCCGACTATTCGCTCTCGTCTCTTGCTAAAAGAGTTGGATTTTAGTGAAGAGAGAGTGGAGACAGAGTTAAATCTGGCAAATCTTGATCTTAAAGATATATATGATTTTGTCCAAAAAAACTCAAGAGTAAAAAAAAATGAGTTGAAAAATTTGATGCAGGTGATTGTCAGCGAGGCTATCATAAGATATGGCATCTCGTTTAGGACAAAAGAGTTGGAGCATTTTGAAAAACTCTTGCAGCTTAGTGAGTTAAATTCAAGACCTGTAAACATCTTAATCTCGCTACTTTTAACAATATATCTAAAAAGAGATTAAAGTGAGAGTATATAAAATTTCAAAGAATACTCCTTTGAATAAGCTTTTTGGTGAAATAGGAGTTACAAAAGAAGGCTCAAAAATACTCCAGAGAAAAGCAGGAGTAAATTTGATATATATAAAAGATATAAAATCTCCGGCAGCAAATATACTGAAGCAAGATGCTCTCTCTATCGGTGCTGATTTGGCTGTACCAAAAGATTGTGTTACATGTAGAGCCGAGTTTGTAGATGCAATTTTGATTGCAAATGATACCATGCTTAAAAAATTAAGCATTAAAGAGAGAACTCAACCATTTGGGCTTAAGGATTTAGCCAAGAGTTTAAGTGATTTTGTACTGTTTAGGCAAGAGAAGACTAAGATTATGGGTGTTTTAAATGCAAATAATGACAGTTTTTTTTCGCAAAGCAGATTTTGTGCGGATGATGCTAGAAAGAAGATTGAGGCTATGATGGAGGAGGGTGCGGATATCATTGATATTGGTGGGGTCTCAAGCCGTCCGGGCAGTGTTGGAGTTAGCGAAAATGAGGAGTTTACCAGGGTTAAAGACATCATAGAGACAGTAAGAAAGTATAAATTATATGAGAGAGTAGAATTTTCCTTAGACAGCTACTCACCTTTAAGCTTAAAATATGCCCTGGACAGTGGTTTTAGTATAGTCAATGATATAACCGCCCTAAAAAATGATGAGGTTGCGCTCCTCGCTTCAAAATACGATGCAACGGTTGTGCTTATGCATAAGCTTGGTTCTACGCAGGATATGCAAAAAGACCCACACTATGATAATGTTGTACTTGATGTTGATGATTTTTTTGCTCAAAGGATAAAAAAAGCGAAAGATTTTGGTATAAAAGATATAATTTTAGATGTCGGAATTGGATTTGGTAAAAAGCTTGAACACAATCTCTCTCTCTTGCAGAATTTGGAGCATTTTTTGCATTTTGACTGCCCTCTTTTGGTGGGAGCCAGTAGAAAGTCCATGATTGATATGATATATCCCAGCCAAATCAAAGAGAGACTTCCTGGCACTTTGGCGATTCATCTCGAATCAATTAAAAGAGGAGCTTCGATTTTAAGAGTTCATGATGTCAAAGAACATATCCAAGCCATAAAAGTCCAAAAAGCTATAGAAGAAGCGTTTTAGTGGAGTTTGAGTTTTACTATTATGTTATATTTTTGGCGACAGGTTGTTTGGCCGGTTTTGTAGATAGTATAGCGGGTGGTGGAGGTATCATCACTGTACCTGTTTTGATGGCCTCGGGTATGCCTGTACATGTAGCACTCGCTACAAATAAACTTCAGAGCTCCTTTGGTAGCTTTACAGCCTCTGTAAATTTTATCAAAAAAGGACTTGTTTCTATAAAAGAGGTCTATTTGGGCATAATCTTTACCTTCATCGGAGCATTGATCGGTACAAAACTTATACTTTTGCTAGATGCCAAGATTTTAAATAAAATCATACCTTTTATGTTGATTCTTATATTTTTATATACACTGTTTAATCCGAAATTTGGAAGAATCGATAAAAAAAACCGGTTTTCTCTGCCTGTTTTTTTTCTTATTTTCGGTCTTTTGATAGGTTTTTATGATGGATTTTTTGGTCCGGGAACCGGAACTTTTTGGACGATAGCATTAGTGACTTTGATGGGGTTAAACCTGAAAAAAGCAACTGCTACTACAAAACTGATGAATTTTACGAGCAATATAGTCTCTTTGGGAGTATTTTTATTTAGCGGAAATGTGCTCTTTTTTATTGGTATTTTGATGGGAATTGGGCAGATAACAGGAGCACTGGTCGGCTCAAATATGGTTGTGAAAAGAGATGTCTCATTTATAAGAGAGTTTTTCCTTTTCGTTGTTGGAGCTACGATTTTAAAACTACTGTATGATACATATGTAAGGTAAGTAAACGAATGAATATAGATAAATATAAAAAAAGTATAGAGACTTTAAATAGTTGGGCAAAGGCTTACTACACGCTTGATAATCCAATTGCAAGCGATGAAGAGTATGATGCTCTTTATAGAAAAGTTGTGGATTTTGAAAGTAAAAATCCGGATTTGATAGATGCAAATTCACCTACGAGAAGAGTGGGTGGAATTGTGTTGGATGCTTTTAAAAAGGCAAGACATCTGAAAAGAATGTGGAGCATGGAAGATGTTTTTAGTAAAGAGGAGTTAAAGGCTTGGATAAGCAGAGTTCGAAAAACTGTTAATGATTTTACATACTATTGCGAACCAAAATTTGACGGTGCTAGTTTGGATATAGTATATGAGGGTGGAAAGTTCAAGCAGGCTATCACTAGGGGAGACGGTCAAATTGGTGAAGATGTGAGTGAAAATGTCAAAACTATTAACTCTGTTCCTCTTGAGATTGACTATAAAGATTTGATAAGCATAACAGGTGAAGTTGTCATAAGCAAGAGTGATTTTGAGCAAATCAACTGTGAAAGAGATGGGAGTGGCGAAGCACCTTTTGCAAACCCAAGAAATGCAGCAGCTGGAAGTTTGAGACAATTAGATACAAAGATAACCGCCAAAAGAAGGTTGATGTTTTACCCTTGGGGAGTCGGAAAAAATTCATTGAAATTTAAATTATTAAGTGAAGTAATGGATTTTGTTTACAGTTTGGGTTTTTTGAGTCCTCCTAAAAGACTTATAGCAAAAAGTGCAGATGAAGTTTTGGCTTTTTATGAAGAGATGACAAAAACAAGAGAGTCAATACCCATGATGCTAGATGGTGTTAGCATCAAAATAGACGAGTTAGTCTTGGAAGAGGAGCTGGGATATACGGTTAAGTACCCAAGATGGATGGTTGCTTTTAAGTTTCCGGCTGTTGAAAAAGTGACAAAAATCCTAAATATAACAGTACAGGTAGGAAGAACTGGTGTTTTGACTCCAGTGGCAATTTTAGAGCCTGTAAACATAGATGGCGCAGTGGTAGAGAGGGCAACTCTACATAATTTTGATGAGATACGCAGAAAAGATATACAGATAAATGACTCAGTCATTATTATAAGAAGCGGTGATGTTATACCAAAGGTAACAAAGGTTTTAAGCAGTAGAAGAGATGGTACACAAAAGAGAGTTTCAAGGCCTACTGTTTGTCCGATGTGTGGCAGTGAAGTGTTGGATGAAGGGATACTTATAAAATGTCAAAATCTTTCTTGTCCCTCCCGCATCGTGAATTCAATTATATATTTTGCTTCAAGAAAGTGTATGAACATAGAAGGTTTGGGAGATAAGATAGTAGAGCTTTTGTACGAAAAGGGGCTCGTTGAAAATATAGAGGATATCTATAGTTTAAAGCAAGAGGATTTGTTGGAATTGGAGGGATTTAAAGAGAAAAAATCGCAAAAACTCATAGATTCAATCCAAAAATCGAAAAAAGTAGAGCTACATAAATTTATAAATGCTTTAGGAATAGAGCATATAGGGGAAGTCGCAGCAATAAAACTGTCTGAAAATTTTGCAGGGGATTGGTTTAGAGCCTCTTATGATGAGTTGATAGAGATAGATGGTTTTGGTGAAGAGATAGCCAAAAGTCTTGGCGAATTTGTGCGAGTGAATAAAGAGAGAATTTTGCATCTAAACCAAATTCTCGAAATTCAAAAACCAAAAAAAGAGGAGATAGTAGATTCTATTTTTAATGGTAAAACTGTTGTCATAACAGGTACCATGGCAAGGCCTAGGGACGAAATACAAAATTTACTGGAACAACACGGTGCAAAAGTGACAAAGAGTGTCTCTAAAAAAACTGATCTTGTTGTTTATGGAAAAGATGCCGGCAGTAAGTTTGACAAAGCACGGAATTTAGGTGTGACTTTGATGAGCGAAGAGAAGATGTTTGATGCGCTTAGATAACTATCTATTTAAAAATGCTTATGCTCAAAGTAGAAACAAAGCCCAAGAGCTGATAAAATCTTCGCAAGTCTTAGTTGATGATAAGATTGTCTTGAAGCCTAGTTTTGATGTAGGCGAGAGGGATAAAATAGAGATTTTAAACCCAAAACAGTATGTAAGCAGAGCAGGATACAAGCTAAAAACATATCTAAATCAACAAGATATATTTTGTGTAAAAGATATAGAATGTCTCGACATAGGGAGCAGTACAGGCGGTTTTGTGCAGGTGTTGTTAGAGGAGGGTGCTAAAAAAGTTGTAGCAGTAGATATAGGGAGTGAACAACTCCACAAGAGCCTGAGAGTTAGTAAAAATCTTGAAATTTTTGAAAACACAGATATAAGAAAATTTGAGTATAATTGTAAGTTTGGTTTAGTTACCTGTGATGTCTCTTTTATAGGAGTGGAGCATATACTGGCCGATATAGACAGGTTTTCAAAAAAATACATAATCATACTCTTTAAACCACAGTTTGAAGTAGGGAGCAGTACAAAAAGAGACAAAAAAGGTGTGGTAAAAGATGCTTTTGCGATAAAAAAGGCAAAAGATAGATTTGAAGCTTTGGCACAACAGAAATGGGATATGCTTGAAAGTAGAGACTCAGGATTAAAAGGAAAAGAGGGAAATATTGAAACATTTTACTGCTTTAAAAAAAGATAAGATAGATTCTATTGCAATTGGTGTTTTTGATGGATTTCATCTTGGACACAAGGAGCTTTTAAAAAGGCTTACTCCAAATGGTGCTATTTTGATAATTTATAAAGAAATAGCAAATATAACCCCGGGTTTTACGAGAGAGAGATTTAGCCCATACCCTTGTATTTTTATGAAATTTGCCAGTATAAAAGGGCTCGATTGTGCTGAATTTATTTCTATCTTGATGAGTCATTTTCCGTCTTTAAAGAAGATAGTGGTTGGATATGATTTTAAATTTGGTGCAAATAGAGCCTGCGATATCTATGACTTAAAGCAGATGTTTGCGGGAAAGATTGATGTGGTAGATGAGTTTTTTATAGATGGTGTTTCTGTACACTCATCTAAAATAAGAGAATTCATAAAAAACGGAGAGATTAAGAAAGCCAACACTTTTTTAGGCAGAGAGTATAGCATAGTCGGTAAAGTCATAAAAGGGCAGGGTTTAGGAAAAAAAGAGCTTTTTCCTACACTCAATATTGAAATTCAAAAATATATCATGCCTAAAAACGGTGTTTATGCCACAAGAGTTTTGATAGAGGACAAACTGTACGATTCTGTGACATTTATAGGTATAAGAGAGAGCACTGATGGAAACTTTGCCTGTGAGACACATGTGATAGACAAGGATATTTCGCAAATTGATGAAGTAGAGATATTTTTCGTTGATTTTATAAGAGAAAACAAAAAATTTGACTCTTTGAGCGAACTAAAAGACGCGATAAAAAAAGATATAACAGTAAGCACCAATCCATAAAGATTTGCTTGGCTAATACTTTTGTACTGATCTAATTAGTTGTTGTTTTTTGTCTTTATACATCAAGGAGTCTACATTTTTAAAGATTTCTTTAAAATTATTTTTCTCTTTAAAATCAACAATCCCAAAAGAGAAGGTTATATTAAATGTTTTATTCTCATGCTTTAAATTTGTAGCTTCAAGATTTCTTCTTATGGCTTCCAAAAGTTTTGTCAGTTTGTTTTTGTCGTGATTTTCACTGATGAGTATAAACTCGTCCCCCGCAAAACGAATAGCAAAAGTATCCTCAACCTTCCTGAGAAGGGAGCCAATCATTGCTAATACTTTGTCTCCTGTAAGATGTCCATAATTATCATTGACGCTCTTGAAGCTGTCAATATCAACAAAAGCAAAAACTCCGCTGTATTTGAATTTTTCTAAATCAAGATATTTTTCATATAGCCATCTTCTGTTGTATAGGCGGGTCAGTTCGTCTATATACAGATCTTCTTGAAGGTGTATTATCTTTCTTTCTAGCGATATGACCGCCTCTTCTATCATTTTTAGATCATTATCATTTTTTTCTACGATGGCTGTTCTGGCTTTTTGAATATTTGTTTTTAAAAGAGTTGTTGATTTTTCAGTCTCGTCTTTCATCTTTTGAATCTTATTCATGGCATATATAAGTGCTTTCTTTTTCTCTTTTTCATTGATTTTTATACCTAAATCGTTTGCTTTGGTATAGAAAATATCATTATAAATTTCTGGCAACACAATATCTAGTTTGCGAATCTCTTTTATAGTCTCGTCGGTTAGTTCGTGTAGCTTTTTATTCATTTTATTCTCTTTTTGGTATAATGTTATATGATTACCCCAAAATTATACCCAAAAAAGATGACAAATGGATGAAGTTTTTAAGAAACCTATAGAAAAACAGTTTGAATTTGACGAAAAAATAGCTAGTGTTTTTGATGATATGTTAAATCGCTCTATCCCTTTTTACGAAGATGTGGTTTCTTTGGTTTGTGACATCATAGCACTACATATAGAGGACAACTCAACTGTGCTAGATCTTGGTTGCTCTACAGCAAATACACTGCTAGCTTTGCATAGGAGATGCGATTACTCTATAAAAAGTATAGGATTTGATAGTTCAGAGGCTATGCTAGTGCAGGCAAAGAGAAAGATAGATGCATATGGCGCTGATATAGAGCTGAAGCTTGCAGATATACTGGATGTCAGATTACCAAAAAGTGATGTTGTTATAGCTAACTATATGTTACAGTTTATAAGACCTCTACAAAGAGAAGAATTTATAAAAAAAATTTATAATTCACTTAAAGATGACGGGATATTTGTCTTTAGTGAAAAAGTTATTTATGAAGATAAAAGATTAAATAAAAAAATGATTGATATATACTATAATTTTAAAAAGAATCAAGGGTACAGTGAATTTGAAATATCTCAAAAGAGAGAAGCACTAGAAAATGTTCTTGTGCCTTATAGTGAAGAAGAAAATAAAAACCTGATTTTAAAATCAGGTTTTAAAAATATAGAAACTATATTTAAATGGGGAAATTTCGTCACTTTTTTAGCTATTAAATAGTTTAGGCTCTCTTCTTTTTATATGATTTATAACAGTTATAATTTCATCTAGCCCCATTTCGCTATCATCATCTTCATCAAATACTTCATCTATAGCATCAAGATAGGCATCCACTGCTTTTTTTAGATTTTCTTTTTTAACTCCGGCGAAAAACAGTGCCGCATTTAGCATATCTGTTAGTTGTATCGCCAACTCCTCTATCTCTAGCTCAATATCTTGTATATCTTTATCTAGCATTGTTTGCTCCTGTTTTTTTTTGTTATAACATCTTCTATCTGTTTTTTGATATTTTTATATATGAAACTGTCTTTAAAATTTCCAATCAAACCACCGCTTGCATTTGGATGTCCACCCCCGTTTGCCAGATGCACTGCCATTTTACTTACATCCACTTTACCATTTGCCCTAAGAGAGATTGTTTTTCTTGATGTGATATCCATAAAAAAATCAAAATCAGGATTTGCTTTCAGAAAGTCGTTTCCGATCACAGAAACATTTCCTATATTGTAGGTAAGTATGCCTTTATAGCCCTTGTATTTAATCTGCATTTTATCTCTGTTTTGGCTTAGCATTTTAACATTTTGTTTTGATATTAGATTATTGAGTGTATCATCGTTACTTTGCTTAAAAATCTCTTTTTTTATCTTATGTATATTTTCATCAAGTACAATGTGTGGATTTTTCTCATCAAAATAAGGTTGTATTTTGGTAAGTAGTTCAAACATATATAGACTATTCTCCTTTGGAAACATAATTCTGTTTATCTCTTTTGCTCCGCTTATGAGTCCTAGACAAACCTTTCCTAATTCAAACTCTTTTTTATCATCAAGCCAGATATCTACAGCATTTATAACATCTGTAAGTTTGGAAAGTTTTTTATCTTCTTGAAAAATTGATGAAAAAAAGTCATAAGCTATTTTAGTAGCACATCTACTGTCATCAAGATAATACCATTCAAAGTCATTTGCACAATTCTGCCCTGATTTGTGGTGGTCTAAAAGCAAAAGCATTATTTTTTCACCTGCAATTTTCACTCTTGAATCAAAATCCTTTGCTTGTTCCGGTGTTAAGTTGAGATCTGTTACAAGTATGATATTTTTTTCATAGCCATCACTGTTTATATCATTGAAAATTTCTTCAAACCTTTCGTTTATCTCTTTACCATAGTTTGAATTATAAAATTTTATATTATCAAAATATTTGTTTGTGACCATTTGGCATCCATATCCATCTAGATCAGTATGCGATAAATGGTACACTTTGTAATTGTTCATTAATTTCCTTTACAGATTTTCTATTTCAATAGTCCCGACTACTTCAAATTTTGCATTTGTATCAATCTCGGCATGACTCAATACGACAACATCAAGATTAAATTTTTCAAAAATGTCATTTAAAGATTTTCTTAGAAGCGGATCAACTACTATGATGACCGGTGCGATTCCTTTTTGTAAAACTTTGCTTGCTTCATCACTGACAACTTTCACTAGCTCGTTAATCTGTCCAATATTTAGAATTAGATCTCTCACTCCTTCTCTGTCGTGAAGTGCATCCAGCATTTTTTGTTCCGTATTTGCATTAAAAGTCAACAGTTTTATAAAACCCTCTTCATCTTTGTACATTTTTGTGATTATGCGAGAGAGATGAGATCTCACCTGTTCGGTTATAATCTCAACATTTCTTGTTATTTCGGCAACATCACTTATGGTTTCCAAAATAGTCAGCATATCTTTGATTGGTATTTTTTCGTGTAGAAGTGCTTTTAAAACTTTCTGTATAAGTCCTATATTTGCAACTTTAAGACAGTCTTCCACAACTACTGGAAAATTGTCTTTTGTTTTATCTACGAGTGACTGTACATCCTGCCTTGTTAAGAGCTCTTCTGAGTATTTTTTGATGAGCTCGCTTAAGTGTGTAGATATCACAGTAGCAGGATCAACGATGGTGTATCCTTTTATGATGGCATCCTCTTTCATGTCAGCATTGATCCACAAAGCATCGAGTCCAAATGCCGGCTCTTTTGTAGCAATGCCTTCTATTTTATCTATGACCAGACCGCTATCCATAGCCAAAAACTTATCGGGATATATATCTCCACTGCCTATTTCCGCACCTTTTAGGAGAAGTTGATACTGGTTTGGCTGTAAGTGTAGATTGTCTCTTATTCGAACTTGAGGTATGAGGTAGCCATAATCAGTAGCTATTTTTCTTCGCATGCTTTTTATTCGATCCAGCAAGTCTCCACCTTGCACAGGGTCGGCTAATTTTATGAGCTGATACCCTAAATCAAGCTCCAAAATTTCAATTTTCAGTATATCGTTTAGTGCATCTTCTTCCTCTTTTTTTAGCTCTTGAGCTGATTTTTTTTGAGGTTTTGAACTTGGCGCGTCTATTTTGGCCTCTTTGCTTGTAGTTTGATTTGGACTAAAGAAGTTTTTGATAGAAAAATCATCTTGTGCAGCTTTTTTGATAAAGTATGACAGTGTAAGAAATATCATGCCTACAAATCCAAGTGATATAGTTGGAAGACCGGGTACTAATGCAAACATTATGAGTATTAAGCCAACGATAAAAAGGGTCTTATAGTCGCTAAAAAGTTGGTTGACTGCTCCTGTGGCAAAATTTTCATCATCTTTGTTTGCTCTTGTGATGATTATACCTGTTGCTGTAGAGATTATCAAGGCCGGTAGTTGAGATACGAGTCCGTCACCTATAGTTAATATAGTATATGTTTTTGCACTGGTAGCAAGATTAAGATCGTATTGAAATGCACCTATAAGAAAACCACCAATTATGTTTATAATCGTGATGATTATACCTGCTACTGCATCACCTTTGACAAATTTGCTAGAACCGTCCATTGCCCCATAAAAACTAGCTTCCTGGATGATGTCTTCTCTTCTTTCTCTTGCTGTTTTCTCATCAATTAAGCCCGCATTTAGATCTGCATCAATTGCCATCTGCTTGCCAGGCATCGCATCCAGCGTAAAACGGGCGGCTACTTCTGCAACCCTTGTAGAGCCTTTTGTTATAACCATAAAGTTTATGATAACCAAAATAGAAAAAACTATAACTCCTATGACATAGTTTCCTCCAACAACAAACTCACCAAAGCTGGCAATTATATCGCTGACAGCGCTGGGACCCTCATGTCCATGGCTTAAAATCATTCTTGTCGTTGCTACATTTAAAGAGAGTCTGTATAGTGTTATGACCAGTATCAAAGTGGGAAATGTTGTCAAATCTGTCGGTTTTGGTATATATAATGATATAAGAATAATTAAAACAGAGATAGATAAAGATATGGTTAAAAAGAAATCAAGCGCAGCACTGGGTAGAGGTACTATTATAATAGCCAATATTGCAATTATAAAAATTACCATTGTTAAGTCTTTGGATTTTAGAATAAGCCTTAGTATAAGACCCAGTGGTGCCAAGAGATTTTTGCTGTTTTTTGCCATATATCTAATTTTCTATCATATCTTTTAATGTAATTTTATCTAAAAAGAGGTCTATTTTCATTTGTAATTTGACTAAAATCGGCAATATTTTACAAAAATCTTCTTTCCCGCTCGGGCATTTTGCTTCAGGAAGTGAACATTCAAAAACTTTTGTTGGTTTTTTTTCGGCAGATTCTATAATTTTTTTTAAGCTCAAATCCTCAGGAGGGAATGCAAGTATGAAACCTCCCCTTGTTCCTTTGAATGATTTGAGAATACCCTCTTTTGCTAATGATTGCAAAATTTTTGCCAAAAAACTTTTGGAGATACCCAATTGGGTTGAGAGAGTATCAACATCCTGGGGAGTATCCTTCTCTGAAATCATAATCAATGATAATAGTGCATATTCGCTAGCTTTCGTCAACAGCATTAAATACCTTTATATTAAATAGGATAAATATTGTACTAAATATAAACTAGATTTTCCTTTAATTTCAAAAAATAATTTCAACTTATTTTTTGAAATTATTAAAAGTTAGACTTATTTACACTTTTTAGATATAATACGAGCCCTTTTTCCAGGAAAAAGGAAAAATACCAATCAAGGAGGTCATTATGGCTTTAGGTTCGGCGGAAAAATTGGAAATCGTCAACAAATTTGGAAGAAAAGAGGGTGATACAGGTTCACCAGAGGTTCAAATAGCACTTTTATCTAAGAGAATTATGGATTTAACAGAGCATTTGAAAATTAACAAAAAAGACCACTCTTCAAGATTAGGACTTTTAAAATTAGTAGGACAGAGAAAAAGACTTTTAAGATATCTTAAAAAGACTAATTTTGTTAAATACACCCAAGTTATAAAAGAGTTGTCAATAAGAGACAAATAAATCAAATATAAAGAGTCTGCTTTATAGACTCTTTATCTCCTTGCTTCCAATACAATTAAATAAAACCATACAAATAACCGTATAAAAGTGTTACAAATTGATATATAATTACATTTAAATGCATATAAAATATAGATTTTGTTGTATAAATTAACAGAAATTGAATATTTTAGATATAATATTTGATATTTTATCACTATTTAGGTGTAATTAATTTTGTCTTGGTTAAAATAAACTCTATGAAAACTAATGACATTTTTAATCTCCTTCATAATGCAGTAGAATCAAAATTTTTTGGTAAAAAAATAAGCCAAAGAGAGATGGCCCAAAGACTTGGTATATCTATGAGAACATATCAGGACTGGAGGCTGGGTAATTCTAATCCGCAGGCTGCCATAGCTATCTTTAAAATGTTAAGTGAGCTTGAGGATGAAGAGGTTTTGCGTATAACAAAACGAATCCGTTTGAGATTAAAGGAGGATTTGGATGAGTAATTTGACAAAAAATGAAAAACAGGCACTTAATGACCTGTTTGCCTCTCTGAAAGAGAAAAGAAACTCGCTCGAACATGTCAAAAACAGTAAAAGAACTCTTGTCTTTGTTTTTGGTTTTCTCTTTAAATTTAAAAAAGCTGCTTCTAGTCTGCGTAATCACTCTTGATTTAGAATTTTCAGTTTATTTCCCCACTGACTAATAGTGTAATAAAATCTTCATATTTGTGCTTCTTGTTTCATTTTCTATATAAAATTATCTACTAAATTAACTTTAGTCTACTAGACTCAAGAATATTACTTGACAAAACATCACTCAATGTTGTATAATTCCATCAGCAATTAAAAGATAAGAGTGCTAATCAACCAATTAGGAAGTTAAATTAGATGAAGTTGTCTAAGAGAGAGATAATTTTAGAGTCAATTATAAAAGAGTACTTGAAGTCAAAAAACCCTATAGGTTCAAGTGAACTTCAAGAAAGAATGATGCTAGATATTTCTCCCTCAACTATAAGAATTTACTTCAAAAAACTCTCGCAAGAGGGTTCGTTGGTGCAGTTGCATGTCAGTAGCGGAAGAATTCCAACTCATAGAGCACTTAGGAATTATTGGGTGAGTAAGATAGAGCCCGAGAAGCCTATAGAGATTGATGATATACAGGGGATTCAAAACGCCATAAGAGATTATGGTTTGTATTGTATCTTGAAAAAAACTAAAAACTCTATATTTAATGAGTTGATGAGTGTTGGTAAACGCTTTTTGATATTGGTGTTTGATGATGAGGAAATTGTTATCAAATATCATCCAAAGATTGAGATTTTTTTAAATGACTTCATAGGTTACAGTATGAAAGATTTGAAGAAAATTGCAAGTTCTGTCGGTTTATTTGAGTTATATAGTAAGCTAAACAGCGTTCTTTTGCAAGATGCTTTACTAAAAGAAGGTGTAAATGAGCTGTATGATATAGCTCAAGAGTTAAACGATGAGACATTTATACAAAGAGTTGTTGAGCCAAATTTTTTGGATTCGCTTGGTATTGGTGTCTATTTTGATGATTTTGTACCAAGAGGATGTATGGCGGTAAAACATAATGCAGTGATTAATGAAGAGTCTCTGCAAATGTTTTGCTTAGGCAGGTTAGACAGTGACTTTGAAAGCTTTTTTAAAAGGAGTAAAAATGAGTAAAGAAAAAGAAAAAGATTTATCAGAGAAATTTGATGAAAAAGATACATTAAGCGAAGCAGAGGAGAACTCGACCAATGTTGACGAGATAGAAGTGCTGAATCAAAAACTTCAAGAGTGTGAAGATAAGTATCTCAGGATTAATGCGGACTTTGAAAATATAAAAAGAAGAATGGAAAAAGAAAAAGCCGTAGCTATCAGCTATGCGCACGAACAGTTTGCAAGAGATTTATTGCCTATTATCGACTCGCTTGATATGGCTTTAAATACTTGTAAAAATGATAAGTGCGATGTGAGTGAAAACCTTTTGGACAAGGTCAAGGAGGGAATTGATTTAACGATAGAGCAATTTAAAAAGACATTTGAAAAACATGGAATTGAATTAGTAGACATAAATGAAGGTTTTGATCCAAATTTCCATGAAGCAGTTATGCAGTTAGAAAGTCAGGATAAGGAGTCTGGTGAAATACTTGAAGTATTTCAAAAAGGCTACAAGATAAAAGACAGAGTGCTTAGACCGGCAATGGTAAGCATAGTTAAATAGAGTCTCTTGGCAAAGCCAAAGCTTTAGTAGCGTGTGAATTTTACGGGAATTCACTTCCTGTAAAAGATGACAGAGCGAAGCTTCTAGCCGATAGGCTTAGCTTTAGTAGCGTGTGAATTTTACGGGAATTCACTTCCTGTAAAAGATGACAGTTAGATAAAAAAATTAATATAAAGGATAAGAAATGGGAAAAGTAATAGGTATAGATTTAGGAACAACAAATTCATGTGTTGCGATTTTTGAGCATGGAGACAGTAAAGTTATCCCTAACAAAGAAGGGAAAAATACAACACCGTCAGTTGTAGCATATACTGACAAAGACGAAGTTTTAGTTGGTGATACTGCAAAAAGACAAGCAGTTACAAACCCAAAAAGAACCATATATTCAATAAAGAGAATAATGGGTTTAATGTGTGATGAAGATAAAGCAAAACAGGCAAAAGATAGATTGCCTTATGAGATAGTTGATAGAAATGGAGCCTGTGCTATAGAAATAGATGGAAAAGTCTATACACCACAAGAGATAAGTGCAAAAGTTTTAATGAAGTTAAAAGAAGATGCAGAGGCATTTTTGGGTGAAGATGTGACTGATGCTGTTATAACAGTGCCGGCATACTTTAATGACTCTCAAAGAAAAGCAACAAAAGAGGCTGGTGTGATTGCAGGGCTAAATGTTCTTAGAATTATAAATGAGCCTACAAGTGCGGCACTATCTTATGGCTTAGAGAAGAAAAATGCAGAAAAGATTGTAGTTTATGATTTGGGTGGAGGAACATTTGATGTTACAGTTCTGGAGACAGGTGACAGTGTTGTAGAAGTTCTTTCAACAGGTGGTGATGCCTTCTTGGGTGGTGATGATTTTGATAACAGACTTATAGATTATCTTGCAGACGAATTTAAAAAAGAAAATGGTATTGATTTAAAAGCTGATGTTATGGCTCTTCAAAGGCTAAAAGAAGCAGCTGAAAATGCCAAAAAAGAGCTTTCAAGCTCAACCGAAACAGAGGTAAATCTCCCTTTTATCACAGCAGATGCTAGTGGTCCTAAGCACTTGGTTAAAAAAATTACAAGAGCAAAATTTGAAGCTCTTATAGAAGATTTGGTTGAAAAAACCATCGTAAAGATAAAAGAAGTTGTAAAAGATTCTGATTTGGATAAAAATGAGATTAAAGAAATTGTCTTGGTAGGAGGCAGTACCAGAGTTCCACTTGTCCAAGAAAAAGTAAAAGCGTTTTTTGGAAAAGATTTAAACAAATCAGTAAACCCTGATGAAGTTGTTGCTATCGGTGCAGCCATACAGGGTGCTGTTATAAAGGGTGATGTTAAAGATGTGCTATTGCTAGATGTTACACCATTGAGTCTGGGAATTGAGACTCTTGGTGGAGTAATGACTAAATTGATAGAAAAAGGCACAACTATACCTGTCAAGAAAACACAGATATTTTCAACAGCAGAAGATAATCAGCCAGCAGTTACTATCCATGCCTTGCAGGGTGAGAGAGAGTTTGCAAAAGATAATAAATCATTGGGACAGTTTAATCTTGAAAATATTTCACCTGCTCCAAGAGGTGTGCCTCAAATCGAAGTGGCATTTGATATAGATGCAAATGGTATATTAACAGTAAGTGCTACTGATAAAGCAACAGGAAAAGCACAAGAGATTAAAATCACAGGTTCAAGCGGACTTGATGAAAATGAGATAGAAAAAATGGTAAAAGATGCAGAGCTTCATAAAGAAGATGATGAGAAAAGGAAGAAGACAGTAGAAGCCAGAAATCAAGCTGATGCACTTGCTCATCAAACTGAAAAATCTCTTGAAGAGATGGGTGACAAAGTTGATGCCGGAGAAAAAGCCAAGATAGAAGATGCCCTAAAAGCACTCAAAGATGTTTTGGCTAATGATTCTGCGACAAAAGAGCAGATTGATGAGAAAGTTAAGGCATTGACAGAGGTAAGTCATAAGTTGGCAGAAGCTATGTATAAAAAAGATGATGCTAAAGGCGCAGAGCCTAAGAAAGACTCTAAAGCAGATGATGAAATTATAGATGCAGAGGTAGAATAATACTGTATAGGAGCCAATCCATTTTGATTGGCTCCACGATTTTAAAAATATTTACTTAGTTTTGATAAAATAATAGAATTTTATCAAAAGGTGCCTTTATGACAATTCAACTACTTAGAAAAATAGCCAGAGTATTAATTTTGCTATTTTTTATAAATATAACTCTATATGCCGCATTTCCAAAACAAAATATTTTATCTCCGGAAGATGCTTTTAAGGTCAGCTCAGTCCAAACAGATAAAGGCGTAGATATAAAAATTAAACTTGGTGAAAAGATGTATGCTTATGACAATAAGCTTCATGTTGAATTAGTTGCACCAAAAAAAGTTTTGTTGGATAAGGAATCTACTCGTCCAAAACCTGTGAAATTTCATGAATTTATAGTGCATAGAAAAGATATAAATATAATTATACCGATGAGTGTTATCCGAAAATATGTAAAAAATGGAAAATATAAAATAAAAGTTTTATATCAAGGTTGCTCAGAGCGGGGACTCTGCTATTCACCTATGAGTAATACCTATGAATATTCACTATTGAAAAAAGTCCAAAACACCAAGAAGCAGAAGACAGCCAAGATAATTACTAATGTTTCCCAGGAAGATACGATAGCCCAAAGTATAAAAAACAGTAGCTTTTTTATAGTATTGTTAACATTTTTCGGTTTTGGTTTACTGCTCTCTTTGACACCTTGTGTTTTTCCTATGATTCCGATACTCTCTTCGGTTATAGTTTCACAATCTGATAAAAATATGAATGCTAAAAAAGCTTTTTTTCTGTCATTGGTGTATGTTTTAGCCATGTCATTGGCATACACTATAGCCGGTGTTTTGGCAGGTTTGTTTGGTGCAAATATTCAAACTGCTCTTCAAGACCCTTGGGTATTGTCTGTTTTTAGTTTGGTTTTTGTGCTTTTATCGCTCTCTATGTTTGGTTTTTATGAGATACAGATGCCCTCTTTCATTCAGTCTAAACTATCTAAAAGAAGCAACAATAACAAAGGAGGAGTCATAGGCGTTGCAATTATGGGCTTTTTGTCTGCACTGATAGTTGGACCTTGTGTGGCTGCACCACTTGCGGGAGCACTTATATATATTGGTCAAAGCGGAGATGCATTGCTAGGTGGAGCTGCATTGTTTGTTATGAGCTTAGGTATGGGAATTCCACTTTTGATTATTGGAGCGGGCGCAGGAAAGTTTATGCCTCATCCTGGAGTTTGGATGGATAATATAAAGGCAATATTTGGTGTGTTGATGCTGGCTGTTGCTATATATATGCTTTCTCGCATATTGGATTCTCAAATTACTATGCTTTTGTGGATGGCACTGTTATTGATTACTTCTGTATACATGGGAGCACTTGAGCCTTTAAAAGAAAACTCTTCGGGTTGGTCTAAGCTTTTTAAGGGTCTGGGCATCATTGTTTTTATATATTCTCTGTTTTTATTTGTAGGCGCAATGCGAGGCACAACAAATCCACTAAACCCACTAGAAGAAAAGAGTGCTCAAATACTTCAAATTCAAAATTCAAATATGACAGCAGAACATGCTGTATTTAAAATAGTAAAAACTTTGGATGAATTAGATAAGATTGTTAAAAATTCTAAAAAACCTGTTATGATTGATTTTTATGCTGATTGGTGTATCAGCTGTAAAGAGTTGGATGAAAAAACTTTTAAAGATGTTCAGGTAAGAAATAAAATGGATAGATTTAATTTAATAAGGATAGATGTTACAAAGAATGATTTGGAAGATAAAAAGCTTTTAAAAAGATTTAATGTTTTCGGTCCTCCTGCAATTATATTTTTCAAAAATGGCAAAGAATTAAAATCTTTAAAAGTTGTAGGATATAAAAATGCAGAGGAATTTGCACCTCAATTAGATAAGGTATTGGCAAAATGAAAGTGGTTTTGATAGTTGATGTTCAGAACCTTGATGATAAGATAGTTTTTGACAAACATCTTAAAAGAGAAGGTTTTATAGGGGTTGAAGGAGAAGAGTTTGCTTATGAGGGTGAGGCACATACTCATTTGTTTAATACAAGAGCTTATATATTGGAGGTTGTAACAAAAGCTTTAGCCAAAATCTCTTTTGATAGTTGTGGAATAATTTTCCAAATTGGTGAGAATCCTATCGAAGCATATGTCTTTAATATGGAGAAAAAAGAGTTTCTAAAAGCCAAAGTTTAATTTATGGAACTTTTTTTGCTTTAAACTATATCAATAGACTTATCGCAATATATCTTTATATCGCAACAAGTCTAATAAAAATACTGAGAGAAACATGAAAAAAACCATGATATTGATTTTTGCAGCACTGCTGTTTATTGGTTGTTCGGTTCATCCTGCTGATCCTAAAATAACTATGAAGGCTCCTGTGTATGTTGATCAGCTTCCTCCAAAAGTAAATGATACACCAAGATCAAATCCTGGAAGTCTTTTTGGACAAGGGGATAATCCTCTTTTTGCTGATTTAAAGGCTATGCACATAAATGATATAGTTACAATTGTAATAAGTGAAAACATAGCCCAAAGCTCAAAGGCAAAAAGAGATCTGACAAAAAACAGCAAAGATTCACTAGGTGGAGGATTGTTCACAAGTGGAGGCTCAAATGCTGCTGTAAATAGTATTGCAAACAAAATAAACGGCATTACAAATATTGGTTTTCAAACAGGCTCTACAAACTCTTTTGCAGGAAGTGGTACAAATAGTAGAGATGAAAAGTTTACCACAACAATTTCTGCAAGAATTATTAAAATACTAAATAATGGAAATTATTTTATAGAAGGCAGCAGAGAGCTTTTGCTAAATGGAGAAAAACAGATTATCCAGATAAGCGGAGTTATAAGACCTTATGATATTGATCAAACTAATACTATTGATTCTAAATATATCGCAGATGCCAAGATACTCTATAAAACACAAGGGGATATGAATCAAAATATGAAGAAACCATGGGGTTCAAGACTTATGGAGTCAATTTGGCCTTTTTAATTTTTTACGGCTTTTGCAAGATCCCACATAGGCATAAAGATACCAAGCGCCATTAGTAAAACCATACCGGCAATAAAACCAAGAAGTATAGGCTCAATATAGCTTGAGATATTGTCAATAATCTCATTAAATCTTGATTTAAAATAATCTGTTACTTTTTCAAGCATTTTATCGAGTGTACCGCTTTGTTCGCCTGCTTGTATCATCTGGATAAGCATCCCCTCAAAAAGACCAGTTTCCCTAAATGCTTCAGTTAGAGAGATACCTCTTTGGACTGAAACATTAACGCTTGTCAGCCTCTGTTTTAAATACATATTATCCAAAGTCAATAAAGATGTTTCAAGTGCATCGGCTATTGGGATTCCTGAACGAATTAGTTCTGTGAAAACTAAAGTAAATCTTGCCATGGTGGCATAAAATACAATATTTCCTATCAAATATATCTTAAGTATATATTTATCATATTTCTTCTTGAACTCTTCATTATTTGCAAGCATATATTTGAAAAAAACTATAGTCAGAATTATAAACCCGAGAAGATAAAAACCATAGTTATGTATGATATTTTCCAAAAATAGAAGTATCTTTGTTGGCAAAGGCAGTTCTGTTTTGAATTTTGAAAAAATTTCTTTGAATTTTGGAACAACATATACCATTAAAATGGTAAAAGCGATTGCAATAGCTACCATTACTGTGATAGGGTATCTCATAGCTTTTTTAAATTTTTGTCGATTTTCTTCCATCTCTTCAAGAATTTCTGCTAATTTTTCCAAAGATTCTGACATATTTCCCGTACTCTCTCCAAGTTCAACCATAGCCAGAGTTACATCTCCCAGGTCTGTTCTGAAAGGCATCATGGATTGTGTGAGACTAAGTCCTGAATTTAGATCATCATTGATGCTCTCAAATATATCTTTAAGGGTTTTATCAACACTTGCTTTTGCTACTTCTTTGATACTGTCATGTATAGATATACCAGCATTTGTCATAACGGCCAATTGCCTGATAGCCGCTATTAGAGCTTTTATATTGATTTTTTTCTTTATGATAGATTTTACAAATTTAGCTTTAAAATCTGAAAATTTATCTTCAACAGGAGCCGAAGCAGTTTTGATATTTAAAAGAATTCCAGGTATTTTTGTTTTTGCAATCGTTATCGCATCTCTTTTGTTTGGTGCTTTGATAACTTTTGTCTCTTTCTTGCCCTTAAATAGTGATGTTACTTCAAAATAATTCATCCTTTTGCCACCCTTACAACTTCTTCGATAGTTGTTATGCCTTTAGAGGCCCTTAAAATTCCATCTTTGTACATATCAACAAAGCCTTCATCCAAGGCTTGTTGTTTTATCTCCTCTTTACTTCTTCCTTGTGCAATCATACTGGAAATTTTTTCACTGACTATTAAAATCTCAGAGAGCATTTCTCTCCCGATATAACCGGTTTGTGAACACTTTTCACATCCATTTTGTTTATAAAACTGAAAATCCCTCGGAAGAAAATCCTTTATGTCCTCATAGGCAGTTTTTGGAAGAGTAATCTCTGTTTTGCAGTGTGGGCAGAGTTTACGCACAAGTCTTTGTGCCTCAATTGCAACTAAAGAACCACTAAGCAGATATGGCTCTATTCCCATATCCATAACTCTTGTAACTGCGCTTATCGCATCATTTGTATGAAGTGTAGAAAATACCAAGTGGCCAGTCAATGCAGCTTGAACAGCAATTCGCAGAGTCTCTTGATCTCTAACTTCACCAATCATTATAATATCCGGATCTTGTCTTAAAATTGATCTTAGAGCAGAAGCAAAAGTTAGATTTGCCTTTTCATTAACCTGGACTTGTTGTATAAGATTTAATTGGTACTCAACTGGGTCTTCAACAGTTATGATTTTGGTTTCTACATTTTTTATCGCATTTAGTGCTGCGTATAGAGTGGTGGTTTTACCGCTGCCTGTAGGACCGGTAACAAAAATTATACCAAATGGAGCTCTCATTGCTGTGCTGAATTTTTCAAAATTATTTTTATGCATACCTAAAGATTCCAGTTTTATCATAACTTTTGATTTGTCCAAAATACGCATAACTATGGATTCTCCATGCAGTATAGGGAGTGTTGAAATTCTAAAATCATACTCTTTTCCAAGAATTGTTGCTGAAAATCTGCCGTCTTGGGGTTTTCTTTTTTCTGCAATATCCATATTTGAAAGAAGTTTAAGGCGAGAGGCAAGAGGTGGATATATATCTTTATCAAAAATAAATGTTTCGGTAAGCATACCATCAATTCGGCTTCTGACCACACAGTTGTTTTTCGTTGGCTCTACATGTATATCACTGGCCCTGGCTAAAATTGAAGTTTTTAGTATAACCTCTATCAGTTTTAATATTCCTGAGGAATCCTGAGGATTTTCACTAGCATTTGAAGTTATCTCTTTTCTTATTTCTGCTATTAATTCTTTTATGCTGTCGCCGAGCTCTATCTTATTTATATATTTCTCTATAAGTGATGGTTCGCTTATGACTGTTTTTACAAGTTTTCTAGGAAAAATTCTCTGGATAGCCTCTTGTGCATTGAGATCAATTGGATCTTTGAATGCCACATAGACATTGATCTCATCCTCTTTTACAGGCAGTGCATGAAATTTTCTTAATTGTGCAAATGGAAGTTTTGAAACCATTCTGTGGTTTATATCGATAGAATCCAGATCAATATATATTGCGTTTAGATTTTTTGCCAACTCTTTCAAGAAGTCTTCAATGTCAACTGCAAAATATCTATTTATGTCTTCTATTTGGATATTGCCTTTTTTGTAAAATTCTACAATCAAAAGCAAAAGATCAGATTTTTCAAAGAGGTTTCTATCCAAAAGAATTTCATATATATCTTTATTTTTTTCTTCTGATTCATTTTTAACTATGGAAGCAGTATTTTCATCTAAAATTCTATTTTTAATTAAATAATCCAATAAAGATAGATTCATATTACTCATGTTGTTACCAATATACTCTTATTTTTATTATTTTATTATTTTTATAGGTTCTTAGATACATTTTTTTTATATTGTTTCTCTCTTCGAGGGAGAGTCTGTATTTGATAGCAATATTTTTATCATCACTAAACCAATATGATCCATTTTTTAAATCATACTCGCCTTTTACGAATTTGTCAAAAATTTTAGATAAAATATAGTTTGTTTTAGGAAGATTTATATATGATATATCAATATTATTGCATAGTGCATAATATAGCATTTTCTTCTGATAGAGTATAGTTGTGAAATAAGCGGCATTTTCTCTTGCCTGCTTTGTTTTGTATAGTTTGATTATCGGTAGCACCATTCTATTGACCATATCTGATTTTAGACAAGAATCAGCAAACATATTCAAAAAATTTTCATCATTTTTAAATGCAACATACATACTGCCTGAGAGGGAACACACTTTTGCATATTTTTTATTTATATAGAGTTTTTTGATATCATTTAAAGTATAGGCAAATGAGATATTTATAAAAATAAAACAAAAAACAAAAATTTTTTTAGTCATTTAACACTCCGTTAATTATATCACGCAAAAGAGATTTGATATTTTCCGAACTGTTTGTTTTCAGAAAAGATCTAAGTGCTTTAACTGCATCATTTTTTTGATGTAGTCTGTATTTTGATTTTGCAAACCAAATCCAACTTCTTTCGCTACTGCTGTCTATATCATTTGCTATAATCGACCATTTCAAAGAATTTCGATAATCCTTCTGTTGATAATAGTTTTCGCAAAGCATTAAGGCAAATACAATATCATGCGTTCTCTTAAACTTGTTGTTAAGATATTTAATTGAATCAATATCCTTCATCTCTATATTGATTTTTGGCTTTTTCTTCTCTCCATCTGTTATTGTAGCATTTTTCTTTGTATTTTTAGCTATCTTATCATTTTTTTTATTGGTTTTTGCTACTGTAATATCATGGAATGGGTAGAAAAAGATCAAACTTCTTCTATTTGAGTGGTCTATTACAAAGGTGTTTGACGGACGAATTCTAAATACAAAATTTTCTTGTGTATTGTTCTTTTTTTTTGGTATTACAGTTTTATTTAAATCATCAGAGGAAATATATTCGCTTTTTTGGACTTTAACTGTTGTGTTTTTTTCTGCAGTTTTTATAGGTTGCTTTGATGCTAAAATGCTATTTTTTTTCAAGCTTGTATTTTGATCTTTTTTTAAAAAAAGAGTACTTATATTTTTTTCGGCAATTTTTTCTATAGGTTGCATTTTTTTGATTTGAATTTTTGATTTGTAAAAGTAAAAAATGTAGTATGTAGCAGATGAGGCAAATAGAGTAAAAAACAGAGCAATAAGAAAAGATTTGAATCTTTTCTTTAAAATGTATCTGGAATATTTTTTCTCCAAATCTGCTATATCTTTTGTGCTAAGCATCAATCATCCCTTGCGAAATTCCTGCCATTTCAAGATATTTTATTTGTAGTGATCTTTGGTTTATTTTTGATGGATTTGAAGTATCATAGTATTCTAAAATTTCGAATAATTTAAATAAAAGTTTGTTTATAGTTCTCAGGTTGCCTTTGGTAAGTTTCATAATCATCTTTAAATGCTTCTCTTTAAATAGAGAAAGATACTCAAATTTATTGTGAAATATCAATTTTTTTTCTATATATGTTTTAACTTCTATATAGTTGGAATTTTCCAACTCAATACTCTCCCAAATACGAGTTTTAAAATAATCTTTTGCAAGAATGTCTTCTTCATCGGTCTTATGCACAGTAAAGAGGAATTTAAATTTTCTAGAATCTGCCATAAGCCTGATTTTCTCGATTAAGTCACCCGGATAAAGTTGAGATTCGTCCATGAGTACTGTGGTTGCAACTCTGTTTTTATCTAATTTTTTTGTAACTATTGATAAAAATTCATCGTAGCCACTAAATTTTGGTGCAGTTTCTTTGAAACTTTTTTTGTATAAAACTTTTAGAAATTCAATCTCATCAAAAAAAGGTCTTGGAAGAAAAATGATATTTTTCTTTTTTTTAAAATCATTATATATTTTTTGCAGAAGAAATGTTTTTCCTGTGCCTGGTTTACCGTAAAACAAGATAAGCTTTAATGGTTTGTTTATGGCCTGTATAAGCTTATCATACGCGATAGATGATTTGTCCAGATTTACATAATCAAAAACTTCACCATCTAGAAAAATATTTTTTAAATCAGAATATTGACTTTTATTCATACATTCTCTTGGAAAAGCCTAACTCTCTTAAAGAGGTTTTTGTTACACCGTTTACACCAATTATTTTAGGAGTTATAACAAAAATTAGCTCTTGTGAAGTCAAACTATCGCCAGTATGTTTAAAAGCATTACCCAAGATAGGGATATCACTAAGTAGAGGTACTCCGGAGTTTGCCTTCCCTTTTGAATTTGTTATTAAGCCACCTAATATTATTGTACTTCCGTTTTTTACTCTAACAACGGTAGAAAGCTTTTTCTCTGAAGTGTCAGGCGCTATTTCTCTCGGAACTGTTTGCTTTCCGTCATCCACGCTATATTTAAAATTGCTTACTGATGGATTAATTCTCAGTATTATTTCACCATTATTGGATATTTCGGGTGTTATGTTTAAGAGTACTCCTATAAATATAGAATAATTTTTATATGTTGTTATTGTAGGTGCATTTGATGTGTTGCTTGTTGAATTTTCAGGTACACGATAATTTATATTGTCTCCGACTGTTATTAGTGCTTGTTGATTGTTTAGGGTTAAAACTTTTGGACTTGAAACTGTTTTGGTGTTTCCATAAGTCTTAAGAAAATCAATTAAACCTGACATTGTAAATAAATTTTTACTTATTACGGTATATGTATTTGTATAGTTTAGAGCTTTTAGAGGAGTTGTGCCTGTTCCATTAAGATTGAAATCTGCAGTGTTATTTAAGGATAGATTAAACTTACTCCAGTCTATACCTGTAGAACTTTTGTTTTCAAGACTCACAGAGAGTATTGATACACTGATTAAGACCTGCTTATGAAGCCTTTTTCTGAGAATTTCTATATATTTTTCAACTCTATCAAGCTGTTTTTTTGTTGCGGTTACTGTTATGATTCCAGCGCTCGAGTTTATGATTGGTTTATCGGCCTTGTATTTGTCTTCAGCAGTATTTAAAACAGCAGTCAGTTCGTCTGATATTTTTGCCCAAAAATCAAAAGTATCATTTGATGTTATTTTATTATCACCGTTTATAGTTCTTGTTCCACCTTCAGCCATGGGGGTTGCATCTACTGAAGCATTTAATACTGCGGTTCCATTTCTAACAGATGTTATGTAGTCTATATTAAATATTTTAGTGTTCAATGAAGAAATTTTTAAAAAATTTTGATCAAATGTATAGTATAAGTCATTTTCCCCTACCAATAATTTGAAAAGTTCATTTAGTGAAAGATCTTTTATATTGACGCTGTCTAGGTTTTTTTTCAATATTTCTCTGGCAAAATCATCTTTTATAACAACTGTAAAATTACATGAATCAGCAAGTTGTGACAATAGGTCCATATTGCTTACCTTGTCATTTGTTTTAATGGTAAATGCTCTATATTCACAAGATTTATTGTTTTTTGCAGCATAAAGAGGGAAAACTGCAAAACAAGCTAAAACTATCAGTGAAAAAAGTTTTTTGTTATTTTGACGAAAATTTGATCTTAGACTCATTGTCTTTCCTTATAAAAAGTTCTTTTTTTGTGTTTTGACTTCTTAATAAAACACTTCTTTTTTTTATTTTTATCAATCTGTACGCTCCAATTTTTGCACGCTTTTTGTACCACTTACCGTTTATCATAGCTTTCTTATTGAAAATCGCATCTAAATTATATATGATTTTTGCTTTTTTGGTCTTGTTTGTATCACCAGCCTTTTTATATATAACTACAAAAGGATTTTTGATTTTATTTATAGTTTTTGCAGCAACACCGATTCTTGTTTCGCTTATTCTTTCAAAAATTTTATTATACTGTTTTGTATTATTACCAAGATTTAAGTTTGCGCTTGAAAATAAAAAAGCCGGTAAAAAAAGTATGAAAATAAAAAGTATATTTTTAAAGTTGATTAATTTTTTCAATATTTCATCCCCCATACACCTATATTTATGTAGCCATCTACTCCAGCGGCTCCTGTTAGCTTCATTTCGTAAATATCTACTACGAGTTTGCTCTCTTCAATGGTATTTATGAATTTCATAATATTTTTAAATCTACCATTGAATTCAACTTTAAGATTCAAAATTTGTTCAATCTTCTGTAGGCTTGGTTTGTTGATTCTGTTTTTTATAATTTTGATTTTTACATGATTTTTTGCAGCTATAATTGTAATGGAATTAAGGAATTTGGCCCAATTTTGATTGTTAAACAGAAGATATGATAAATCTTTCAGTTTGTTATCAACATATGTGTTGGTGTAAGTTGTCTTTTCTAACTGTATCTTTTCACCCTCAATTTCACTTTTGGCTTTTTTTATATAAAATCTCTCATCCCCGTTTCTTGTAACAGATCTAAGATAGCTCTTCTCGTTTTGAACTTTTTTGTTAATGGAGAGTAAATTTCTTTTTGTGATTTTTAATTTTTTTTCTGTTATTGGAAACAGATATGAATATACAATAAATCCAACAAAGACAAATATCATTAAAAAAATCAGAGCAAGTTCACTCTCTTTTTTTTCGGCTAAAGTTGCATCTATCTTTTCAAATATATTTTCTGAGCTACTCATTGATTAATCCTATAGTTACTTTTGATATATACTTTTGTTTTTTATCAACTTTTTCTATTTTGTCAGTATTTATGTTATATTTATTGAGTGCTGTTAGATTTTTTATGAATTCTGTAATTCTTTTATCGCTTCTATTTTGTATATCAAATATGAATTTGTTATTTTTAAACTCTATGTCGTCAATTTTTGAGTTGTATTTATTTGAAATTTTAAAAAATTCAGCCAAGATAAGGGCTTTCATCGGATAGGATATCTTTTTCTTGTAAATCTCTGTAAGTAATTTTTTTCTAAACTCAAATTTATCACTCTCTTTTTTTAAAAGGCCATCAAGTCTGTTTTTCTCCTGCTTTAGAGTAGCAAGACTGTTTTTGATAGCGGATGTCTTTTTATTAAGTTTCACAAATGTTTTTGTCTGTTTGTCGAGCTTTAGTTGTAAAAAATAATCATATCCTGTTTGGTATGCCGGATAAGCTAAGGATAAAATTATACTGGCTGCAACTACCCCGAGAAGTTTCCCTGATGGTCTTTTTGAAAGTGGAGGAGGGCGCCTGAAAGGTGAAAAGTTTAGACTGTCATCTTTCTCTTCAAAATATGCCTGTGCAGCCAAAATCATAAGTATGTGAATCTGATCTATATACCACTCTTTTGAGTTGATAGCTATACTAAAATTAAAATCATGTGATTCCAGGCCAAGATAGCTTTGTGCATACTCTTCAATGCCAAGAAGTTCTCCAATTTCCGAACCGATATACAATTTATCAATTGACTCAAGAGAGTATGATCTTTTTGCATATATCAAAACATCGTTGATATATAAAAATATCTCTCCAAAAAGTTTCATAAGATGTTGCTGATAGTCCAGATTGGTGCCTTTTAATCCTTCTCTTGTAAGAAGACTATCAAAATCTTTATCTTCAATTCTTTCACCTATTAATTCACAAAATTTTTCATTAATTTGCGTTAGAGAATAGTGTAAGGACTTTGAATATATGTATTCCCCATCTCTGTAAATCGCAAGAAAAGCATCTTTTTTTTGAAAATAGACAAAACAATCAATTCCATCTGGCTCGATAAAAGCTTTTTTGTAGAGAGATTGCATTAAAAACGGAGTACCGGTTGCATAGTCTATGTATTTTGTATGTTTTTTTATTGGAGTGAGTCGCTCATCTACAGATGCTGCGTCTATAACAAAGACATTGAATGTTCTGTTTTTTGTATCATTTGTCTCAGTTTCAAGATATGTAATCGAATAATTTACAGCGGAGTCAAGTCCTAGCTCATCATATACTTTTATCTCTATAGCGTCTTTTAAATCGCTCTCAGGTATATTTCTGCTCATATCAATTGCGGCAGAGATGATATCTTTTGAAGGAATATAAGAGATGATAAAAGATTCTTTTTTGCTCTTTTCAAGTTTATTGACTTTGATTTCATTTTTGGAGTATTCGTAGGAATTAAGAGTTATGGGGTCAACGGAAATGATGCTTGAAAAGTTCTTATCTTTGTTTGTCGCCATAATTCACAACTCCTATTTTTAAATAAATAAAGTTAATCTACGATCAATTGTACCATAAAAAATTTATTTTTAATCTAAAACATACCCCATTTTCTTCAAAAGTTCCCTATTTTGGCTCCATCCAGGCTTAATAGTGACAAAAATTTTCAAAAATGCCTGCTTATCAATGATTTTTTCTATCTTCTGTCTAGCCCTTCTACCAATCCTTTTAAGCGTCTGTCCGTCTTTGCCTATAATGATGCCTTTTTGACTCTTTTTTTCGACTATTATATTGGCAAATATGCGTTCAATTTCTTCATCTTCTTCGACACTGTCAATAATTACATCGGCAAAATAGGGAATCTCTTCACTTGTATTTTCGAAAATCGACTCTCTTATATATTCTTTATATATGTCTCTCATTTTTTCGGTGGTTAAAATTTCAGGATCATACAGATATGGGTGTTTTGGTATATATTTTGAAATCTCCTCGAGTATATAGCTTTGCGTAACTCCTTTTTTTATAGAAATGGGGATTAGGGATAAAAATTTATCCTGGTATTTGCTAAATTCCATTATTTTTTTGAGAACTTTTTCATTCTTGACCTGATCTGTTTTTGTGAGTAGCACCATATGAGGTGTGTTTTTGCTGTTTTTTTTCAGAAAGTCAAGATAATAGTCGATTTTGTCTGTTATGGGTGATAAAAAGAGAATCAAGTCACAATCTCCCATAGCCTTGAGTGCCTCTTCGAGCATAAATTGGTTTAACAATCTCTCTTGTTCGTGAATTCCCGGGGTATCTATGAAGATAATTTGGGTGTTTTCATGAAGTGCTATTATTTTGGATCTTCTTCTCGTGGCATTTGCCTTATGGGAGACCATAGCTATCTTTTCTCCCACAAGCCAGTTTAAAAGGGAGCTTTTGCCTGCATTTGGTCTGCCGACTACTGCTACGAAGCCGGATTTTGTATTGATATCTTGCATTAGAGAATATACCTGCTACTGTCTTCGTCCTCTACTATGGAATCTAGTTTTTCATGTACTAACTCTTTTGTTATTTTTATATTTTCTCCTGCGCGTTCATCCGCGCTAAAGCTTATGTCCTCGAGTACTTTTTCTATGACTGTATGAAGTCGTCTTGCTCCAATATCTTCCGTCTTCTCATTTGTCAGATGAGAGATTTTAGCAATTGCTTTAACTGCATCGTCTTCAAAAACAAGATCTACATTTTCAGTTTTGAGAAGCTCTTTGTACTGTTTGAGAAGAGAATTTTTTGGCTGAGTCAAAATCTTATACAAAATTTCTTCACTTAGAGAGTTGAGCTCTACTCTGAGAGGAAATCTTCCCTGAAGCTCAGGAATCAGATCGCTTGGTTTGCTAAGATGGAAAGCTCCCGCAGAGATAAAAAGGATATGGTCAGTTTTTATGACACCGTATTTTGTATTTACATCACTTCCTTCTACTATCGGAAGCAAGTCTCTTTGTACACCCTCTTTGCTGGGGTCACTTCTGTTTCCGGCGTGAGAGCCAACGGCGACTTTATCTATCTCATCTATAAAGATTATGCCACCATTTTCAGCTCTGTCTTTTGCCTCTATTTTTATGGCTTCAAAATCAAGCAGTTTTTCACTTGCTTCATTTTTCAGTGCCTCTTTCGCCTCTTTTACTTTGAGTGTTTTTTTGATATTTTTTTGATTGGAGCCCAATATTTTTATAAAAGATTCTTGGACCTTTACGACTTCGGGAGGCAGCGATGAGTCAGAGAGATCACTACTGCTGTTTGAAACTTCTATCTCTATCTCTAAATCATCCAGTTCTCCGTCACGAAATTTTTGTCTCATCTTTCCATAGCTTCTTTGGTAGTCGCTTTTTTTCTCCTCGCTTGCGCCTTTTGGCAGAAGAGGGAGGATTTTTTCTATGATTTGTTTCTCTACATGCAGAGCTATCTGATCAGCATTTTTTTCTTTATGTTGAGCCCTGATTAGATTAACTGAAGCCATCATTAAGTCTCTCACCATCGACTCTACATCTCTTCCGACAAATCCAACTTCAGTGTATTTGCTGGCTTCAACTTTTACAAAAGGCAATCCCATCATCTTTGCCATTCTTCTTGCTATTTCTGTTTTTCCTACACCGGTTGAGCCTATCATGAGGATGTTTTTCGGCATTATCTCCTCTTGCATCTCGGTAGATAACTGCATTCTTCTATATCTGTTTCTTAGTGCAATTGCTATGGATTTTTTTGCTTCTAGTTGTCCTATTATGTATTCGTCTAAGTATTTAACTATCTCTTTTGGAGTTAAATTCATCTATTTTGTTTCCTCTAAAGTATAAATTTTTATATTGTCATTTGTGTATATACAAAGTTCGCTTGCTATTTTCAGACTCTCTTTGACTAAAGTCTCTTCATCTAGACTAGAGTGTCTTTGAAGTGCTCTTGCCGCTGAAATCGCAAAGTTTCCACCGCTTCCTATGGCTGCAATCTTTTCATCTTCAGGTTCTACCACATCACCGTTTCCACTCAATATGAAGATATGCTTTGTATTGAGTACAATCATCATAGCTTCAAGTCTGCGAAGCATCTTGTCTTTTCTCCACTCTTTTGAAAACTCTATGACAGATTTGTAGAGATCACCTTTTTTTTGACCTAAAATTCCCTCGAACATATCAAAAAGATTGAAAGCATCAGCAGTGCTTCCCGCAAAACCTGCTAAAATTTTCCCATTATACAGGCGCCTTATCTTTGTAGCGTTACTTTTCAGTACGCTGTTGCCAAAAGTAACTTGACCATCCCCACCTATGACTGCCTTGTCTTTGCCTTTATAGGCAAGTATGGTTGTAGCTTCAAACATTCCTATTCTCCAACAATCTCGACAGTTAATTTAGCATGAATGCCATGTCCCAGCTTTGCAGATATATCAAATTCACCTGTCATCTTTATGGCTTTATCTATCTCTATACTCTTTTTGTCAATCTCTATATCATATTGGTTTTTCAGCTCATGTGCTATCTCATCTTTTGTTACAGCTCCAAAAAGACTGCCATTTGCACCAAGTTTTCTTTTGATTACGAGTCTAATGTCAGCCAATTTTTTTTCTATATCTTTAAGCCTTACTAATTCATCAGCTGTCTCTTTTGCTTTTCTTTTTTGTTCTGCTTCATATCTTTTTATGACATCATTTGTGGCATGTAGTGCAAAACCTTTTCCTATCAAAAAATTTCTTCCATAGCCATCTTTCACCTCTTTAATCTCACCTTTTTTGCCAAGTGATTTTACATCTTTAATCAATAAAACTTTCATCTTTTCTCCTCAATATTTTTTGGTAACTTTGTATTTTTTCCTGTTTTTCCGGAATATGCAATAATTCCTTCGCTTAAATGGGCTATTTTATCAAAACCCATTCTTTTTAGTATCATCAATACCTGTTCTGTCCTGTTTCCTGTCCGGCAGTAGAGTATAATATGCTCATCTTTTATCTTTTCAAGATCTTCTATATGTCTGTGCAATAGCGTTGTCGGATAGAGCAAATCTGTTTTATCTATACTCCTGTCGCTATACTCATAAATTTCACGAATGTCTATCAATTTAAAATCAAACTTGCCTTCTTCTTTGTATCTAAGTAACTCCTGTAAATCTTCATCTTTCACTTGAGCGCTTGAAAATACTCTTTTTTTTATCTCTTCCAAGTCATGCATCGCCATAGAATTTTTTGTTTTTTCCGCCAATTATGAATCTAAGAGCATTTAGTTTGATGAAACCTTCCGCATCTTTTTGGTTATAAACCTCATCCTCTTCAAATGTACAAAACTCTGCATTGAAAAGATTATTTTTTGCAGAATCTCTTCCTACTACCATTACATTGCCTTTATATAACTCAAGTCTGACAGTGCCATTTACATTTTCCTGGGATTTGTCTATGGCGGCTTGCATCATTTCACGCTCGGGTGAAAACCAAAAGCCATTGTATATGGTTTTTGCATATCTTGGCATAAGCTCGTCTTTAAAATGTGCAGCTTCTCTATCAAGCGATATGCTCTCTATAGCTCTGTGGGCCTTTAGCATTATGGTTCCGCCGGGAGTTTCATAGCAACCACGACTTTTCATACCTACAAAACGATTTTCAACTATATCGATTCTTCCTATGCCGTTTCTGCCACCTATTTCATTTAGGGATTCCAGCATCTTGGCAGGGCTCAATCTTACACCATTTAGTGCAACAGGATCACCTTTTTCATACTCTATCTCTATGGTTTCTGTGTAATCGGGTGCTTCTTGCGGGCTTTTTGTCCATCTCCACATATCTTCTTCAGGTTTTGCATTTGGATCTTCAAGCACCAAACCCTCATATGAGATATGAAGTAAATTTGCATCCATGGAGTATGGAGATTTATTTCCTTTTTTCTCTATATTTATATTGTGTTTTTTTGCATACGCCAAAAGTTTTTCGCGAGAGTTCAAATCCCACTCTCGCCAAGGTGCTATGATAGTCAAGTTTGAGTTGATGCCAAGATATCCAAGTTCAAATCTAACTTGATCGTTTCCCTTGCCTGTAGCCCCATGACTTACAGAATCAGCTCCTGTGAGTGCTGCTATCTCTGCTTGCCTTTTGGCGATAAGTGGTCTTGCTATGGAAGTTCCAAGAAGATACTCTCCCTCATATATGGCATTTGCTCTAAACATAGGAAATACATAATCTCTAACAAATTCCTCTTTGAGGTCTTCTATGAAGATATTTTCAGGTTTTATACCCATCTCTATAGCTTTTTTGCGGGCAGGTTCCAGCTCTTCACCCTGTCCCACATCGGCAGTAAATGTCACTACTTCGCAGTTAAACTCATCTTGAAGCCACTTTAAAATTATACTCGTGTCTAGTCCACCAGAATATGCAAGGACTACTTTTTTAATATTTCGTTTGATGATGTATCCTTTTTAATATAAATTAAGAGGTATTTTATCAAAAAATAGTAAAAAAGTAGCTTATTTGTATAAATAACAGACCTAATAGAGTGCAAAAATCGTTCCATACAATTTGTATTTAAAAAATCTTTTGCTACAATTTTAAAAACTGATGAATATTGAGGAGTTGCTTTGAGGATAGATAAATTTTTAAATTGTGTGAATATAACCAAAAGAAGAGCCATTTCGGAAGATATGTGCAAAAGCGGTGTTGTGAGCATAAATGATGCCATAGTCAAACCTGCAAAAACGGTAAAAATCGGTGATATTATCACAATAAAATATCTAAAGCATAACTCAAAATATGAAGTTTTGGAGATACCTGCTACAAAAACGATTCCAAAGACAATGCAGTCAAAATATGTGAAGGAGCTATAATGTTTGATATAGCAAAAGAGAAATTTCAAAAGATATTTGAAGACAAAATTTCAGCTGATGAGGCAAGAGAGTATCTTGTTGAGTTGTACAACAGAGGCGAAAGTGCAGAAGAGATAGCAGCAGCCACAGAGGTGATGAGGGAACACAGCATCAAACTCATTATCCCCGGGGTTTTAAGAGAAAAACTTATAGATGTGGTAGGAACAGGCGGGGATAAAAGCAATAGTTTTAATATTTCAAGTACTGTCTCTTTGCTTCTTCCAAGCTTGGGTTGCTCTGTTGCAAAACACGGTAACAGGGCTATAACGAGCAATTCCGGTAGTGCAGATATGCTTGAAGCATTAGGTGTAAATCTAGCTCTTAAACCTGACCAGCAGTCAAAAATGTTACAAGAGTGTGGTTTTGCATTTTTATTTGCTATCAATCACCATCCTGCGATGAGATATATAATGCCAATCAGAAAGAGCTTAGCACATCGTACCATCTTTAACATGCTGGGACCTCTTACAAATCCGGCTGGCGCCAAAAAATATCTTATAGGTGTATTTAGTGACAAATTTCTAAATAGAATCATAGTAGGACTTAGTCTCTTAGATACCAAAAATGCGATAGCAGTGAGCAGTAGAGATGGTATGGATGAGATAAGTATATCTGATATAACCTATGCAACTATGCTTAAAGACAACAGAACGACAGATTTTATAATTGACCCGCAAGAGTATGGTCTTAAATTATCGCCCAAAGAGGGAATTTTAGGCGGGGATGCGAAGCAAAATTCAAAGATAACATACTCAATTCTAAAAGGAGAAGAGGGTGGGGCTAGAAAAAATATAGTTCTTTTAAACGCAGCTACCGCACTTGTAGTGGATGATAAAGCAAGAGATATAAAAGAGGGTATTGAGATGGCAAAAGAGGCGATTGATAGTGGAAAAGCTTTTGAGAAGTTGCAAGAGATTATAAAGGTTTCAAATTCACTATGAATGAGAAAGTTTGTACCTTAGATGAGTTGGAGAGTTTTGCAAAAGAGATTGCAGAATTGGCAAAAGATTGCGGAGTTGTCTTGCTAAGAGGTGATTTGGCGAGTGGCAAGACAACATTTGTAAAAAAATTTTCAAGTGCTTTGGGACTTAGAGAAGATGTGGTATCCCCAACATTTTCGGTTCAAAACAGATATGGAGAAAGTCTGTATCATTACGATATTTACCAAAATGGCATAGGGGGTTTTCTCTCTTCGGGACTGCTTGAGGAATTGGATAAAGAGGGTTATCATCTGATAGAGTGGGGTGACGAAAAACTTGAAAGTGTTTTGAGAAAATATTTTATAGATTATATTGTTGTTGATATAGAAAAAAAGTCTGATGAGAGTAGAGTATATAAGGTTAAAAAATGCATAAACTAAAAGTTGATAACTTAATAAAAATAATCAAAAAGACAAATATAATAAACGGTGTTTCACTAGAGGTAAAGAGTGGAGAAATAGTGGGACTTCTTGGTCCAAATGGTGCGGGTAAAACCACAATGTTTTATATGATATGTGGAATCATTTCACCAAATAGCGGGGAGATATATCTTGATAATAAAAACATAACAAAAATGCCCCTGCATAAAAGAGCAAAAGAGGGGGTAGGGTACCTGCCTCAAGAATCAAGCATCTTTAAAGAGCTAAGTGTCGAAGAGAATCTTCTGTTGGCGGCAGAGATTGTCTATGATAATGAGGAGGAGGCACAGCACAGGGTGGAAAAACTACTTGAGCTCTTAAATATAGAGCCAATCAGAAAAAGAAAAGGCATAAGCCTGAGTGGTGGAGAGAGAAGAAGATGCGAGATAGCCAGATCATTGGCGAATTTTCCAAAATTCTTACTTCTCGATGAACCTTTTGCGGGAGTTGATCCAATAGCCGTAACTGACATACAGGCTATCGTCAGAGATCTTGCAAAGCTAAATATTGGTGTGCTTATTACTGACCATAATGTAAGAGAGACTCTAGGTATATGTGACAGGGCTTATGTTATGAAAGACGGGGCTTTGCTTGCAAGTGGAAATGCCGGGGATGTTGCAAACAATAAACTGGTGAAGACACATTATCTTGGGGTTGATTTTAAATTTTAATAAGGAGAAAGATCTGTGAAATTAAGGACTAGAACAGAGCAAGCTACAAAGCAGAAGCTCTCTTCTACGCTTAGGAGTTGGCTGCCTATACTACAGTCCGATTTAGAGTCCTTACAAGAGGTACTAGAGCCTTTTGCCAAAGAAAATCCATTTATAGAGATAAAAGCTGGAAATGAAAAAGTAGAAAGGAGGTTTGAGAAAAAGAACTTTTTCCAGCAAATATCAAAAGATTCTGTTTCAGGTGTCATTGAGGCACTGACAATAGATAAAAAATCCCTGTACGATGTACTTTATGAACAGATTAATTCTCCTCTTTTTCCTACTTCCAAATCACAAGAGATTGCTTATGAGATTATAGAAAATTTAGATAGCGAGGGATATTTCTCCAAGGATGCTTTTGAGAAAATATCACAAAAATTTACCTGCAAATTTGAAGATGTTGACAAGATAAGAAAAAGGTTTTCAAATTTGATACCCAGCGGAGTCTGTGCTCTTGATTTTAAAGAGTCTTTTTTATTTCAATTGGATGATTTTGATTTGGATGATGAGTTGTATAGATTTACAGTAGAGTTGATTGAAAATTTTGAATCTTTAGAATCTTATACTGCCGAGTCTTTGTTTGCAGATGCAATTAAAATTATCAAAAAATTTAAAAATCCTCCGGCTATCGAGTATTTTGAGGATAACAGACAAATTATACCTGATATTTTCATATTTAAAACAGGTGAAAATATAGAGGTGAAACTAAATGATGCGTATTATCCTGATATAGTTCTTGACACTGACGGATTGGATGATAAACACGAATTTGTATCGAGAAAAATTAAAGATGCAAAGGATCTGATTGATGCTCTCGAGATGAGAAAAGCAACACTGTATAAAATAGGGCTTTTGATAGTAGAGTATCAGTATGATTTTTTCTTTGGCAGAGCTATTGCTCCTATGAAACTCAAGGATTTGGCTACAGAATTGAAACGAAATCCATCTACAATTTCTCGAGCAATTTCTGGTAAATATATATCTTGTAACAGGGGAGTGATTCCACTGAAGAGTTTTTTTGCAACAGCTTTGGATATGGATGTTTCAAATAGTGCGATAAAAGAGTATATGTGCGAATTAGTAAAATACGAAGATAGAAAAAAGCCTCTTAGTGATGCTAAGATATTGAACTCTATCGAGAAAAAATTTGGCATAAAATTAGTTAGAAGAACTATAACAAAATACAGACAACAGTGCAATATAGCAGGTTCAAGTGAAAGAAAAAAACTATATATGCTTATTGCTTCACCTTATTAGGCGGAGCAATAAAAACTAAGCTACAGAAACTATTTTTTTTTCATATGTATGGTGAATTTTCAGCATCTCATAGGCATATTGAATCTCTTGAAATTTTTTATTATAATAAGATTTTAATGATAGGTTTGAGATGCCAAGTCTATCCGGATGATACTGTTTGACCAATTTTAAGTATCTTTCTCTGATTACTCCAAAGGAATCAACTTTTTTACATCCTAGTACATTATAGTAGTCTTCGAGTAGGTTAAAAAGTGCAAAATATCTATTTTTCCTCGATTTTTTTTCATTTAGAACTAATTTGTATGTTTCTATTTCGTCAGGATTAAAGTTGAAATTCACAAAAGAACCAAGCAATTCTCTTTGTACTAATAAATTTTCCAACAATTCAACAGTCTTATTTGAATTTGGATATATAGTCATGATTCTTGTCTTGCTTCTATAAGAAATGAGATGATTTTTAAAATAATTTTTTAGATATGTGACTAAAATAGAAAAATTTGTTTCAAAATGAAGGAGTATGACATAGTTGTCTTCTATTTTTATTTTAATATTGACATGTTGCGTGATTTGATTTGCTTTTAGAAGAGAGAGTTTTATATTTTTGTTGTACGAATTCTTAATTTTTTCTAGCTCTTTTTTATTTGTATTTGTATTTTTTCTTTTATATATCTTGCTAATTAGTTTCAGAAAGTATCTTCTTTGAACTTTTTCATCACTTTCTTTAAAAACTATAATTTTCTCTTTTTTGCCTATTTTCTTTCTAAAATGCTTTTCTATAAGATTTTGTAAAAAATAAAATGTTTTACTATCCTCTTGAATAGTTACTGCTATCATATCTCTGGAATAAGAAATTTGCATTTTATCTCCCGTAAGGTTAGTTATTAGACTAAATAAAGCAACTTCCATTCCAAAATATCAGCTCCAAAACTCCTTTTCAAAGTCATTTGGATTATTTTGTAAAATTTCAAACGGTTTAAATCTGTCTTTATAGTTCAAGCTAGGGCAATCCTTGACATAGTAACCAAGGTAAATCCATCTTAAATTAAAATTTTTAGCCAATTGGATTTGCATATAGATAGAGTACCGACCGAGAGAATATTTTGAAAAATCTGGATCATAAAAGAAGTATATCGAAGAGATTCCATCATCCATAAAATCCACCAAATCAACCGCTACAAGTCTATCATCGATATAGTATAAAATCTCTTTACCAAATTTTTTTGCTCCGGTGATATAGAGTTCATGGTAGCTCTTGGGTTTTATTTCATAAGATTTCCAACCTTTTTTTTGCTCCATATATTTATGGTATTTTTCATAAATTTCAAGATGCTCATTGGAGATAGTAGGTTTTTGTATAGTAAATACAGTGTTTGCATTTTTTTTGATTGTTTTTTTGGCATTTTTACTGAATGCATAGTTTTTTGCATCAATTCTAAGGCTTTTACACTCATTGCATGTAGAACATTGCGGTCTGGAGTAGTAGTTTCCAAACCTTCTCCAGCCCTTTTTGATTAGTTTATCATTTAAAATACTTGGGCAATTTTCTATATATTTGTATTGCATTCTCACAAATCTGTCTTCTAGATAAGAGCACTCGGAGTCCAGTGTTGAAAACTCTATGATTTTAGATTGAATTCTATTTGTCAAGCTTCTTTATACCACTATCTTTTATAAAATTTATAAACTCATCTTTAAGTTTTTTCTCTTTTTCTTCTTTTATATCGCTTGCTCTTTTTTCATTTTCCATCTTTTCTTGTTCAGCCATCTCTTTTTTTAGATCTTTTAATTCATCAAATAGTATATTTTGCATCTTTACCACCATACTGTTTTTATAACTGACATAGTGCATAAGGTCAGTTATTTGTATTATATCCAAAAATCAATTGAATTTTGGATATAATTGTGTATTTAAACACCCACTTATGCAAGGAGAGGTTGATGAAGATTATATTTAATGCATTTAGTTTTTTAAGAAAAAAATTAAAAGAACAAAATATTCCCTATGTTGAGGCTTCATTAGAGTTTCCAGATAATTTTACTCCTCAAAAAATAATAGAAAAATTTGGTTTTAAAGATTCAGAAGTAGAGGCTGTATTTATCAATAGAAAAGTACAACCAAAAGATACTCTCCTTCATGACGGAGATAGAATAGCCCTGTTGCCCCCAGGAACACCTGGTTCTTATAGGTTAATTTTAGGTATAAAAAAAATAGAAGAGAAAGACAAAAAATGAGCTAAAGAAGGAGGAGAGGGCTTTAGCCCCCTCCAATTTTTGGAAAAACGGCAAGTATCTGTTCATCTTGCAAAACATAATCTTCTTGCATATGTCTTCCGTTGACCATCAAAACTCCGATTGGTAGTTTTCCCAAATCAAGCCCTATATCATTAAGCACATCTTTAATAGTGGAGTTTTTTGCATAACTCCTTTTTTCCACCTTGAATTTGCCCTCTCTGTATTGGGCGAAGAGTTTGACTGTTATATGTATCATCTCTGGCATTAAAAATTCCAGAACTCATCTATCTCTTCATTTGTAAAGTCCCAAATAGCACCTGTTGGTGGCAAAGCCTCGTATTTCATAAACTCAGGGATTCTATCATCTGCGCTTGTAAGTCCGGCTTTTAGATTAAACTCATGCTCAATTTTGAGTATATTCTTACCAAGATTTGTTACATCGTCTCCTGTAAGTTTTGCACCAAATCTAGCATTTATCATGTCTATCAAAGCAGGTAAGCATTTCGGATCATCGAGTGCAGGAAATGCAACAAATATACACATACCGGTACTATCAACTGCAGCAGAGGCAATTTGTAGGTTACGAGAGAGCTCAACCTGACCATCTTTTTTGAGTGGATCGATATATCCACCACTGTTTAGTATGTTTGTAGCAACCGCATACCCGGCTGTGTGGTCGGCACCCATAGGAGTTGTAACATAGGTGATTCCTTGACCTTTGACAGCTCTTGGCTCATAAGCAGGGATACTTTGGTTTTTAACAACAGGGACTCTTACTAAGCCATAAAGTTTTCCAAGATTCCCGGCACCTGCTCCTATAATTCTGCCAAGTGGCGTACCGCTTGCCACATCATTTGCAAGAATCTCGTAAGCTCTTATTCCATCACCAAATTTTATAAGTCCTGCATCAACAGCTACACCAAAGGTTACTCCGGTCTCGATAGCATCAACTCCCAAATCATCCATTAAATGATCTATTTTTGCTATTTGGTCTAAATCATCGATACCAAAGTTTGCACCAAATGCCCATATCATTTCATACTCGAAACCTGATGTCAGATACTTTCCTTCTTTATCATTATAGACTTGAGAACACTGTATGACACATCCGGCATGACAACCGTGTGTAGTTTTACCGCCTCTTTCTTTGATATTTTCAGCCATTGTTTCACCACAGATGTCTTCGGCATTTTCTGAATTTCCTGATCTAAAGTTGTGTGACGGCAAAGCTCCTGCTTCATTGATGATGTTTACAAGTACATTCGTGCCAAATGCCGGTAAACCTTCACCACTGATTGGGTTTTCTTTAAGGGCTTGTGTAAAGATTTTACTGGCTTCTTTAAATTTTTCAGGGTCAGCTATATGAGCTTCTTTATAGTTTTCGGCATCTACAGTTATGCATTTTATCTTCTTAGAGCCCATAACAGCACCTAGTCCACCACGACCATGACTCCTTAGTTTGCCTTGAGGATCTTTGACAGATATGTTCGAAATGAGCATTTTTTGCTCACCCGGCCGTCCTATGCTCATAACAGCTACTTTTTTACTGTATTTTTCCATCATAGCATCAAGAACAGCAAAGTTGTCTTTACCTACCAACTCAGGAACAGCCTCAATCAAAACTTTCTCTTTCGTTACATGTATATGATAAAAAGTGGAGTCATCTTCAGGAATTCCCTCTATGATAAGGGCTTTTACACCAAGTTTTGCCATGATGCCGGCACTCGTGCCTCCAACATTGCTCTCTTTGATACCGCCGGTCAAAGGACTTTTTGCGCCAAGAGAGTTTCTCCCGCTGTTTGCAGCGCTTGTTCCGGAGAGTAATCCAGGAGCAAATACCATCTTGTTATTTGGTCCAAGAGGATGACATTCGGGATCAACTTCAGTAGCCACGACAGTAGAAGTAAGTCCTCTACCACCAAGTCCCAGCCACTCCTCTGGTACATCCTCTATCTTATAGGTAAGATTGGACATATCCACTCTGTAAATTTTGTCTGACATATAATCTCCTTCTATTAATTTTTATATATTATATGTTAAATCATTTAAAAGTACATAAAAGTTGCAAAAAAATTGTAAAATTAGAATATGCGATTTTTGCATATTCTAATTTTACACACTTTAGTAAATATCTGTTGTCTTTTTTAACTTTTCTTTATCGAAGTGGGTATAGATTCTAGATGTATTTATATCAGCATGACCAAGTGATTCTTGCACAAGTATGAGGTCATGACTTTTTTGATAAAGCAAAGTTGCAAAAGTATGTCTTAGCATGTGAGCGCCATTTTTTTCTTTTTTAATACCGGCGCTCATCAGAATTTTTTCAACAATTCTGCTTATGTATGCCTGGGTCAGTTTTCTGCCAAATTTATTGCAAAAGAGTAGGTTGTTTTCGCAAACTCTTTTGCCTAAGTAGTTACTTAAATCATGCTCTATTATACCTTTTTTAATCATCACAACTCTTGGTTTGTTTCCTTTGCCTCTGACTTGTATGGTATAAAAATCATCTTGGGCATATATATCTTTCAAACAGATTCCCAAAGCTTCACCAACTCTAATTCCGGTGTAGAGTATAATTTTTATGAGCAATCTGTTTCTAGAGAGAGTTTTTGGACTGAATTTATAAGCATCTATAGCTTGAATAAATTTTTTGACTTCATCTTTTTGCATATGAGAGGGCAGTTTTTCTCCACTTTTGCCACCAAGTCCTCCCCAATTTTTCAGCTCAATCAAAAAGCTGAATTTTTCATCATTTTGCTTATCTAAGAAGCCAAAAAAGCCCAAGAGTGCTATGCGATAATTTTTCTTTGTTGCATCTGAAAGTGTTGAAGTCTCAATGGCCAAAAATTCACTCAAAAACTCTTCATCTGTCTCTTTGAGAGATTTTGCTCCATAATTTGATATATAATTGAAAAGTTTTTCAAGCGGTATAAAATACATATGTATGCCGTTTATGCCTACATTTCTTATCTTTTTTACCAAATCTTTCAAATCTTTTAAATTCTCTACATGTAGAGTTAGATTTTGAAGATACAGAGCCAGTGCCTCTTTGTCGTTTACTTGACGGTTAGACAAGGTGGTGACTTTGTACTTGATAAATCGACTGATCCAGAAAAGAAGGGACTTTTCTATGGTATTTTCTATATCAATGGAGTATTTCACAATATAACCTTTTAGTATTGGAAACTATAATTTCCAAACTATTATATCATGATAACCTTTTAAAAACTTTACACAAAAAATAAATCTTTGCATAATCAATTACACGAGCAACAAAAAGACAGAAATAATAATAAAACGCGTAGTAAGAAGAATTTACGGCAAGATTACAACAAATTAGGCTTTTATAATTTCTTTAAGTAAAATTGCGCTAGCAAAATAAAAGCCCTTAAATGGGCTCCTATGGCTTAAATTATACTTAATTTAGTAAAATATGCTATAATTTCCAAAAATATAGGATGTAGCATGTTATTAACAACTAAAAGTACTTTTATGCCATACTTTGATTTTTTTCAAGTTGCAAACAAAGAGTACGAAAAGAAACCATCATTTTTAAGCAAAAAAATATTATCTATCATTGCCAATAATTTACATAAGCAATATATTGAAATAGAAAAAATAATCATAGACTTAGATAAGTACAGTGTTGATCACTTGAATTTATTGTGTGATGAACTTTATGACAGCCTTGATGAAATCAAGTTATTAAAATCAAAAATCAAAAATAGCAATAGAAATAATTTTGAATATGAAAATTTATACAACAATGCTGATGATTTGCACAACTTAATTTTAACGCTTATTGAAAAAACAACATCTAAAGAAATACACGAACTTAAAAATAAAAACCATGCAGCCTAAATATGAGATTATAAAAACATCAGACTACAAGAGAACCAGTAATAAATATATCAAAAGAAGAATATTAAAGATACAAGAGATAGAAACTTGTGTACAAAAACTAATAATAGACAAACATGATCCAAAGTTAAATTTTAAGAAGATAAACTGCAAGCAAGATAAAAACCGATATTCAATAAAAATAAACAATCAAGGATATAGAGTTCTTTTAAGCATAATTGAAAATGAAATATTTTTAAGATGTATATGTGATCACGATGAATATGACAGACGAAACAAAGATTGCTAATAAATTATTCAAGCTAAAAACGAACCTTGCTACATCACCACAGTAATACTTATCATAGAAAAAATGAAACCATAAGAAGTAAAAATGTTCTTACTGTTATCTCAATATACTTGTCGCTAGAAATCTATTTGGCTTAGGCAAAGAGAAAATAGAATTTATGAATCACTCATCCCTTCAAATAGGAACCTTTTGCCCAAAAGCGGTACAAAACTATAATTTCCAAACTTTATAATTATATCGACTTAAAGCTTAAATGTATTTATTGGTGGTGTATTGATCTTGTGTTTTTTGGGATAGTCAAAAAATAGAATTTTACCCGTTCCCTCTTTAATTTTCTTAAAACTATCTATATCAAATTCTATACAAACGATAGAACAGGTTGGCATATTTGTTAAAATTGCACCGCTTAAAATTTCTCCGACTTCTGTAATGGTTGGGTTATGGGCTACAATAAAAACAGAGTCTATGCTCTTTTCAAGTGAGTCAAGTATATAGCGATAGGTTTGATATGAACTCTCATATAAAGAGTCTATATAGGATATTTTGGATTTCTCATAGCCTATGGTTTGTGCTATCTCTGTGGCAGTTGTCTTTGCTCTTTTGGCAGGACTTGAAATTATGAGGTCCGGCATGATAGAAAAAAATTTCAATCTTTTTGCCATAAAATCCAAGTCAGCTCTGCCTCTTTTGTTTAGTATTCTCTCGAAGTCACTTTTGCCCTCTTCTTTCCAGCTTGATTTGGCGTGTCTTATAAGGTATATTTTTTTCATGGTGAAATTATACACTTTAGTATATAAAATTTTCCAAAATCCATTTTTTTATCAACCTTCGGTTGACTGCAAAAAACGGAAGTTCAAATCTCAGCATAGTTTCTGCTCTTTTTATGCTGTATTCATCTTCTATGTTTAGATCATTTGCAATGCTTTGAAGCATCAAAAGCATCTGTTTGTTTGAGTTTGTATCAAATTTTTCACTCCCCTCCTCTGCAAAAAACTTAGATATATCATATGATGCACTGTCATTTTCATACTCGAACTGCAACATTTTTTCCTCTACATATAAAGCCATTTTTTTACCTTATGATATAATACTTCTAGTTCAACAATTATACACAACTATTGCTGAGGAGTCTATGATGTATTTTAAGAAGTGGAAAGACCACAGGGGATACACCCTAGGGGCAGAATTGGAGGCGAGGATTCAGGATTCACAGAGTTTTGAGCTGAAAAACTACTCATCTGTTATAAGAGAGAGGTTTAGTGACGAATACAGACAAAAGATACATCAAGAGTTTCTTGAATGTATGGTGGAGTTTGTAAGTCCGGTTTGTGAAAGCTCTTTTGAGGTTATAAGAGAACTTAAAGAGCAGATTTTATATCTCAAAGAGATAATCAAAGATGATGGTATTACCATAGCTACTTCAGGTTCACACTCCTATAAAATAGGAGCATTGGAGCATGTAAACGAAAAGAGATATGATGATTTTGCAGATGAATACGGTATATTGCTCTCCCGTTTTCATATCTGTGGTTTTCATATACATGTAGCTCTAAAATCCTCAGTAGAAGCTATGAGGGCATACAACTTTTCACTCGAATTTCTACCCATTTTTTTAGCTCTTAGTGCAAACTCTCCATACTTTAATGGTGAAGATGCAAGGCTTTTGTCTTATCGTGCAAAGATATTTGAGCAGCTTCCGCGAGCCGGGCAATCTAGCTATTTTGAAAATTTTTCGCAAATGAAAGAGTTATACGAAAAAATGAATCAAGCAGGCAGTGTAAAAAGTGCCAAAGATATCTGGTGGGACTTACGAATCAGTCCAAAATTTGGAACTTTGGAGATAAGGATATGTGATGCCAGTAGCGACTTTGAAAGGCTTAGGCTTTTGATTGTCTTATTTCAGGCGCTATGTCTTTTTGCTCAAAATCAAGAGCTAAGAAGAATTCCACATCAGATTTTACTGCAAAACAGATGGAATGCTTTGAGACACGGACTAGATGGACTCTTTCAAAACAATGATGTCATAACTACGGTAAGAGAGCATTTTTTAGATTTAGTAAATCGTATGGAAAAAAGTGGTATATTTTCAAAATTAGAAACCCAGGATGATATAGCCAAACTCAAAGATTTGGCTTATCGAGATGAGCTGGCAAAAAAACAACTCAAAGTCTATGAAGATACAAAAGATTTCAAAGAAGTGGAGAAACTAGGGGTATTATGAGCGAAAACAGACTGCAGGGTGTAATAAGCGCAGGTGATATAAATACTGCCAAAGCCGGTGAAGAGATATTGAAAAAAGGTGGCAATGCCTATGATGCCATGATAGCTTGTCTGTTGGCAGCGCCTCTTTGTGAGCCGATTCTCACCAGCCTTGGCGGAGGCGGCTTTATGCTGAGTCGCAAAAAAGACGAAGATCCTGTGGTTTATGACTTTTTTGTTGATGTTCCTCCTAAGAGTATAGAAGAGCCGGAGTTTTTCCCTGTAGATGTTGATTTTGGTGCTACTGTGCAAGAGTTTCATATAGGATGTGGTGCAGTTGCAGTACCCGGAGTTGTAAAAGGAATATGGCAGATATATGAAGATTTGTCTTCTATGCCTATGGAAGAGCTCATAAAGCCGGCATATAGATATGCAAGCAAGGGTATCTACATCACTAAAATACAAGCTGATTTTTTAAAGCTTTTAACTCCTATATTTACTTCAACAAAAGGCTCTCGTGATCTATATGTCAGAGATGGAAGATTGATAGATGAGAGAGATCTTTTTAAAAATGAGGATTATGCCGATTTTTTAAAAAAGTTTGCAAAAGAGGGCTCGGATATATTTTATAAAGGTGAGGTAGCAAATAGTATAGAGATTTTGTGTGAGAAAAACAGAGGACTTTTAAATGCAAAGATTTTGAAAAGCTATAAAGTTATAAAAAAAGCCCCCCTAAAGTTCAGATATAGAGATTATGATATTTTTACCAATCCTCCCCCTTCTAGTGGTGGCATTTTGACTGCTTTTAGCTTGCTTTTACTTGAAAATGAAAAACTGGGTGGATACAGAACCAAAGAGTATTTTAATGAACTTATAGAGGCTCAAAAGATCACAGGGGATTTTAGAGCTAAGTATGTGGATGAGTTTTTGCATACAAATAATTTAAGAGATGTATTAAAAAATAACAAGCTGTTAGATAGTTTTCGAGATGAATTTAATCATAGAGTAAATATATGGGGAAACACAACTCATATCAGCATCATAGATAAAGATGGAAATGGAGCCAGTGTGACCACAACAAATGGCGAAGCAAGCGGATATATAGTGCCGGGAACCGGCATAATGCTAAACAATATGCTAGGCGAAGAGGATCTGAATCCTCATGGATTTTTTGGATGGGAGTGTGGCATAAGATTGCCTTCGATGATGGCACCAACTGCTGTATTAAAAGATGAAAAACTTCTGCTTTTGCTAGGAAGTGCCGGAAGCAATCGTATAAGAAGTGCACTGTTGCAAACCATACTAAACTATACACATTTTGATATGTCAGTACAAGATGCTATAGATGAGCCAAGAGTTCACTATGAAGCCAATACAATCTTCACAGAGCCACCTTTGTATATAGAGCTAAAAAACTTAAATAATGCATATAAACTAAAGCAGTTTGATGCCTTGAACCTCTTTTTTGGTGGAGTTCAGGCAGTCAGCGGCGATATGGATGCAGGTGCAGACCCCAGGAGAGGCGCATCTGTGCTGAAAGTAAAACTTTAATATAAGTAAATTCTAATGGTTATTATTATTTTACCATATAATAAGTTAAATTTTGATACCATGCAACATTAAAATTTTAAAAAAGAATAAATCAGTGACTATTTTGAAACTATTATTTACCGTTTTTTTATCTTATATCCTTGTAAAAAACTTGATTCGTTTTGCATACATTTTAAATTTTTTAGATATACCAAATGAGCGAAGCTATCATGTTGATGCTACACCCAGAGCCGGCGGTATAGGTTTCGTACTTTCTTTTTTTATTTCTATTCTACTCTTTAATTTTTCTTTATTTGTGGAAAACTGGTATCTGTTTGTATCTGTTTTTATGGTGTTTTTGGTTGGGGTTGTTGACGACAAGTATGAAGTATCTGCAAAATTAAAATTTATCGTTATCTTTTTTGCTGTTTTTTTACTTTGGTTTTACGGTCTGAGTATAGATACTATAGGATATTGGTTTGGACAACAAATCAATCTTGTTTGGTGGATAGCACTTCCTTTCAGTATGTTTGCACTAGCTGGTTTTACAAACGCTCTAAATCTTGTAGACGGTTTGGACGGTTTGGCTTCTTGTATATCTATTGTTATTATCATCTTTTTTGGACTCATAGGTTTAGACCATCAAGACGCACTTATGATTGATATCTCCTTTTATACCATTGCTTCTCTTGCGGGGTTTTTGTTTTTAAATTGGAATCCTGCCAAGATTTTTATGGGAGACAGCGGGAGTTTGACTCTTGGTTTCATCATAAGTGTACTTGCTGTTTTGAGTCTAAAGTATATCCACCCTGTATTTATTCTGTATCTTGCGGCTTTGCCTATTTTAGACACTCTTATAGTGATGCTAAGGCGTATCCGAAGAGGAAAGTCTCCATTTTCTCCGGATAAGACTCATATACACCATATACTTGTAAAGTTTTTTGAAAATGACATTAAGAGGACAGTAGCTTTTTTGGTTGTTTTACAGACGATATTTAGCAGTATCGGTTATATGTTGCTAGAGATAGAGATTAGTGAAAGAGGTAATGTTATTCCATTTTTTGCATTGCTTATATTTTTGATGATGTTTTTGTTGTTTTATATGATATTTACCGGTATGAAAAAACGACAAAAGTTATTAGATATAAGATAGCGTTGAATTTGGTGTCTCTAATATAAATTTATGTAAATATTAGATATTATATTGTCTTATTTTATTTTTAAAGAAGGTGTTTGTATGTTTAAAAAAAGTTTTTTGTTTATCACTCTGTTTTCGAGCTTGGTTTTAGCCGGAGTTTCTCAAACTCAAGTTATAAATGCTGTTAAAGCAAATCCTGCCCTTTTAAATACACCTCAGGCAAAAGCCGAGATGGCAAAAAGAGGCATAAGCAAAAGTGAAGTACTCTCCAAGATAAACAACACAACCACGGTAAATAAAAATAATACAGATGCAAATCATGCAAAAAACAAGGTTGATTTAAAAGATAATTCAAGCCAAAACAAAGTGGTTCCAAAAAAACTTTTTAATAGCAGTGCCTCCATAAATCCACTAAAATATAAAGAAAACTATACACTCTTAAAAGAGATAAAATCAAAACAATCCATCAAAAAAAGAAAAAACCTCACTAGATATGGTTTAAACTTCTTTAGAAATAAAAACACTCTAAGCACAGATTCCCTGCCCGTTCCTAGCTACTATGTTCTTGGTTATGGGGATGGCGTATCCATATGGGTTTATGGTACCAAAAATGAAAATTTTACTCTCAAAATTGACAATAACGGTAATATAAATCTACCAAAATACGGACCTCTGCATGTAGTTGGGAAGCAGTTTGGAGAGATAGAAGGATATATAAAAGAGAAGCTTAAAAACTTCTACTCAAACTCTGATGTAATTGTAAATATTTCCAGTTATTCCACTATACAGGTAAATCTTGTTGGTGATGTTGTAGCACCCGGAGTTTACAATGTAAATGCCCTATCCACAGTCAAAAATCTTCTCATAGCCTCACATGGTGTTAAAGATACGGGCAGTCTTAGAAATATAATCATTAAAAGAGACGGTAAGATTTTGGATAGTATAGATTTTTACAGACTTCTTCAAAACGGCGATGAGTCTCTAGGGATAATTCTAAGATCAAATGACACAATCTTTGTGCCAAAAGCAAATAAAATAGTATCAATTGACGGAGAAGTAAATAATCCTGCAAAATTTGAACTCAAATCAAGTGAAACACTGGCAAACCTTGTAAAATATGCAGGCGGAATAAAAGCAAGTGCAAGCAGATATGGTTTTATAATCAACAGATACCTGCAAAATAAAAAGATGAAAACCATAGAGGTGGACTACAATAAGATAAGAAACTTCAGATTGTTAAATAATGATAGAGTTTATGTCTACAAAATAGATAAAATTCATAAAGAGAGTGTTTATCTCTATGGCAATGTAGTAAGACCTGGAGAAAAAGAGCTTGCAAAAAGTAGAAGTCTAAGAGATCTGTTTAAGGATGAAATTTCAAAAGTAGGCTTAAAGGGAGTATTTTTGGGCGATACCCTCTTCTCTTATGCACTCATAAAAAGCAAAACAAAAAATTTAGACACAGAGATAAAAAGCTTCAATTTATCAAATATCTTAAATGGTAAAAAAGACATAAAACTAAACAATGATGATGAGATATATATATTTAACAAATACAACAGCAGTATAACTCCGTATATAACCGTTCACGGAATTCCCATTGTAAATCAAGGAAAATATAGATACTTTAACGGTATAAAGATTTCAGATATTTTAGCGCAGGCCGGAACTATTTCATACTTTAAAGACTATAGTAAGATAAAAGTTACTACTTATAACACTAAAAACTATATGCCAAAGATATCTATTTTAACAGGCAAAGAGGCAGAAAATTTTAAATTATCCCCTTTTGATGATATAGAAGTTTATGATTACTATGCCCAACATCATATAAAAACCATAAAAATATCCGGAGAGGTTAACTTTCCTAAAAAATACAGCTTAAATGACCATACAACACTTAAAGATGCCATAAAGATAGCCGGAGGTTTTACTCCTAAAGCGTATAAGAGTTATTTTGAGGTACTAAGATACTACATAAAAGATAATAAAAGAGAAAAAAAACTCATAAATGTACCATACGACAAACTTGGAACATTTGAGCTGAAAGACTATGATGAGATAACAGTGCATATCATACCAAATTGGAGAGACAGAGAGACTGTAACCGTAAAGGGCGAAGTGAACTTTCCTGGTACATATGTTATAGAATCAGGTGACAAACTCTCAGATATCATCAAAAGAGCCGGTGGTTACACAGATAAAGCATTTTTAGAAGGTGCAATTTTTACAAGAGAGTCTATAAAGAAACTCCAAAGACAAAGACTTAAACAGTCAATTGTGGAGTTAAAACAAAAAGCCATATCGCTTAGTGTAGCTCCAAATGAGGTGGGTCAAGGAAAAACAAAAGTCAACTTTATAGAACTTACAAATGCGATAGACAAGATATCTGCTGAAGCACAAAGCTTGCAGCCTATAGGAAGAATTTCCATAGCTTTAAACGAAGATATGGATAAATTTGCAAAGAGCAGATCAAATATAGTCTTAAAAGACAAAGATACCCTCACTATACCGTCTAAAAACGATACTATACTTGTAGTTGGAGAAGTTATGAGTCCAACTGCTATAGTGTATGAGAGTAATGATGTAAACTACTATATAAACAAGGCAGGTGGCTTGTCATCCGGGGCAGAGAAAAGTGGTATATATGTAGTGCATGCAAATGGAAGTGCTGAGAGATTGAGCACAGGTTGGTTTAGCGATAAAACTACTCATATAGTAAAAAGAGGTGATACTATAATAGTCCCAAAAGAACTTGTAACTCTTACAGGGCTTCAAATCACAAAAGATATATCTTCTATATTTTATCAGTTTTCTTTGACAGCCGTGGCTATGCATGCAGTAGGAGCACTATGATATGCAAAATACCAATCAAAATACTAACTGTATAGAAGAAGACGAGATAGATTTAAGAGAGCTTTTTGCAACTATTTGGGGCAATAAATTTAAAATTATAATTTTTACATTTGTCATTACATCTTTGACTTTGATATATGTTTTGCGTTTGCCAAACAGCTATAGATCTTCAGTGGTCCTGGCACCACAAGAACAGAGCAAAGGTGCAAGTCTTGGAGGTCTTTCTGCGCTTGCAGGTATGGCGGGAATCAATCTGGGCGGAAGTAGTATGGATGCTTATAACTCCATGAAAACCATCTTGGATAATGATGCCTTTGAAGAGATGATTATCAAAAAATACAACTTGGATAAAAAACTAACTCCGGAGTATATGGATAAAAATCTAGTATTTGCTTTTGGTTATAGGGGTATATATGATTTATTTAAATCAAAAGCTAAAAAAGATAAAAGTAAAGATGAGATCATCTACAATACTATAAAGAGGTTAAAAAAAATAGTTTCCCTAAGCAGTGATAAAAAAAGTGGAGCTATAACATTGAGTGTTGAATTGCAAGATAGATTTTTAGCTGAAAAATTACTAGAGATATATCTCAATGAAACTACAAATTATTTGCGAAAACTTGATATGCAAGATATCAGTAAAAAACTCAAATACTATAAAAATGAACTCTCAAACATAAGTGATATAGAACTTAAAACTCAAATCAGCCAGCTTATATCATCTTTGATACAAAAAAAGGTGCTATCTTCTGCCAGTGAGTACTACAATGTAAGATTGATGACTAAGCCATATGTGCCTTTTATCAAAGATAAATCAAAGCCAAAAAGAGCGCTCATACTCATAGTGGCATTTATAACTTCTATCATTTTGGCAATTTTTGGAGTCTTTTTTATCGAATTTTTAAGAAACGAAAAAGAAGAGACAAAAGGCTAGTTCATAAATTAGCCTAATTTATAGTTCTAAACTTATAAGAAAAGCCTACATCTACAGCCATAGTATCTAGATTTCCATCTATGGCTTTTACCTTTCCAAATGATGTCTGAACTCCAAAGCTGTTGTTTATCTTGTACTCTGCTCCTATCATGGGTTGATATATCATACCGTTTCCTGTAGCGACACTTCCGCCACCTGCAACGCCGATTGACATCTGTGCAAATAGATTTATCTTCTCTCCCACAGGTATTCTTCTCCCCAAACCTACTAGCCCGACTGCATAGCCTCCAGAGTGTCCGCTATACGCACCTAAAGCCTGTCCGCTTATATAGAAGTTTTTATCAAGGTATTTGTCGATTTTAAATCCTATTAAACTTAATGCTGAGGCATCCGAGTTCTTTCTTATACTTTTATCGCCTAGGTAGTATTGGTTTGAGATTTCAAAGTTCCATTCATAATCTCCAAAACTTTGATAGCTCCTTAAGGGTTGTAAATTTTTGCCGATTGAGAGTGATTTGAGTCTGTAGTTAAAATCAAACTTGAGCAAAGTGGCTTTGAAATTTCCGTCAAATGCGCCTATATGACCAACCTCAAAACCAAGTGAAAATTTGTTGTTCAATTTTGCATACAATCCGAGAGCTTCTTTGTGTATGACGCCTCCACCTGTATCAACCTTTCCTCCACCTGCGGCACCCAAAGAAGCCTTTGCATAAACACCAAAATGTCGGGTAAACGCTTTTTTGTATCCTATGCCCCCCGATACTTCAGCATATCCATCAGTACCGCCTCCTGCTGCTCCTGCTGCTTCACCAAATAAAAACAGATTTTTATCCAGCTCATAACCATACTCAAATCCTACCAGACTCATATCTTTTTTCATTGAGTTTCCAGATGTGTTTTTAACACCGCCTGGTATCATATACCTTTGCAAAGTCACAGCAAAATAGCTATCACTCCAGCCCATGTCAGTATGAGTTGATTTCATAAAATCTGATATATCATCTAATATCATAGGAGAGTTTGTATTCTTTTTATGAACAGCTTCAAAAGGTATGGATAGTTGTAAAAAAACCTGATTGCTGTCTATATTTCCGTTTGGAAATTTAACCTTGCTAAATCCAAGCCCTACTTTGTAGCCAGAGATGGTATATAACAGCGCTATGTGAGGTCTGAGCATAAGCCCGCCACCCTGAGGTGCTGATCCGCCTCCGCCTCCGCCTGCAAATACTCCGGCATCAAGAGAAAAATTGCGACCTAAAGTGTATTTGTATCCAGCTTCCAATCCTCCGGTGAAAAATCCGCCCCTTTGCCCCGATACTGCACTATACACTCCAAGACCAAGGTATGCGTGATCAAAATCATACAGATAGCCAGTACCTAATAATCCCAATTTTTCATTTCCGGGCAGAATTAAACTGTCATAAGTTATACTATAGTGCCCTTTTTGTATAAAAAGATCACTGGACAAAAGTGACAGAGCGGTAGCAAAAGTAAAAATAAGAATTTTTTTCATATCAAGCCTAGATTTTAAATATTTTCAATTAAAGACACTCATTATAACGAGAATAAAATGAGATGTGCATTAAAAATCAAAAGTTGCTTGACATATTAATTTATATATGATAATATTCTCATATGAACAAAACTTCATATGAAAAGGATTTGAAATGAAAAAAATATTTAAAGCAAAAAACATAAGTTGCATCAACTGTGCCAATCTCATAAAAAACTCTTTGGAGGATGATTTTGGTAAGATTGAAGTTAATCTTGATACTACTCCCAAAGAGGTAACTTTGGAGATTCCAAATGAAGAAGTTGAGGCAAAATTTAAAGCCGAAATGGAAGAGTTGGGATATGCTGTGATAGAAGATTGATATGAAAGATTCAAAAAAACTCATAAGATCCTGCTGTGAAGGAATCAGCTATATAAGTGATATAGACAGAATTTTGCCGAGTGATGATGAAATCATAAAACTTACCTATATCTTTAAAGCACTCAGTGACCCAATGCGAGCAAAGATGCTCTTTGCTCTGCTTGATTATGAGATATGTGTAGGAGAGATGTCAAATCTACTTGGTGTCTCTCAGTCTCATGTCTCTCATCAGTTCAAGATTTTGCGTAGGTATGAGATAGTGACATTTACCAAAGACAAAAAGATGTCCTTTTACAGAATTATAAATGAAGAGGTCAAAGACTTGCTTCATACAGCACTAAAAAGTATAAAACCATGTCAAAAGAGAAAATAAACTTAAATATTTCCGGTATGACTTGTGTAAACTGCTCAAATGGCATACAAAAAGTTGTAAATAAACTAGATGGGCTTGAGAGTTCAAAGGTGAACTTTGCCTCAAACAGTGGTGAATTTATGATTGACTCCGATAAGCTCGATAAAGATAAACTGATAAAAAAAATCAAATCCCTTGGCTATGGAGTGGAGGAAGATATAAAAGCACTCGAACTTGCAAAGAAAAAAGCATACACTAAACTAAGAAGACTTTTTATAGTCTCTTTGGTTTTGAGTATCTCTATATTTTTCTTTATGTTTTTTCCTGTGCCGAATATAAATCTTTATATTATATTTACACTAGGCAGCATAGTTCAGTTTTACCCAGGAGGTAGATTTTATTCGCTTGCATTTAAAGCAGTTAGACATAAAAATTTTGATATGAATGTTTTGGTAGCACTAGGAACAAGTGCAGCATATTTTTACTCTGCCTTTGTTGTGCTCTTCCCTTCCCTCTTCCCTCCTCATTTGAGATTTGTATATTTTGATGGTGCAAGTGTCATAATCACATTTATCATTTTAGGGCGTCTTTTGGAAGAGAGAAGCAAGGCAAAAGCTACCGATTTTCTAAAAAACCTGATGAACCTAGCTCCTCTAAATGCTCAAAAGATAGAGCCAAACGGTGAGATAGTCCAGATTTTGGCAAAAGAGCTGGATATAGGAGATATTGTTTTAGTAAAACAAGGAGAAAAAATTTCAGCAGATGGGGTTGTCATAGAGGGTGGAGCTGAAATTGATACATCAATGATAACAGGTGAATCCCTGCCTGTGTATAAAACCGTGGATGACGAAGTGATAGCGGGCACTATAAATATGGCAGGTTTGTTAAAGGCAAAAGTCACAAAATTAGCAAATGACACCACGCTTTCAAAAATCATAGCTCTGCTAAATGAAGCACAGAGTAAAAGCATGCCAATAGCCAGATTTGCTGATAAGGTGGCAAATATCTTTGTGCCTATCGTTATAGCGATATCTGTTTTGACATTTTTTGTTTGGTACTTTTTTGTCGGTGATGCTCTTGGTGCAATACTCGCTTCCATATCTGTTTTGATTATATCTTGTCCGTGTGCACTTGGACTTGCGACCCCTATCGCTATAGTGAGTGCTGTAGGAAAAGGTGCAAAAGAGGGAATTTTGATAAAAAACCCTGAAGTTTTGGAAATCATAAAAAATATAAAGTATGCGGTATTTGACAAAACAGGTACGATAACCAAAGGTGAAATAAGTGTAAAAGATATCTTTATAGATGAAAAATATTTGGATATCTTAGGTTCTGTTGAGAGTTATAGTGAGCACCCTATATCTAAAGCTGTCACAAAATATATAAAAGACAAAAGCTTTACATGTAGAGCAAAAGTTGAAGATATAGAGGTCCTGCCGGGACTTGGGATAAGTGCAACAAGTGAAACTAAAAAAGTCCTTATCGGCAATGTAACTCTACTAGAAAATGCAAAAGTTGATATATCAAAAAAATATATGGAGTTTTTTCAAAAGACTATAAGTGCAGGAAATGGAGCAGTATTTGCTAGTATAGACGGTAAATGTGTCGGGGTGATAGCCTTAGAAGACAGTATAAAAGACGGAGCTGTTGATTTAGTGAAGAAACTCAAAGACAAAGGCATAGTGCCGATTCTTTTGACAGGCGATAATGAAACAACAGCCAAAAAGATAGCTTCTGTAGTTGGCATAGAGTTGGTTTATGCAGAAGTTTTACCTGATGAAAAATATAAAGTTATAAAAGATTTACAAAAAGATGCAAAAGTATTGTTTGTAGGTGATGGTATAAATGACTCTGTCTCTATAAAGCAAGCCGACATTGGTATTGCTCTAAATTCAGGCTCCGACATCACTAAAGATGCAGGAGATATCATTTTGATGAACAATGAAATTATATCTGTTCTTAAGAGTATCAACCTTTCGCAAAGAGCGATGAAAACCATAAAGCAAAATCTGTTTTGGGCATTTTTTTACAATTCCATAGGCATTCCGATAGCAGCAGGAGCACTGTATCCCCTCTTTGGAATTATGTTAACCCCTGTTTATGCAGGAATTGCTATGAGCTTTAGCTCTGTCAGTGTTGTGCTTAACTCGCTGAGGCTCAAGTTTTCTAAATTGTAAATTTTAATTTTATACAAAAAGGAGTATAATAGACTTGTTGCAATATAGGAATATATCGCAACAAGTCTAATACAATTAGTTACTTAATATGGATTGATGAGGATTTTTTATGGATAATTCTATATTTGTCGGCATTGGTGCTAGTGCCGGCGGACTTAAGGCTTTGGAGAAGTTGGTCGAAAAACTTCCGATTGCTCTAAACAATGTATATATTATAGCACTTCATCTTGACCCCAGCAAAAAAAGCTCTTTAGCCCAAATATTAGCAAGATGTTCAACTCTTCCTGTTGTGCAAATAGATTCACAAACAATCTTTTTGCCTAATCACATCTACATCATACCTCCTGGCAGCAATCTTGTCTTTAGAAATAATCATTTGGTGCTAGAGGCTATATCGGGTGAGGATTTTGTATCAAGCCCAAATGTGGATATCTTATTTGAATCTTTGGCACGGTATAAAAAATCGAAATCTATGGGTATCGTACTCACAGGTTCCGGAAAAGACGGCTCAACTGGAATCAAGAGTATAAAAGACAGCGGTGGTTATACTATAGCTCAAGATCCCAAAGAGGCATACCACTCAAATATGCCACAAAATGCAATAGATACAGGCTGTATCTATAAAGTATTAAGCATAGAGCAAATCGCAAAATACCTCTCATCATCTCTTTTTATAAACAAAAGACTGCTAAATGAAAAGATTACTCCAAAGATATTAAGAACAATAAAAAAAATTCTAAAAGATCAAGAAGGCTTAAATATAGCCAAATACAAAGATGATACGATTATGCGACGCATAAACAAAAGGATACTTCTTGTTGGAAATAAAACACAAGAAGAGTATGCGGAGTATATAAAAAACAATCCACAAGAAGCACATTTGCTATATCAGGATATTCTGATTGGAGTAACTGCTTTTTTTAGAGATAAATCATCCTTCAAGGCACTGGAAAAAGAGCTTGGCTCTTATCTGAAAGATAAACCTCAAGATTATGAATTAAGAGTCTGGTCAATCGCATGCTCAAGCGGGGAGGAGGCATACTCTATAGCGATATTGATAGCACAAATAAGTAAGAAGATGAAGAAAAATTTTAATGTTCATATTTTTGCTACAGATATAGATGATGAAGCACTGGATATTGCGAGAAGTGCTCATTATAGTAAAAATGCACTTGAGGGCATGGATGAAGAGTTGATTTATCAGTATTTTATCGAGACTCAAAACGGCTATAGAGTGGTGCAGTCAATAAGGGAGCAGATTGTCTTTACTCATCACAATCTTTTGAGTGAGCCACCATTTATAAAACAGGATATCATAAGTTGCAGAAATCTTTTGATATATATAAAACCAGAAACCCAACAGGAAACTTTTACTCTTTTTCACTATGCCCTAAAAGACCACGGCATACTTTTTCTTGGTTCATCGGAATCTACACTATTGAGTGTAAGATACTTTTTAGCCCTTGATTTGGAGCATAAGATATATAAAAAAGAGAAGATGAAAAATCCCCCAAAGCTCTCTAGTCACTATTTTTCCAAACATCTTGAACAGGGTTATAAAAGCAAACCTGCTGTAATCGATAAAATCCAAACAGTTGATATCGAAGAGCAGATATCTAAAAAAATCTTTAATTTTTTTTGCACCGGAGTGTCTATTGATCGATAAGGATTATTCCGTAGTTTATAAAAAAGGAAAATTGCCGTTTTTGAACTATAAAGATGGATTTGTTACTCTAAATATCCTGGAAAATATAAATGAAGAACTACGCTACGATGTAACTATTTTAATCTCAAAGGCTTTTGATTCCGGCAAGGTTTGTAGGACAAAGTTTATCGAGTTTAGTTCAAGCAGTAGCGATACCGAATTTTTGCGTATAATTGCATACCCTTTTAAAGAGATGAGTAGCGATATGCTTCTTTTGTATTTCCAAAAGATAAGCGCAAAAGAGTTGGAGTTCAATACCCAAAATTCAGTGCTTGCAAAAGAATCTTTGGTCGTCACAAGTCTGGTTAAGCAGCTTCAAGAGATAAAAAAAGAGAATCGATTGTTGATAGATAGAATCAATGCAGACAAAGAAAACATGCAACTGCTCAATGAAGAACTCCAAAGCTCAAACGAAGAACTCCAAAGCTCAAACGAGGAGCTAGAGACTTCAAACGAAGAGTTACAAAGCTCAAACGAAGAGTTACAAGCTTCTATACTCAGTACAAAAACACTAAAACGCCAACTTTCTCTTATATTAAACTCTACACTCAATGGCATGATTGGCTTGGATTTGGATGGCAGTGTTACTTTTGTGAATGATTCTGCTATAAATATGCTTGGTTTTTCAAGAGATGAATTGATAGGCAAAGATGGACATCAGCTCTGGCACCATACAAAGTTTGACGGAAGTGTCTATCCGAAAGAGGAGTGTTCACAACACTATGCCTTAAAAAAAGGCACTTCCAGAAGAAGCGAGGATCTGTTTTGGAAAAAAGATGGTGCATCATTTGAAGTTGAAGTTTTACAAAATCCTATAGTAGAAGATGAAGAGATAAAAGGCAGTGTGTTGTCTTTTTATGACATAACCCAAAAGAAGAGATTGGAAAAACTACTGCAACAAGAACATCAGCTTGCAGAGCTTTTTATGAGTGCTTGAGGGTACATTGGTGATGACTTTGGACTTAAATGCCAATGTAACCATGATAAATGAACAAGGTTGTAAACTTTTGAAGCTTGATTATGATGAGGTCATCGGCAAAAATTTTATCGACAACTTTGTGCCGGGAGAGATTCGCCACGAGATAAAAAATGTCTTCAATGCTGTTATAAACAAAAGAGTCGAAATGGCATCACGCTACAATAATGAAATCATAGATGCCGAGGGTCAAAGGCATTTGATGACTTGGACAAATAATTATACTAAAGATATAAATGGAAATATAACAGGTATAGTTTCATCAGGATTTGATATAACAAATGAGCAAAAATTACAAAAAAAATTAGCTCAAGAGGAGAATTTGTACAGATTGACTTTTGAAGAGGCCGATGTGGGAATTGTACATGCTTCACTTGAGGGAAAGTGGATAGATACAAATACCTACCTTACAAATCTCCTGGGATACACAAAAGAGGAGTTTGGGAAGCTTAGCGTATCTGATATAACTCATCCTGACGATAAAGAAAATGACGATAAAATGATAAGAGACCTAAAAAGTGGCAAAATAAATAATTATCATATAGAAAAACGCTATATCCACAAAAACGGAAGTGTTATATGGGCAAATATAGCTGTAGTTCTTTTGAAAAATGAGTATGGTAAGGCTCTGTATTTTCTAAAAATTATCAGAGATATTACCGAGCTTAAACTTTTGATGTATCAACTTGAAAGTGAAGAAGCCAAACTTAAAAATATCATAGAATTTATACCGATCCCTATCATGATTTATGATGAGGATGGTAAAATTTTGATAGTAAACAAAGTTTTTAAAGAGAGCATAGGTTATATAAAAGATGAGATACTGGATATCGAATTTTTAGTTCAAAATATATATAAAAACGACGATAAAGAGTTCGCCAAAGAGTTTTATGATAGACCGTTTAAAACAAAAAAAATTGAAAAATGCAAGCAAGTGTTTTTCAACAAAAAAGGTGAGAAAAAAGTAGGTATATTTAACTCTATAATGCTAAAAAACAGCTATGACAACAACAAAAAAATCGTAGTTAGTGCTATCATCGACATTACCGAACTTCAAAATAAAGAAGAGGTTATGATTGCACAGTCCCGTCAGGCTACCATGGGTGATATGCTTGCTATGATAGCTCATCAGTGGAGACAACCGCTCTCTATCATATCCATGGTTTCAAATAATCTTCACGCAGATTTGGAGTTAGGGGAAAAGATCACCGTAAACATGCTGGGGAACTTATAAAGACGCTAGATGAGCAGACTCAGTATCTCTCAAATACGATTGATGATTTTAGAGAATTTTTCAAGCCTGATAAAAGCAAAGAGAGCATTACTGTATCATCATTGTTTGCAAAAATAGTTACGCTGATACAAAAATCTCTCGAAAGCAATGATATAGCCCTGGAGCTTCCTAGGCAAAAAGATATAAAAATTGTTACATATCCAAATCAACTCATTCAGGTTTTGATAAACATCATAAACAATGCAAAAGACGCTATTAAACAGAGCAATAAAAAAGACGGGTTGATACGAATCTCATTGCGCAGGGATAAAAAACATATAACCATAAGCATATGCAACAACGGCGATGAAATAGAACCCTCTATAAAAGAGAGATTGGGTCAACCATATGTAAGTACAAAATCAAAAAACGGTACAGGACTGGGAGTCTATATGTCCAAAGTGATAGTTACAAAGCATTTGGGCGGAAATTTGTACTGGGAAAGTGATAAAAGTAAAACCTGTTTTTATATAGAATTGCCAAACGCAGACAAAGAGTTTTAATGTCTTTGTTGAAAACATTAAAAGAAAGCAGTATAGATATTAAAGTTTTGTATGTAGAAGATGACAAAGCTCTTCTTGAAAGTATTTTTAAGTATTTAAGTTTGATATTTTCATATGTACAAACGGCAGAAAATGGAAAAGAAGGTCTGGATAAATATGCCAAAGAGAGTTTTGATATAGTCATAACAGATATCAAAATGCCAAAAATGAATGGCTTGGAGATGATAGAAAAGATAAGAGAAATTAACAGTTCTCAGGAGATATTGATAACAACTGCCTTTTCTGAAGCAAACTATCTCTCAAGAGCCATTGAGCTTGATGTGAGCGGATATATCATAAAGCCCATAAATTTTGAGAAGATAAATGCTACCTTGCATAAGGTGGTTGCTAGAGTAAATATGTCCAAAGAAAACGAGAGATATAAAATGAAGCTTGAAGAGATGGTTGAGCAAAGAACGATGCAAAATCTTATGCTCCAAAGGGAGAAAATAGACAATTATGAGAAAACTCTTCTTTCTCTTGTTAAACTTGTTGAAAAAAGGGATACATATACCGGTGGTCACTCACAAAGAGTGGCTAACTACTCAAAATTGATAGCAAAACATATGGGTTTTTCACAAGAAGAGTGTAAGCTTATATATAAAGCCGGAATACTGCACGATATAGGCAAGATAGAGACACCGGATGCTGTACTTTTAAATCCGGGAAAATTGGATGATTTGCAATTGTCGATTATCAAGGAGCATGTTGTGACCGGTACAAGGCTGCTTGAAAATATTCCGATGTACAGCGGGCTTTCAAAAATAATTTCACAACATCATGAGAGATATGATGGAAAAGGCTATCCTTTGTGCCTTAAAAAAGATGAAATCTTGCCTTTGGCTCAAATCATGATTGTAACAGATGCCTTTGATGCCATGACTACAAACCGGATATATAAACCAAGAATCAAACTCAAAGATGCACTTATTGAACTATCGAGATTTTCAGGAACACAGTTTCATCCCGAAGTAATTAAGTACGCAATTGAGGTTTTAAAAGATGTCAGATTGGATGAAAATATTTTTCAACTCCCCTCAAGCGATATGGAAGAGAAAAAATTTGCTTTCTTTTTCGAAGATCAGTTGACAAATGCCTATAACAAAACCTACCTTGAGTTGATTTTTGTCCAAAATAAAAATTCATATAAGAGACGATATATAAATGCCTTGCTTTTTCATAATTTTGGGAAGTATAACAGCAAGTTTGGCTGGAACAGAGGCAATATTTTTTTGAAGAATGTTGTTTCTATATTAAAGAAACATTATAATGACAGTTATATCTTTAGGCTTAATGGTGATGATTTTGTTGTGATGTCAAATGGCAAGATACCCATAAATGTCTCTATGTTTGATGAGCTTTTGGATGAAACGGATAGAGTCTTGCATATAGAGAAAAAAACATCAACAACCAAAGAGATAAACTCGCTTGAAAAGTTAGAAAAATTTATGGACACCTCTAAAAACCCCTGAATCTCCATATATAAAAGTTACAAAATATAAATTTATGAGACCACTGCACAATGGAGTGTATCCACAGCTTTACCAGATATCGGCGGAAAAGGAGCAAAGTTTACCATTATATTATAAAATATATCATATAATATCTCTAATAAAAACACAAGGATATGTTTTGTTGCATTATTTATCTATAAAAGGAAAGCAAAAGTTAAGGGGTTCAGTCTCTATATCCGGAGCTAAAAACTCAGCTTTGCCTCTCTTGGCTGCGACTTTGCTCTCTAAAAACAAAATTACTCTATCAAATATTCCAAGCGTTGTCGATGTTAAAACTCTACTGAAATTATTAGAAAATTTAGGAGCCAAATCAAAATTTAAAGATAGCTCTGTTACAATAGACACTACTACTGTTGAGTCGGCTTGTGCAAATTATGATATCGTGCGAAAGATGAGGGCTTCCATACTTACTCTCGGCCCTCTTTTAGCCAGGTTTGGTCACTGTGAAGTCTCGATGCCCGGAGGTTGTGCCATAGGACAAAGGCCTATAGATTTGCATCTAAAAGCACTGGAGCAGATGGGAGCTACGATAGAACTGAAGCAAGGATATGTAGTAGCAAAAGCACCGCAGGGATTAAAGGGTGCTACTATCATCTTTGATAAAGTGACTGTTACAGGAAGTGAAAACATACTGATGGCTGCATCTCTGGCTCATGGTGTCACAAAACTTGTAAATGTTGCAAAAGAGCCTGAGGTCGTACAGCTTTGCGAAGTTTTAAGAGATGCCGGAGTCAAGATAGAGGGCATAGGAACATCAAAAATTACAATTGTAGGAAGCTACGGAGAGTTGCTGGATTTAAAAGATGTAAGAGTTATACCCGATAGAATTGAAGCAGGCACCTATCTTTGTGCAGGGGCTATAACAAACTCAAAGATAACTATCACAGATGTGATTCCATCTCATCTTGAGTCAATTGTGTTGAAACTTGAACAGATGGGTTTTGGTTTTGAAGAGAACGAAAACTCCATAACACTTCTGCCAGCACCTAAAATAGAAGCCAGTGATATTGAGACGAGTGAGTATCCCGGATTTCCTACAGATATGCAGGCTCAGTTTATGGCACTCTGTACGCAGGCAAGTGGTACTAGTATCATTGATGAGAGGCTTTTTGAGAATAGATTTATGCATGTGAGTGAACTTACCCGTATGGGTGCAAACATAAAGCTCAAAGGCCACAGTGCCACTGTAGAGGGAGATATGAACCTGATAGCAGCCGATGTTATGGCTACTGATTTGCGTGCAAGTTCAGCTCTTATACTTGCTGCTCTGGTGGCAGAGGGGACAACTAAAGTGCATAGAATTTATCATTTGGATAGAGGATATGAAAACCTGGAGGGCAAATTTTCTGCTCTTGGAGCAGATATACAAAGATTGGAAGAGTAATGCAAAAGTTAACATCAACACCACTAAATGAAGCTATAAAATTATCACAAAATTTAGCAGACACCAAACCGCTTACACAGTGGATAACTATATCATTAGCGCTTGGAAGAGTCTTGGCATCGAAAGTAGTATGCCAGAAAAACCTGCCATCTTTTAATAACTCGGCACTGGATGGATATGCTATTAGACACAGTGAAGCAGGAAAGAAGCTTTTTATAAAAGATACTATTTTTGCGGGTCAAAGCAAAGATGGTGATTTGGATAATGGAGAGTGTTTTAAGATAATGACAGGGGCTAAAATCCCAAAATGTGCAGATACAATTGTTGCTTTTGAAGATGCAAAATTACTCACTGATGGTTTTGTGCAGATGCCTCAAATTACAAAAAAAGGAAATGCCTTTAGAACAAAGGGAGAAGAGTTGGCAGAGGGGGAGACTCTTTTTAGCAAAGGCACCACTATAGATTCTGCTGTGTTGGCGATGCTTGCATCTCAGGGAATTTCGCAAATTCAAGTCTATAAAAAAATCACAATAGGAGTATTTTCAACAGGTGATGAGCTAAGAGAACCATGGGAGGAGGCAACTTGTGATGAGATTTACAATGTTAACTCTAGCTCCTTGATAGCACTTTTTGCTGAGCATGGTTTTGAGGCTGATTATTGCGGGGTCATACCTGACTCCCTTGAAGAGAGTAAGAGATATTTTGCCGGGATGAAAAAATACGATGTACTTGTGACAACAGGTGGCATCAGTATGGGTGAAGCTGATTTTGTGGAAGATGCACTTCTGTACAACGGATTAAAGCCCTTGTTTCATGGAATAAATATAAAACCGGGTCGTCCCACAATGATTGGTAAGATGGATTCTACTATAGTAGCTTCCATGCCGGGAAATCCGCTGGCTGCGTATGTAAATGCTTTTTTAATTCTTGTGCCATTACTTAAAAAACTGCAAGGTTGCTTAGAGTTTGAACATAAAATTTTAAAGGCTAAAATGGCAAAAGAGTTAAAAGTCAAGCCAAACAGGACAAATTTGGTGCTAGGCAGATATACCAATGGTGAATTTTTTATCACGGGTGAAAACAGATATGGCTCAGGTATGATTTTGCCCATGGTGCAGAGCAATGCACTCTTGGTGATATCCGAAGAGAAAAATTTTATAGACAGAGGCGAAGAGATAAATCTAATAGTTTTTAAAGGAACTTTTTGATACCATTTCAAACTTCTAACAAAAGCATGTGCGGGAATAGCTCAGTGGTAGAGCACGACCTTGCCAAGGTCGGGGTCGCGAGTTCGAACCTCGTTTCCCGCTCCATTTTATTGCTACTTCTTGTTTTTGGTTTTTTGCACTCAAACAGTGAGTTGTCTTTAAAACATAGCTATTGCGTGGATGGTTTAAAAAGGGTTGATGCCTCTTTGTTCGATAAACATATAAAACAAGATTTTTTTATACTTGATTTGCCAAAAAACAGAGCAAGATACACTGTCTCCTCGCTGAAAATTCTATCAAAATTTAAAAAAAACGATATAAACATAACAGATCTCTCAAACGGTACAGTAATCTTTAAAAACTGTCATCTTCCCATAGATGTAAAACTTATAAAAACGGAATTGGCAAAAAAATTCAAAGAGAGATTTCCGAGTATTGAGATAAAGAGTATCTCCATATCTTCACCCTCTTCTCTTGGGCCCGGGTTGTCCTTTTACAAGATAGATGGTATTGAGTTGAAACCAAATTCATTTGAAAGATCAAAAGGAGTTTTAGGCGTAAGACTTATAAGGGATAATGAAACAAGAAAGATATATCTAAAGTTTGATATAGATGCGACAATTACTGTTTTTAAAGCGAACTATAATTTGCGAAACGGTAAAATCCTGCAAAAAGATGATTATATAAAAAAAAGGGTGAAGCTTGATAGACTAAGGAATGGTGTGATTACGGGAAAACTCCAAAAAAACTACATAGTCAAAGGTTACATCAAAAAAGATACTATTTTAAATGCAAGACATTTTCGGATCAAAAAAGATATATTAAGAGGTGAATACATAAAAGCTGTTTTTCGGAACGGAAATCTTGTCTTGGAGACAGATGCACACTTGCTAAATGATGCAAATATAGGAGATACAGTCCGTATAAAAACATCTTCAGGCAAGACTCTAAGGGCAAAAATAATATCTTTGAAAACAGCCAAAATTTTGGAGTAATTATGAAATTGACCATAGCTATAAGCGGTGCAAGCGGAGTTAGACTAGGAGAGAGATTTATAGAAAAACTACCGTGCGAGATAGAAAAATATATTATTTTTTCGCAAAATGCTAAAACAGTTTTGCAAAAAGAGGAAAATAGATTTTTTCTGGAAAATTCCGATATCTCAGCACCCACCTCTTCAGGTTCATTTGGATGTGATGCGATGATAATAGTGCCTTGCAGTATGAATACTCTAGCAAAGATTGCTTGTGGTATAAGCGACAATCTTATCACTAGAAGTGCCTCAGTGATGATAAAAGAGAGAAAAAAACTAATCATAGCTCCTAGGGAGATGCCTTTTTCTGCGATAGCTTTGGAAAACATGCTCAAACTCTCAAGATTGGGTGTTGTGATGGCGCCACCGGTGTTAGGATACTATGCTAAAATAGAAAATTTAGAAGATATGGAAGATTTTTTGATTGGAAAATGGTTTGATTTGTTAGGAATCAGACATAATTTATTTGAAAGGTGGAGAGGATAATGTCGAAAAAAGTGGCGATATATCCCGGTACTTTTGACCCTATTACACTAGGACACCGCTCAGTGATAAAAAGAGCTAGAAAAATTTTTGACAAGGTGATAGTTGGAGTTGCGGATTCAGGCACCAAAAAGCCTATGTATGATCTTGAAACAAGAGTTTTAATGGCAAAAGTAAGTTTAAAAGAGATGAAAGGCGTAGAGGTCTCTCCTTTTTACTCGCTTTTGGTGAATTTTTGTCAAGATCAAAATGTAAACACAATTATCAGGGGTCTTAGAGCTGTCAGCGATTTTGAGTATGAGCTACAGATGGGTTATGCCAATGCTTCAATAGACAAAAATATAGACACGATTTATCTGATGCCAAGTCTCGAACATGCCTTTATAAGCTCTACGGTCGTAAGAGATATAGTAAGACACAAAGGCGATGCGAGTCATCTTGTGCCTCGTGAAATTTTAGAATTTTTGGATAGATAGATGTATGTGATATTTGAAGGAATCGATACAACAGGAAAGAGTACGCAGATAGAGCTTTTCAAAAAAAATTTTGATGATGTGATAGCTATAAGAGAGCCTGGCGGAACAAAACTTGGTCTTAAATTAAGAGAAATTATCTTAGAGAGTGAAGAGAAGATCTCGTTCAATGCCGAGTTGTTTATGTTTTTGGCAGACAGGGCGCAAAATTTTGAAGAAAATATAAAAGATAAAAAAGATAAAATTATCATATCTGACAGAGGTATGATTTCAGGCATCTCATATGCTTTGGCAAATCATCCCTCTTTAGACAAAGATTTTTTGATTTTGATGAACAGATTTGCACTGCAGGGGAAATTGCCGGACAAAGTAGTTTTGTTTGTCACTACAAAAGAGTTGATTCACAAACGACTCTCATCGAAAAACCACGATAATATAGAGCTCAGAGGAATTGAGTATCTTTTAAGGGTGCAGGATTTGATGATAAGTATCTTAAATTCACTCCCGATAAAAGTTTTGAGCATCGATGCCTCAAAGCCTATAGATGATATACATAAAGAGATAAAGGGTTTTATACTATGATACAAGCACTTAGGGGCATGAAAGATTTGTTCTCACCAGTAAGCGAGAAATATATATATTTTATTGAAAATTGTAGCAGGATTGCTAAAAATTATGGATTTGAGTATATTGAGACTCCTATACTCGAAGAGACAGCACTTTTTAAAAGAAGTGTTGGAGAGAGCAGTGATATAGTCGGAAAAGAGATGTATCAGTTTACCGATAAAGGTGGCAACGATGTTTGCATGAGACCTGAGGGGACTGCCGGTGTTGTCAGGGCCTTTATACAACAAAAGTATGATAGAGCAGGAGTGCAAAAAAAGTTTTTTTATTATGGTCCTATGTTTAGATATGAGAGACCTCAAAAAGGCAGGCTAAGAGAATTCCATCAGTTTGGTATAGAAAGCTTTAATCAATCAAACACAAAAGAGGATGCAACTATCATACTAATGCTAAAAGAGATGTTGGATTTTTTTGGTATAGGATACAAACTAGAGCTAAACTCTTTGGGATGTAGTGAGTGTATGCCCTCATATAGAGATAATTTGGTCGAGTTTTTAAAAAATCAAGATGGTATTTGTGAGGATTGTAAAAGAAGAAGAGATACAAATCCTATAAGAGTGCTTGATTGTAAAAACAGTTCCTGTCAGGAGATATACAAGAGTGCCCCTCTTTTGATAGATAATCTATGTTCCACATGTAGAGATGATTTTGTAAAGTTAAAAGAGATACTGGATATATTTAAAGTAGAATATACCATAAATCCAAAACTTGTTCGTGGGCTTGATTACTATAATAAAACTGCATTTGAGTTTATTAGTGACGCTATAGGTGCTCAAAGTGCCATAGCAGGCGGTGGACGATATGATAAACTTGTAGAGTATCTTGATGGAAAACCAACGAGTGGTATAGGTTTTGCTATGGGTATAGAGAGGCTTATGGAGCTTATTATTATGCCTAAGAACAAAAGAGAGGGTTACTATATAGGAGCACTTTGTGATGAGGCAAGTGAACTCTGTTTTGAGTTGGCTGTAAAAATGAGAAAAGATAAAAAAACATCACTCAACTACGATAAAAAATCTCTAAAAGTACACCTTAAAAATGCAGATAAACAAAATGTAAGATACTGTATTTGTGTGGGAGAAGATGAACTGGCAAAAGATATGTTGTGGATGAAGGATTTGCAAAGTAAGGAAGAGAGGCTTCTTTCTCAAGATGAACTATTAGGTTTGTGAGTTGAAGTACGGTATCGATATTTGGGGAAATGACAATTTTTTTATAGAAAATAAAAAAGTAAAGGTCAATTATAAAAGCAGCCCTTCTTTGGTTAAAATCACAAAAGAGATAAGAGATGGAGGGGTTAGAGGTCCTATACTGCTGAGGTTTCCTCATCTTATAGAAAAACAGATAGATTTGATATATGAAAAATTTAAAAATGCAAAAGATGAATTTGACTATGAGGGTTCGTTTAACGCAGTATATCCACTTAAAGTAAATCAATATCCAAATTTTGTCAAAAATCTAGTGAGATTGGGCAAGAAGTATAACTATGGATTAGAGGCAGGAAGTAAGGCTGAACTCTTACTTGCGATGGTTTACAACAATGAAAACTCACCTATCACTGTAAACGGTTTCAAAGATAAAGAGATGATATCTCTAGGTTTTATAGCTAAAGAGATGGGGCACAATATCACTTTGATTATAGAGGGGTTGAGTGAGCTTAAAAATATTATAAAGATAAATAAAGAGAGATTTTTACAAACTCCAAATATCGGACTTCGCATCAGACTTCACAGCTCGGGCATAGGTATATGGGCAAAAAGTGGCGGTATAAACTCAAAGTTCGGCTTGACTTCGACAGAGCTTATAGAGGCTATGAATATGTTGAAAAATGCTAATTTGATAGATAAATTTAGTATGATACACTTCCATATAGGTTCTCAAATCTCAGAAATCGGACCACTAAAGAAGGCTCTAAGAGAAGCTGGAAATATATATGCTCAGCTAAAAAAGATGGGTGCTGATGGCTTAAATGCCATAAATCTCGGTGGTGGATTAGCTGTAGAGTATTCGCAACATATAGATGAGATAAAAAGAAACTATACACTAAGAGAGTATGCAAATGATGTTGTCTATCTGCTTAAAGACATATCGAGCAGTAAAAAGGTAAAAGAGCCTGATATCTATATAGAATCAGGCAGATATATAGCAGCATCCCACGCAGTTTTAGTCGCTCCTGTGTTAGAGCTTTTTTCACAAGAATACACAGAGACAAAGCTAAAATTAAAAGATGAAAATCCACCACTCGTGCAAGAGTTGTACGAGCTGTACAATACGATAGACAGCACTTATGCCCAAGAGTATCTGCATGACAGTATAGATCATATGAACTCTCTTTTAACTCTGTTTGATTTGGGTTATATAGATTTGGTTGATAGAAGCAATACTGAAGTGCTTGTCAATCTTATCATAAAAAAAGCTATAATCCTTCTAAAAGACAGAGACTCCAAAGAGTTGTTGCAGATACAAGACATGATACAGGAGAGGTATCTGATAAATTTTTCACTTTTTCAGAGTCTGCCGGATTTTTGGGGGATAAATCAGAATTTTCCGGTGATGCCTTTGGATAGACTTGATGAGTTGCCTACCCGTTCCGCCTCTATATGGGATATAACCTGCGACAGTGACGGAGAGATCAGCTACAACAGAGAACAACCTCTGTTTCTGCATGAACTGGATGTGATGCAGGAGGATTATTTTCTGGGCTTTTTTTTGGTGGGGGCTTATCAAGAAGTGCTGGGTATGAAACATAATCTTTTTACACATCCCAGTGAAGCTACTGTCTTTATAGATGATAACGGATATGAGATAAAAAACTCTTTGGAGGCTCAAAGCATCATAGATATAATGGAAGATTTGGATTATGATGTTGGCGAAATTAATAAGAGATTAGCCCAAAAAATTGAGAACTCAAATTTAATAGATGATAAGGCAAAAAATTATATACTAAAAGAAATAAGTATGTTTTTAAATGATAATGGCTACTTGAAAACAATAAATTAAAGGAAAAAGTGTAATGACAAGCAAGATTGGTTTATGGCAACAGATAAGAGAGGATTTTGCACAACCTCTCAAAAATGATCCTGCCATAAACTCTAAAGTAGAGCTATTTTTCAACTACCCTGGAGTTTGGGCGATTGTAAACTATAGAGTTGCAAATATCATATATAAAAGAGGATTTAAAAGGATAGCTAGAGCATTGATGGGGCTTAGCCAATTTATTACAAATATAGACATTCACCCTGCTGCCACTATAGGAAGAAGGGTTTTTTTAGATCACGCTTTTGGTGTAGTCATCGGAGAAACGGCTATTGTAGAAAATGATATATTGATTTATCAAGGGGTAACTCTTGGCGGAGTAAATCTAAACAGGGGTCAAAAGAGACATCCCACAGTGCAAAGTGGCAGTGTTATAGGGGCCGGGGCCAAAGTTTTGGGAAATATAACTATAGGCTCAAACTCACGCATAGGCTCAAACTCTGTAGTTATATCAGATGTACCGAGTAATACAACAGCTGTAGGCATACCGGCAAGAGTCATAAAAAAAGGAAGAAATAAAGACCCGATGGCTCACAACAAGATACCCGATATCAATAAGGAGCTTTTTTTATATCTGTTTAAGAGGGTTAAGGCACTTGAAACTGCTGTAAATTCACAGCATCATGATAAAAGTTTATTGGAAGCGGATATAGAACTAGAAACAATTTACAAACAATTTTTGAAATCAGTAAAGGAATAAAACATGTTATCAAAAAGGATACAGTCACTCTCAGAGTCTATGACTCTGGCAATCACGGCTTTGGCAAAACAGATGAAAGCAGATGGCAGGGATGTTATAAGTTTCTCAGCAGGTGAGCCTGATTTTGATACGCCACAAATTATAAAAAACGAAGCTATAAGAGCTTTGATGGACGGTTTTACCAAATATACAGCAGTTGCAGGATGTCCGGAAGTAATATCTGCGGTAAAAGTGAAGCTTAGAAAAGAAAATAATCTTATATATGATGCCGGAGATATCATTGTTAATGTTGGTGCAAAGCAGTCTCTTTTCAATCTGACTCAAGCTTTGATTGATGAGGGTGATGAGGTGATAGTCCCGGCTCCATACTGGGTTACTTATCCTGAAATCATAAAATATTCTGGCGGAAAGATAGTTGAGATACAGACTGATGACTCAACAAGTTTCAAGATAACCCCGCAACAATTAAGAGATGCCATTACAGACAAAACTAAGCTTTTGATTTTAAACTCTCCATCAAATCCGACAGGTTCGGTATATACAAAAGATGAACTAAAAGGCTTGGCTGATGTGCTAAAAGGTACAAATGTACTTGTAGCTTCTGATGAAATGTATGAAAAACTAGTGTATGACGGGTTGAAATTTACTTCTACGGCCAGTATCAGCGAAGATATGTATAAAAGAACTATAACAATCAATGGACTTAGTAAATCTGTAGCTATGACAGGATGGAGATTTGGCTATATGGCTTGTCCTATCAGAGAGTTGACTGCCAGTATGAAAAAACTTCAGAGCCAAAGCACATCAAACATAAATTCAATTACACAAAAAGCTTCAATTCCGGCACTTTTAGGTGAGGCAGATAAGGATATAGAAGATATGAGAGTTCAGTTTGAAAAAAGAAGAGATATAGCAGTTGAGCTTTTTACTGCAATAGATGGACTAAGTGTTATAAATCCAAGTGGAGCCTTTTATCTTTTTGTAAATATCAAGAATTTTACAGATAATTCACTCGATTTTTGCAAAAGACTTCTGGAAGAAAAAGGCGTGGCTACGGTTCCTGGTATCGGCTTTGGGAGTGAAGGTTACTTCAGGTTTTCTTTTGCAACAGATGAAAAAAGCATAAGAGAGGGAATTTCTCGTATCAAAGATTTTGTAGAAAAAAAGTAAAATCAAAGCTGACAAGCAAGATTTGCTTGTCAGTTCCATATGCCCTCTATCGCCGAGTTGCATTTTGGACAGTGCCCGGCAAGCATACTGTTTTTAATCAAAGAAAATCCTTTTCTGTCTATCAAAAGTTCTCCGCAATGCGGACAAAGCGTATCTTTATCAGTAGGCACATTTCCAAGATACACATAGTATAGTCCTGTCTTCTTGGCAATCTTGTATGCTCTTTGCAGGGTTTGCAGGGTTGTGTCTTTGTGGTCTTTCATCTTGTAATCTGCATGAAAAGCACTCAGGTGCCAAGGTATATGTCTGCCTAATTTTTCTGCTATGAATATAGCCATTTCTTCTATATCTCTGTCACTGTCATTTTCATTTTCTATCAGCAAGGTAGTAATTTCAACCCATATGCCATTATGAACCATCATCTCAATAGTCTCTTTGACCGATTCAAGCCCACCTTTTAAGATTTTTTTATAGTAATCTTCATTCCAGCTTTTCAGATCTATATTTGCAGCATCCAGCCAGACTGACATATCTTCTATAACTTCGGGAGATTCAAAACCATTGCTGATAAAGAGATTTTTCAGACCATTTTTTCTGGCAATCATACCTATATCTTTGGCATATGGGTAGAAAATTGTTGGCTCATTGTAGGTGTAGGCAATTGATTTACAACGATGCTCAAGTGCCAAATCAACCATTTGTTGAGGATTTACTTCTATAGACTTGTTTATATTTTTTTCTTGAGATATATCCCAATTTTGGCAAAATGGGCATTGAAAATTACAGCCAACAGTTCCAAAAGAGAGAGCCTTGGTTCCAGGAAGCACATGGTATAGAGGTTTTTTCTCGATTGGATCAATATTTAGTGCGACAGGATGCCCGTAAACTAGAGTTTTAAGTTCTCCGTTGACATTTTTATTTACTCCGCATATGCCAACTTGCCCATCTTTTAGTTTGCAGTAGTGACGACAAAGTAAGCAAGTGATTCTATTTTTTTTATCTGTTTTGAAGTATTTCATCTTGACCACCTTTATCTAAGATAGATTTGATGTTTATAATCTACCACATAAGAGATAAAAAGTCAAGATGTAGATAATTTTAAGAGGCTTACTAGCTAGCCTCTTAAAAAAGATTTTATTTGTTGCCAAATCTCTCTTTTGCTTCATTTAAAGCAGTTATTAGCTCATCAAGATTTTCATAAGGTATATGAGCTTTCCAATCAGGTTCACCCGAGTCCTTCTTTAGTGATATACCAATGCTTACAACAGGAAAGGAACCATCACCATAAGGCTCCTCCAAATGTGATACAGAAATTGCTCCGTTTTTTGTGTCTGCCAAATGAAAAGTTTTTATAACTGTATTGTTTTTTCCACTCATCTTTTTCTCCTTTAAATTTTTTTTGTTATTTTTGTTATTTTTGCCTGTTTTTTCAGCCACTCTTTTTGCAACATGAGAGGAAAACCTCCATAGGTCTTTCCGCCCTCTAGTTTTTTGGTGACACCGCCTCTTGCTGCAACAACTGCAAAATCACCGATACTGAGGTGTCCTGCGGTAGCACTTTGACCTCCCATTATAACATTTCTGCCCAATTTTGTCGAGCCAGAAAGTCCGGCTTGGGAGACTATTATACAATGCTCACCTAGTTCACAATTATGTCCAATTTGTACCAGATTATCTATTTTTGTACCTTTTTTGATAATTGTTGAGCCTATAGGTGCTCGATCTATCGTACTGTTTGCTCCAATCTCTACATTATCTTCAAGTATAGTATCTCCATTGTGATATATCTTTATATGTTCACCTGCTTTTGTATGAGCATAACCAAAACCATCACTTCCGATGACGGCACCTGCTTGAAGTATGCAATTTGAGCCTATCTGCGTATCTCCATATATGACAACGCCTGGATAGATGATGCTGTTTTTTCTTATCTTGACATTTTGCCCGATAGTTACATTCGGATATATAGTTACACCTTCTTCTACTGTGCTGTTACTGCCGATTTGTACATTTGTTCCTATTTTTGCATATTTACTTATATCTGGTTTTGTACTAAAGTCAAATGATTTCCTGGCAAAATATTTACTTAAAATTGCAAAGCAGAGATGAGGATCTTCACATGTAAGAGCGATAGAACTTTTTGGAGTTATATTTATAAACTTTTTTGTTGTCAGGATAACTTTGGCTTTTGTCTCTTTTAGCTTTTGTGTAAGTTTTGGGTTGTCAAAAAAGACTATATTTTCTTCACTTGCATCTTCAAGCATGGAGAATGATTTTATCTTAAAATCATCCCCTTTATATTCTAAGTTTAATATTTTGACTATCTGACTCAGTTTCATCAGACATCCATAGCTACTGATCCGCTTCTTACCATATCTGTCGGATTGTATTTTTTTATCGCTTGCAAGAAGTTGTCTATCCTCTTTGAATTGTCTGCAACCACAACCACTATAAAATCAGCACCACTGTTTGCGATAGTGCCATTATATGCTTTTAGCATAGCATCTAGCCCATTAAAGTCTTCATTTAGAGGTATTTTTACAAGAGCCATCTCTTTTTCCACAAATTCACCCGATTCTATAACTTTGTATGTAGGTATGAGTTTGTGTAACTGCTTAACAATCTGCTCCAAAACTCTCTCATCTCCACGCGTAACGATAGTGAGTCTTGAAAAATCTGTTTCAGGCACAGGGGCAACAGTAAGCGAGTCTATATTGTACCCTCTTCCTGCAAACAGTCCTGAGATTCTAGAGAGAACACCATCTTCATTTGTAACAATTACAGATAAAACTCTTCTTATCTCTGTTTTTTGTTTATTGTCTCTCATAATCTACTCCTTATACTCTAGAATCATATTATAAAGTGTGCCACCAGCCGGAACCATCGGTAAAACATCCTCCAGTCTGTCAACATTTACATCTATCATGCAGACTAGATTGCTCTGTACAGCTTTTTCAAGTGCTTCATCAAACTCTTCTTTTGTTTCTACTCTAAAACCGAGTCCGCCAAAACTCTGAGCTAGTTTAACAAAATCAGGCTGTGCATTGCTTAGGTCTGTAGAAGCATATCTTTTGTCGTAGAAAAATGTCTGCCACTGCCTTACCATGCCTAAGTATCCATTGTTTAGTATGATATTTATAACAGGTATCTTAGACTCATAAGCTGTCATTAGCTCTTGGATATTCATCAAGATTGAGCCATCACCTGTTATATTGACTGAGATCATATCAGGTTTGGCTTTTTTGACTCCTATGGCTGCTGGAAAACCAAAGCCCATAGTTCCCAAACCCCCGCTTGTTATAAATTGCCTTGGTCTGTCAAACGGATAAAATTGAGCTGTCCACATCTGATGTTGACCAACATCTGTAGAGATGATAGCCTTTTTTCCAAGTGTTTCTCCGACTCTTTGTATGACCCATTGGGGCTTTATATTGTTTTTGTCATCACTATACTCTAGCGGATGAATTTCATCATATCTTTTTAGTAAATCTCTCCAAGATTGATATTTGGTAGAGTCAATTTTCTCTTTTGCCAACGGCATCATATCCGTTAAGACATTTTTTAAATCTCCAACAATCGGGTAGTCAATATCAACAATCTTGCCTATGCTGCTAGGATCTATATCTACATGTATAACTTTCGCATGTTTTGCAAATTCACTCAGTTTTCCAGTAACTCTATCATCAAATCTAGGACCAAAAGCTATCATAAGATCTGCTTCGCTCATCGCCATATTTGCACTGTAGCATCCATGCATACCGACCATGCCCAAAAGAAGAGGATTTTTATCTCCCAAAACTCCTCTTGCCATCAGTGTTTCAACAGCAGGGATACCTGAGATTTCAGCAAATTCACGAACCAATTCACTAGCTCCCGAGTTTACAGCTCCACCACCGATATATAAGATAGGTCGATTAGAGTTTGCAATTGCATCTACAACTTTTTTTATTTGTCTGCTGTTTCCCTTGTACGTCGGCTTATATGTTCTCATTGTTATTTTTTCGGGATAGACAAAGGCAGCAACTTGAGCTGTGACATCTTTTGGTATATCTACATGCACAGGCCCCGGTCTTCCGCTTTTTGCTATATAAAAAGCCTCTTTGAGTATGCGCGGCAGATCTTTTGCATCTTTTACAAGATAGTTGTGTTTGACACACGGTCTGCTTATACCAACTGCATCAATCTCCTGAAATGCATCAGTTCCTATCATAGTGATTGGCACTTGACCGCTTATGACAACCATAGGGATAGAGTCTATATATGCATTTGCCAAACCGGTAACTGCATTTGTAAATCCAGGTCCACTTGTCACAAAAGCAACTCCAACTTCTCCGCTGGCTCTTGCATATCCATCTGCTGCATGAATTGCGGCTTGTTCGTGTCTTGTGAGTATGTGCTCAAAATAGTTTTGTTTATATACTTCATCATAAACATTCATAATAGCGCCGCCAGGATAGCCAAAGACAACGCTAACATTCTCCCTTCGCAGTGCTTCGATAACCATTTGGGAACCGTTTAAATCCATGACTTCTCCTTTCGTATTTGTTTAATTTTTTTTCAAAAGCTAATTTGCAAAACTATAATTTGTGAGACTCAGACCAAAGTGAGGATTTGTCCTCTAAAGATTATAGTTTTGCAAATTAGCTGATAAAAGGGGGTTATTATATCTAATAAAAGCTTTAATTTAATTGGCATTGGATAAAAAATCTTCTATATCAAAAATAATCTCATCTATAGCCTGTGTAACCGATTTGTAAAGAACTTTTGAGTAGAGACTGTCATCGATGGCAGAGCTTGGCTCAAGATTGTTAAGGATTGATTTTTTGATTTTGTTGTTCAAAAATATGTCTGTATTTATAACATTGCCACTTGTTCCTATGACTACAAGCATTTCGCAGTTTTGCATATTGTGATATAAATCTGCATATCTTGGTGCCGGTTCACCAAAAAATACGATGTTTGGTCTGAGATAATGGGAACATTTTGGACAAATTTTATAACTGTTTTTTTGTGCCTCGTAGCCTATGTTTTGTTTGTATGAGCAATACTCACAACATATTTCTTTTAAAAACCCATGAAGATGCAAGACATCCTTGCAACCTGCTTTTTCAAACATATCATCAACATTTTGCGTGATTATTTTTATCTCTTTTGGATATTTTTCTGCAATAGCAGCTAACATCTTATGCGCACTATTCGGTGTTTTGTCTTTTATATCTTCTCTTCTTTTGTCGTAAAAATCTATAGTCTCATCTCTGTTAGTCTCAAGGCATCCTGCACTACAGATGTCCTCTATCTCGTACTTCTCCCAAAGCCCCCCGGTATCTCTAAAAGTAGATATCCCGCTAGGCGCACTTATGCCAGCTCCACTAAAAATAACAACTTTTGCCATAATTATACCTCTCCCCCCTCTTTACACATAGAGAGTGCAACACCCTCTCTTAATCCGTCATCAATTACAATAGATTCGTCAAAACCTATCTCTTTCATAAGGTTTGTAACTATCAAGATACCAGTTTTGATAAGCTCGCTTCTTCCCGTGCCACAATATCTCTCCTGCTCACTCCTGCTCATAGAGAGTATCATATCATATGCTTTTTTAAAATCTTCTACATGTAGAGTTTTTCCATTTACTTTTTCGTGATTGTAGTGTTTGTAGTCCATATCTTGTAAAAAGGCGCAAACTGTTGTAGGAGTACCGGCAGTTGCGATGAGAAAATCAGGTTTTTTATGCTTTTTTGAAAACCTTACCAAAGGCTTTAACTCCTCTTTTATACCGCTTAAAAGATTTTGTTCATACCTCTCATAAACATTTAAAATTCCAAAAGGAAAACTTTTAGTGCTTATATTGTTGTCTTTTACATAGCTTAACTCGGTAGAGCCTCCTCCTAAATCAAAAATCGCAAAATTATCGCCTTTTATGCCCATATTTTTGAGCGATGTTTTTACTCCCAGAATTGTGTATCTTGCTTCCAAAACACCATCTATAATCTCAAAATTCAATCCACATCTCTCTTTTATAATTTTTAACACTTTGGCAGAGTTTTTTGCAACTCTTAGGGCTTGAGTGGCTACACATTTTGTTTTATCACTTTCAAAATTTATGATTTTTGAGGCATCTTTTAGGGCATTTAAGATATTTTGTATAGACTCTTCACTGATGAGCCCAGTTTTTTGTAAGTTTTTGCCTGTCTTTACAATTCTCTCAAATTCATTTATTCTCTTCTTGCTGCGGCAGTCAATTTGTACTATTCTTATAGTGTTTGATCCCAAATCACATCCTGTCATCTCTCTTTTATCCTCCTTAAATATACCTTTTGGTATTATATCAAATATTAAATTTATAACTGATCTTACGCACTATATCATATTTAGTCAGTGGGTAATAATAAGGAGTTTGGAAATGTTTTTAGGTGTAAATATCGATCATATTGCAGTTTTAAGAGAGGCTAGAAAAATAAATGATCCAGATCCATTGGATGCTGTATCTCTTGTTAAAAGAGCCGGAGCAGATCAGATAACCATACATCTGCGTGAAGACAGGAGGCATATAAATGATTATGATGCAAAGAGAATCATAGAAAACTCACAGCTTCCTGTAAATCTTGAGTGTGCCATAGATGATGAAATCATACAAAAAGTCATAGAGTTAATGCCACACCGTGCAACGATAGTACCGGAAAAGAGAGAAGAAGTGACAACAGAGGGCGGATTGGATGTTGTAAAAAACTACAAAATTTTACAAAATGTGGCTAAAAAACTACAAAAAAACGGTATAGAAGTCTCTTTGTTTATAGATCCGAATCCTAGAGCAATAGAGTTATCAAAAGATATTGGAGCCGAATGGATAGAGCTTCATACCGGTTTATATTCAAATATATATGCGATGTTGTTCTCAAATCTTTCCTATACCAAGCACAGTATAAAAGAGTTAGAGTTATCGCGAGGTGAACTCAAGAGAGCGTTAAAAAAGGCACTTCTTGATTTGGCAGATTCTACAGCTTATGCAAACAGTTTGGGTTTGAAGGTAGCTGCAGGACATGGATTGAATTATCAAAATGTAAAAGAGATATGCAAAATTGATGGTATAGTGGAGTTAAATATAGGTCAATGTATCATAGCAAGATCAGTTTTTATTGGCTTTGAAAAAGCTGTAGTTGATATGCTGGAGTTGATAAAATAGCTTCTGTTGTGTGGATAAAGCATATATTCTCGCCAAGGGCGTAGCATGAGTGCGAGGAATTTAAAAGGTCTGTTGAGATAGTATATTCTCGCCAAGGGCGTAGCATGAGTGCGAGGAATTT
>JASFYR010000020.1:0-55384 GCA_045047115.1 Sulfurospirillum sp.
AGCTTTGATGATGAAGTTGACTTTCCCAACACTGTAGCCTATCTTTTTAGCAATCTTTGGTTGAGATGTATCTTGTGTTATAGATCTGAGTACTTGCAAAGGTTGAAATTTAAACTTGAAAATTCTCTTTAATTCTAGCCGGTTTAACTGTAGTGATTTCTTGGGTTATACAAAGTATGAGTTGATTTTATAATTGTTGTCGATTAGTGGATGGGGTGAAGGGATTCGAACCCCTGAATACTGGTACCAAAAACCAGTGCCTTACCGCTTGGCGACACCCCAACAATAAGTTTAAGTAAATTGGTTGCGGGAGAGGGATTTGAACCCCCGACCTTCGGGTTATGAGCCCGACGAGCTACCAAACTGCTCTATCCCGCGTTAATTGAGGTGAAATTATAGTCGTTTTTATCTTAATTGTCAAGGGATTATGGTACAATTTCACGAAAATAAATCTATTTGGAGAAATTTATGTCTAAAAACAGGGTGGAAAGGGCAATTGAGGATATCAAGCAAGGTAAAATGGTCTTGATGGTTGATGATGAAGATAGAGAAAATGAGGGGGATCTAGTCTATGCGGCTACTTTTTCTACTCCTCAAAAAGTGAATTTTATGGCTTCCATGGCAAAAGGGCTCATATGTGTCTCTTTAACAAAAAAGATCTCAGACAGTCTTGACCTGGCTCCCATGGTTGCAAACAACAACTCTCAGCACGAAACAGCTTTTACGGTGACTGTCGACGCAGCAACATGTACGACAGGAATCTCTGCTTATGAAAGAGACATGACTATCAAGGTGCTTGCTGATTGCACCAGTAAGCCTGGTGATTTGGTCAGACCTGGTCATATATTTCCATTGATAGCGAAAAAAGGCGGTACTCTTGTGAGGACAGGACACACAGAGGGTTCAGTCGATCTTTGTAAGCTTGCCGGACTAAACAGTGTCGCGGTCATCTGTGAAGTGATGAAAGATGACGGTACGATGGCAAGAAGGGCTGATTTGGATCTTTTTTGTAAGCAAAATGATATAAATATGATCTATATATCTGACATAGTAGAGTATCGCATGGGACACGAATCCCTGGTCAGAGAGATCTCTTCTTCAAAAGTCTCTTTTTTAGGAGCGGAAGCAAGACGAATCGATATGGTCGATCATGAAGGAAACCATCATACTATATATGAATTTGGTGAGTTAAAAGACACTACAGCTGTCAAGTTTCATAATATCATGTGGGATGATGAGCTTTTTGCAGATCAGGCAAAATTTGAAGGGATGGTTAAAGCTGTGGATTATCTCAAGAAAAATGGTGGAGTTTTAGTCTTTATAGGAAGTGAGAATTCTTTTAGTAGAGAGATAAGAGAGTATGGAGTAGGGGCTCAAATCCTCAGTAAACTAGGTATCAAAAACATAAAACTGATCTCATCCCTAAAAGGGTGTGAGTTTATAGGACTTAGTGGTTTTGGCTTGGATATAGTCGAAAACATAGAACTATAGGACAGTAAAAAGTGAAGATAAGAGTCTATTACGACGATACCGATGCGGGAGGTATCGTCTATCATGCAAATTATCTGAAGTACTGTGAGAGGGCAAGGAGCGAGTTGTTTTTTGAAAGAGGGAAGATGCCGAGTTTTGAAGGAGCCCACTTTGTCGTAAAGCATATAGATGCCGAGTTTTTAAGATCTGCCAAACTGGGAGATATGATCGAAGTGAAGCATAAAATCCTGCATATCGGTGCTGCTTCTATGAAACTGTATCAGTCCGTTTGGCTTGATGGTGTTAAGCTCTTTGAGATGACTTCGGTTTTGGTATATGCAAAAGAGGGTAGAGCAAAACGCATAGATGAGGAGATGAGAGACTTTCTCACATCCCTTCGTCTGTAAGAGTGTTTATGGTGTATCTCTTTGGTGAGACTATATAAGTGTTGTATTCTACTTGATTATTAAGCACTTCTTCACCAAAGCTTCTGTTTTCATTTTGCAAGAAGAATCTGTTGTATAGTATATCAAGCCCCAAAGAAGTCGAATAATTCACCCAATTGTACTCTATGTCGCTGCCTAGAAAGTTATTTGACATCGTGATTTCTTCATTTACATTTCCTATAGAGTTTGCTATCAAGAGCGATTTTCTATCTGCGTATTGGGTCAGGGTCAATATCATAGGATTGTAGTTTATCTGAGTCGAGAGCAGGTTGTACGGCTTTCTATCATAAACTCTCAGCTGCGATGCCAAAAGGCTGGCTTTTACAAGAGGAAGATTTAAAAATATAGACGAATTGTCCAATTTTCTGTTCCATTTTAAAATCTTTTTAAAATTTATATTTGAGTTTTTAAACTTCTTTTCGTATATTATAAGCTTTTGACTGTTTTGTACTTCAGAATTTAGCTCATTTGCTATGCTGCTATCGTCTGAAAATATTGCTATCTTATTTGTAGCGTACAGCAAAAGTTTATCTACCTGTTGCTTATAGTTTATGCCTCCAAAGATAACATTTGGGCCGGGATTTTCTATCTTATTGGAGTTGACAGTTGGTATATATACGATAAGTCCCTTAGAATTTTGCACTACTATTTTTGCCCCTTTTTCTGTTAAAGGTGCTAAAATATACTTGTAGCCGTCCTTCCTTATCTTTGCTAAAGAGTTAAGTAGAGAACTTTCACTTTCGTCATTTGAATTATAGATTTTAAGGTCAAAATTGTACTTTTTGTACAAAAGATATGCCAAAGCCGAATCAACAGTGCTCACAGCATATCTTCTTATGACTTTTTGTGGTATGAGCATAGCTAGTCTTATATTTAGATTGTCTTTTTTGTTTATACCAAAAAGAGCGGTGTATTTATCGTATTTGTTTTGGATATTGTCAAATTGCGAATGATTTTTGTAGATACTCAAGAAGGAAAATATCTTGCCGTTTGCCAACAAGGCATTTAGACATGTTGTGTTACAATCTTCTACTTGTAGATTCATAAATACATTTTTGACAGGAGGTATTTGCGATAAAATCTCACTTTTTGAAAAGAGCAAACTTATAAAGAGTGCTGTTAGGAGTATTTTTTTCATAATAATTTTTTAACCTTTAACATATCAGCAAATACATCTTTTTTCGCTGATGGATTTCTCAAGAGATAGCTGGGATGATAAGTAGGTATGAGCTTTGCATCTCCATACTCAAGTATCTCTCCTCTGATTTTTGATATCGACATATTGTAATCACCACTCAAATGGTGATAACTCGTAGAGCCCAGCGCCACTATGATTTTGGGTTTTATCATAGCTATCTGCTCTTCAAGGTATGGTATGCAGACTGTGACTTCCTCTAGTGTCGGTACTCGATTGTTTGGAGGTCGGCATTTTACTATATTTGCTATGTAGATATCTTTTCGCTTTAGATTTAGGACATTTTCTATGATTTTTGTCAAAAGCATTCCGGCTCTGCCGACAAAAGGTTTTCCACTTTCATCTTCATTTGCCCCGGGACCCTCTCCTATAAACATCAAATCTGCGTTTTTATCACCTTCTCCAAAAACAACATTTTTTCTAGTCTTCGACAGAGGACAGAGGTGGCAGTTGCTTACTTTTTCTTCTATCTCTTTGAGATTAGTCGATGAAATTTTCACTTTGGCCGCATTTGGTTGTTTGTAGTCTCTAAAGTATTCAAAGCCCATAGAGCGATACTGGTATAGTAATTTTAATAATTTTGCTTTTTCCATTTCAAATATTATCCAAGATGCGATTAATATCTGCTATAATTGTCAAAAAAATAAAGATAGATTTACATGCTAGACAAATTAGAGAAGATATTGGAAAAAAGAGATGTGCTTTTGACTGGTGGTGGAGGGGTCGGAAAGAGCTATCTCTGCGTACAGTTGGCTAAAAATTTTAAAAAAAACACGAGACAAGTTATTGTCTTGGGGAGTACGGGAGTCAGTGCTGTAAATGTAAATGGTCAGACTATTCACAGTTTTTTTGCATTTGGAATTAACAACTCTCTTGCAGAGTTGAAAAAACATGACAGATATGTTAAAAACAGACTAGGAGAGATCAAAAAGATACTGAGCAAATGCGAACTGCTGATAATCGATGAAATCAGCATGGTTTCATCATCCTTGCTTGATATGATACAGTACAGATTAAGAAACGGGGCGTTTAGAGGAAGGATTCTTTTTGTTGGTGATTTCTTTCAGCTGCCTCCTGTGTTCAAGAAAAAGAACAGTTTACTTCTGGAAGAAAACGGATATGCTTTTGAAAGTAGTGCCTGGAAGTTTTTTGATCCTGTTGTGATTGAACTGACAAAGACCAAAAGAACAGAAGATTTGAAATTTTTTAAAGTTCTTAACAAGATAAGATGGGCATATATAGATGATGAAGTTGATGAGTACCTGGGAAAACTGAGTACAAATACTTCAGTCTTAAACTCTGATGCCACGATACTGTTTGCCAGGAATGCAGAGGCAGACAAAATGAACCTGAAAAAGCTAAAAGAGTTAAAGGGTGAGCCGGTTTTGATCAAGGCAAAAGAGAAGTTACATGTAAAGAGTCTGCACGAAAACAAGATAAAAAATTGGAAAAATTCACTACCTGTGCCTTGTGATTTGACCCTGAAAATTGGTGCTAAAGTTCTATTTTGTACAAACAAATGGCAAAAATACTACAATGGCGAAAGAGGCATCGTGCGAGAGATAGGGGATGATTATATCCTGGTCGAAAAAGAGGATGATTTTGTCAGAGTTGAGAGGATGGAGTACACGATGAGTGAAAATATTGTCCTAAATGAAGAGATAGAGGAAAAACCACTCGTCTCTGTAGAACAGTTTCCACTCAAACTGGCCTACGCTATAACCATACACAAATCTCAAGGAATGAGCATAGAAGAGCTTGTCTGCAATATCGATCATATATTTGAAAAGAGTCAGTTTTATGTTGCGATTTCCAGGGCTAAAAATCCTGCTAAACTATATCTTGATTTGAGTTATGGAGATTTTCACAATAAACTTAGAAATATCACACAAATCTCCCAAAAAGTAGTAGATTTTTATAAAAACAGCAAAGTAGTAAAGATAGAAGAGGAAAATTTGCTATAATTTGAAAAAAAGGTTGATAGATATGAGAAAAATTGTTTTTGTTTTGTTTTTATTAACAGCAAGTTTGATGGCGCAAATGTTAAGTATCGATAATTTTAGTGCGGAAGTTTTTTCAAGAGCTACAAAGAAACCCGTCACAATCAATCTAAAAATGATGATTGAGGGGAGATATGTCGAAGAGGAGAGTTATAAGATCATAGATGCTCTAAATATCGTCGTAGGAAGTTTTTATCTCGAAGATTTGATAACATCCCAAGGCAAACAAAAACTAAAAGAGGCTATAAAATCCTATACGACAAGTAAATACAGCATAGATATAGACAACATCTATATACTAAAACTTCAATCCCAACCAAATACACAAGAAATCATAGATGCACTAAAAAAAGAGGGTATGTGCGTGAAGTAGTCACTACTGAGTGACTATATCATACTCTTTTGGGATATTTAGTTTAAATAAAACATCGTCTAAGATTATATTTTTCTCCATATTTTTTAGTTTTATGACAACTCTGTTTTCCAGTTTGTCTTTGTAGTTTATGGAAGTAATTTCACCATTTTTTACATCTATATAGTAGTTAGTATCTTCAAATTTTGCCATATACCTGTTTTTTGAAACCTGTTTGGCGCTTTTTATGATTGTTGCAAAATTTGGACTGTTTTGCAGATTGGTTATGATAGCTTGTTCGAGTTCTGGCTCTATAATCACGACTTTACTTTTGATAAAATAGACTTTTTTACTTATGGGTGTCTTATATATCCACAGTGCTATCTGTCTGTCAGTGGCATAAAAAATACCTGTATATGTTATGGTGCTGTTTTGTTCATTTGTTATAGTTTGAACGAAATCGGACTTAAGTGTTTTGAAATCAAAAATATTTGCGTAAATATTTAAGAAAAATATAGATAAAAATAGTATAATCTTCATAAAGATAGAACTCCTGATTGTATTATGATGGTATTATAGTAAAGTTTTAGCAAATAGATAGTAAAACTATGATAAAATTACAAGTTTATTTTAAAATAAGAGGTAGATTAATGTTTGTAGAGACCGTAGCAAAAAAGATTTTTGGAACCAAAAATGATAGATTGGTGAAAGCCTATCTTAAAAGAGTAAAAAAGATAAATGAGCTCGAAGAGTTATATGAAAAGATGAGTGACGATGAGCTTAAAGGCACATTTGATGGCTTTAAGCAAGAGGTAAATGAGCAGAAGAAGAGTTTGGACGATATAGTCTATGATGTTTTTGCAATCGTTAGAGAAGTAAGTAAAAGAACCATAGGTTTGCGTCATTTTGATGTTCAGATGGTTGGTGGTTTGGTTCTTCACGAAGGTGATATAGCAGAGATGAAAACAGGTGAGGGTAAAACCCTGGTTGCCACACTTCCGGTAACTCTAAATGCCATGACCGGCAAAGGTGTACATGTAGTAACAGTAAACGACTACCTGGCAAAAAGAGATGCTACAGACATGACTCCTATATATAGTTTTCTGGGACTCAGTGTCGGAGTGATTACAGCCGAGCTTGAAGATGACGCAGTAAGAAAAGAGCAGTATGCCTGCGATATAACTTATGGTACAAATAACGAATACGGTTTTGACTATCTAAGAGACAATATGCGCTATTCCCTGGAAGAGAAAGTTCAAAGAGATTACAATTTCGTCATAGTTGATGAAGTTGACTCTATCTTGATAGATGAAGCAAGAACACCTCTTATAATTTCCGGACCTACAAACAGAACACTTGACGGATATAAAAAAGCTGATAAAATTGCAAAACAGTTAAAAAAAGATATTGATTTTAAAGTGGATGAGAAAAACAGAACCATTTTGATAACAGAAGAGGGGAATGAAAGGGCTGAAAAGCTTTTTGAAGTAGGCAATCTGTACAGCTTGGAAAATGCCATCTTGGCACATCATTTAGATCAGGCATTAAAGGCACACAATCTTTTTGAGAAAGATGTTGATTATGTTGTAAAAGATGGAGAGATAGTTATAGTTGATGAGTTCACAGGTCGTCTTAGCGAAGGTAGAAGGTTTAGTGAAGGACTGCACCAGGCGTTGGAAGCAAAAGAGAGTGTGGAGATCAAAGAGGAGTCTCAAACTCTTGCGGACATCACATTTCAAAACTATTTTAGACAGTATGACAAACTAGCAGGTATGACTGGAACTGCACAAACTGAAGCTACGGAATTTGCTCAGATATACAAACTCGAAGTCATAACCATACCGACAAATCTTCCTATGGTAAGAGAAGACAATAACGATCTAATATATAAAACAGAAGCAGAAAAATTTAATGCTACCATGGAGGATATAGAGGCTTGTCATAAAAAAGGTCAGCCTGTACTGGTTGGTACCGCATCTATCGAAAAGAGTGAATTGTTGCACTATCTATTGAAAAAAAGAGATATTCCTCATACCGTGTTAAATGCCAAAAACCACTTCAAAGAGGCTGAGATTATAAAAAATGCCGGAGAAAAGGGAGCTGTTACTATAGCAACAAATATGGCGGGTCGTGGTGTTGATATAAAGATATCCGATGAGATTAAGAAGCTGGGCGGTCTGTACATCATAGGTACTGAGAGACACGAAAGCCGAAGGATAGACAATCAGTTAAGAGGCCGTTCAGGTCGTCAGGGAGATCCCGGAAAGAGTAGATTTTATTTGAGTCTTGAAGACAATCTTCTGAGAATTTTTGGCAGCGATAGAATCAAAAACATCATGGAAAGACTAGGCATAGAAGAGGGTGAGCATATAGAATCAAAGATGGTAACAAGAGCTGTTGAAAATGCTCAAAAAAAGATAGAAAATATGAACTTCGAATCAAGAAAACATCTTTTGGAGTATGATGATGTTGCAAATGAACAGAGAAAAACCATATATGCCTTTAGAAATCATCTCTTGGATAAAAATTATGATATAGGTGCAAAACTTGATGAGATAAGAGCAGAGTTTGTGGCAAATCTACTTTTTCAAGCAGAAATTTATGAAGGTGCGACAAAAGAAGATATAGAGTTAGAAAAATTGGTTGCCAACATAAATGAAGAGTTACAGGAGAGATTTAGTGTTGAAGACTTGGAAGGCTTGGATTATGATGAGCTTAAAGAGGCTGTTGAGAAGATATTGCAAGATAGTTACAATGAAAAGATGTCTGTTATAGATGATGAACAAAGAAGAGAGATAGAGAGAGTTTTATACCTCCAAGTACTTGATAATGCATGGAGAGAGCATCTTTATCAGATGGATATACTAAAAACAGGTATCGGGCTTCGTGGATACAATCAAAAAGATCCACTTGTTGAGTATAAAAAAGAGAGCTATAACCTCTTTGTTGAGCTGGTTGAGCAGATAAAATTTGAAAGTTTCAAGACTCTATATATAGTACAACTTAAAGATGAAAATGAAGAAGAACAAAGAAGAGTTATGGAAGAGATGATAAAAAATATGGAAGATGAGGCATCACAAGGAGTTACACTTAAGCACGAGAGTACACTTGAGCCTCAAAACAATGAGCCAATCATAGCTGAAAAAAAGATACCAAGAAATGCTCCTTGTCCATGTGGCAGCGGTAAAAAGTATAAAAACTGCTGTGGAAAAAGTGGCCCTAAAAAAGGTGCATTAGCATAAAAACACTTAGTGGATATCTAGTAAGAAAATACCTGAGATTTGATAAAACTCAGCCCTTTATCACTGTTAGTGCTGTCTTGGCATTTTTGGGTGTCTGCATCGGAGTCATGGTGCTTATAGTCGCTATGGCGATAATGAATGGCTTCGATAAAGAGTTTGAAAAGAAACTCTTTACTATGAACTATCCCCTCAGTGTCTTTTCCAGGACATTTCAAAAAGTAGATAATAAAGATTTGGATTTGTTGAAAAGGAAGTTTCCAAATCTAAAATTTAGCCCTTACATATCATCTCAGGTGATTATTAAAAAAGGTAATAGGCTCGAAGGCGGGCTTCTTTTTGGTGTAAATTTTAAAAATGAGATGGAGATAAACTCTGTTTTAAAAAAAGCCCTAAAAGACAAAAAAATAAGCAGATATGATGTCATAGTGGGGAAAGAGATAAGGGACAGAAATTTTCTTGAAAACGGAGATAAGCTGACACTTATATTTACAGCAACCGATCCTAGCGGTTTTTCTCTTTTGCCAAAGATGAAAAGATTTAGATACAAAGGCTACTTTGAATCTGGGCTTATAGCTTACGACAAAGTTTATATGTACACTACTTTAGGGTCTATAAGACGGGTGCTAAGATATAAAAAAGGCATATATGATGGCATACATATATACTCTGACACTCCATTTGTTGATATAAAAAAGATAAAAAAAGTACTCCCGGGCAATCTGGGAGTAGTCGGCTGGTGGCAGATGAACGGTAACTTTTTTTCTGCATTGAAGCTTGAAAAGAGGTCGCTTTTTATAGTGTTAATGCTCATAATTCTAATCGCATCCCTAAATATAGTCAGCTCACTACTTATGACAGTTATGAGCAGAAGAAAAGAGATAGCTCTTCTTTTTGCACTGGGTGCCACAGCAAAGGAGATCAAAAAGACATTTTTTCTTCTAGGCTCCATCATCGGGGGAGGAGGGATAATTGTTGGGATGATGCTTGGACTTATATCTATATATATACTTGGTTCATTTGACATCATATCTCTTCCTGCGGATGTATATGGAACTTCAAAATTACCTCTTGATTTGTCTGTGATTGATCTCTTTTTGATACTTTTTGGATCTGTTATGATAGTGCTTTTTTCTTCATACTATCCGGCATATAAAGCTACAAAAATAAATGTTTTAGATACTCTTAGAAATGAGTAAGATTATAAACATCTAGCTATCTAATAGTTGGTTTTAAGTACTCAATAGGTTTGATATGTGTTCAAAGCTAAAATAGTTATGGCTGTTTTTATACTCGTAAGTAAATTCCACATTGTGAGCTTTTAGGATATTTGAGACTATATATAGCCCCAAACCAAAGCTTTTATGCGAGATATTGTCTTGCGTAAAAGGCTCTATATAGTGTTCTAGTGTATCACCAAGAGGGTTTCCCTGAGATATAAAGGAGATCCTGTCGTAAGTTGTTTCTATTATAACCTTTTTGTCTATTGAGTATTTTATGCCATTGTCAAGTACATTTTTTATAGCTGTTGTAAAAAGCCTGAAATCCACATTTAGAAGCAGATTTTTTTCTATATTTATATCTACCTGTTTTACTGGAATCATCGCTAAGTCTATGGCTTCATCAAGTATATCGCTGAGTCTATATGGCTTTATATTTCTAAGACCCTCTCCAGATGTAATTTGTTCGATAGATACAAATTCATTTATCAAAAGTTCCAATTTTTCAAATACCTTTATTAGCCTCTGTTTTTGCTTGGTATTTTCGATCATTTCAACACTGATTCTGCCTTTTGTGATAGGAGTTTTTAACTCATGCATGATATTTCTGAGAAAAAGTTGTCTTGATTGATTTAGTTTTTTTATCTGATTTACGGCATTTTGAAAGGAGTTTGATACTTGAGAAATCTCATCTTCACCCTCGCTTACGCACGATATGTCAAGATCTCCTTTTGCAAATTTATCCATTTGTCGCTTAAGCTTTCTTAGTGGTTTAATTTTTTTGATGGTTAGAATATATCCCAAAATAATTATAAACAAAACCAATGCAAATATACCCCTTATAGTATGATACCTGTAAGGCTGATAATCCATATCTTTCAAAAGTAAAACTGTATCATTGTGCTCTATCAGGAGATAATTGTTTTTTTCATAAACCAGTATGGCAGTTGAGCCTATTTTACCCACAATTTTCTGCAAAACTTCTGCTTTTTTTATAATTTTTTTCTTTAAAACTTTATCCAGAATCTCTTTCATATTATAATTTTTGACTTGTGCTTCCAGTTGTTTTTTGGTTATGAAGTTGTTTAGATGAAAAAGTGTGGCTTTTGCAACAATTGTGTACTTGTTGTTAAGTTTTTCGGTATAGTTTTGTTTGTCATAATCCATCAGAAATATAAATGCCAAAATGATGCTTACAACAGATATGATCGATATGAAAGTAATGCTGTAAAATATAGAATTTCTGTTCATTGTATAAGTTTGTATCCTATCCCTCTTATGGCATGTATGTATTTTGGATTTTTTGAATCTTCGTTTAGTTTATTTCTGATTCTGCCTATCATAACATCTATACTTTTGTTGCTGGTATCTTCATTGATAGCATCTATGTTGTATATGAGCTCTTCCCTGGAGACTACACCGCCGCTTTTGTTGATAAGATATGCGAGTATTTCATATTCTGCTACAGTAAGATTCAACTCTTTTTCTAGAAAAGTTATGCTCATCTTTTCCTCGTTTAAAATCAAATCTTTCTTTGCTTCTTTGGTAGTGTTGTCTGCCTTAAAATCCTGATGATGCCTTCTTAAAAGGCTCATAATTCTGGCTCTAAGCTCCAAGGGATCATATGGTTTGGGCAGATAATCATCTGCACCATTTTCCAAAGCGGTGACTTTATCATCCAAATCATGTCTTGCCGAAGAGATGATGATGGGTATGGTGTGTCTTTTTCTTATCTCTTTACAAACTTCCAACCCGTCAAGTCCGGGTAGAGTAAGATCTAAAATAACAAGTTCAAATTTTTCATTGTCAAGATAGGAGATACCTATATATGGCTCTTGGGCAATTGTTGTGTGTATATCAAATTGCTCTAGATACTCAGCTAAAATTTCAGCCAATTCTAAATCATCTTCAATCATCAATAACTTAATCATATACAATAACCTTTTAAAAAAATAAAAGGTTATTGTATCATAAGCGAGCTAAGAGTACTATTTTACCACAAGATATGTGACAAAACCGCCTCTGTTTATATATACCATTTTTATTTTGTTTTTGTATTTTTTAAAAACATTGTTTAGATCTTTTATGCTACTAATATTTTTATTTTGCACCTGTATGATTATGTCACCTCTTTTAAATCCAATCTTATCAGCCTTGGAATCAAGTTTGACATCTGTAACCAAAACTCCATTTATATCTTTTGGAATTTGATATTTGCTTCTTATTTGATTATTGATCTGAGTGACGGTTAGTCCCTTGATGTAGTTTTCTTTCAAATCTCCCCCGAAACTTTTACTACTACTCATATTTGCGAGTTGCGCTGTAGCCGTCTTGATCTCTTTGTTTCTCTCAAATTTTATAGTAATCTTCTTTTGAGGGAGTATGGAGCCAACAACATTTTTAAGGTCATTTGCATTTTTGATCTTTTTACCATTTACCTCTATGATCAAATCTCCTCTTTTTAAGCCTGCTTTTTGGGCTGAAGAGTCTTTTTCGACTGTAAGTATCAATGCACCAAAATTATCTTTGTACAGACCTTTCATATCTGGTTTCAAGTCAGTGATAGATACACCAAGGTATCCTCTTTTTATCTTTCCGTTGTCTATTAGAGATACAGCTATTTTTTTTACCATATTTGAAGGTATCGCAAATCCTATTCCGTTATTTCCACCACTTCTGGAGATAATCGCACTGTTTATACCTATCAAGGCGCCTCTTGTATCAACCAAAGCTCCTCCTGAGTTTCCAGGATTTATGGATGCATCAGTTTGGATAAAATTTTCATATTGGTTTAGCCCAATGCTACTTTTGTTGAGTGCTGATACGATGCCTTGTGTTACGGATTCACCGACACCAAAAGGATTTCCTATTGCAAATACTATATCTCCTGTTAAGAGTTTGGATGAGTCACCAAATTTTGCGACAGTCAGTTTTTTTGCATCGATTTTTATAACTGCTATATCAGTTTTTGGATCTTGTCCTATAATTTTTGCCTTATACTCTTTTTTACTGCCATGTATAGTAACTACTATCTTATCTGCTCCGTCAACTACATGGTTGTTTGTGACTATATATCCGTTTTGAGATATGATAACGCCAGAACCAAGTGAATATGCCTTTCTTTTTTGGGGTTGAAGTTTAGGTAGTCTGTTGCCAAAAAATTCTTTCAAAAATGGATTGTTAAGCATCTCCTGGATGTTTTGATTTATGCCTATTTTTTTAGTGCTTGCTATATTTACTACAATTTTTTGCATATCTTTTATGGCATTATTGTATGAGAGTATAACATTTTTATTGGTTGCATTTTTTCGTTGCGGATTTCCTGGCATAGACTCTATCTGTATGCCGGCCATTAAAAGCGAGCCACTTAATAGTAGCGAAAATATCATAATCTTTTTCATTTTATTTTCTCCTTGATTGTATTTTTCTTAATTATAAATTATAATATTAAATATTGTTTAAATAGATTTTTAACTGATCTTACTCACTATATCGTACCTATGGTGAGATGAGAAAGTGTTTACTGTGTTAGTCAAAGTTTTTAATTTAACAATATTGTAACCTTGATTGACATAGACTAAGGTTTTATGGTATAATGCCTATCAAATTTAATACAAGAGGTAAAGAGGATGAGCGCAAGTTTATACGATACATTGGGTGTAACAGAGAGTGCATCTGCAGATGAGATAAAAAAAGCATATCGAAGACTAGCTAGAAAGTACCATCCGGATATCAACAAAGACAAAGGTGCAGAAGAGAAGTTTAAAGAGATAAATGCAGCCTATGAGATACTGAAAGATGAAGATAAAAGAAGACAGTATGACCAGCATGGTGACAGTATGTTTGGTGGACAAAATTTTCATGATTTTGCTTCTTCTCAAGGTGGTGCAGATCTCGATGAGATACTTAGAAATATCTTTGGCGGAGGTATGGGAGGAAGTCATGCAGGCTTTGGCGGATTTTCCGGAGGATTTAACAGCGGTGGCTTCGCAGGAGGATTTGGAGGTCATCAGGCCCCAAATCTAGATGTTGAAGCCAAGATAACTGTGCCATTTAATGTCGCAATTCTAGGTGGAAAACACTCCATCTCTTATGGTGGAGAAAATTTTGATATAAAAATCCCGGCAGGCATCAAAAATGGTGAGAAGATGAGGCTTAAAGGCAAAGGCAAATCATACAACGGACAAAAAGGTGATCTCTTCTTGCATGTAGAAGTAGCGAAAAGCCCGGAATACAAGAGAGACGGAAATGATTTGAGCAAAAACCTGGATATCCCTCTCAAAACTGCACTCTTTGGTGGAAAAGTAAGTGTTGTTACCCCATACAAAGAGGTGACACTAAAGGTAAAAGAAAATACAAAAAATGGTCAAAAGTTTAGAGTTAAGGGCTATGGTGTTGAAAATAGAAAGACACACGAGAAGGGAGATCTGTATCTGAGAGCAAATATAGTTCTTCCAGATATCAGCAGCATAGACGAAGATCTGAAAAAACAGATGAAAGAAAAATTACCGGAGAAATAAAATGCATGGATACGAAGAACCAGTATATTTAATCAGCGTAGTAGCAAAAGTTTTAACGATACATCCCCAAACTCTTAGGCAATACGAAAGGGAAGGGCTTATTTGTCCATCAAGAACCGATGGCAAGATGAGACTCTACTCTCAAAGAGACATAGACAAGATAAAAATGATACAAAGACTAACCAGGGATTTGGGTGTAAATCTAGCAGGGGTAGATATCATCATAAGACTAAAAGACAAGATAAATGCTTATGAAGATGAGATTGAAGAGCTTAAAAAGCATCTGGATGGAAATAATTTGAGCACGATCAGAAATCCTTTAGTCAAAAGGGAGAGTTATGAGATTATCCTTTTTGGAGAGTAGATTAGTCATATCCTTTAGGCATAATGGCTTCGAATAGAGGTAGCCTTGTGCATTTTCACAGCCATTTTCCAAGAGAAATTTTTGCTGTTTTGTGTTTTCTACTCCTTCGGCTATGGTTTGCAGGTTTAATGTTTTTGATAAAGCTATAATTGCTTTTACGATTCCGATACTTTCATTGTCTGCCGGTATATCATCTATAAAAGATTTATCAATTTTGATTTGATTTATCGGCAGTTTTTTCAAGTATGACAAGGATGAATAGCCAGTCCCAAAATCATCTATAGATATCTCTATTCCTATGCTGTTTAGAAGCAGTAATTTTTCTATCGTTGCTTCTGTATTTGTCATCAACTGTCCCTCTGTTATTTCAAAACAAAGCCATTTAGGATCAAATCTTATCTTTTTCATCCGGTTTTTTAAATCGTCTATGAAGTTTGTGTGCATAAGCTGTTTTGTAGTTAAGTTAAGATTGAGTTTTCCGGGATTTTGATTTTGATTTATCCATTTGGTGTATTGGGTCATAGCTTCATCTGCTATAAGACTGTCTATCTCTATAATCATTCCGTTTTCTTCAGCAAGTGGTATAAATTTTTGAGGCTGGATCAGTCCTGCTTGAGGATGTTGCCATCTTGCCAGTGCTTCTACTCCTATGATTTTGTTTGTCTTTATGTTGTACTGCGGTTGATAGTAAACGATAAATTCATTTTCATTTATGGCATGACGCAAACTTGTCTCCATGATAACTCTTTCAAATGCACTTTCTGTCATGTCTTTGGTGTAAAAATTAAATGTATTTCGACCTGATTCTTTAGCTCTGTACATGGCTGCATCTGCATTCCTAATCAGTAAGTCAACCTGTTTTGCATCCCGAGGGAAAAGGCTTATGCCAATACTGCAGGTTATATAGAGTTCGTGATTTTTGATAATAAAAGGTTTTCTGATATTTTTTAAAAGCTTATTTGCCAAAGCAGCTACATCATCTGATGATTTTATATTTTCCAATACGATAGTGAACTCATCACCGCCCAGTCTTGCAAAGGTATCTTCTTTTCTGAGCATCTTTCCAAATCTATTGGCTACTTCTTTTATAACCAAATCACCAATCTCATGTCCCAAAGAGTCGTTTATCTGCTTGAATTGATCCAGATCCAAAAAAAGTACAGCAAATTTCATATGATTTCTATCTGCTCTGTAGATTGCCTGTGAGAGCCTATCTAAGAGTAAAACTCTGTTTGGCAGACCTGTCAGACTGTCGTGATGCGCCAAATGTTCAAGCAAGTCTCTTTGATGCAAGAGTTCTTTTTGTACTTTTTTCATTTCACTTATATCATTCCCATAGACAGCATATGCATCTTTATTGTTAAACTTGATCTCTTGCACCAAGGCCTGCGATGTGTATTCGCTTCCATCTTTTCTTCTATGTATCGATATGTTTTGTATAGAGTTTGCACCTCTGTCTTTCGCAACTTTTTTTAATTCTTCAATATCTTCAAAAGTTAAATATGGATTTATATCAAAAATATTCATTTTCAGCAAATCTTCTCTACTAAACCCAAGTTCGCTGATTACACCTTGGTTTACATATACAAAGTTTAGAGTTTCAGCATCCATTATATATAGTTCTATATTGGATTTTTCAATTATATTTGCCAACTCTTTGCTTTGCTGTGAAAGTTTTATTTTTTCCTGTGTCTTCTGTTCAATTTCAATTTCCAGAGAACTGTTTTTATCCATAAGAAGGTTTTTTGCATATAAATTTCTTTTTTCATATAAAATTATGAAAATTATGCTGGACACCAGAGGCATTGATACATAAAAATACTCTATGGGTGTATACTGTTTAGTCATAAATGAAGAGAGTACAAAGACAGAAAGAAGTGAAAATACAGTGCTGATTAGCCCTGTCTTTTTTCCTCTGAGAAAAAAAGCACACATTAAAAAGACCATATACCAGCTGGCACCAACCAAAGAACCATTTTTTCTTAAAAATGTTTCAGATACCAAGAGAAAAAACACGACAAGAAGTGTGTATGTAACCGGTTCTTCGTATTTTTTGGATATTCTAAGAATCAATATACTCACAACACTGATAATAACTATGAACATATCTATATATGCCTGTATCATTTCCTTGTTGATGAACCTTGTGTAGGCCAGGATGAGTAGCATAAATACAACTATTAACAATATACTATTAAAAAGGTAATAGTGTAGTTTTTCTTCATACTCATTTTTAGAAAAATCAAAACCACTTGTTAGAAAGTTGCGTATAATCATAATAACCCCCAAATTTAAAAAAAATATTTACTTGGTAGGGACTGTAAACCAAACTGTGTAAACCACCTCTAACCTTAAATCCTCACTTTTCATATTTTACCATAATATCTTGAAAAAATATGAAGAGCTGAGGATAGATCTCACTCCAATTTCTTATCTTAGTCCTGTTCCATTTATTCTGTACCTCCTGGGTTGAAAGATAGAGCATTTTAAAGGCTGAGTCTATTGTAGGAAATGAGCCTTTGGATTTAGTTTTTCTTTTAATATTTGAATTTAGTGATTCAATTGGATTTGTAGTATAAATAAGTTTTTTTACAGCCTCCGGATATTTAAAAAATGTAGAAAGTTCATTCCAGTTATTTGTCCAGGATTGAGTGATATGAGGATATTTTTTGCCCCAGATATCATGAAACTCTGTAAGTGCAAGCTGTGCATCTTCCTCTGTTGGTGCGGTATATACTGTTTTTAAATCTTTTGCTACTTCTTTTCTGTCTTTCCAAGATACATATCTTAGAGAACTTCTAATTTGATGAACGATACATCTTTGTACTTCAGCTTTCGGATAAACAGCTTCTATAGCTTGATTAAATCCATTCAGACCGTCTATGGCAAATATGAGTACATCTTGAACTCCTCTGTTTTTAAGTTCATTAAACAGAGTTAGCCAATATTTACTTGTTTCATTTTCTCCAATCCAGATACCGAGTATCTCTTTCTTGCCCTCAAGTGTGATGCCAAGCATTATGTATGCTGCGATATTCTTTACTTCTTTGATAAAACTCTTTTAGCATACCTTTAAATTCATCCAGGACATCTTCAACATTGATGCCTTTTCCACTTCTTATGGCTTAAGCTATCTCTTCTTTGTTTATATATTTCATTGTGTAAATCCTTGAATATTTTAGATATTTGATATTTTACCAAATATCTATATTTTTGGATTAACACAGTTGGTTTTACAGTGCCACTTGGAGAGCAACAAGGTTAATTATAATTATACTGTGAACTACCATTTGGTTAAAGAGCCAAAGGCTTCCTAACTAGCAACTTCCAACGAAGTTGAGCGAAAGGCTTTATGTTTTAAGTCCATAGGGATAGTTCCTAGCCCAAACGACTCTAATCCTCTTTTCAAGATAGTTTGTGATGCTTGAATATCTGGGTTTGTTTCATATCCACATTTAGTGCATTTAAACTTATCTTGTTTAGGACGATTAGCTTTATCTCTATTCCCACACTTACTACACTCCATGCTTGTATAAGCTGGGTTAACTTTAACAAATGGTTTGTCATTAAGCATAGTTTGTTTATATTGTAGCATAGCTACAAATTGATAGAATGAAGCATTTAATATTGTTCTATTAAGCCCTGATTTTTGTTTAACCATTTTTCCATGATTAATCTCATTGCCTTTAGAACTTTTAGACATATTTTTTGTCTTTAAATCCTCAACTGCTATCAACTCAAACTTATCTGTTAAAGTTTTAGATATTTTATGATACAAATCTTTTTTCTGATTTGCTAATGTTTTTGTTTTTATGTTTAATCTTTGTTGTGTCTTTTTATGGTTTGCTCCCAATTTTAATTTAGCTTTTTTAGCCTTTAAAACTCTTCTTGATTGTTTTCTCTCTAGCATTTTTACAACTTTTGCATAACGAATCTTCTTTCTGTCTTCCGCTCCATTACTTATAAGATGACCCTTTGTTACTTTTATTTGATTGTTATGCTTGTCTTTAAAGATATTGTTTGCATTTTGAGACACTGCTATAGAGTAACCATTCAGGTCTATACCGATAGATTTATAAATATCAAGATTATCTTTTGATACTACTAAATCTATCTCTTTTTGAAACTCGATTCCAAATGATACGAAATAACCTATACCATCTTTAGATATACTAATTGAAGACAACTTATAGCCTTTTGGTAGTTCTCTATGGTATCTTAGCTTTAAATCATTTTTTAATAATCTTAATATTTTAAACTTATCATTATTGTTTTTATTATTGATTTGATAGCCTTGATTATTCCAATTGAATGATTGACAAAGGTCTTTACTTGATTTAAAAGTCGGCATACCCAAATTATAAGCTTTTGCTTTTTCTTTTGGAGTTATTGCATTTTCAATAGCCTTTAATCTTTTAGAAACAGTATCTTTACTAAATGCTTTTTTTACTGCTTTTAAAAAGTTTATTCTTGCTTGTTGAGTTACTACTGTTTTGAAATTAATCTTTCTATATCTTAAAGCTCTTTTAACTACTTTATCATAACTTGTAGCTTTTCAATGTTCTTTTTTATCTAAAATTCTGTTTTTCTCTTGTTCTTTTTGCCAAAGATTTAAACAGATATTATAGGCTTGATTATATACAAACATTTGATGATTTAAGAGTTGTTGTTGTTCTTGCGTAGGTAATAGCTTGTATTTGTATCCAAGATTAACAGTTTTTAGATAACTCATTTATTATTTTTTCCTTGATTTTCTACATATTGTTTTAAAACTTCTAAAGTAACTCCACCAGTTGTAGCTAAAAAGAAACTTCTACTCCAGAAAGCTTCTTGCCATAGTTTATTTTTGATTTGAGGGAACTCTTTTTTTATCAATCTGCTACTTGCACTTTTATAGGCATTTATGAATTTTTTTAATTCGCTTTTTGGTTCTGCTTTAAAAAGTATATGCAAGTGGTCATTATCACTATTGAACTCAATTATTTTTAGTTTATACTGCTCTTTTTCTCCAATATATTCAAATATCTCTTTTAATCTATTGCATATCTTATCATCAATTACTTCTCGTCTATACTTAACGACTAAGATTAAGTGATATTGTAATAGATAGACTGAATGCTTATTTGTATCGTATATTGACTTCATGGCAGTATTATACTATAATTTGACTGAAACTACAAGAGAGAACAAAAGTCTATCGACTTGTTCAATTCATCCCCGTCTTAGAGTTCGGGGTTTTCTTGAAAAGTTTGTGATAAAATAAAAATGAAACAAAATTATTATACTATATATGGTGTATTTTACCCATAAATCCCTGAACTAAGGTATCTTTCTCCTGTATCGCATAAAATTGTTACTATGGTTTTATTTTGATTTTGCTCTTCTTTTGCTATTTGTTGGGCGGCAAAAACATTTGCCCCCGCACTTATACCAACCAAAAGACCCTCTTCTTTTGCCAAATCTCTAGTAGATTGTAGTGCATCTTCGTAACTGACTTTCATCACTTTATCATAAATATTTGTATCCAATACTTTTGGAACAAAACCTGCCCCTATGCCTTGAATTTTATGTGGACCAGGCTTTCCACCCGATAAGACAGGTGAGAGTTTGGGCTCAACTGCATAAATTTTTATATTTGGGTTTCTCTCTCTCAAGACCTTTCCTACTCCTGTAACTGTACCACCTGTGCCAACTGCTGCTATAAATATATCTACTTTTCCATCACAATCTCTCCATATCTCCTGTGCTGTTGTTAGCTCATGGATTTTTGGATTATTCGGATTGTTGAATTGTTGCGGAATAAATGAGTCTTTGATCTCTGTTTTTAACTCCTGTGCTTTTTGTATCGCTCCATTCATTCCAAGATTCGCATCAGTCAGTACCAGCTGTGCACCAAAACCTCCGAGTAGCTTTCTTCTCTCTATACTCATGGATGACGGCATTGTAAGAATCAACTTTATGCCATAGCTTGCACAAACCATCGCCAACCCTATGCCTGTATTTCCGCTTGTTGGCTCTATGATAGTCGTACTTTTGTCGATATCTCCGTTTTTCAATGCATTATCTATCATATTTAGGGCGATTCTGTCTTTTACAGAGTGTGACGGGTTTAAAAATTCACATTTTCCCAATATGATATTTCCTGTTTGATTTGAAATTTTATTTATTTTTACCAGAGGTGTCTTACCTACTAAGTCTCTTACATTGTCTGCATACATGTCGTCTCCTTTATATGCTATAATTTATCTGTTTTATGAGCTTTTGCTCATACTCCTCGATAAACGAGAGAGGCTTTTCAAATACACGAACCAGTTGTTTGTCGCAATCATCAAAAAATAGATTGAAAATTGGATTTATCGTTTCATTTTTGATGGTACAAATTTCTCCATCCAGGACAGTTATGATATCCTTGATCAGTATTTCTCTCTCATTTTTGGATATTTTATATCCGCCCTTTGCTCCTCTGATACTATATACCAAGTTTGCTTTTTTAAGTTCTATAAATATCTGTTCAAGATAATTTTGAGAAACATTGGTAGCCTTTGAAACATCTTTTAACTGCAACGGTTTTGAATCTTCTTTGGATTTATACAGTTCATATATCGCCATAAGGCCATATATACTTTTTTTAGTTATAAGTGCCATAATTTACTCCAAGGCCTGCTCTAAATCCTGTATCAAGTCATCGATATTTTCAAGCCCTACGCTGACTCTTATGGAACCTGGATTTACTCCTGCTTTTTTCAATTCCCAGATAGGCACTTGATTGTGTGTTGTGCTGGCGGGGTGGGTTATGATAGATTTGGAATCGCCTATATTTACAACTACTGAGAAGATTTTTGTACTGTCTAAAATCTTTTTTGCATATTCAAAATCTTCAACTTCAAAATTAAGCAGTCCCGAACTCATACTCTCTTTAAAATATTTTTTCACGAGATGATGCTGCGGGTCATCTTCCAAGCCCGGATACGATACACTTTTTACTTTTGGGTGTGATTTTAAGAATTTAGCTACTTCATAGGCATTTTTAGAGTGTTCTTTCATCCTTACATGCAGAGTTTCAAGACCTTGTATGAAAAGCCAGGAGTTGAAAGGAGAGGGTGTTGCGCCAAAGTCTCTCATAAGAGCCAGCCTTGCCCTTAAAACAAAAATAGGAAACTCAAGGTCGGCATATACGAGCCCGTGATAGCTCTCATCCGGTTCATTAAAATCAGGATATCTTGCATTATCTATAAGTTTGTCATTTAAACCGACTCTTTGAATCAAAACTCCGCCAAGTGCACTGCCTTGTCCATTTATGTATTTGCTTGTGCTGTGTACTACAACATCAATACCATGTTTTAAAGGCTGAAACAATATAGGAGTTGCTACGGTATTGTCGCAAATAGTGACTATGTTATGTTTGTTTGCAACCTCTGCTATCTTGTCTATATCTGGTATGGCAACTTGTGGGTTTGAGAGAGATTCAAAAAATATGGCTTTTGTATCTTTATCTATCAAGTCTTCCAGGTTATCCGCACTGCTGCTGTCAAAAATTTTACAATCTATACCAAATCTTTTCAGTGTATGGGTAGTTAGGGTGGTTGTGCCTCCATAGACTTTGTTTGATACTATTATATTGTCACCCGCACTTGCGAGATTTATAAGAGCGAACAAAACAGCAGAGTGACCACTGGCTGTAGCAAGTGCAGCTTCGCCACCCTCAACAGCAGCAACTCTTTTTTCAAACACATCTGTTGTGGGATTGTTTAATCTTGTATATATTGGCCCCAGCTCTTTTAGAGCGAAAAGATTTGCAGCGTGATCTGCTGAGCCAAAATCATAAGCAGTTGTCTGATAGATTGGAACTGACATAGTTCCAAAATCATTTTTATCATATCCTGTATGTAGAGCTTGTGTTTCTTGTTTCATACTATTTGTCCTTTGGTGGGGCAGGGTAGCCCAAATTTTTATTTGACGAATTATATAGTTATTTAAAATTAATGTCAAGTAAACTTATAAAAAAAGTATAGTATGATTTATCTTCTTTGACAATAATTTATAAAATCATTGTTGTTAGTTAGCAAGCAGAAATTTAATAGTTAGCCATATTAGCAATAATACATAAAATTATACATATAATAATATATAAACCCCTAAATATAGGCGAATAATAACCAGTATATATACGATATTTTGCCAACTAACACGTTAGTAAATATGTAGATTTTATATAAATGTTTCACGGATTTTAAATATCTATCTCTCTTAAAAAGTATCTATATCAAAATAATAAGATATAATGCAAATATATATTTTATACCATCGTGTATATTGACGAAATAAATAATTTGATATTTTTATTATTTTTCCAGATATGTTGTAATCTTATATTTCTTTATGAAACTATATGGTACAATCCCTTTTTTAACTGAAGGATAAAAGTTTATGTTTTTAAATGATGAAGATGATTTTTTGATGGGTAGCCCCAGAAGTAAATTTTACGATATAGTTTACAATGCAAACAGGTCATTGGCTGAACAGTCGATAGATGGTGTTTTTGATAAATATTGTGCTATGGAGTTGTTGTTGGAGGAGTATATCAAGGATGATATGGAGTTGGAATATCGCTTAAACGAGATACTACTTGGCAAAGCCGATGAACTTAATGAGCGAAAAAATTCTCTATATATTGCAGCAACGGGAGATGTTTTAACCCAGCATGAATAAAATCCTTTTTCTGTTTTTTATACTATTTAGCATCTTCTCTTCTGCGGCGAATCAAAAGGTGTGGGAGTATCAATATAGTTTCAATCTCAAAAAAGACAAAATTGCAACTGTTTTGGTAGATAAGCAGGCAAATAGCAAAAAAAACAGCAAAAGGTATATTCTTAAATTTAGATGGACACTTTATGCAAACAAAAATTTGATACTATTGTCCGAGTACATGAAACATCCAAATCAGTATGTAATGAAAAGGATAAGGTCACTGGATAAAGTTCGTATAAAATTATTACAAAGTGAAAGTGATTATGGTAATGCGCCTTATGCTCTGATTATTTTTTCCGGTTTTGATGAGAAAAAAAGAGTCGCTACCCTTGATGTCTATATAAAAGATCGCAAGAAAAGAGTGCAAGTAGTGTTCAAAGCACCACAATAGCAGTAAGGAAATGATTTGTTAAAAAAAGTTGAAATTTTAATGACTCAAATGGTTGAATCGCTAGATGATACTTATATCTTGGAGTTATTTCAAAAAGTACCAAAAGGAAAAAGATTAAGAGCAAAACTGATACTCAGGATTGCCGGATTAAATGATGATGCCTATAAATTGGCGGCAATCGTAGAGCTTATACACGCAGCAAGCTTGTTACATGATGATGTTATAGATGATGCACTGACCAGAAGAGGTAAAGATTCTATAAACGCACTCTTTGGAAATAAAACCTCTATAATGCTGGGTGACATACTCTACTCTAAAGGTTTTACTGAGCTGACTGCTCTGCCAAACACGGTAGCCTATAAAGTATCAAATGCCGTTGCACTGCTCTCTGTCGGAGAACTTGTTGATATGGAGCTTTCAAAATCTTTTAATAGCAAAGAAGAGCTATATATGGATATGATTTATAAAAAAACAGCGTCATTGATTGAGGCGGCAAGTGCCAGTGCAGCATTGTTGGCAAAAAAAGATGTTAAGATTTATGAGCTATATGGCAGAAATCTTGGATTGGCCTTTCAAATTATAGATGATATTTTAGATATCACTCAAGACAGCAAAAAACTAGGCAAACCATCTCTTCACGATTTTAAAGAGGGCAAAACCACGCTGCCTTACATGTATTTGTATGACAGGATAGATGACAAAGAGAAGAAAAAATTGCTTAGTCTGTTTAAAAAAGATTTATCCCAAAATGATAGAATTTGGATTAAAAACAAAATGCGGGAGAGTTCTAGTTTGGATGATTCTTTCAAGTATGCTAAAAAATTGGGTTTAGATGCTCTAGGAGCTATCAAAGATGAGAAAAACGATAGCCTGAGCAAGATAATCAAAGAGATGATAGAGAGAGATTTTTAATGCACTATCTTACTATCAGCTTTACCCATAAAAATACTGACATTACCATAAGAGAGAGACTCTCTTTGACAGATGAGAAAAAGAGATCTCTTTTTCAGGAGAGATTAAATAACTTTGAGCACACAAACGAATCCATAGTTCTTTCAACCTGTAATAGAGTGGAGATAATATTAAGCGTTGCAAATTGCGAAAATACTATAGACAAAGTATTTTTAGAGCTATCAAAAATCTCCGGTGTTCCAAAGAATGAGTTAGAGAGTAGAGGTGACATATATGAAGACAACAGTGCGATTCATCATCTTTTTTCTGTGATATCATCCCTGGACAGTTTGGTTATCGGCGAAACCCAGATAGTAGGCCAATTAAAAGATGCATATAAATTCTCTTATGAGAAGGGATTTTGTGATCAAAAACTGAGTCGTGCTATGCACCATGCTTTTAAGTGTGCCGCATCTGTTAGAAGCAATACAGATATATCAAAAAACTCTATATCGATATCGAGCGTAGCAGTTACCAAAGCAAAAGAGATATTTGGAAACCTTGGAGGCCTGACTGCTTTGGTTGTTGGCGCAGGCGAGATGGGAAGACTTGCCGCAAAACACCTTATAGCAAACGGTGTAAATGTCATCATTCTAAATAGAAATATGAACAGGGCCGAGAAGTTGGCAAATGAACTTGGAGAGATGGCAACTGTCGCATCTTTTTCCAAGCTTAACGAATACATAAATAGATACAGACTTCTTTTTAGTGCCACAGGTGCACCACATACGATAATAAGTGAAGATATAGTTGAGGCAAAAGAGTTCGATAGACACTGGTTTGATATAGCAATTCCCAGAGATATAGAGGCAATAGAGATGAAAAATCTATATATCTATGCTGTAGATGATCTCAAAGAGGTTGTAAGCAACAACATAGCTCAAAGAGAGAAGCAGGCAAAGACAGCATACTCTATCATCAGCAAGTCAACTATGGAGTTTTTCAAATGGCTCCAAACACTTTGTATCGACCCTATCATAAAAGAGATGAGGATGAGAGCCCAGAGTTGTTCGTTGCATGAGATAAACAGAGCTGTCAAAAAAGGGTATATAGATGAAGCACACAAAAAAGAGATTATAAAGATAGTGCACCATGCTTTTAACGGTTTTTTACATACACCTACCATCAGACTAAAAGAGGTAGCAGAAAAACCGGAAGCTGATGTTATAGTGCAAGCCGTTCAGTATATCTTTGATATAAATGAAGACCAGGCAAAAAAATTAAATATGTACAAATGTGAATACCAAATGGAAAATAATATGATGGAGACAAAATAGATGAGATTTTCAAAACTCTACGCACCAACAACAAAAGATGCACCCAAAGATGCAACACTGCCAAGCCATAAATTTCTACTTAGAGGGGGTTTTGTAACTCAAAGTGGAAGTGGACTGTACAGCTTTTTGCCTTTGGGTAAGATTGTGTTAGACAAGATAAGAGATATAGTAAAAGAAGAGATGGACAACTCCGGTGCCCAAGAGATACAGATGGGTGTCGTAACAAATGCTGAACTTTGGAAACAAAGTGGCAGATATGATGTTTTTGGGAAAGAGCTTTGCCGTCTAAAAGATAGAAAAAACAATGAATTTGTCCTTGGACCTACTCATGAAGAGGTTGTGGTCGATATAGTCAGAAACATACTTACCAGCTATAAACAGCTACCATTGCACCTATATCAGATAACTACAAAATTTAGAGATGAAGCCAGACCTAGATTTGGACTCTTAAGAGGTCGGGAGTTCATCATGAAAGACGGATACAGTTTTCATGACTCAAGTGAATCCTTGAAAGAAGAATTTGACCATATGGGAAAAACATATAGAAAAATCTTCACCAGACTTGGACTTGACTTTAGAGTGGTTGATGCAGACAGTGGAGCAATCGGAGGAAGCGGAAGCAAGGAGTTCATGGTTTTAGCTGATAACGGAGAAGATGATATAGTCGTTTGTGAGAGTTGCAAGTATGCAGCAAATATCGAAGCAGCAAAGAGAGCTAAAAAAACAACCGATACAGAGCCGCCAGAGGCTGATTTTGCCAAGTTTTATACACCGACTCCTGTTAAAGACAGCATCAAACATATAGCCGAGTTTTTCAAAGTTGATGAATTCTACACTATAAAATCTGTCATAAAAAAAGCCATATATAAAGATGAAGAGAAAATTATCTCATTTTTTATTCGTGGTTGCGATACTCTCCAGGAGACAAAGGCGCAAAATGCCTGCGGTGCTTTAGAGCTTGTAGATGCAAGCGAAGAAGAGGTGAGAAATGCCGGATTTAACCCTGGGTTTTGCGGACCTGTGGGATTGGGTAATGAGGTAGAATTTTACATAGATAATGAACTGAAAGAGGGAAAAAATCTAATCTGTGGTGCAAATGAAGATAACTATCACTTTGTCGGTGTATCTATGTTTAACTTTAAAGACTCCAGATATAAAGATTTAGCGCAGGTGGGTGCCGGAGATATATGCCCGAAATGTGACGGAAAACTTAGCGTTACCAAGGGTATAGAAGTAGGACACATCTTTCAACTTGGACAAAAATATGCCGCTGCAATGGATGCAAAATTTTTAGATAAAAACGGAAAAACACAAGCTTTTTATATGGGGTGTTATGGCATCGGAGTGAGCAGATTGGTCGCAGTGATGATTGAAGCCAGTCACGATGAAAAAGGCTGTATTTGGAACAAGCAGACTGCTCCATACCTTCTTGAGATAATCATCTCAAATATAAAAGATGAGGAGCAGAGCAGCTTTGCAAACGAACTCTACGAAAAGCTGGATAAGAAAAAAGTTTTGATTGATGATAGAAAAGAGAGATTTGGTTTCAAAATGGGAGATTTTGAGCTTTTGGGATTTCCTTATGCTTTAATTGTAGGTAAAGGACTGAAAGACGGTGAAGTGGAACTTGTAGAGCGAAAAACTCTTAAAAAAACAAAAGTGAGTAAAGATGAGATTTTACCTCTTTTGCAAGAGTTACTCTCTTGATATACTTTCTTTTATATATCTTTTTGGAGGTGATGATTAGCACAAAGATTACTTCGATGATCGGTGGTTTTTCAACATTTTTAGAGGTAGTAGTTTCGGCTATGGTTGGATTTGGTTTGATAGCAAATTTTAGATATACATTTTTTGAGAGTCTAAATACCCTAAATAACAGATCCATATCGGTAGAGGAGTTTCAAAAGTTAAATGCTTTCTCATTACTTGGTGCATTTTTGTTGATACTGCCCGGATTTTTTAGTGATTTTTTAGGTTTGATGTTGCAATTTAGCTTTTTTGCAACACTTTTTGCACGAAAAATTCTACATGTAAAGAGTAAAGATAGATATGAAAATTTTAATAATAAAGGAATAGATGATGATGTCATTGATGTTGAGATTATTGAGCATAATTCTGATAAGTAGTGTATTTGCCAATGCAAGCGTAACAACAGAACAGAAACTAATCAAATTTATAAACAAAGCTATAAATACAGGAAGAGGCTTTAAATTTAAAAAAGCAGAGGTTATATATAAAGAGGTGGTTCCTTCAAATAAAAATTGGGAAGCATACTTTTTGAAGATAGATTTGCAGGTTCCCAGCAAGCATAAAGATATATCTGTAAAAGATATCATCTTTTCAAATGGAAAACTTATCAGTAAAGATTTTATAGATATAAATACAGGAAGAAGTATAAAAAACTCTTTTTCATTTCCTGCAACCCCTGAGATGTATGATGATGAGCATCTGCTTACAGGGAGCAAAAATGCAAAAAACAAGCTTATTTTGTTTAGTGATCCACAATGTCCGTTTTGCATGGAGTATGTTCCGGAGTTGTTAGAGTGGATGAAGAAGCATAAGAAAAATTTTGCGCTTTATTATTATCATTTACCGCTCTCTATACATCCTACAAGCAAGGCATTGGTAAAAGCCGAATTGGCTGCTGAAAAATTGGGAATTATGAGCAATGCTGATTTAAACTTGAAAGTTTACACAGAGTTGTTTGATTTTAAAGACAATAGTGAAGCCAGTGTTTTAAAAGAGTTCAACAGAATTTTTAAGACTCATTTGACAAAAAAAGATATAAATACAAAAGATATATTAGAGAGACTAAACGGAGACATAAGAGTAGCAAGAAATTTGATGATAAATTCAACTCCGACCCTCTATGTAAATGGCAAAAAAGATCCAAGCAGATCACTATATAAGAAATTGGCAAAAGAGGGTAAATAGATATGGACAAATTAGTTATAGCTACAAGAAAAAGCAAACTGGCTCTTTGGCAATCCGAGTATGTACAGCAGGTTTTGATGGATGCTCATACCGGCTTAAAGGTGGAGTTGGCAAAAATGCTTACAAAAGGCGACAAAATACTAGATACTCCACTTGCAAAAATTGGTGGAAAAGGTCTTTTTACAAAAGAGCTTGAAGAGTCTATGCTAAGAGGTGAATCACACTTGGCGGTTCATAGTCTAAAAGATGTACCTATGGAATTTCCACAAGGATTAAAACTGGCGGTCATAACAAAAAGAGAAGATGTCAGAGATGCTATGCTTTCAGAAAAATACTCAACTCTCGATGAACTGCCAAAAGGTGCAGTGGTGGGAACTACAAGCTTAAGAAGAAGAATGCAGCTACTTGAGATAAGACCTGATTTAGAGATAAAAAATCTAAGAGGCAATGTAAATACGAGAATCAGGAAACTAAAAGAGGGTGAATATGATGCTATTATCCTAGCAAGTGCCGGCATAAAAAGACTCGGGCTTCAGGGCGAAGTTAAATACTTTAGCCCAATAGATACATCCATCATGACTCCTGCCAGCGGACAGGCTGCTCTAGGAATTGAGATAGTGGATAACCCGGAAGTTCAAAAGCTGGTCTCTGTTTTAAATGATGAAGAAGCGATCATAGAGACTACGATAGAGAGAGATTTTGTAACAGTTTTAGAGGGTGGTTGCCAAGTGCCAATCGGCATAAATGCAAAAGTAAAAGGCGATAAAATAGACATATCCTGTCTCATAGGATTACCTGACGGAACAGAAGTTTTAAGAGAAAAAGTAGAGATAAAAAGAGATGACTACAAAGGAACAGGTAAAAAATTAGCTCAAAATATGATAGAGCGGGGTGCTAAAGAATTACTTCAAAGAGCGGAAAATATGGCATTGAACGAGATATTGTAAATGAAAAGAGTGATAGAGTTACTCAAAGACAATAACCTTCTTAGGGTGATAGAAGAAGAGGTTGATATCGACCTCGAGATGGCTCATATCGCTTATATAGAAGTTAAGCAAAAAGATTCCAGGGCACTGCTTTTTACGAAACCGGTGAGTAAAAAATTGGATAAAAAATTTGACATTCCAGTACTCATGAATGTTTTTGGCTCTTATGAAGCTACCAAATTGATATTTGAAAAAGAACCTGACGAGATAGCAGACAAAATAGAGAGTCTTTTGCATTTGAGACCACCTTCCGGATTTATGGATAAAGTTGATATGCTCAGAGAACTTTTTAGCCTAAGGACTGTTTTTCCAAAGAGAGTCGATGCTAAAGCTCCTGCCCAAGAGGTTGTAAAAAAAGATATAGATCTTTTTGACTTGCCGATTTTAAAAACCTGGAGCGAAGACGGCGGTCCTTTTATCACCATGGGACAGGTCTATACTCAAAGTCTGGATGGTAAAAAACAAAATCTGGGTATGTATAGACTACAGGTTTATGATAAAAACAGACTGGGAATGCACTGGCAGATACACAAAGATGGGGCTCACTTTTTTAATGAATACAAAAAAGCAGGTAAAAAGATGCCCGTGAGTGTGGCTATTGGTGGAGATCCGCTCTATATCTGGTGCGGTCAGGCTCCTATGCCAAATGGTGTATTTGAACTGTTGCTCTATGGTCTCATCAAAGAAAAGAATGCAATTTTAGTGAAATCAAAAACAAATCCTATATATATCCCAAGTGACAGCGATATAGTGATAGAAGGATGGGTAGATCCGTCAAAAGAGGAGATAGAAGGACCTTTTGGGGACCATACGGGCTACTATACTCTTAAAGAGCCATATCCTGTAATGGATGTTACATGTATAACTACAAAACAAAAACCTGTCTTTCAAGCTACCGTTGTAGGTAAACCTCCTTTGGAAGACAAGTATATGGGTTGGGCAACTGAGAGGATATTTTTGCCGCTTTTAAAGACTACCGCACCTGATCTTATCGACTACCGTATGCCTGAAAATGGTGTTTTTCATAATTTAATCTTAGCTAAGATGAAAAGTTGCTACCCAGGACATGCAAAGCAGTTTATGCACGCATTTTGGGGTGTGGGGCAGATGAGTTTTGTCAAACATGCCTTTTTTGTAAATGATGATGCACCCAAACTTGAAAACTACGAAGATATAAGTGATTATATATGCGATCGGGTGAGCGTAGAAAATATCCTCATAAGCGAAGGTGTTTGCGATGCACTGGACCATGCGAGCCCAAATGCCTGCTATGGTGGAAAGCTTGGGGTTGATTGCACAAAGGACAATGTCAGGTATCCGAAGAAAGATATATTGGAAGATAAGGAGCTTTTGGATATAATCAGCTCTAAAATCACAGAGATAAAATCTCTTTGTCAGTATAAAACCCATACAAAGACTCCTATTTGCGTTTTTGGAGTGAAAAAAAACAGAGATATCAGAGAGATTTATGAGGAATTAAAAGAGTTCAAAGAGCATCTGAAACTTTTGGTTTTTGTGGATTCCGGTAAAAATGATATAACAAATCCCTATATGCTCATTTGGCGTGTTGTAAACAACATAGACGCCCAAAGAGATATATTTTTAGAGATGGAGTATATAGGAATAGACGCTACAAACAAGAACAAAAAAGATGGCTACAATAGAGAATGGCCGGATGATACTGATTGTGATAAAGAGGTGTTAAAGAGTTTGATGAAGCGAAAATTGATACAAAATAACAAGGAGTTATTAAAACACTACAATGTCTGAATATTCGTCGAATATGCAGTGTGGTATCTTGGGAGTTAAGATATGACACTGCTAATAATATACTTTGCTCTTGCTGTTAGCATTTCATTTTTGTGCTCAATGCTTGAGTCAATACTTCTATCTTTAAACATGTCACACATCAATGTTGTAAAGAGATCAAACCAAAAAATTGGCAAGTCTTTAGAGAAGCTAAAAAAAGAGTTAAATATCTCTTTGGCATCTATCCTGATTCTGAATACCATAGCAAATACGCTTGGAGCTGCTGGAGTCGGTGCACAGGCAAGTAAGCTTTTTGGCAACGAATATATGTTTTATGTATCAGCTGTCCTGACTTTGGTTATACTGTTTATTTCTGAAATTATTCCAAAGACTATCGGAGCTATGTATTATAAAGAGTTGGCACCCCTTGCTTCATATCTGATCAATTTTTTCATTTTTGTAACATATCCCCTGATAGTTGTCTCTATTTTTGTAACAAAAAAGATAGCAAATGATGAAAATGCAAATATAATCACCAGGGAAGAGCTTTTAGAGAGTACGCTCATAAGTGAAAACGAAGGTGTGATAGATGAAAAAGAGTCTGATTACATAGAAAATATCTTAAGCCTGAATAAAAGTAAAGTTCATGAGATTCTAACTCCCAGAAGCGTTATATTTGCGCTTGAGAAAGAGAAGCAAATCAAAGATATCATAAATAGACCCGGAATCAGAAAATTTTCCAGGGTTCCTCTGTATGATGGCACAATCGACAATATAATCGGAGTAGTGCTAAGTAAAAAGATTTTTGAAGAGGCGATAAATACTCAGGATATCAAACTCGAAGAGCTGATGCAACCTATATTTTCCATCAATGAAAATATACCGGTATCCTATACGCTCGATCTCTTTATTAAAAGAAAAGAACATATGTTTTTAGTAACCGACAGCTATGGACAAACAGAGGGTATTGTAACGCTTGAGGATTGCATAGAGACCCTGCTTGGTATAGAGATTATGGATGAACTTGATACAACAGAAGATATGCAAAAACTGGCAAAAGAGAAAATGAAGAGTAAAAAAAAGAGGAAAAGCAGTCAGAAAGTTTGATTTTTGTATAGGTGAACTAGCTTAAAGCCAAAATTTTATTATTTTTGTGATAAAATTACATAAAAGGTATTTTTGATAAGCCTAAAAGTATAATTGGAGCTAAAATTGGACAAAAAACTTAAAAAAACTGAACTTATACTTGAGAAATCATTGGTTTTATTTTCAAAAAAAGGTTTTTACAGTACAACTATTCCAGATATCGCAAAAGCCATGAACATGAGTGTTGGAAATTTGTATAACTATTTTTCTTCAAAAGAGGAGTTGGCAAGAAGTGTCATAAGATACTCTTCTGATATATTGGGAGCAAAGATAAGAGTTATAAATGAGAGGGATATAGATACAAAGCAGAAGATATATGAAATTGTAAAGTTATACTTTACTATGGCGATAGAACAACCTGAACATTTAGAATTTTTTCTCAGAGTCTATCTTTCAAATAAAGAGATTTTTAAAGATGGCTGTGAGGGCATGGTCTGTGTTGCTGCATTTGTTACAGAACTTATGATATTTTTTGAAGAGGGCGTTAGAAGAAAAGAGCTTAGAAATCAAAACTTTTTCTCTGCTTTTGGCCTTTTTATGGGCTATTTGGGTGGTTTTGTATTTTTAAATGGAGAAGGCATACTTGATGACAAGCTTGAAAACTATGTAGATGATATATCCGAAAATATATACAGAGCTCTAAAAATATAGTCAGTATATGTCCTGTTATCAATCTAAACAAACTATTATCTGGATTCAAGGTATCACTTGCAATGGAGACTCACACTCTTTTTTTAACTACTCACAAATGAAGAGTTTTGCTAAAAATTTTGAGATTCTTTATCATCCCCTGCTTGTGATGGATTATGATTTGGAGACTATTTTAAAGAGTAATGAGAATTATGATTATCTGATAGTGGAGGGTTCTTTTACGAAAGTCAAAGAGTATGTAGATAGAAGGGGATACTCTTTTAGCGAGTTGATTGATAATTTAGCCAAAAGAGCAAAATACATAATATGCGCCGGTAGTTGTGCAAGTTTTGGTGGACTTTTTAGGATCAGGGATGAAGAAAATATATATGGTGCCCTCTATGCAGGAGAAGAGAGAGGCGGATATTGGGATAAAAACCACAAAGTTATAAATATACCAGGATGCCCAATGCACCCAAAGTGGCTGATTGATACTCTTTTTGCACTGAAAAATGGAAAAGTCTTGTTATTGGATGAGTACTTGAGACCCAAAGAGATTTACTCATATTTTGTTCATCATGGCTGTATGAGAAATGAGTATTTTGAGTGGAAGATAGATACAAAAAATTTCGGTGAAAAAGAGGGTTGTCTCTTCTATGACCACGGATGCAGGGGTCCTATGACTCATGCAAACTGCAATAAAATCTTATGGAACGAAGTAAGTTCTAAAACAAGAGCAGGTTCACCTTGTCTTGGATGCACCGAGCCTGATTTCCCCAGGGACAATGTGTACGAAACTAAAAAGTATATGTCGCTTCCTGCCACTCCGGTTGGAGTCAGTAAGAGAGCATACTACTCTATAACCGGTGTGGCAAAAAGTTTTAAGATAGATAGGCTTGAGAAGAGGTTGATAAGATGATAACCAAAGAGATTATAGAGCGTATCGAGGGTGAAGCTACGCTTGAACTGGAGTGGAAGGGGAGTAAAATATCCTATGCAAAAATCAAGTTTTTAAACTACAGGGCTATCGAAGATATCTTGGTGGGCAGACATTTGTTAGATGCCTTGATGATAACTCCCAGAGTCTGTGGCATATGTTCACATTCGCATGTAAATGCAACCATACTTGCCATAGAGAATTGCTATAAAAACAGTGGTGTAGAGCTGAATCTCACAGAAAAAGCCAAACAGATACGAGAGCTTGTTATAAATGCCGAAAAGATACAAAACCATATAAAATGGTTCTATTTTTTGATACTGCCAGAGCTTTTCAAGATAAACAAAGATAAATTTCTTGCAACAGAGCCTTTTAAAGACAAAGAGTGGTTTGAAGCACAAAATGCCCTGAGTGACATACTGAAAATGGGAGCTATTTTTTCCGGACAATGGCCTCATGGCTCCTATGTAATGACAGGCGGTGTTACATGCGATCCTCTTCAAAGCGATATATCAAATGCACAGAATTTCCTGTCAAATGTCTATGATTTCTGCGAAGAGAGACTTTTCGGATGCAGTATCGATGAATTTTTAGAGTTGGACTCTATAACGGATTTGATGAATTTTGACTCTACTTTGGATATTGCCGTGACTTTTATGAAAGAGATGGGGTTTAACGGGATTGGAGAGAGCTATGATAGATTTATCTCTTTTGGCGAGAATCAAGGCATAGATATGCCAACCAAAGCGATAAAAACAAGACTCTACAAGGCAAATGTAAAGTTTGTTGAAGAGAGTTTGAAAAACAGCTTTTTCGAGAGTAAAAAGAGTGGTTTTACATACTCTAAGAGTGCTGTATATAAAAATGATTTTTATGAAGTGGGACCACTCGCGAGACTTATGATAAGCAAAGACAGTATGATACGAGATTGTCACAGAAGGTGTACAGATTCTGTTATCACAAGAATTATAGCCAGAGTAAAAGAGATAGCTATACTTCTAAAAAGATGTAAATATATACTTGAAAACATAGATATAAAACAACCATCCCTTCAAACTCCAAGATTTATGCCAAAACATATCACAGCAGAGGGCATAGGTGTGGTAGAGGCAGCGAGAGGAACTCTTATACATAAGATTAAAGTAGAAAAGGGAAGGATAGAAAGATATGATATCATCCCACCGACTGTGTGGAATCTTGGCAACGGAAGTCTACAAAATCCGTCTATTGCACAAAAAGCTATCATAGGACTTGACAGTGTGAAAAAAGCAGATTTTGTTTTTAAAAGTTTTGATATATGCTCTGTCTGCACTACACAATAAAATAATCACAAAAAAATTATCTTTCTTATGCCAAACTTAAGAAAAACTCTTTAATTTTCTATAGTTTTGTTACTTTTTTACCCACCAAAGTGAATATTCATTCGATAAATTAATATTCACTTGTATTTTAAGTAAAATTATGCTTTAATTTTACTAATAAATAACTATTCATTCATTTATGGATAAATATAAACTCAGTTATTAAGGAGAGTTGAATGGAGCAAGAAAAACTGTACCAGAGTCTAAGCGATAGACTAGGTAAGCTTTCGAAATTTCCAAGGATGAAAGATGATGGCAAATCAATCTCGTCTCTATTGGAAGAGCATGGTTTCTCAAGAAGAGATTTTATGAAATGGGCCGCTAGCATGACTGCTATGTTGTCCCTTCCGGCATCTTTTTCACCATTGATGGCGCAAGCTGCGGAGTTGACCGACAGACTGCCTGTTATATGGTTGCATATGGCGGAGTGTACAGGTTGCAGCGAGAGTCTGTTAAGAAGCGCTGCACCGACTATAGACAGCCTCATATTTGATTATATTTCACTTGAATATCATGAAACACTTATGGCAGCGGCCGGTTGGCAAGCTGAACAAACGCTGGAGGAATCAATCAAAAAATATAAAGACAAGTATATTTTGATGGTTGAGGGCGGAATACCTTCAGGAAAAAGTAGTTTTTATTTGACTGTTGGGCCTCAGGGACAAACAGGCGAATCTCACGCAAAAGAGGCAGCAGATAATGCTTTGGCTATATTTGCAATTGGCACATGTTCGAGTTTTGGTGGAGTTCAAGCAGCTGCTCCAAACCCTACAAATGCTCAACCTCTCCACAAGGTCACGCAAAAACCTGTCATAAATGTACCTGGTTGCCCTCCAAGTTCAAGAAATATAGTAGGAAATGTACTGCAATATATACTCTTTGGCACACTTCCTGCCCTTGATGCCTACAATCGTCCAAAATGGGCTTACGGAAAGAGAATCCACGATCAGTGCGAGAGAAGAGGTCATTTTGATGCGGGTGAGTTTGTACAGGAGTTTGGCGATGAGGGAGCAAAAAAAGGATATTGCCTATATAAAGTGGGGTGTAAGGGTCCTTATACATTTAATAACTGCTCAAGAGAGAGATTCAATCAGCACACATCTTGGCCTGTCCAAGCCGGACATGGCTGTATAGGTTGTAGTGAACCGGATTTTTGGGATAAAATGGGACCATTTGAAATGCCTCTGGCCGATAGACTTTACAGTAGTGTGTTTAGAGGCTTGGGTGCTGATGCAACAGCAGATAAGATAGGTGCAACCATACTCACAGTAACAGCATTGGGTATAGCTGCACACGCTGCAATCTCTGTAATAAAAAAACCGAAGGAGTAGATAAATGTCAAAAAGAGTAGTAGTTGATCCAATCACAAGGATAGAAGGACATTTAAGAATAGAAGTGGTTGTGGATGATAATAATGTAGTACAAGAGGCATATTCATCTTCGACCTTATGGAGAGGAATAGAGACAATCCTAAAGGGAAGAGATCCAAGAGATGCCGGTTTTTTTACTCAGAGGATTTGTGGTGTTTGCACCTACTCTCATTATAGAGCAGGAATTGAAGCAGTTGAAAATGCACTTGGTATCAATCCTCCTTTAAATGCAAAATTGGTTAAAACTTTAATGAATATAGCCTTGTATCTGCATGATCACACCGTGCATTTTTACCATCTTCACGGACTTGACTGGGTAGATGTTGTATCTGCTTTGAAGGCTGATCCTCACAAAGCAGCGCAAGAGGCATTTAAGTATAGCTCAAACCCTATGGCGTGTGGTGCAGATGATTTGGTGGAGACACTAAAAAGAGTAGGCGACTTTGTAAAAAAGGGAAATCTCGGACCATTTGCAAATGCTTACTGGGGGAATAAAACCTATAAATTTACACCTGAGCAAAATTTGATAGCTCTTTCACACTATCTAAAAGCTTTGGAGATGCAGAGAATTGCTGCTCAAATGATGGCTATATTTGGCGGAAAACAGCCACATCCTCAAAGTTTGAGTGTTGGTGGAGTGACTTGTATAATGGACTTGCAAGATCCTGCAAGACTCGGTGAGTTTTTAACGAAATTTAAAGAGATGGCTGATTTTGTGAATCGTGCATACTATCCTGATCTCGTAATGGCTGCCAAAGCATATGCTACAGAGCCTAGTGTAAATGCAGGCTTGGGAACGGCAAATCTCATGACATCAAAAGAATTTTTACTAAATGCAGATGAGTATCTATTTGATAGTGGTATTATTTTAAATGGTGATATATCCAAGGTCTATGAGATAAACGAAGATAAGATCACGGAAGAGGCGACACACTCATGGTATGTTGATAATGAACCTCTTCACCCTTATAACGGAAAGACAAATCCAAACTATACCGGATTTCAAGATGCTCAAACAGTAAACGGAAAAGGTGAGTTGGAGACAACTAAAGTTTTAAAAGAGAATGAAAAATACTCTTGGATAAAATCACCCAGATATGATGGCAAACCTATGCAGGTTGGTCCACTTTCAAATATAGTTATAAACTATGCAAAAGGAAACAAGAGAGTTACAAAGGTTGTTGACCAGTTCTTAAAAGATACAGGACTTCCTCTAAAGGCTGTATTTTCCACTCTTGGACGAACTGCTGCCAGAATGCTTGAAGCCAAGACTATAGCAGACAATGGGCTAGAAACTTTTAACTCTTTGATCCAAAACCTAAAAGTTGATGACTCAACATATACTACATATCAAATAGATAACAACAAAGAGTACAAGGGTAGATTTATGGGGAATGCACCAAGAGGAATCCTTAGCCACTGGGTCAGAATAAAAAATGGTGTTATAGAGAATTGGCAAGCAGTCGTACCATCAACATGGAATGCCGGTCCAAGAGATGCCAAAGGAGTCAGGGGACCTTATGAAGAATCTTTGATTGGTCTTAAAATTGCAGATTTATCTCAACCGCTTGAAATCATAAGAGTCATACACTCTTTTGATCCGTGTATCGCCTGCGCTGTACACTTGATGGATACAAAAGGCAATGAGTTAAGTGAGTACAAAGTAGATTTAAGCTGTTTTTGCTAAGGAGTAGTTATGGGAAAGTTTAAAGATTTATTGGTGAAGCGACATACTGAATTCTCACCTTTTTACAGATGGCACCATTGGATAAGATTTTTTTCAATCATGTTTTTGATTGTTAGTGGATTTTATATAGCTTATCCGTTTTTGTCACCTGAAGTAGATCCGAATCCTACTGGATTTTTATATGCGAAGGGTAGAACATTTCATGAAATTGCAGGTTTTATTATGATCTCTATGTTTATAGGAAAAATGTACTATTTTTTCTTTGTAAAATCAGATAGAAATGAGATGAGATCTTTTAAGGATCTCTTTAGTGTTAAAAAATGGATGAAGCAAACGGGATATTATCTTTTAGTAAGCAAACATCCTGTTTTGAGTGGTGCATACAATGTTATACAACTGGCTGCATATCTTGCTTTATATATCATGCTTACACTCTTGATATTAACAGGGCTAATTTTGTATATACACAATTACCATGATAGTTTTTTATCGTTTTTAACCACTCCGCTTATCTCTCTTGAGGTGATGTTCGGAGGATTGGCCAGTGTTAGAGAAATTCACCATATATTAACTTGGGGAATAATTATATTTATCATAGCGCATGTCTATATGGCAGTTTTTAATGCTGTATACGGAAAAGAAGGAACAATAGATGCGATAGTCAGTGGATACAAGTGGGAAATTCCGGAGTCTGAAAAATAATTATGAAAATTTTAGTACTGGGGATTGGCAATGTGATGTTCTCTGATGAGGGTATCGGAGTTCATCTTTGCCACTTTTTGGAAGAAAAATATGAGTTTTATTCGCAAAAGCATACTATTGATTTTATAGATGGTGGGACATTGGCTCAAAGGCTAATTCCTATCATCTCCAAGTATGATTATCTTATAGTTCTTGATTGTGTGGATGCGAATGACGGAGTAATTGGGGATGTATATTTTTTTGATTTCGAAAATATCCCCGAATCCATCTCTTTTCAGGGAAGTGCACATGAAGTTGAAATGCTTCAGACTCTAAATATGATGGATATGATTGGCGATAGACCACCTACCAAGATTATAGGAATCATACCTGAGATTGTGAGCGAGACGACACTCTGCTTGACAAAAGCTGTTGTTGAAGGTAGTGAATTGATGCAAAAGATATTTCTTAAACATATAAAAGAGCTTGATGTTGAGTACAGGGTGAAAAAAGATATAGATATACAAAGCGTAGCAGACAAAGCCTGCGCAAAATATAGGTAAAAAAATGATTTTAGCATATGAGTTTGAATATGTATCAAAAAATTTGGTATTAGAAAGTTTTTTAAGAGTTATCAGCGAAGAGTTTGGCGCAAAATACAAAATTTGCAAAGAAAAAAATATAACCATACTTTATATAGATGAAGAGGAGGAAAGACAGCATGAGTTTGCTGATTTTCTCTCTTCAAGTCTTCCCGTATCTGTTTTTTTAAAATCTTCTAATGCTAAAGTAACAGATAGCATTAAAGGCAAAGAGTTAGATTTTTCAGATACTGCCATCTCTTTGCCTTTCACCAGAAGAGCGATAGAATTAGCAAAAGATGAAAATTCATTTTTTTACAGATCTCCATTTGTTCCAAATGAAGTTGGTTTCTCGAAGATTTTTCAAAGGATTTCTTTAAGCTTAGAAAATGCCAACGGACTTATGGTTGTAAACAACTCTGAAGGATACAATGATATATATAAGAGTATAGCAAATTCAATTAAAAATGGAGAGAAAGTAAAGATAAAAACTCCAAATGGTAATTTTGTATTTTTTAGAGTGAAAAAGGGTGCTTTTAAAGATATAGAGAGTTTTGAGATTATTCCAACAGATCTGTCTTTGGTGCAAAAGATGGTAAATCTAAGAGAAAACGAGATACAAGCCCTGGCTTTTTTGGAAAAACCTCTCATAAGAGCAAAAGTAAATATGGTTTTTGAGACATTTGATATATTGCCCTCATCAAGAGTTAAAATTTCGATGCCAAAGACACCTATGTTGCAATTTATCTGCGAAGAGTTGTATAAAAACGGTGTAGAGTTTATAGCTAAAAGCAGTGATGATGTGGAGTATTCACACTTTTTGAGTTGCGATATAGATATTCCAAAAATTGCAAGTATGGAGGTTTCAATCCTCGAAAACGGTGAGATTTTTATCTTAAATGCAGATGGATTCAGCACACAAGAGTCAAAAAAAGGGCTAGAGAATTTAAAAGTTCCATCAATCAGACAATTTGTCTCAATTTTAAAAGAGAGAGAGCTTTTTAATGACAAAGCGAGCTGTTTCTATTTCAGTAAAAAATATGATGATGCCATAATGTACCATGATGAAGAAAAATATAGTGTTCTCTCATTGGTTGAATTCCCAACTTTTTCTACTGTTAGAGAGCTTTTTAACCATATAAAAAAAGAGGATGAGAGTGGAGAAAAACTCATAGAGAACTATAAAAAAACATATCCCCAGCTTTACAAATCTATACAGAGGGTAAAGATTCCTAAAAAACTCTCAAATAATCTTTTCAACACATTAAGATTTGTCTCCATAATCGTTGGATTTTCAGATGATTTTAAAAAGGCAGCCGATACTTTGATAGAGAAAGCGGAGGATTTTGGCGGACAAAAGGGAGTAAGGATAGACTTTAGGCTAAAAGATGAAAAAAAGATAAACTCCAAGTTCAACCCCTATCGTCTCTTGCGAAGTGCGATGAGTTTCAAGCTTGCAGGAGCAGATGATATGACTATGAGTTTTGGCATACTGGAGAGCTTTTCTTACTTTATATCAGACATTGCAGATTCTCACAAAGAGACATTAGGAAGCAATAAAATAACATTGGGCGGCTCACTATTTGGTTATCCCCTCATAGCGGAGTTGGTTGCAAAAAATCTTCTACCTAATCATAAGATATATTTTAACCAAGAATTACCAATCGATAATCTATAAATTTTTTGATATAATAAAACTCTAAAAATAAAAAAGATGGGGATTTTTTGGAAAAGTTTATAACTGTTTTTACACTTATCTCTTTTTTTACACCTCTCATCTCGGCTATTTTGGTTTTGGGAACTTTTAAAAAGATAGATTATAATGTCTATAAGATATCGGTGTTTTTCTCTTTTGTAGCAGTTTTGCTCTCTTTTACATCTTTGGTTCTCTTTTTTTGGGCAGAGATTTCTTCTGTTACTCTCTTTTCGCAAACTCTCTTTTCTCTTTATATTACACCACTTAGCATAGTCGTCACTTTTTTTGTTTCACTTGTCTCCTTGGTTATACATCTATATTCGATAAAGTATATGTATGATGACGAGGGATATGTCAGATACTTTATACTTTTGGATTTGATGATATTTGTCATATTTGGGCTCTTAAGTGTAGGCAATATCATCTTAATCGCATCTTTTTGGCACATGATGGGAGTTGTGTTGTATTTTCTACTTATACATAATTTTAGAAAAAAACAGACATACAGATATGGATTTTATACACTTTTTACACATCTTTTGGCTGATATTCCATTTTTGATAGCTCTTTATCTTATCTATAACTATTATAATACCACAGATTTAAAACTCTTTTTAGATACTGTTTCTACACATAAACAACTATATTTTGATGGTACAGATGTGAGCATCGCTTCTGTTATAGCACTCTTTATCATGTTTGCTGCCATCATAAAATCAGCTCAATTTCCTTTTCATATTTGGCTTCCGTTTACACTGGAAGGTCCAAATCCCATATCTGCTCTTATGCATGCGGGTATAGTAAATGCGGGTGCTTTCATAGCCAACAGATTTGCACCGCTTTTTATCCATGGCGAGATAGCTCTTCATATTGTTCTTATCACAGGCTTCATAACTGCGATACTGGGCTCCGCCTTGATGCTTATGCAAAATGATATAAAAAAAGCATTGGCCTACTCAACAGTCGGACAGATGGGATATATGATGCTTGAAATAGGGGCAGGAGCTTTTGCTCTGGCTATATATCATATGATGGTACATGGTATCTTCAAGGCTTCTTTGTTTTTGGGCTCAGGCGGTGCTATACATGAAGCAAGAAATAAGTCAAATATTGATAAACAATCTGTATTTGACATATTTTTTTCAAAAACAAAATATAAAAAACCGGGCTTTTTTGAATACCTTGTGTTTGTGTTTGTAATTCCTGCTGCTGTAGCAATTTTTATCTTTTCACCACTTATCAAAGAGAATTCATTTGACAGTACTATACTTTTTTATCTTTTTGCATGGGTTGGTGGGGCACAGGTTGTATATACTATGTATCATAGCCATAAAAGATTCAAAGCTCTGTTTTTCACAACTATAGGTTTTGCTCTGGCTCTCTTTGTTTATGTTGAGGCTGAACACTTTTTTGGAGGAATTTTGTATCCGAACAGAGAGCTTTTTAAAGCACTGTTTAGCTCAGCATCCTGGAGTAGTGCTCTGTTTTTTATGATTTATGGTGTTGTTTTTACTGTAGTTGTCCTGGTCTGGATTTTTGCATATCAAAAACTAGTCGATAAAAGTCCTTTTTTTTCACGATTTGGAGACCTGTATGATTTTATTTACAGAGTATTTGGCAGGGAGTTTTATATCCTTGATTTTTGCACATCCATATCAAAAAAGATGGTTGATTTTGCCGGATTTATAAACTTTAGGATGAAGTACTGATGAATCTGCTATATACTACGGCTGTTTTGTTTTTATTGCCTCTGTTTCCACTGAGCTTGATAACAAACAGAGTTTTGTCTGCTCTTAATCCAAGACTTTTTTCAACCACTCTGCTGGTACTGTTTATTGTCGGCAACATACTATTAAATTATGCGGATATAGAGTCAAAAACCATCCTTTTTTTGGCGATTTTTACTATCTTGTTTTATAGTTTTAGACTACTTGGAGTAAAGAGTTTAAAAAATTTTATACTCTATCTCTATCCCATTGTCTCCTCTATTTCGCTTGTTTGGTATATGGTTGGTGGTGATGTTTTAGAGATTTTAGCTCTCAAAACTCCTGTTTTGGTACTGTTTTTGACCCTTTTTACATTTTTGAGCGGACAATTTAGTGTTATTCATCAAAAAAGTATAAGTGGGCTAGGAGGAGTTATGCCAAGATTTTCCATACTTTTTATACTCTCTTTGCTTGGGCTCTCTTCATCTTTATTTTTTTGGGGCTATGAGCTTTTAGAGTTGGAATTTTCCAAGCTTCCTCTTTTTTATACCATTTTGCTTATCATATCCTGGATTTTCATAAATTGGGGCAGTATAAAACTGTTTGAATGGCTTATATATGGAGAGTATAAACAAGATACTACATATGAAGACTTGAATGCCTGGCAGACTCTAGCTCTCTCTTTGATACTCTTTGGCAGTGCCGTGTTTTTTATCTTTTATGGCGCGAAAGGTCTGGTATGATTGTATCAAATGCAGAGATTTTATATATAAATTCGCTAATAGAAAATGCAGTTGATCTTTTTCATAACTTTTGGCCTATGACCTCTTTTATACACCACAATCCACTACATGGTTTTGAAGATATACACTTTGAAAAAGCTATTTGCAAGGCAAGGACTTACTTTCACAATAGAAAATTTTTATCAAGGCAAGAGTATCAGAATTTTTATCAAGATGGAAAGATTAAGCCTGAAAAAATCAAATCAGAGATTGAGGATTATTGCAAAAAGAGAGGTTTGAGTCAGAGTTATGAGAAACTCTTCTTTCATATATTTGTCAATGTTAAACACTCAGACACAAATCCAAAAATCCAGAATCCAAAAATAAAACTAATAAAAGAGAAACTAGGCAATACCTGTGCCTCTCGTCGTCACCAAAAACTAGGTGTTAATTTTGGTTTTTGCGATGCCCTGGATTTACTCTATGGCAGTGAGCTTTGCGAGCATATAAACGAGAGACTAAATAAGATGGCTATGAGACATCTTGATGAAGGTCAGGCAACTTGGCTTCCTGCAGATAAAGATAAGGGTATGTTTCTCTCATGGAGGAGACTGGTTACAAAAGATAGTCTCTTTTTCGATAAATCTCTTCAACTCTGTAGAGTCTTAACTCAAAGTGACAAGCCCGAAGATGTGATATATTGGGTTTTAAATGAGTTGAAGATACCAAAAGATGAATGGGAAGATTTTTTTGTGTTACAATTTGGAAAATTGCATGGATGGACCGGTTTTCTACGCTGGAGAAGTACAAATAAAGACTATCTTCATCAGAGAAAATGCCCTGCGTACCTAGAGGATTTTTTAGCTATAAGACTCTACTTTCTCTACATGTATCTTCTAAAAACTGAAAAAAAGATAGGATATTTTCCTGATTTTGAGAGACTAAAGCTTGAACTTTCCAAAAAAGAGAGTTTTTTAAGGATCGAGTACAACAGTAGGAAAATAGTGCCCAAATTTATAGACAGGTATGAGCAGGCACTGCAAAGCAACACTCTAGAGGATATATATGAAGAGTATATGATCTCTTACAATGAAAACTATAAACAAAAGAGTGCCCAAATTTTATATGCAGTTTTAAAAGACTTTGGTGAAGATTTTAGTGATTATGTTGAGCTTTCAGACAATCTAAGAGAGTTTGAAGAGTACGAGGGTTTTATATGGCTTAAAGCGATGGAGGAGGGGTATATAGAAGATTTGATGAGAGAGATGTTGCCGAATATACAAAACCAAAGATTGTGCAATCCCAATGCCCAACTCTTCTTTTGTATAGATGTAAGAAGTGAAAGTATCCGAAGAGAGATAGAGAAGAGTGGAAATTTTGAGACTTATGGTATAGGCGGATTTTTTGGCATACCTCTGAAGCTTATAGATATGTCCAAAAAATATGAATCCAATCTCTGTCCGGCTGTTATCAAACCTAAAAATATAGTCTATAAACTTGAAGAAGGAAAAGAGGCACAGAGTATAAAATTAAAAAAAGCACTAAAGCATATATATCATGACCTGAAATACAACACAATGTCACCATATATAACGGTTGAAACCATAGGACTTCTGTTTGGTTTTGATTTTTATGGAAAGACACTTTTGCCAAACTTTTATATGCCCCTAAGAGAAAAGCTTTTCAGCAAGGAGTATAGAGGCAAACTTTTGATCGACAAATACAACAAAAAAGAGATTTTGATCAAGATTGACTCTTTGCAAAAAGAGATTGCTAAAATCGCCATAAAAGAGAATTTTGCCTTAGATTGTAGCGGCTTAGATGGTGAATTGGAAGAATTTTTACAAATTGCCACCTCACACGAAGATACACTCAAGCTTCAAAAAGGCAGAATTGAGCCACTAACCAGCTTGGCACTTCGTCTCAATCTTATGCATTATGAAGAGATAAGACTTTTAAAATTGCTTCAAAATGAGTATCAAATCTCCTATTTTTATAAAACTAAACAAATAGAGCTGCTATCAAAAGTAGGATTTACCTTCCAAGAACAGCTCTTTTATGCCAAAAATGCACTAAAGCTTACAGGTTTGAGTGAAAATTTTGCTCCTGTTGTTATTTTTTGCGGACACGAAAGCAAATCTGAAAACAACCCTTATGAGTCTGCACTTGATTGCGGGGCATGTGGTGGAAAAAGCAGCGATACAAATGCGAGAGTTTTGAGCTATATCTTAAACAAACAAGAGATACAAGATGCACTAAAGCCTGACATCAGCATTCCTAAAGGTACGATTTTTGTAAGTGCTCTACACAATACAGTAACAGATAAGGTTCAAATCTATACCGGTAATATTCCAAAAAACAGACTTCAAGAGATAGATGAGATTCAAGCAAAACTGTATATTGCCAGTGAAAATTCTGCACTACAAAGAGCTAAAAAACTACCTTTTGCCAAAGAACTAAAGAGAAAAAAGGCTTTGGCATTTATGCGAAAAAATTCACAAGACTGGTCACAAACAAGACCGGAGTGGGGTTTGGCAACAAACCACTCTTTTGTCATAGCACCTAGAGATATAAGCAGAGGTATAGAGTTTGAAAATAGAGTCTTTTTGCACTCTTATGACTACACTAAAGACAAAACCGGATACTATCTGGAAATAATTCTCTCTGCACCACTTGTAATTGGTGAGTGGATAAATATGGAGCACTTTTTCTCATCTTTGGATAACCGCTCTTTTGGAAGCGAAAGCAAGGTTTACCATAATGTGGTAGGCAGATTCGGTGTAATAAGTGGCAATATTAGTGATTTAAGAACAGGTTTGGCAGCTCAAAGTGTCCATAAAAGAGGTAAAATATATCATGAACCCATAAGATTACTGACCTTTATAGATGCACCTTTTGGCAAATACAGAGTTAGCATAGACAAGATAAAAAAAGTTTCACAACTGGTCTATAACGAATGGATAAAAATGGTATTTATAGACAGAGTTGAGGAAGCGTTTTTCTACTATCATGGAAATTCGCAAAGATGGAAAAAAATAGAGTTTAAGGATATAAAATGATAATGCAAAAGATGAAAAAAGTGGAGATAATAACAGAGGGATCGAACCTTGAGATGTTAAAGAGGATACTGGGCAAGATCGATATACCGGGTTACACTATATTTCACAACCTTGAGGGCATGGGCAAACATGGCTTTCACGAAGGGCATCTGCTCTTCAATGACGAAGATGCCCTGGTGATGCTTATGAGTGTTGTCGAGCCTGGGCAAGCTGAAGATATAGCTCTTGGACTGGAGCCTTTTTTGCAAAAACACTCCGGTGCTATATTTTTAAGTGATACTATCAGAGCAAAGGCACAAAAAAATTGAGTGAGATAGTTTTATGCACATTTAATGCAAGATATTTACATACTTCCATAGGCCTTAGATATATCTATGCAAATTTAAAAGAGTTGCAAAATAGAGCAAAGATAATCGAATTTGTCATAAATAGCAGTGTAGAAGATGCGGTAGAGCAAGTACTCAAAGAGAGACCCAAAATAGTAGGGATTGGAGCATACATATGGAATGCCATAGAGGTCGGAAACTTTATAAATATACTTAAAAAAGTATCCCCAAAGACTATAATCATTACAGGTGGACCAGAGGCCAGTTACTTTCCTCATAGAGTCGATTTTAGTGGCTCGGACTACTTTATACAGGGCGAGGGAGATGTGGCTTTTTATGAGTTGTGTAACAATATATTTAAAAAAAATCCTCCAAAAAACAGAGTCATTAGAGCTGAAATGGTTGATTTGAGTAAAATCGAACTACCGTATCAATTTTACAGCGATGAAGATGTAGCAAATAGGTATATATATGTTGAAGCCAGCAGAGGCTGTCCTTATTCGTGTGAATTTTGCCTCTCTTCTCTGGATAAAAAAGTGAGAAATATAGAGATAGAGAGGTTTTTAAAAGAACTTCAGATTTTGTGGGACAGGGGAGTGCGGAGTTTTAAATTTATAGACAGGACTTTTAACCAAGGCATAGAGAGAGCAAACAGATTTATGGATTTTTTTCTTTCAAAAGAACCACCATATTTTATACATTTTGAAGTAGTACCCGATAACTTTCCAAGCTCACTCAAAGAGAGAATAAAACTATTTCCATCTGCTTCTTTACAGCTTGAGGTGGGTATCCAGACGCTAGATTCTGCGATTTCACAAAATATATATAGAAAATTAAACATAGAAAAGATCCAAAAAAATTTAAACTTTTTGGAGAACGAAACCAAAGCACATCTGCATGTAGATCTCATAGTTGGTCTGCCGGGCGAGAGTTTAGAGGGATTTGGTAGAAATCTCGATAGACTCTATGCCATGACAAAATGTGAAATCCAAATCGGAATCTTAAAAAAACTCTCAGGCACCACCATAAACAGACATGATGAGATTTATGGTATGAAATATAGTGACAAACCACCTTATGACATCTTGCAAAATGATCTTATATCTTATGAAATGATGCAAAAAATGAAGCGGTTTGCAAGGTTTTGGGATTTGGTTTACAATAGTGGAAATTTTAAAAAGAGTGTTACATATCTCTTTAAAGAGGGCAGGGTTTATGATGGATTTCTTAGTTTCAGTGAGTGGATATATGTCCAAACTCTCTCAACATGGAAGATTTCACTCGATAGACTTGCAAAGTTGCTCTATGATTATATCTTGTATATGCAGTACACAAGCAAAGAGGAGCTTAAAGAGGTGATGATAGAGGATTTGCTTGTTGTAAAAACAAGAAAACTCCCCAAGTTTTTAAGATTTGATGAGCAAAATATAAAATCAAATCTGAACAATCACCCTCGCTTCAACAAAAGACAGCTGAAACACTCTGTATAGTTAGGTAGGTTATGAAAAAAAGATATAAATACAAGATAGAGGGCATTGTCCAAGGAGTAGGTTTTCGCCCGTTTATCTATCAAATCGCCCACGCCAATGCTTTAAAAGGGTATGTGCTAAACAACTCTTTGGGAGTTGAGTTGGAGGTGGAGGGCAGCACAGGGAGTTTGAGCAGTTTTGAGAGAGCTCTACATATAGAGCTTCCCCCACTTGCCAGAATTGACCATATAGACAAAGAGGAGTTGGATTTTTTTGGATTTAAAGAGTTTTCTATCAAAAAAAGCAATACCCAGGAGAGCAAACACACTCTTGTCTCTGCCGATATGTCCATTTGTGATGATTGTCTAGCAGAACTTATGGATAAAAATAACTTTAGATATAACTATTTTTTCATAAATTGCACAAATTGCGGTCCTAGATACTCTATCATCAAAACGGTTCCTTATGATAGAGTAAATACATCTATGAATAGTTTCGCCATGTGTGAAAAATGTGAAAATGAATACACAGACCCTATGAACAGAAGATACCATGCCCAGCCTATAAGCTGTTCAAAATGCGGACCTGAACTTTTTTTAAAAAATACAAAAGGCAAATTGCTTGCAAAAAATACAAAAGCTTTGTGTTTGCTCTCAAATTTGATACAAGATGGAAATATCGTAGCCATAAAAGGGATGGGCGGATTTCATTTGGTTTGCGATGCCTCAAATGACAAAACAGTTAAAGATTTGAGACAAAGAAAAATGAGACCGACAAAACCCTTTGCTGTTATGTTTAAAAATATAGACGAGATAAAAAAGAGTTGCACTGTATCAAATGCCCAGGAAAAAGCTATCACTTCACAACAAAGACCGATAGTGCTTGTCAAAAAAGCCAAAAATGAACTTTTCATCAGTACTTTAGTCGCCCCTTATATCGATAGACTGGGAGTTTTTTTGCCCTATACACCTCTACATGTACTACTCTTGGAAAAATTGGACAATCCTATAGTAGCTACCAGTGCAAACAGATCCGCAGAGCCTATCATAACAAATGAAAAAGATCTAAGAGAGTCACTTGGGGATGTGATTGACTACTATCTTGATTATAACAGGGATATTATAAATGCAAGTGATGACAGTGTCTTGCAGATTGTCGGAGATAAACAGTTGATGATGAGAGCTTCTCGGGGTTTTACTCCTATGAGTTTTCGATATATTAGTGCCTGTACAAGAGATGTCCTGGCAGTCGGTGCCCATCAAAAAAACTCACTTGCACTGTATATAGACAATCAAATCATACTGAGTCCATATATCGGTGATTTGGACAGCGTGAAGAGTTGTGATTTTTTCCTAAAGACTCTAGAGACTTTTAAGAGATTTTACAATTTTGAGCCAAAAGTGATAGTTTGCGATATGCATCCAAACTATTTTACAACAAAATGGGCAAAAAAACAGAATCTGAAAATCCATCAAGTACAACATCATTATGCACATATACTCTCTTGTATGTTTGAGCATAAACTGGATAAAAAAGTCTTGGGTGTTGCGTGGGACGGTACGGGATATGGGGATGACGGAACTATCTGGGGTGGTGAATTTTTACTCTGTGATAGAGACTCATATAAAAGAGTAGCACATTTTGAGCCTTTTTTACTTTTGGGTGGAGATGCGAGCATAAAAGATATAAAAAGAGTGGCACTTTCGATGATTTTTGATATCGCAGAAGACGAGAGACTTGAAAAATTTGAAAAACTGACAAATCTTTTTAATAAAAATGAACTCTTGGTTTTAAAGCAGATGCATAAAAAAAGAATCAATGCCATAGAGTGCACCTCTGTTGGCAGAATTTTTGACGCAGTAGCTGTTTTTAGCGGGATTTGTAGTGAAGTGAGTTATGATGGTGAAAGCGGACTTATAATAGAGAGCCTGTATGACGAGAATATAAAAGAGAGTTACGAATTTTATCTTGAAGGCGAGCTTATAAGATATAAGCACATTTTTTCTCAAATGCTAAAAGACAAAGAGCCAAAGCTTATAGCCACAAAGTTTATAAATGCTCTGGTTGATATATTTTTTAAGATTTCAGATAGTTATGATTTTGACATTGCACTAGGAGGCGGGGTATTTCAAAATCGAACGATTTTGGAAAAAATTCTCAAACAATCAAAGAGTAAAAAGATATATTTTCCACAAATGACACCCATAAACGACAGTGGTATCGCATTGGGACAACTATATGGATACTTGAACGATTAGAGAATTTAGTGTATACTTTTGGTTAAAAAGGCAGTATATGCAAACGAGTAAAATTTCAGAGATAGCAGATCAAATAAAAGCATTGGAGCTTCAACTCGAAAATGAACTTCAAAAAAGAAGAGAAGAGTATTACTGCGATATAGGAAAGTTTTCAGTATTTAAAGATGATGTGATAAAAAGGCATAGAAAAGATGTTGAAAATGTCTTTAAATATCTTGCAAATGCACCAATCCTATATGTTATCACCGCTCCGATTATCTGGTCTGTCATCTTTCCTGCTATGTTTTTGGATCTCTTTGTATCTCTCTACCAGGCTGTATGCTTCCCTGTTTACAAAATAAAAAAGGTAAAAAGAGGCGACTATATATCTATAGATAGAGGCAAACTTAAATATCTAAATATAATCGAAAAGATAAACTGCACATACTGTAGCTATTTTAATGGACTTTTAGGTTTTATAGTAGAGGTAGCATCACGCACGGAACAATTTTGGTGTCCTATAAAACATGCAAGAAAGATAAACTTTCTTCACTCAAAATACCAAAACTTTTTCGACTATGGAGATAGCAAAAATTTTAGAAAAGAGTTGAAAAACTTAAGAAAAGAGTTAGATTAAATCGTCTTGCAGGCAATAAAAATATAAAAACCGGAAGCTCTACATATAGAGCTTTTCCAATATGTCTTTTTGCTCCTTTGATGTATAGTTAAATTTGAACTCTATCTCTTTTAAGTAGTAGAAAAAATTCTCTCTTTTTATGCCTTTATATTTAAGTATCTCTTTTTCAAAATAGAGCCAAAACTTAGTGATTATATTGTCAAGTTTTTGAATTTTAGCTATCTTGTTTAACATCATATTTCTTGAAAACTCTTTAAAATATGTCTTATTAAGACCATCATTTAAAAACTCTCTTTTGTATTGGTGCAGATCGGTCATGGGTAGATTAAAAACTTTTTCATCAAAACAAAATGTAAGAAAATTTTGTGCATCAAATATGTTTTCATCTATCTTCTTCTTACTGTGTTCAAGATATATATACTCATCATACTCAACAATCTCTTTTCCTATGTAGTTGTCCTCCAGATATTGGGCTATGAGTTTTCTAAAGTCATCGAATCTCTTTTTTACTGTTGCATAGTTTAGTTTCAACTCTTGTGAGGTCTGATATATTGTCTTGTCTGCACAAAAACTCTTTATGATTTCAAGATCTCTTTGAATCTTTTTCGGACTGAATTTTCTTTTACATTTAGAGCATTTTAGTTGGTTTGATTTTAGTTTATATATAATTTTACTGTTACAATATGGACATTTCATACTGTAATGGTACCAAAAATATATAAGAAATTGATTAATTAATATCTTTTTTATAAAAAATATGTAAAATACTGAATAATAATTCATTCATTAAGGAAAAAATATGTGTGCAGATTGCGGATGCAGTATAACAGATCACGAAACAGAGCATCACCATCATCATAGCCATAACCATGAGCATTTACAAGATAACCCCCAGCTCAATGACAAAAAGACTATAGAGGTGATAACAAAGATTTTAGATAAAAATGACCACGAAGCAGCTCACAACAGAGCTCATTTTGAGGCACATGGGGTTTTAGGTATAAATCTTATGAGTAGCCCAGGAAGCGGAAAGACAACACTTTTAGAGTATTTAACTGATGTTGCTGAGTTTAAATTTGGAGTCATAGAGGGAGATTTAGAGACAAATAAAGATGCGGATCGCCTCAAAAGTAAAGGTATAGAAGCTCATCAGATCCAAACCGGCTCAGCTTGTCATTTGGATGCATTTATGGTGCATAAAGCACTTCATCATATAGATTTGGACAAGATTGATGTGTGCTTTGTAGAGAATGTCGGCAACCTTGTCTGTCCTGCCAGCTACGATGTAGGAACACATCTAAACATAGTCTTGGTCAGCATCCCTGAGGGTGAAGACAAAATAGCAAAATACCCTGTTATGTTTAGAAAAGCCGATCTTATACTCTTCACCAAAACAGACCTTTTACGATATTTCAAATACGACATAGAGGCAGAGAAAAATAGTGCAAGAGCCCTAAAACCAAATGTCGATATCCTGGAGATAAATATAAATGACAAAGAGAGCATAAAAAGGGTGGCAAATTGGATAAAGTTTAAAAGGGAGATGAGATAATGTGTCTTTCCATACCAAGTAAAGTAGTAGCCATAGATGAGAACAATATGGCAACAGTAGATACCATGGGAGTCAAAAGAGAAGTGACACTTGACCTTATAGGCGAAAAGGTAGATATAGGCGATTACGTACTTATACATGTAGGTTTTGCTATGAATAAAATCAGCCAGGAAGAAGCATTAGAGAGTATAAAAGTCTATGATGAGATTGTGAAGAAGATGAAAAGCGAAGAGATAGACCCGGCAGAGGGAGATGCAAACTATGCAACTTGATTTGATAAATGGTTTTAGAAATCCCGAGCACATAAAAGCACTCTCGAAAGCTATAAAAAAAGAGTGCAAATCCAAGATAAATGTCATGGAGGTTTGTGGAGGTCACACTCATACTATTATGAAATTTGGTTTACCTCAAATCCTGCCTGAACTCATAGAGTTTATACATGGCCCAGGGTGTCCCGTATGCATCATGCCTAAAGAGAGGATAGACCATGCCATAGCACTAGCAAGCATGGACGATGCAATCCTGGCAACTCTAGGAGACATGATACGAGTTCCCGGGAGCAAAACATCTTTGCAAAAACTAAGAGCAGAGGGCAGAGACATAAGGTCTCTATACTCTCCTTTGGATGTTTTAAAAATAGCAAAAGAGAATCCTGATAAAAAGGTGATATTTTTTGCCATAGGGTTTGAGACTACAACTCCTATGACTGCCTCTGTTTTGCAAGAGTGTATAAAACAGGACATAAAAAATCTATATTTCCACATCAACCATGTAACAGTTCCCGAGCCAATTGACGCAATAATGTCAGGAGGAGACTCTCGTATAAACGCATTTTTAGGACCTTCGCATGTAAGCGTTATAACAGGATACGGTATATTTGAACCTATATCCAAAAGATACAATACTCCCATAGTCGTAGCAGGTTTTGAGCCAGTCGATGTGATGGAGGGTATCTTGATGTTAGTCAGGCAGTTTAACAATGGAATTTGTGAAGCACAGAACCAATACACCAGAGCCGTATCCAAAGAGGGAAACATAAATGCCCAAAATCTCATAGATAAGTATATGGATAGAAGAGATCACTTTAAATGGAGAGGTTTGGGAGATATAAAAAACAGTGCACTAAAACTTAGAGGTGAGTATGCAAAGTATGATGCAGAAGTCGTCTTTGATGAGATTTTATCAAAAGAACCGATAGACGACCATAAACTCTGTATCTGTGGAGATATACTCAAAGGAAATGCCAAACCGTTTGACTGTAAGGTCTTTGGCAAAGCATGCACACCAAACTCTCCTATGGGCTCTTGTATGGTTTCTAGTGAGGGTGCCTGCGCAGCATACTATAAGTATGGTCAATTTATAAAGGAATAAGATATGCATATACCTGATGGTTATCTCTCACCCACTACAGTAGTGGCTACCTATGCTGTTGTTGCCCCATTGTGGGTCTATGGTTTTAAAAAATTAAAAGCCTCTCTAAACGAAGAGACTCTGCCTCTCATCGGAGCATTGAGTGCTATGAGTTTTATAATTATGATGTTTAACATACCAATACCCGGAGGTACAAGTGGTCACGCAGTAGGTGCAGCACTCATCGCTATACTCTTTAACCCCTGGATTGGTTTTGTATCGGTCTCTTTGGTTCTTTTGATTCAAGCTGTTGTTTTTGGAGACGGAGGAATATCCACATTGGCGGCAAATGCACTCTCTATGGCATTTGTTGGCTCTTTTGTGGGGTATTATAG
>JASFYR010000021.1:0-96189 GCA_045047115.1 Sulfurospirillum sp.
ACTCTTTGTCTCTGACCCCCTGAGAGTTCAGTAACCTTCTTTTTTTCAAACCCTTGAAGACTGACTCGCGCGAGCATATCAGTAACTCTATCATTTATCTCCGACTTGCTGAGTTTTTGTCTTTTGAGTCCAAATGCAACATTTTCTCTCACATTCATCATGGGGAAAAGGGCTAAACTCTGAAATACAATATTTACAGGTCTTTTTTCAGGAGGAATTCCCGACATGGATTCATCTCTAATAAATATCTCTCCTTCACTCTCTTTAATAAAACCCGATATCATTCTAAGAAGTGTTGTTTTACCACAACCTGATGGTCCGAGAATTGAAAAAAAACCACCTTCATCGACATCAAAACTTACATCTTTTACAGCCGTAAACTCTTTAAACTCTTTTGTAAGATTCTTTATCTCCAATATTTTGCCCATATGCAACCCCTTTATATAATAAAAAATTCAAAAAAAATTCTTTATTATATGCACTAGAAGCCTGGGGCCTCCAGTGCGTAGTAAAGTTGCTTGTGAATCTATTGGGCAGCTTTTATTTTGTCAAGTGCTTTAGCTTCAATTGCAGCAAATCCTGCAGGAAGTGCATCATACCACTTTATATTGTCTATATCTTTTTGCGGATAAGATCTACTGTAATCAGCCTTGATTTTATCACTAAGATATTTTACAGAGTCTTTAGAAGTAGTCATGTAACTACTTGAATTTGTAACAACTGCAGCATTTTTAGGTTCTAAAATGAAATTTATCCACTTATAAGCAGCTTCTATATTTTTAGATTTAGCTGGAATTGCAAAAGTATCTATCCAGCCAAGTGCTCCGCTTTTTGGACAAACAAAATCTATATTTTTATTTTTTTCATGAACTTGCCAGCCGATAGCATCCCAGCCTGACTCAACCCAAACATCACCACTTCTAACAACAGCTTTTTGAGTATCACCACTTGTCCAGTATGTTTTTACATATTTTTTACTTGCTATAAGTTTAGCAGTAACTTTATCTATAAGTTTTTGATATGCGGCTTTGTCACCATACAAAGCAAACGGATTATACCCCATGCCAAAAGCTGCACCTATAAGAATCGGTCTCTTTAGTCTATAAGAGATATGACCGGCATATTTAGGATTCCAAAGATCAGACCAATCATTTGCTCCAGGAGCCATTTTTTTGTTGATAATCAACCCTGTAGTTCCATAGACATGTGGAACAGCATAAACTTTACCATCAACCTTACTAATTCTTTTAGCAGCTGCCACCATTGATGCAGTTATCTGATTTGTATTTACTTTGCTGTAATCAATCGCATGGTAAATATGAAATTTTTTCTGTACAAAACTGATTCTATCTACACTTGGCTGTGCCAAATCAAATCCACCGCCTCTTGTAGCTCTAAGTTTTGCAATCATCTCTTCATTGTTACTGTAAGTTACCTTAACCTTTATGCCCGTCTCTTTTTCAAACTTTTTAACAAGTGCCTTTGGAGCATATCCCTTCCATGTTATCAGTCTAAGTGTTCCATTGCCCGCATACAGGCTTCCTGTAAATAAAGCAGCAATTGCAACAGACGATATAGCCAATCTTTTCATACTTTCTCCTAGTAAAATTTCGAGTTTTTAACTCGTAAGCGAAAATTATATAGCAACAAAATAACAATATGGTTACAAAATTGTTCTATATACCCTCATTTAAAAGGATGGATGCTTCTTTAATTTTAAAATCAAACATCTCATCACTCCAACCAAATGACTCCTTTAACACAAATGCTACTTTTTTCAAAGATTCTTTTGTTGCATCCATGTCTATGAGTCCTAAATTTACACGACGAACTAAAAAGTCAAGTGGACTTTTGACAAACTCGTGCTCTACAGCGTAGTATATCTCAGCTTTTAAAACCGGATAATTTTTGTGGATTTTCTCAGTTCCGTATCTCTTGATGAAGTCCACAACAACCATTGCATTTGAACCATAAGTTTTCAGCAGGTGCTCACTTGTCTCAATCTCTAGGTTCAATTTATCTAATTTTTCTTTAATAGTTACTATATCTTGCCTATTTCCAAACAATTTGTAATGTTTTGTACAACAAGTGTGTAAATTTTTCCTATTTGAAAGCTTTTCTACAAGGTCCACAACATCTTCGGCCATCTTTCTATATGAGGTCCATTTTCCTCCTGTTATACTCACCAAGTTTGATTTTGATTTTTCTATATAGTGTTCTCTTACAAGTTCTTTTGTATTATTTGTGTGTTTTAGAGAGACTAAAGGTCTTAAACCTGACCAAGAAGAGAGTATATCGCTTTTTTCGATATTAATACTAAAATACTTTCTCATATGTCTCAAAAGATACTCTATGTCTTTATCATCAACTTTTGGATGGTCTTGAGGACTTGATTCTTCATCTGTTGTACCAACCAAACACTTATCCATCCAAGGAAGCATAAAAAGAACTCTTCCGTCTTCTGTTTTTGGTATCATCAACCCTTCGTTATTTGGCAGAAACTTTTTATCCAAAACTATATGTATGCCTGAACTTGCCTCTACTATACCGTGCACATCTTTTTCATCCAATCGCCTAATAACATCGCAAAATACCCCTGTTGCATTGATAACAAAATCTGTATCTACACTATATACTTCATCCTTAATTTTATCTTTTATCTTGACTCCTGAAATCTTTTCATCTTTATATTCAAAATCTACAACTTCATTATAATTCTTAACGACACAGCCTTTTTCTTGTGCACTTTGAACCAGTGTCAAGGCCATTTTGGCATCATTAAATGCACCATCATAGTATCTGACACCGCCCTTGAGTCCATCCTTTTTTACAGATGGAAAAATTTGCACAATCTCATCTTTGCAGACTATTTGGCTTCTTCCAAGTCTTCTTTTGCCGGAAATCAAATCATATAGTACAAGTCCCACATAAATATAAGGAATCTCATACCATTTGTATAAAGGGGTAACCAAAGTGATAGGATGTGCAAGATATGGGGCATTTTTCAAAAGCCTATATCTCTCTTTTAACCCTTCTTTGACAAGATTGTATTGATTAATATCCAGTTTTTTTACAGCAGCCTCAAGATACCTGACGCCTCCGTGCACAAGCTTTGTACTTCTACTGCTTGTGCCCTCGGCAAAATCATTTTTTTCTACAAGCAGACATTTAAATCCTCTAAGAGTTGCATCTAGTGCTGCTCCTGAGCCTGTAGCTCCACCGCCAATGATAACAATATCAAATTTTTTATTATTCATTGTTTTTTATCCCCAATGCATTTAGATAACTCTCACTACAATCTACAGGCTTTTTCTTGCCGTCACTACCCACTGAAACATAAGTAATATCTGCACTTGTTACATGCACACATCTTCTTGCCCCCTCATAGAGTCTCTCTGCATTTACTTCAACAGAGACTTTTATCGAGGTAACTCCTACATTTATAATTTTTGCATAAAAACTAACCACATCTCCGACATATATAGGTTCTCTAAACTCCAAAGAGTTAACCTTTACAGTCACCACGCTCTCTATAGGTAAATCTCTTGTAGCAAGTGCCCCTGCTATATCTATATTGGACATAATCCATCCGCCAAAAATATTTCCAGCCGGATTTGTATCTTTTGGCATAGCTACTATCTTTATACGCGGTTCGCCCATATCTTTCATTTAACTGTCCCCTTTTTCAGGAGCAAAACTCCTAAAAAATTCCTCGCGACTGAAGCTTTGGCTGTCGCCAAGAAATTTACTCTCACTAAAGCACAAGCTTTCGCTCTGTATTGGTTTCACTCTATTATTGCCCCTCTATAATTTCTATTTAACCACATCTATCAGCTTAAAATAGACCATAAAAAATTCACAAAAAATTCTCCAGCATAACTCACACATCAAAAATGCTATTAGCATATAAAATTTCAGTTTTGGACTTTCTATTTTTATATTATATTTTTTGGAGAGGAAGATTAACACAAAAGGTATTATAACAGCCCCAAAAAAATAGACAAAACCTATCACATAAGGAGTTATTAAAAAATCAAACTTAAAAAAGCTTATCATTTTTGCCTCCTCGAGAGGGTTCTGCTCACCGCATCTTTCCAGCCTCTATAGAGTTTATCTCTTGTATAATCATCCATATTTGGCTCAAATCTCCTCTGTAATGCCCAGTTTTTTGCAAACTCCTCTTGTTTTGGATAGAAATTTTTAAACATTCCCGCCAACCAGGCAACCCCTAGAGCTGTAGTTTCCAGTATCTTTGGTCTATCCACTTTGACGCCTAAGATATCAGATAAAAACTCTATGGTCCAATCAGATGCTGACATACCGCCATCTACTCTTAAAATAGGATTTTTTTCAGACAAATTACTATGCGTTGTCAAATCCGAATACATGGCTTCTAGCAAATCTTTGGTTTGATAACCCACACTTTGCAAAGCTGCTTTTGAAAACTCGGCAGGTCCGGAGTTTCTGGTTAATCCAAATATAGCACCTCTGCAATCAGCATCCCAATAAGGTGCTCCCATACCGGTAAATGCAGGAACTATATAGAGATTTTGCTCTTTATCTGCTTTTTTTGCAAGCTCTTGAGCTTCACTTGCTTTCTTTATGATGCCTGGTCCATCTCTTAGCCACTGAACAACTGCCCCGGCTACAAAGATAGAACCCTCTAGCGCATAAGTTGTTTTACCCTCAAGTTGGTAGGCTATAGTTGTAAGCAACCTATTGTTTGATAAAACCATATCAAAGCCCGTATTTAGAAGGGCAAAGCATCCTGTGCCATAAGTAGATTTTAACATGCCAGGCTCAAAACAAGCCTGACCGATAGTCGCAGCCTGCTGATCCCCTGCAACTCCACATATCTGTAGTTCTTCTCCAAAAAGATCCTTTGAGGTATATCCAAAATCATCAGCACAGTTTTTTACTTCCGGCAACATAGACATGGGAATTTCCAATAAGGAGCAAATCTCTTCATCCCACCCACCTGTTTTTATATTATAAAGCATAGTCCTTGCCGCATTTGTTGCATCACAAAAATGACTTTTACCGCCTGTTAATTTCCATATCAGATATGAATCAATTGTTCCGAAAAGCAATTCACCCCTATCTGCTCTCTGTTTTGCATCATCTACATTTTCAAGTATCCACTTAAGTTTTGTTCCACTAAAATAAGGATCTAACAAAAGACCTGTTTTTCCTTTTACTAGATTCTCATATCCCTGATCTTTTAAAATATTACAATAAGCCGATGTTCTTCTGTCTTGCCATACAATGGCATTATAGATAGTTTTACCTGTTTTTTTATCCCACACAAGAGTAGTCTCTCTTTGGTTTGTTATTCCAATGGAAATGATATCTTTCATACTTATAGAAGCTTTTTCTATCACATCTCTGCATGTAGAGATAACTGTATCATAAATATCCTCAGGATCATGCTCTACCCACCCGGAGAATGGAAAGTGTTGAGAAAACTCTTTTTGAGAAACAGCCACTATCTCCATCTTTTGGTCAAAGAGTATAGCTCTACTTGAAGTAGTGCCCTGATCTATCGCCAAAACGCATTTCATTTGTCTCCTCCTTTGAGAACAAAGGCGAATATATCCGCCTTTGTATGTTTCTATAGTCTATTTAGACCAGGATTTGATTAGTTCATCATAAGGAATTGTAATCGGTTTTGGTTTTTCGTTAGCAAGTTTTGGTTTTGGAGCACCCGGTTGTGCCAACCAATATGCTGCACCTTTTGCTTTACCAATTCTAGGACCGATATCTCCTTGAACACCAGAGCGCTCTATCCTTTTCATGACTTTTTCCTGGGCTTTGCATAGTGAGTCCAAAGCTTGTTGCGGAGTTTTTGCACCACTTGATGCATCTCCGATATTTTGCCACCATAGTGGAGCCAGTTTTGGATAATCAGGAACATTTACACCTGTTGGAGTCCATGCAACTCTCGCGGGTGAGCGATAAAACTCTATCAAACCACCAAGTTTTGGAGCTCTTTTTGTAAATGATTTGTCATATATTGTTGATTTTCTTATAAAAGTTAATCCAACTTGAGATTTTTTGACATCTACTGTTTTTGAAGTTACAAACTGAGCATATAACCAAGCTGCTTTTGCTCTTTTTAAAGGAGTTGATTTGAGTATAGTCCAAGATCCACAATCTTGATAACCAACTTTCATGCCTTTTTTCCAGTAAGCACCATGAGGTGATGGAGCCATTCTCCATTTTGGAGTTCCATCAGCATTAACTACAGGAAGTCCTTTTTTAACCATATCTGCTGTGAAAGCTGTATACCAAAACATCTGCTGTGCTATTTGGCCCTGAGCGGGAACAGGTCCGGCTTCAGAAAAAACCATACCGGCAGCTGACGGTGGTGAGTATTTATGTAGCCAATCGATATACTTTTTAACAGCATATACTGCAGCAGGAGAGTTGGTAGCCCCGCCTCTTGCCATACAAGAACCAACAGGTTGAAACTTTTTATTTACTCTAATTCCCCATTCATCAACAGGCAATCCATTTGGCTCCCCCGGATCTCCCATGCCTGCCATTGACATCCAGGCATCTGTAAATCTCCAACCAAGAGACGGATCTTTTTTTCCATAATCCATATTTCCATATACTTTTTTACCGTCAATCACACGACCTGTAAAAAATTTAGCTATATCTTCATATGCTGACCAATTGACCGGAACACCCAAATCATACCCATACTCTTTTTTAAATTCCGCCATAATTTTTGGATCAGTAAACCAGTCTTGTCTAAACCAATACAGATTTGCAAATTGTTGGTCAGGCAATTGATATATCTTGCCATCAGGTCCGGTTGTAAATGAGATGCCTACAAAGTCTTTGATATCAAGATTTGGATTTGTAACACTTTTACCATCGCCTTTCATCCAATCAGTAAGATTTCTTACTTCTTTGTACCTCCAGTGCGTACCTATAAGATCTGAGTCATTTACATATGCATCATAGATATTTCTTCCGGTTTGCATCTGGGTTTGAAGTTTTTCGATTACATCACCCTCACCGATATAGTCATGTATAACCTTTATACCTGTAATATCATAAAATGCTTTTGTGAGAACTTTACTCTCATAAATATGCGTTGTCAAGGTTTCTGAAACGACTCTTATGGTCATACCTTTATAAGGCTTGGCAGCATTCTTAAACCACTCTAGCTCTTTTCTCTGCTCATCCTTGCTCAAAGAAGATGGTTGAAACTCTCCAATCCACTTCCCAATCATGTCTGTTGCTCCAAAAGCTGCAGAACTCATTCCCACCAGCATTGCAATTGCAAACATACCGGTTTTAACTCTGAAATTCATCATAAGACCTCCTTTTTATTATGCTTCAAACGCATAACTCTCAGATTAAATTTTACACCCAGTGAAATACTGCCAGAGCATAAAAAAAACAGACTACCAATCCACCATAAATTGGGGCTCCAAAAAATCCCAGCCAAGCGATGCAGATAAACGCTGAACCCAAAAGACTGAGAAACAATCTGTCCCCTCTCGTTGTTTCAATTTTTAAGATACCAACCCTTGGTATCTCTGGCCTCTTTATAGCCCAAATTGTCATAATAACTAGTATGATAAATATAGATATAAAAAATATCGCTGTCTCTTTTGTCCAGGCCATCCAAGATAAATCCATACCATACCTCCTAAACTCTACCCAGGGCAAAACCCTTGGCGATGTGATTTCTCACAAAGTATATAACCAAAATTCCAGGCACTATCGTCAAGATACCGGCAGCCGCCAGCACTCCCCAATCAATTCCCGTAGCTGAGACTGTTCTTGTCATCGTAGCACCGATTGATTTTGCATTTACAGATGTTAAAGTCCTGCTTAAAAGCAGCTCTACCCAAGAAAACATAAAACAAAAAAACGCTGTAACTCCGATACCAGAAGCAATAAGAGGCATAAATATCTTTCTGAAAAATTTAAAAAAGCTGTAGCCGTCTATATAGGCAGTTTCATCTATCTCTTTTGGCACACCTCTCATAAAACCCTCCAGTATCCAAACAGACAGAGGAACATTGAAGAGTGTGTGGGCAAGAGCTACCGCCCAATAAGTATCAAACAGTCCAATGCTAGAGTATAGTTGAAAAAACGGTAAAGCAAAAACAGCAGGCGGTGCCATCCTGTTTGTCAAAAGCCAAAAAAACAGATGCTTATCTCCCATAAAAGTATAACGGCTAAAAGCATATGCCGCCGGAAGTGCAACTGCCAAAGATATAATCACATTTATCATAACATAGGACATAGAGTTTATATACCCCATATACCAACCCGGATCTGTAAATATAGTAGCATAATTGTGAAAAGTAAACTTGCTTGGAAACATAGAAAAAGTTCCCAAAATCTCCACATTTGTCTTGAAACTCATATTTAAAAGCCAATATATAGGCAACATCAAAAAAACTATATAAACAAACATTACAATGGGTGATTTATAAGATTTTTTGCTCATTATACGGCTCCTTTTTTATCGATGCTCGTCATAACGGTAAAAAATACCCAGGAGACAAGCAAAACTACCAAAAAGTACATCAATGAATAAGCTGATGCAGGACCCAAATCAAACTGCCCCAAAGCCATATTTACCAAATCAATAGATAAAAATGTTGTAGAGTTTCCGGGACCACCGCCTGTAAGCACAAACGGTTCTGAATAGATCATAAAACTATCCATAAACCTCAGCAAAACAGCAATCAATAAAACCCCGCTCATTTTTGGTAATTCTATATATCTAAAAACACTCCATCTTGATGCCTGATCGATTTTAGCAGCCTGATAGTAGGCATCAGGTATTGACTGAAGCCCGGCGTAACAAAGCAGAACTATAAGTGAAGTCCAGTGCCAAACATCCATAACCACGATAGTAATCCAAGCCGAAAGCACATCTTGTGCATAGTTATACTCTATACCCAAACTAGCTAGTGTATGCCCCAAAAGCCCTATATCTTTTCTTCCAAAAATCTGCCAAATAGTGCCGACGACATTCCACGGTATGAGCAACGGCAAGGATATAACAACCAAACAAAAAGAGGCCCAAAAACCTTTTTTTGGCATATTTAAAGCTATAAAAATTCCCAATGGAACTTCTAGCAACAAAATTATACTTGTCAGCATAGCCTGTCTGCCCAAGGATTCGTGCATTCTTTGAGAATGTATAATCTCATCAAACCAGTCAAGTCCTACCCAAGAAAATATATTGTTCCCGAAAGTATCCTGCACAGAATAATTAATCACTGTCATCAAAGGTATAACAGCAGAAAAAGCAACCAATAAAAAAACCGGTAGCACAAGAAACCACGCCTTTTGATTTACAGTTTTATTCACCTTTCTCCTCCTTAGCATTGACCAACCAGCCATCTTCATAGATGAAAATATGATTTAGATCAAACGATACATATTTCATCTCTTCTGTAACTTTTATATCTTCTTGAACGATTATGTCTATGTGTATATTTTTGTATTTGGCTCTGATAATTTTATGATAACCAATATCTTCAACACGGGTTATCTCTATCCCTATATCACCACTTTTATCACTAAGCGTTATAAACTCCGGCCTTATACCAAGTTCAGTTTTCCCTGTAAGTTTCTTATATGTTGAGTTCAACTTCAGTCTAACATCACCTAGAGTCGCTACATCGCCCATAACATCCACATCAAATATATTCATACCGGGTGAGCCTATAAAGTAGCCTACAAAAGTATGTGCCGGTTTTTCAAATAATTCTTGCGGTGTTCCGACTTGAACAACAATACCATCATTCATAACAACAACCTTATCGGCAAATGTCAGTGCTTCCGTTTGATCATGTGTTACAAAAATCATCGTATGTGAAAACTCTTCATGCAAGGCTTTGAGCTGAGTTCTTAACTCCCACTTCACATGAGGATCGATCACGGTAAGTGGCTCGTCTAGCAAGATGGCATTTACATCTTCACGAACCATCCCTCTGCCTAAACTTATCTTCTGTTTTGCATCTGCACTCAAACCACTTGCTTTGATATCCAGCATCTCTTCCATATCTATCGATTTTGCTATACTCTCTACTCTTTGTTTTATGTATTTAGGATCTGCTCCGCGATTACGCAAAGGAAATGCCAGATTTTTTCTTACACTCATAGTGTCATATACTACAGGAAACTGAAAAACCTGCGCTATGTTTCTCTCCACAGTATCTGCTTGAGTAACATCTTTGTCATCAAAAAATATTTGCCCCTCTGAGGGTATCAGAATCCCCGAAATTATATTTAAAAGTGTTGATTTTCCACAACCCGAAGGCCCAAGCAAAGCATAAGCACCTCCATCTTCAAACTCTAAATTTATCTTTTTTAGAGCATAATCACCTTCTGACTTTGGATGAGGCAAGTAAGAGTGTGCTAAATTTTTAAATATTATCTTTGCCATATTATTACTCCCTGTAATTATCTATCGAAGAGAATGCAGGCTCTACCAGAACACTCTCTTTTGAAAAAACAAATATATATCTGGTATCGAGATAAACATCTATGTCAGAGTTGAAATCCAATTTATGAACACCTTCTATCAATCCAATCCAATAGTTACCGTTATGAGTTATATGCAGATAAGTTTGTGAACCTGTTATCTCTGTTACATTGAGATGTACCGGTATCTTGATAGCTTGTGGAGAGTACTTTTCAATCTCCAGATAGTTTGGTCTAAAACCTGCCAAATACTCGCCATCGGGAAGCTTGATCAAGGAGTTACTGGCCAACTCCTTTTCATTGTCACCAAAATATACGTATTCACCACTTTTTCTCATATTGAAAAAATTCATAGACGGGTTTGAAAATACTCTAGCGGTAGTTGCACAATTTGGAAAATGATACACATATGAACTTTTTCCAAATTGTGTAATCTTACCCTCCCACAAAGTAGCCACATTGCCTCCTAATAAAAGAGCCTCTTCGGGCTCAGTTGTGGCATACACAAAAATAGCACCTGACTCTTCAAATATCTTTGGAATTTCCTCTCTAAGCTCTTCTCTTAGCTTATAATCCAAATTTGCCAAAGGTTCATCTAGCAAAACCAATCCTGAGCCTTTGACCAAAGCTCTTGCTAGTGCACACCTTTGTTGCTGTCCACCTGATAATTCCAATGGTTTTTTATTTAACTCACTTGTAAGATGTAAAAGGCTAGCAGTTCTTCTAACAGCAAAATCTATCTCATCTTTACTTTTTTTCATCAGCCTCAAAGGAGAAGCTATGTTGTCATATACGCTCATAGCAGGGTAGTTTATAAATTGCTGATAGACCATGGCAATATGACGATCTTGAACTTTCATTCTCGTCACATCTTTACCGTTCCATATTATTTGCCCGGTCGTCGGTACATCCAAGCCGGCCATAATCCTCATCAGTGTAGTTTTACCAGACAATGTCCTGCCCAGCAAAACATTCATGGTCCCTTTTTTCAATGTTAAATTAGTTTCATATATATGCATCTGTCCATTGACTCGCATAGATATATTTCTTAACTCCAAAGACACAGCTTGCCTCCTTATCTACATAAGAATATAACTTGTAACCTCTAAACAGAGGTACATTTTAACCCATATATTGTTATAATATCATAACAACTCATAAAATACAACAAAAAAATAGAGTGAAAAAATACGAAAAATTGACCTCTGCTATCTAAAAATTCTATAATCTTTTATAATTTATAAAACTTAAAATATCATTATATACATAGTTTTAACATTTTTTATACACTAAGTCCCTCGAATATAAGAAAAAACTAAATATAAAACAAAACTTAAAAAGCATTTTTGTAAAGTAATATAGTTATAGATTTTATTTTATATTTTTTGAGGTGGGAATATTTTTATAAATATTTTTATAAATATTTTCCAAACTATTTCAAAAAGTAACACTTTGTAGAATTTTTTTAACTTTTAAGAAAAAGGGGAGAGGTAGCATGTGAGTTAAAGCAAGATACCTTGTTTATAGATTTCTTAGCTTACAGATTACCTATTGTATCTTTTGCAGTAGATGTAGCTTTTAATGTTTTTGAACACTCAGGGCATATACCAAGCAAAGAGATACTGCTTGTCTCCACTTTAAAATTACACCCCTTGGTAGCTTCATCTATGATACCTTTTGTATCTACGATTTTATCTATTATTTTATTACAAATTTTACAAACAAGATGTATATGAGGCATTTTTGTAATTTCATAATTAGTAGGCATATCAGGAATTTTTATCTCAGTAACAAGACCAATTGCTATCAATTCTTTAACATTTCTATAGATAGTGGCTTTAGATAGAGTTGGATATTTGCTTAAAAGCAGTTCATAAAGATTTTCTATATCCACATGTTTTAAACTATCCATAGTCTCCAAAATAGCTAGCCTTTGATGTGTCGCTTTTAAATTTTTGTATTTAAGTATATCTCTAAAATCTAACATATTTGTCTCTCATACCCCGATAATTTCTTATATTGTAACAAAAAAATACTTAAATAGCAGAATAATATTTGACATTAATTGATATTAAATATTATTTAAGATAAAACATTATATAATTTACAATTCTAAAAATCTCAAGGAGAACTTATGAAAAAACTAAATTTAGTTTTAAGTAGTTTATTGGTTGCAAGTGTTGGTTTTGCCGGAGAAAATCTCATATTAAAAGCTAAAAATGCGGGTTTAAAGCCTATACCTCAAAGTAAATTAGCACTCTTAAAGTTGGTTGATGACCCAAACAATCCTATGACAGATTTAAAGATTGATCTTGGTAAAAAACTCTATTTTGATCCAAGACTTTCAAAAAGTGGCATTATCTCTTGTAATACCTGCCACAATCTAGGACTTGGGGGAGTTGATGGCATAAGTGCTGCTACAGGGCATAAGTGGAGAGCAAATCCCCACCATCTAAACTCTCCAACAGTATATAACTCTGTTCTAAACTCTGCACAATTTTGGGATGGAAGAGCTGCTCATCTTGAAGATCAGGCACAAGGTCCAATGCAAGCTGCACCAGAGATGGCTTCTCCTGCAAAATTGATAGCACAAAAAGTTAATTCAATACCAGGATATGTAAAAGAGTTTAAAAAAGCTTACGGAGAAAATGTGAAGATAACTTTCAAGCTTGTGGCTGATACAATCGGTGTTTTTGAAAGAACACTCGTTACTCCATCAAGATATGATGACTTCTTGAACGGACATCCAAATGCTCTGAGTAAAACAGAAAAAGAGGGGTTAAATCTCTTTATAGACAAAGGTTGTGCATCTTGTCATAACAATATCGGCGTAGGCGGAACAATGCAACCGTTTGAAGTTGCAAATAAGTACAAATTCGAAAATGTAGGAGATTTTAGAGGTGATAAAAACGGTATGGTAAAAACTCCGACTCTAAGAAATATAGAAGAGACTGCACCATATTTTCATAATGGTATGGTTTGGAGTCTGAAAGAAGCTGTAAAAGATATGGGATCAATTCAACTAGGTCTAAAAATCAATAATAAAGAGGCTGGAAAGATTGTAACTTTTCTCAAATCATTGACAGGAAAAAAACCGGATATCTCTTATCCGCAACTCCCGGTAAGTACAAGCAAAACACCAAAACCGGATATGAACTAACAAAAAAGGGGGAGTTTTAACTTCCCCAAAATCTTACAGGCAGACACAAATGAAATTTATCCTTATTTTATCTCTAATCATTAGTTTAACTGTTGCAAATAGCGATACAGAACTTTTAAAAAAGGCAAAAAAGGCAAATCTATATCCTATTCCAAGATCAAAAAAACAACTACTAAGACTGATAGATGACTCAAAAAATCCCATGACAGATTCCAAGATAAAACTTGGAAAAAAATTGTATTTTGATCCCAGACTCTCAAAAAGCAATCTTATATCTTGCAATACTTGCCATAATCTAGCTCTAGGAGGAGTTGACGGATTAAGTACGGCTACAGGCGATAGATGGAAAGCAAATCCGCACCATCTAAACTCGCCGACAGTTTACAATGCCGTCTTTGCAAACTACCAATTTTGGGACGGAAGAAGTTTTAGCCTAAAAGAGCAGGCAAAGGGTCCGATACAGACGGTATTTGAAATGGCGATGCATAGAGATATATTGCCAAAAAAGATTCAGAATATCAAGGGTTACAAAGAGGAGTTTAAAAAAGCTTACGGAAAAAATACAAAGATAACTTTTGAACTTATAGCCGATACAATAGCAATCTTTGAAAAAACTCTAATCACCCCCTCAAGATATGATGATTTTCTAAATGGCGATATGAGTGCGTTGAGTCAAAAGGAGAAAGAGGGTTTAAACACTTTTATAGATTTGGGCTGTACCAGATGCCACAAAGGCATAGTGCTTGGCGGATTTACCCAACCATTTGATACAGGTAAAAGATACAAATACAGAGATATCGGAGATTTCAGAGGAAACAAAAACCATCTGGTAAAGACCCCTACCCTGAGAAATATAAAAGAGACTGCGCCATACTTTCACAACGGAATGGTTTGGAGTCTGAAAGAGGCCATAAAAGAGATGGGCAAGATTCAGCTGCTACTTGGTATAAGCGACAAAGATGCCCAAAAGATAGAAACTTTTTTAAACTCTTTAACAGGTAGAAAACCAAATATTATATATCCTATTTTACCTTAGTAGCTCATCTCATATACCAATCGTTGCAAATTCGCCATATCACTGTATGCTTTAAAAACTCTATCAAGCAGATTTTGAGCAAAAAATATCTCATCTACCTTAAATATTTTATAGGCATACATCGCACCAAAAAGCGCAAGATAGGAGTACTCATCATTTTTGCCAAAACCTTTTGGAACTCTTTTGTACTTGGGCATAGGTAAAAGGTAACCCATGCTTTTTAGTTTTTCAAGCTCTACATGTAGAGCCTCTCTTCTTTTTTCATCTTTTATATACTCTCTATATACTTTTAGAAGTGGGGGTTTAAAATTTCTTATACCCGTTGCCACAAAATACTCGTTTTCATCATAATGCATATAGAAGCTGCTACTTTGCATTCTGTGATTTTTTCCCTGCCAAAAAAGTAGTCCTATCTTACTTTTCATAGGAGTTTTATCTTTGCTAAATCTTATGTCTCGATAGATTTTAAACAAAGATCCTCCGACTTTCGGCAGGGCATTTATAGTTGGCACTAAAATCTGAAGTGTCTCCCCCATATCTTTTACAAAAGCTCTGTTTGGCTCCAGTATAGACCTCTCCCAGATGTATCTGTGATTAAGAAACCACTCTTTGGAGTTATTGTTTTTTAAATCTTTTAAAAAATTTATTCCCTCTTTGCTAAAACCGTTAAACAATTAAACTCTTCTCCCCTCTTTCACAAACTTCCGCTATGATAGAGCTATAATCATACCCTGCATCTTTCAGACTCGCTAAAAGTTTTGGTGCATCCGATGGTGATACTGCTATGAGAAGTCCACCTGAAGTCTGGGCATCATACAAAATTATATCATCATCCAACTCTTTTGTATAGCTAACTTTACTCTTAAGATAGCTCATATTGTTGTATGTACCGGCTGGAATTATCCCCATATCTGCCATCTCTGTCGCCTCTTGGAGATACGGAATGCTCTCAAAATCAAAAACTATACTCACACGCGCATCTGCCATCTCTGCACTATGCCCAAAAAGTCCAAAACCTGTTACATCTGTACAAGCACTCACATCATAATTTTTCATAATTTTTGAAGCCTCATAGTTGAGCTGAGACAATATAGAAACTACATTTTTCACACTTTTATTTTCCAGCATATCAGCTTTTATAGCGGTTGTGAGTATACCCATACCAAGTGGCTTGGTAAGTATCAAAAGATCTCCGACTCTTGGTGTATTGTTTCTGTATATCTTTTGAGGATGCACAATTCCACTGACACTAAGACCATAAAGCATCTCAGGAGTCTCTATGGTATGACCTCCTATTACCATGCCGCCACACTCTATGACTTTGCTTTGTCCGCCATCGAGCATCTCTCTTAAAACCTCTTTTGGATGATTGCATCCGTCAAATCCAACTATATTCAAGGCACTCATCACTTCTGCACCCATAGCAAATATATCACTAAGTGAGTTTGCTGCTGCAATCTGACCATAAACATAAGGATCATCAACAACAGGCGTGATTATATCCACAGTCTGCACAAGTGCTTTATTTTCATCTAGCTGATAAACTGCCGCATCATCACTGCTGTCCATACCAACCAAAACTCTGCTATCACTACAATCAAGTCCGCTAAGTGCGATGTCCAGCTCACCCGGAGCCAACTTAGCGGCTCAACCGGCAGCTTTTACAAACTTGGTAAGTTTTGCATCATTTTTCATTTCTCTCATCTTCTCTCCTTAAAGTGAAACTGTATCTGTATTTAGAAGCATATCAACTGAGTCGTAGGCATTGCCAATTTCGCCGACTTTTAACTCATCAGTTGGAATATTATAAAAATTCAAACAGAGACCACAACTATATATCTTCACGCCTCTATTCTCTAACTCTTTTAAGTTTTCGATAAGGTCTAAATTCTCCTCTTTTGTAGTTAAAAATACACCTTCATTAACAAATACCAAATTTTTAGGAAGTTCCTTAAACTCCAACATGGTCTTTAAAAAACTTTTCATCAAAGTAGTGCCAAGCTCACCATTTCCTATCTTATCGGTTTTAATAAAAACTGTTTTATTTAAAAAACTCTCCTCTTTTTTTGGAACAATAGTACACTCATAGCCCTTTATGACAGTAATGAGAGTTTTACCGTCTTGCAGTTCTTCAACACTGCTTTCATAGCCTTGCTTAGAGGCAAATCTCTTTACATTTTCAACAGACGAAACAGAGTTTACCAAAACCTCAAGTAAAGAGTCATCTTCTAACTCTTCAAGTGCTTTTTTAGTCTTTAAAACCGGCTGGGGACAAGCCAAATCACAACAATCAATCTTCATAATTATCTCCTTTAAATCTCTTGACATATTTCATAGCCTGCAAGTGCGGCACCAATTGAGCCCATCAACTGAGGTCTATCTGAAACCAATATCTTTTTTTCTAATTTTTTAGACAATAAATGTTTTAAAAATGGATTTAATGCTCCACCACCGCTAAAAAATATATATTCACTCTTTGCAACAAATCTTCTAGCCATAGATGATAACCTCGAAGCAATTGAGCTGTGTATGCCGTAGCATATATTTGCTGCGCTCTCTTTTTTTGCCATCAAAGATATAACTTCTGATTCGGCAAATACAGCACACATACTTGAAATTTCAAGCTCTTTATCTGCCTCAAATCCTAGATTGGAAAATTTTTCCATATCAAGTCCTATTCTATTTGCTGCAATTTCTAAAAATTTTCCGGTTCCCGCAGCACATTTGTCATTCATCCTAAAGTCGACAAATCCGCCTGTGCCGTCTAATTTTATCACTTTGCTGTCTTGTCCTCCAAGGTCTATAACCAAATCTGTATCTTGATTATGGAAATATGCACCTTTTGCATGGGCTTTGATTTCACTGATAACCGGGCAGGAAAATTTTTCCTCTATCATATATCGTCCATATCCCGTCGCTACTAACATTTCAACTTTTTTATCTTCCAGATACTCTGCTATGATTTCATCTTGGTTTATAATAGTTGGGATGACAGTTGTATCTATAATGTTTCTGCTTTCATCTATGCCTGTAATCTTTGTATATGTTGAGCCTATATCAACTCCCCAAAACATCTATTTTATACCTTTAAATTTTTTTGCTTTTTTCTTAAATGTCAAACTTTCCAAAAATGCCTCCACTCTGGTTTTAATCTGTCCAATATCTTCGGCAGAATAATCAGATTCTATAACAAGACAAGGTATTCCCTCTTTCTCCAATGCTTGGGTTACAAGGTGTGCTTCAACATTGTATGTATGGCAAAATGATAAAGTGTAGTATATCACTCCATCGGCCTGTCTGTCTTTGTACATTTTTAAAATTTTATCAATTCTAGGAGTATTTGGGGTAAAACATGCACAATCCACCTTACTATATCTTTGCATCAATCTGTCGATAAAGGTATCCTCATCTTCTACATTATCTAAATCAACATTATCTTTATAATACCTATGTCCTATGCAAGACTCTTCATTGATGATAGCTCCACCAGTAGTCTCAACAGCTGTATGAAGTTTCCAGTTTGGCGGAGCAAACGGGGTTCCCAAAACCATAAGTCTTGGAGTATCTTTTTCAAAAACACTTATTTTGTTTTTTACTCTCTCATCTAGTTCATCGCAAAGTTGATTGACTTTTTGAGTGTATCGCACAGGGTCATCCAAAAATCCCATCTGGGTTATAAAGAGTCCGTCTTTTCCACTTATCGGTATAATATCCGGATTCATTCCCCGAAGAGTATCAAGTCTTTGAAGAGCTTCTCTTTTTTCATTTATGATTTTAGTGCCGTTTTTCATCTCTTCAAGAGTTAATTTTTTACCTATAACTTCTTCAATATGCTCTTTAAACTCTCTTATCTCTTCACCCCACATTTTAAGATCTTTTTCTCTTTTCATATGAGGGATGTTCATCACATGAACAGGATGATGTTTGTCCAATATTTCCCAAGTCTTTTTCTTTGCTTCACATGTAGTCTCGCCGTAGATAAAATCGGAAGATTGTGTATATGCACAGGTTCTTTGAAGTTTAAACCCATGGGCTGATTTTATAAGAGGACATATATTTCTAGGAAGTTCACTCTCAGCGTCAGGTATAGTAGCAGGACTTCCCCCACAAAGTCCATAACAAGCTCCGCCGGCTCCAACTATAATCTCTTCAGGTACAAATATACAAAATGTACCAACAGCCGGTTTCTTTTGAGCTCTTAACTCATTTATCTCAGCTATTCTTTCGCCCTGAATCTCACTCATAAACCAATCAAAATACTCCATCCCTTTTGGTCTATTTGGCTGAGATAAAAACTGTTTTTTATATGACTCTAATCCCGCAGACATCATTTTTGCATGTTTTTCAACATCCACACCGATACTAGATAATAAATCTTTATGTTGCTCTAGACCCACAATAAGTCCTTTTATATAGAAAATTTATGCTGAATATATAAATTATAGATAGAATTAAGTAGAAATATCGAAAGTAGAATGCTTAATTCTTGTATGTCTAAAACCTTAGACCTGACAGCATCTTCGGTATTATATAACCTATGTTATAAATTTTAACTTAAGGGCACCCCTAAAAATCTTCATCTTTTTTTAAAAAATCAATAACTATATCCAGTCTCTTCTCGCTGAGATAATCTTGCTGGCCAATTTTACTGTTTTGCACATTTGAGTGGACATCATGCCTTGTATTATCTATCTGCTGGAAGTATTTGTATTTTACTAAAAAAAACCATTTTTAATTTTGCTTGTTTCTTATGGTTATATTTATTTTTAATTATCAAAACATCTCTTGGAATATTTAATCCAAAAATCTCTTTCCTGACACCTAGGGCATTTTATTAGGCTGTTGATAAACTCATATTTTTTTCCAATAATAGTTTTAAGAACGATCTTTATATCTTCACCCTTTTTAACTGCCTTATTATATGCAGAACTGCTCACCCCTGTCTATTTATATGATTTATATCAAATCCATAAATAGCCTACTCATCAACCCCTCGGATATAGAACTTGAACGAATCTATCTTTGGTGTTACTGCTAAATCCTTGAGTATTATCGAGTCTTTTGCATCGATATATACTTCTCTCCAGCTTGATTTATCTTTAGCTATTTCAAAGCCACTCTCATCATACCAAATAAACTTATATTCCAAATAGTGTCTGTTTGTATCTCGATTTTTTACCGTAACTCTAGCATCAAGCAGGTTATATACAAATCTTGAATCAGAACCGACTATTTTTATATTATAAGACAATGGAATATCATTGATGATAATTGTGTCGCTATCACTTTGAAATGTATTGCTCGCTGTATTATCGTCGGCTTGTACTGCATTTAGACCAAACACCAACAGCAAAATAAGTAGTATTTTTTGCATCATTTCTATTTTGCCTTTTGAATACAATTATTTCCACATCCTACTTTTAAGAGAACATCTTTTGCTTTATAATTCGGAGCATCTAACACCATTCTTTTGGCATCACCGGGATATAGTCTTATTTTTCTCGCTTGCGGATAAGTTGATATCTGCACTCCTCTATCATCTGACCATTTTGGATCTACAATTAGGTTATATATATCATCAGAGTTGTTATTTATGATACACTGAAGCTCTCTTCTGTTTTTTCCATATGATATTCTAGCATCTGTAATCTCAATATTTTTTCTCACCTTAGTATTACTTATAAAGACACTTATGCCCTTAGGGTAACTAGACTCGTAAACTTTGGAAACTCTACTTACTCTAGGAGAGTTGTTAGCACATGCACTAAATGTAATTCCTACTGCTACTATTATAATCAAACTTAAACTTTTTCTCATATTTTCTTCTCCTTATTGAAATCGAACAACTATTATGTTGTTGCCCTTATCTTTTGCCTGAATCTTGAACCCAATAGCATCAGCCATATCATAGAGATCAAAGACCAAATCATCTGTGTCTATTTCACTGTTTGTTCCAAAATTATAAACCTGCTCAAAATCCTTACTCTCAGCTGAATTTCTCTTTGGTCTTGCGCCCAATTTTTTTATAACATCTTTGACTATTTTTATCTTATTTCTATTTTTAGAGTCATAAGTAACGCCACTAATAATTATAGTATAGAAGTATTTGTATTTTTTTATTTTTGATACTTTTTTGACTCTGGTTTTCTTTCTAATACTTCTTAGAATATTGTTTGTAATCTCCCTGCTTGCTATATCAGCAGCTTTCCTATAAAGCTTAAACTTTAACTGGTCTTTAGTTGCTCCAAAACTCTCTATATCTTTAGAACGGATGGCATTATCAACTCTACCCGTTTGCGTATTTAACATATTCATTCTGTATATTAAAGAACCATTTAGATTGCCATAACTATCTTTACCTGTAAGATGAAATTTAAGATTTGTTAATTTAAAGAGATAGTTTACACTTTTATTGTTTTTACACTCTTGCAATTTTTCTTTTATCGCCATTAAAGCACTTTTATAAGCAGAACCCTTTGCTTTATATTTTTTGTATTGTCTCTCTATAGAGGCACATTTATTTCCTCTAGCACCTACTTGTGTACCTTTTTTTACAACTCTCAAAGAGTTGCCACTATCGTTTATACTTCCTTGTAGATTTGTTATAAAATCACGGCTTAAATCATTATCCACTTCGTCTACAAGCACTATATCCAGATTTTCAACGCTATCCCTACCCATAGTTGTGCTACTATTTGATTTTTCAGCAACAATGGCTTTTATCTGCTCAAGATTTAAGTTTGCTAGGACCAAGCACTCATATCCATCTTCACCCAAGTTATTGCATTTTGTTCTTGGACTTCTAAAGTATGTTTTTTGAAACTCTACAAAATCTTTATCCATATCTGCTTTAAAAGACTCTTTAACATTGCCAACATAGCTACTTGCACCCATAATTTTATCTAATGCTTGTTCAAAAACAACCCAATAGGCATTTTGTATAGCCTCCTGCTTTGTGGGAGCTTGTTCTGCGGCCCTTACTCTTACCATGTTAGCACTCAATGCCATGCACAATATAAGCAGTACTGCTACTATTTTATTTACCATTAATACTCCTTGCAAAATTCTTGATAATCAAAATCAACTATTTTTTTTCTCTGTTTTACTATATTTAAAATTAGATTTTTTAATTTAGGTGCCATTTTTTCTATGGATTTTCGAAGAGTCTTTGTTATTTTATTTTTTTGGATATAGCTCAACTTATTAACTATATTATATCCGAAACTTGCCTGACCTACCGCCATTTTTTTCTTTTTAATTATATCGGATGGTAAGCTCATACCATCTATCTTTTTTTTACCCTCTATAGACAAGACCACTCTTGACGCTATGCTTGATTTTATATATCTTCCACTGTTTACATCCTCTGCTTTTACAAGTTTATCATATAACTCGCTAACAATCGCCTCTATAAAATAGCCATCAACATAAACAACAGAACTTCCACTTTTAATATACGAACAAGTTTTCTTTAGTTTTCTAATCAAAACTTCAGAGTCGTTATCTGTACTTGTATTGATAAATACACTATTTATCCGTTTTAGATAATCTTTCCAATTTTTAAATATTCTTTTATTTAGCATATCTGGATACAGAAGAACAACATCATCCAGTCTTTTGTCTGCTCTAATCTCTTTTATAAGAGCCTCTTGCAGGATTATCAAAATCTGTTCTTTAGCACTTTTTTTATCTCCAAAAACCTTTAAAGCTAATTTTTTGGAGTTTTTACCAATTACTATCTTGTCTATAGAAAAATATATATCATCACTTGTAAAACTTTTAACTTTTTTGGAGTGCTTATCTGCTATGATTGCATCTATAAGGTCGCCCAAAGCTTTCTTGTAAAAGTTTTTATATCCTTCTTGTAATTTTTTCTCCCTATTGTCTGTTGGCTGTATACCTAAAAGACCGGTAGTTGTGATACCATTTGTATATCTTACTTCAAAGTTACTATGCAAATCTACTCGATTTGCCTCTTCTCCAATTTGTACGAATGTTAAATTTAGTGTGATGTAAACAAGCTCTTGACCGCTTGCTAATGTTGTAGAATTCTCAAATGTATTGATATTTAAAAAACCTATTTTTTTATCAACATCATTAGATTGTAATGTGATTTTTTTATAATTTTTATCAAATTTATCTTTTAAAATTATATTAAATTTACCAACGCCTAGTTTATCTTTGTAATCATTTTTTAAGATTTTTTCTGTAAATTTACTTAACCCCCAACCATCATCTCTAGTAGACAGCAAATTGGGAGCGACCAGATTTTTTTCCAAACCATGGGTTGTTTCATTATATGTGCCTATAAAAAGTGTAGGCATATTGTTTGCCAAAAGACTGCCACTTGACAAAAAAAATATATATAGTAGCAGTCTATGCAGTTTTTTCATACTATGCTAAACTTATGAATCTAGTCCATCAAGTTCAGCCTCAGCTTCTGATGCAATTTTTTTATCTGTTTTGATAGCTTTATTAGCAGCTCTTTTAGCTATATTTTTATTGACTTTACCATTATAAAGAGGACTTGTTACCAATGATGTTAGTGTTGGTAAAACAGAGATTGTTGTCTTTAATTGGGAAGCAATAGTAGTTAGATCACTAACATGCTGAATTCCCCAAATCATATTATCTTTTGCAAACTCTAAAATTTCTTTATCCCAAGCTAATACCATATAACCCGTAATAGGAGTTGCTATAGCAAGCTTTCCCATTGCTGCACTATATTTTGCTTTATCTTTGATTTTGGCTTTACCTATCAGTTTTAATAATTTAGTATTATCTTCTATTACACTATCCCTGTATTCTGCCTCTTTTAAAGATTTCTTTTTGTGGGCAATTTCCTCTTGAAGTATTTGAATCTCTTTTGTTTGAGATACTGATGCCAAGATATCTTCATTTGCATTTGCTATATTGTTTTCAAAATCACCTGTAATTGTTTTGAGATATTTTAATCTCTTATCTGCTTCACAAGTATTTGTTAGGGGTGTTGGAATTTGTATATTTTTAGCACCAGCAACACTCTTTAAAGCTGATTCTATTGCGAGAGATAAAACTTTTTTAGTTACCATTTGAGTTAAACTTGTGCTACCGCCTGACATTCTTGGAATACAGTGTTTATCCTTGGTGGAACTATTACTAGCAGTAGAGTCTGTCTTGACTCCTGTCACAGCACCTACAATATTACCAAAACCAAAAGCACTTAACATTACCACACTAGACGCACTTAATACTATTTTTTTTATCATTTTTTTCCTTACAGATAATTTTAATTTATAAAATGATACAATTTTTAAACTTAAATTTTTCACAAAGGACAATGGATGAAGAAAAGATTAATTTTTTCCATATTAGCTGTAACTCTACTGCAAATAACTATTTTTGCAAAGGATGTTCAGATTAGACAAAAAGATATAGTAGAGATAAACAATTATACACAAAGTGCTTCACCCATCGACATAGATGACCAGATAGAAAATCAAATTCAAAAATATGCACAGAATCATAATTTTGAATTTGGGGTTGATGCAAAAAGAGGAAAATATTTTATATATGATATAGAATCTGTTGCTCTAAAACCAACAGATCCTGATTTTGTGAAAAGTTTATCTGTAGCTTATGAAAAAGCTTTTTTTAATGCACAAGAAGAGTTTGTCATGGATATATTTGGCAGAACAGTCAGTGAAAAAAAAATGAGTCTATTTGCAAATAACTCAACTGATGCAAAAGAGTTTGCATCAGATAAAATTGATAATCAAGGTGTGATGGCTAAAATAGGAAGAATTTTTGACAAAACCCTCTCTTTAACAGAAAAATCACTAGACAATGCCCTTGTTAAGCTAGGAGTTAATCCATCCAATATAGAAAAATTAAACAAAAAAGAGAAAAATACACTATTAAAAAATAAATTTATAGCACAAACCATGAAAGAAGCCTTTGGAAGTGTGGCTGGATTTATTCCGATTAAAACTTTTGTAGGAAAAGATACGCAAGGGCAATATGCAGTTGGTGTTATAGCAATGAGAAGTGATAAAACATCACAAGTTGCAAAAGATATATCGAGACAAAGATACACAAATATCAAGGGACGAGGCAAAAGCATAAAGGAGATGGTGCCTGCTGATAAAAAAAAGTTATTAAATGAATTTGGCTTAAGATTAGTCTTTGATGTGGCAGGTAAACCAGCACTTATCTCTTACGCCCAATGGGGTTTTAACGCTAAAGGATTAGGATCTTATATGAAAAATCAGGCCAAGAAAAATGCAAAATCTATGGCTCAGGATATGGCTGACTCCTTTATATCTGATTTCGTAAATGGCAATCTAAAAGCATCATCCAGGACTGAACACGGAGAGATAGTCAAAAGAGTCTTGGAGAGAGAAGGCGGAGCGGATGGAATGGTTGCAGATAGGACTATCAAAACTATTATAGATAAAATCAATAAAAATGCAAAATTAAAATCATCAATGAGATTAGCTGGAATAAGTACAGTGCGAAAATGGTCAACAACAAATAAATTTGGACTTTATGTTGCTGGTGTTGTGAGAAAATGGACATTTAGCGGATTAGATGAAGCTAAATCTGTCCAAGAAGGCAGGAGGGTAACTCGAGAAACAGAGCATAACAAAAAAAGAACCTACTCAAATAGCATGAATGGAAGTGCAGAGTATAACACTGTAAACGATTTTTAATCAAAAAGGGCAAATAGATGTTTTTAAAATTATTTTTAGCAGCCATATCTATTTCGGTTGTTTTATTTTCAAGTGAAGGCACAAGAGTTGAAAAAACAACAGAAATTAGTGGATATGGAGCAACAAGAGGTGCTGCCATAGAAAACGCCTTGATAGAGGCAGTAAAACAAAAAAATGGAGCTTATGTAGCGTCTGTAAAACAAAGTTTTAGTACCTACTCTCAAAATTCTATCTCAGTAAATAACGCAAATGTCAATATCACAAAAGCCAATGATGCCATGGTGCAGAAGATAAGAGTGGCAACAAGGGGATATATAGATAGTTATGATATAGCTGATATCATAAAGCGTGATGATGGCTACAAAGCTATCATTGAGATTCATACAATAGAGTACAGAACACCCGGATACAGTGCCAACAACAGGCGAAAAATAGTAATAGTACCCACATATACAGAAAATATAGTTTTTAAAGTCTTAAACCATCTAAAAAGTATGAAAAATATTAGCTATAATCTTACTCAAGATCTCATAGATTCTATCACCCAAACGAGAAAATTTTCAGTTCTCGATAGAGCAAATAAAAAGGCTTACGGGAATGAAGCTAGAGTGATTCTCTCTCCAAATGCCGATAAAGATGAAATTTTAAAGCTTGGTAAAGTTTTAGGGACTGACTACTTGGTAGTCTCAACGATTAAGGAGTTTAAAATCATCGATAAAAAAACGATGATTCATTCAATAGGACAAGAGGTTAGCAAATTGAAAGCTTATGCTGTTGTTCATTATCAGATATTGACTATGGCTACTAGGCAGATTAAATGGTCAAATACTTTAAATTTCGAATTCACACCAAAGGGCAAAAACAGACAACAGATTTTTTATAATACGCTTAAAAAGATAAGTCTCGCTTTAACAGCAGACATCATAGACAATATCTACCCACTAAGAATCTCTAAAGTCTCAGCAAATGGAAATGCCATCATAATGCAATCTACAAAACTAGGAACTGTCTACAATGTATATGCTTTGGGGGATAAACTTTATGATCCATACACCAAAGAGTTTTTAGGTTATGACGAAGTTAAAACTGGTAAAATCAAGATAGTAAGATCATTAGCAAAAGTCTCTTATGGTGAAGTGATAGAGGGTGAGATACAACCAAATAGTATCTGCAGAAAAGCTAAAAACAGTTTAAGGGAAGATAAAAAAAAGTACCAAAATCAAGAGCATAGAAGAGATAATTATGGTAGAAATTCACCTATAAACAGTAAAAAATACATCGCTATAAAATCTTTGAGCATTAGCAAGAAAATAGACAAATATAAATACAGATACATAAAAGATGCAAATATAGAGCTTAAAATCAAGGATCTTGTAAGCAGATCAAAAAAATATAGAGTTTTAACGAGGAGCAAAGAACAAGCTAGAGCCATGATGGATGAAAATGCCTTTTCAAATAGTGATATATCTGACAATATAAATAAAGAGTCCATGACTTTTGCAAATACAGACTATCAACTACTGCCAAAAGTAACCAAATTTAAGATTCATACAAATTCAGTTAAGATTCCAGATATTGATGCCTATGACAATCAAGACTATATCAAGATGGAATTAAATATAGTAGTTATCAATAGAAAAGGTGAGGTGATTTTTGAGTCTACAAAATCTGATACATACACAAGAAGTTGGAGCAGTTCCAAAAAATTAAAAAGAAAAAGACCATCTTATAGAAAAATAAATAAACTAGCAGGCAAAATAGTCACTGAAGCACTATACGACTTATTAAACAAAAAAGCTCAACTTATGAACAAAAGATTTATAACAGTTGTTGAAGTAAATAAGAGATCTATTTATCTTGACATGGGAGGCAATAAAAATATCCAAGAAGGTGATATATTTCCTCTCTACAGAGAACCAAGAATCAAGGTTATAAAAAGAACAGGCAAAACAAGACTTAGCTATGGAGACAGGATTGCCACTGTTAAAATAAGTGGAATCTATGAAGATGGAACAGAAGCAGTAGTTGTAAAGGGCAAGATTTCTCACATAAAAGAGGGGGATGTACTAAGAATGAGAAAAGTTAGATAATAACGATTTTGGGACTCTCCCCGGAATCGATCAATTTTTACTTTAAAAATCCTTTGCGTATAGTACTCTTACGCCCTCGCCACTCTCTTTAACATCTACATCTATTCTTATGGATTTGCTTAGACTGTATTGGATGATGATACTCGAAATTGTATCGTTTTTATATACCACTCTTACCTTGTCATTTAGACTAGCTCCCACTTCATAACCAAATCTTTTGTCTTTACTGCTTAGGATATTTAGCGTGTCTATATTGATATGTGTAGTATCTTGAAACATCTTTTTTAATCCTGTACCATATAAAAGCGTACCTAAAGATATAGCCGTTTGTGAGTTTTTAGAGTTTTCAAGAGCACTGCCTGCAGGTTTTCCAAAAAGTATGTATGACATGATGTCATTTTGATTCATAGGTGGATTTGATGCCAATATAATTAATGGAGAGGCAAGTGTATTTGCGATAAACACCTTGATCTTAACATCATTTTGAGCAAGGTATAAAAAATTTAGGTTTAAATAGGGATTCATAGGATTTGCACCTCTTAGGTAGACTTCGCTTTTAAGTAATTCAAACTTTTTTCCACTTTTGCGTATCTCACCATTTTTTATAGTCACCATACCCAAAAATTCCAAAGCCCCTCCCTCCTCTTGGAAGATTGTAAAATCAGGCACAAACCTCAATCTAACATCTTTTATCTTATAATTTATCGGTTTCTTAGACTCTATATGTACATCTACAGTACGCTTTGAAGCTCTGTTTTGACGGATATTTTGTATGATGATTATGTCTTCATCTGAGATATCATATCCCTTTTTAGGCTCTACATTTAAAACTCCCCCAAGCAGTGTTATTGTACCTTTGATGCTCTGTTTTCCGCTTGAATCCAGAGTTGCAGTTATGTTAGCATCAGCTGTTATGTCACCTTCTTTACCCTTGTATCTAAATTTTTTGCCCTTTAGATGTAGCTTACCCTCTTTTTTGAGCAGGCTTATCACTCCTTTAAGCAAAAGATTATCAAACACCCAAAACTCTTTGAACTCTACCTCACCACTCTTTTTAAAACTTATTCTGGAAGCTCTGTTTGAGTATATATGGTGATTTAAAATATAAAAACTATATCCGCTTATGAGCGCCTGTGTGTTTTTCAGGGTCGATTTTATCCATAGATCTTTGCCCTCATATCTGGTTTTGTTATCCAGCACAACTCTATACCAAGGCATGGCTATCTTGCTTTTGAAGAGTATATCTTTTTTGATATTTAGCTTAGATTTTAGATTTACTTTTGCATCAACATAGAAGTTCTTGTTAAATCCGCCCACCCCAACATCTTCTAAAAATTTTCTTAAGGAGGAGAGATTGGCATTTATACTAAGCGATACTCCACTTTTTTTATCGATGCTACCATTTAAATTAAAATAACCTGTTGCCAAGTTTCCCCATCCTGCCAATGTAGTCTTTTTTCTAAATAGCGTGACATTTAGCATCTTTGCATCTATGTTTAAAACTCTACTGTCTTTGTCATTATATATGGTTATCTTTGCGGGAGATATCTTATTCACTCTATAGTCTTTCCAGATTTTATACTGCGCATTCGGATAGAAAATTGTCTTAAAAAGTCTGCTTTTAGCATCTATCTTATACTTTGCGCTAAGTTTTCCCGCCACACTCTGTGCAAAAAAACCCCCACTTAGTTTTAGGGGAAAAATATCCAGTCGGGCGGTTGTGCGCATGTCTATCCTGTCGTTTTTAAAAATATCCGGAAAGTTGTTCAAAAACCTCAAAGTTACGCCTTTCGCAACCCCTTTTATATCATACTTTTTATAATCCCCTTTGACATCAAATTTATACTTTCCTGCCTCTACATGTAGAGTTATATTTTTACTGTCTCCTCTTAGAGTGGTAAAAATATCGTTAAATGGTAGTTTTCGATCAAAGCGTATAATTTTTGAGTCTATTGTTGAAGCAAAATCTCCTTTTGTTGTTATATTTCCTTTTTGATTTGCCTGGAGTAGATAGTTGTCTTTTTTGATTTGATACATTGAATTGAACTCTATATTGCTGGAATTAAAAAGATAATTTAGTGTCAAGTCTATATCTTCAAGAGTGAAAGAGTTTAGTTTTACTCTCTTGATTTTTGAATCCAGTTTTATATCTTTTGCAGTAGCTGTTAAGTTACAAACAAATGGATATGGGTACTCTTTTAAAGATTTTAGGTATTTTTTATCTGGGTAGAGTTTTGCTTTGCCTTTGAGTGTGTTTGAGCTTAATGTTCCACTTATCTCTGCTTTTCCATAGTCTTTTGAGGATATGAAGAGTTTTAAATTATTTATGTCCATGTCTTTGGAGTAAGTCAGATTTGAGGCTTTTACAACCACATCCAACTCTGTGCCCTTTAGATATACTTTTAACCTGTCAAACTCCAATTTTGAGATAGAAAATGGAATGACAAGATTTTTCGCGGGATGATAATTTTCAGGTTTTATCTCTGCGTCTTTCACCACTACTTTTGAAATATTTGGATTTTTAAGCAAAAGCATCGATATATTGTAAGATATACTTAATTTTTTTGCACTGAAAACATTTTTGTATTTAACATTTTTTAAGATAATTTTGCTAAAAAGCGTACCTCTTATATCACTATACTCAATCCCTTTGCTTTTTATATACTTATCGCCGATATATTCCAGAAGCTCGGGGCGAGAGAGAATAATTGATAAAATAACTGTTCCTAATAGTAAAAAAATCGAAATTAAACTAAAAAATTCGTAACTCTTTTTTATCAAAACAGCTCTCCTATCCTAAAGTGAAAAGCATACTGTTTTGATGGATTTGCAGTATCAAATCCCAAATCAAATGCTATAGGTCCTATGGGAGTCTTATAACGAAGTCCAAATCCTAAGGTATTGTATCCTTTGGTAAAATCAGGCATATCACTCTGCCCTATATAGCTGTTATCACTAAATAAAACTCCTCTAAAATCACCATAAATCGGAAATCTATACTCAGCCGTTATCTCTAAAACAGAATTTAATCCAAGAGGGTCTCCGCTAGGATTTTTAGGTCCTAATTTTCTATATGCATATGCACGGTTACTGTTCATGCCTCCTGCATAAAAACGATAAGATGCTGGCAAATCGCCACTCATTGTATGCAAAGAGCCGAAATTTACCCTAAGTGCTATGATATAGGGCAAAACAGGAATGATATATCCACCCTCCAGGCTGTACTTATAGTATGATGCATTTGAAAAAAAACTCTTTAGTGAGCCCATCACTTCAGCTTTTATAAAATACCCCTTTGTGGGTTCTAGTATATCATCTCTAGTATCATATATCGCACTGAATTTTGGTGATGAAAAAAAGAAATTGCCATTTGGATATACCTGTAAATCATCACTACCATAAATCTTTGAAAAATCAAAAATCAGACTGCTCTGAAGTATGATCTGTGAATTTCTATGCTTTAAAAAGAGAGTCTCTAAAAACTTTTGCTCTTTAAATCCTAAAAATTTCTCATTTGAAAATTTAAGTCCGGCCCCAAATGAATTTTTATCCACCAAAGGCATATCAAAATTTACTGAGGCAGATTGTTTGAGCCCAGTATATTTTGTGCTAAAACCAAGTGTCTTAAGATTGCCCATGAAATTTCTGTTTTTTATGCCAAGTGTTGCTTCTAGTCCCTCATCGCTGTTTATACCGGCTCCTATTTGAAACCTGATAGGCTTTCCTGCCTCAGTAATATTGATATCGGTATCTACAACATCACTATTTTGTATATCTGTTTTGATTATCACACTAGCTATTCCTTCGTGTGCATAAAAATTTTTATAGGTATCGTTAATCTTATCTAAAGAGTATAGATCATTTTTTTTGAAATACAAAAGAGATTTTACAATCTTTCCATCTATATCTCCAGGTGTCTCTATCTTGATATCTCCAAACCTACAAAGACTGTTTCTCTTGATATCGTATGCCAGATAAGCTATGTTTTTTTCTATATCTATCCATGCTTTGGCATCGAGATTTACCTTGCAATATCCCTTTTTTTTATAAAAACGCTTTATATTTTTTTTACTCTCTTCAAACTCTTTGGCAGAAAAAATTTCACCCTTTTTAAAATGGATATAAGAGGAGAGATCAAATTTTGATAGTATAGATATACTCTGTATAAGTATGGGTTTGCCCTCTTTTATGACTATCTTGATATCCTCTCTATCAACCTTATCTGTCACAATTGTATGGTAAAAACCTTTTGATTTATAAAAATTTTTCAATCTGTCTTTTGCCAAAGGCAGAGTCTCCGCCTCTAACATTGGCTCTTTTTTCCAAAATTCATAAAAGTAGGGCTTATAGAGGTCTAAAGCTGTATATAATTCTCTGGTATCAATCATTCTGTTTCCAGAAAAACGAATAGGCAACACTTCTGCATATGAAAAAAGTACCAATACAAAAAACAGGATAATTTTTCTCTTCATTTGCCTCAGCCTATATTTTTCTAAAATTATACCATTTAAACAATAGACTTGTTGCGATATAATCATACATCATGAATAATAATTATTGACATAAATTTGCTATACTTTCACACCATGATAAGAAAAGTGTTTAAAAAAAAGAAAAAAAAGAGCAAATTAGATAAATTTATAAAAAAATACCACATCCCAAGAGAGTATCTCTCAGTCAATAGAAAAGCGATAACTAGGGGACTTTTAGTGGGAATTTTTTGGGGTTTTATACCTATGCCTTTTCAGATGTTAGCAGTTCTGGCTATGACTCCTTTCGCGAGATTTAATGTCCCCATAGCCATCAGTATGGTTTGGCTCAGCAATCCCGTAACTATGCCATTTATGTACTATATGGAATACCTAACGGGTGCATTTATACTCCGCAAACCTCATCTAAATGTAGAGCTAAATCTAGCATGGTTTGATGCAAATCTTGCAAATATATTTGTGCCCCTATACACTGGCACACTTTTTTATGCCATAACTATTTCTATCGCGGTATATTTTGGTGTAAATTGGCTGTGGATACACTCCGTAAGAAAAGAAAAAAGACATGCAAAAAGAAAAAGACATGCAAAAAAATAGTTTAAAAGAGTTTAAAAGAGTTTAAAAGAGGGGTCAGAGTTTAAAAGAGTTTAAAAGAGGGGTCAGAGTTTAAAAGAGGGGTCAGAGAGTTTAAAAGAGGGGTCAGGGACCTTTTTTAAACTTTTTTTAAACTTTTACCTCAGTGAGTTGCAAATCGTCCTGGAAACCTCATCGCAATAACCACCTATATCATTTTCCAACACATGTTCTCCATTTAAGAAGGTCATACCACCAAGTATCCCAGCTATACTCGAAAACGCTACAAAAAAATCTTTTTGGGAAAACTCTTTGCTTTCAACTCCATCTTGGAAAAGAATCTGAACCTCATCTATAAACTCTTTTGCCAAAGAAAAACCACAATCTTCATGCTCACAAAAGAGTTCTCTATTTGATAGATAGACTCTAAAAAAATACTCTATCATCTCCGGATGTTTTTGGATAAAGCTAAAATACTCCTTCACAAAAAGTGTAACTTTTTTATTTGATGAAATATTTTGATTGTTTATGTACCTAAGATTGGATGCCAATTTTCTAGTTACAAAAACTATAGCAGCTCTCGCCAAAGATTTTTTTGACGGAAAATAGTTATAGAAATTACCCACACTCATCTTTAAATCATCAGCTATTTGTGATACAGTTGTATTATAAAATCCTTTTTTAGAGAAGATATTAAGAGCTGTTTCTATTATTTTATTTTGTTTTCTAATTTTATTCATAGCCGGATCCTTCTAAATTTTTAGAATTATATCATAATATAGTAAAATATTATATATATAAATGAATTTTAGTTCAATTTATTTAACTTTTAACTCTACTTTCAAATGTTAGAATTTTGTACTAAATTTAAAAAAAGAGGGAGTGACTATGAGAAGAGTATTAAAAATAATGACGATTTTAATCGTTGTAAGTCTTAGCTTAAGTGCAGCCACCAAGGTTGATAAAAAACTAAAAGCCCAGATGCTTTCAGCTTGGAAAACTGAGGTTAAAACCTCTCAATCCATCACAAAAAGCATAACAGATAAAGAACTCATAAAGTGGATGGAAGAGGACAAGGAGTTTATACTGGTAGATGTCAGAGAACCAAAAGAGGTAGCAGCAGGGCATATACTAGCTATAGAATTCAAAGCCATACCTAGTGGCATGGTTTTGCCTGCAATTGGAAAAAAAGTTGCACTAAGACCAAGTCAAACCATAGTATTTTACTGCAAACTAGGCTCAAGAAGTTCATTTGTCGCAAGAGACGTTGCAAGAGTTTATGGATATAAAAATGTGATGTATCTAAAAGGTGGGATAATGGGCTGGATTAAAAATGGGCATCAAATAAGCAATTTTATGGGAGAATTTATCGGCGTAAAATAGCTTTTTAGACTTGTGGACTTATCCACAAGTCTCTATTTTTATAGAATTTAGTTTAGTCTATTATTTATAAATCTGATTGATAAAAACAGAAGTATAGATACAAGTATCATACTGGCAGCCACGGGGGCTGAATAGTTTAAACCATAATTATTAAATCTATCATATATTAGCACCGGAGCGACCATCGGATGATAGGCTATAATGACTACTGCACCAAACTCGCCCAGTCCCCTGCTCCACATCATCAAAGCACCATTTATGATATCGTTTCTGGCATTTGGCAAAACTATAGAGAAAAAAGCACTCATTCTGCTCGCCCCCAGTGTTCTTGCAACATATTCATACTTTACATCTACTTTTTTAAAACCCTCTTTTGCTCCGTTTATCAAAAATGGGGCAGAGAGAAACATCATGGCGCTTACTATACCTGTCGTTGTATCTATAAAGTCTATATATCCATTGCTAAATGCAATCAAAAGCGCGATACCTGCAGCAGTATGAGGAACCATCACCGGAATGTCAAGTATGGACTCAAGTGCTGACTTTCCCCAAAAGTCATATCTTGCTATCAGATAAGCTAACGGTATGCCTGTAAAACAGACAAAAACTACAGCATAAAATGCACTTTTAAGAGTCAAAAATATACTGTCATACACCTCTTTGTCCTGAATAGTTTTAAAGATATTTAAAACTCCCACACTCACAAAAAGTTTTATCAATGGTATGGTTAAAAAAAGCACCAAAATAGAAGCTAGAAACATAAATATCAGTATAAATCCTTTGTCTTTCATATAAATGCCACATCCTTTTTATCTATATATATGTATGTCTTTTGCCCCTCTTGTAACTCTTTCCCGTCAAATGCACTCTTATGCACTTTACAAAAAAATGTCTCATTACCGACTTTGGCAAAGACTTTATAATGGTCACTGATACCCATTATATTTTCTATCTCACAGGCAAAACAGTAAACATCATCTCTTTTTTCATCTCCAAAATTTATCTTGTTTGGATCAACGCTAAAGTATCTGTTTTTTTGTCCAAAGCCCAAAATTGTAGCAGGGAATATATTTTTAAAACCCAAAAATTTTGCCACCTCTATATTTTTTGGCTGATTTAGAACTTCATAAGTATCTCCGATTTGAAGAATTCTACCATCCAAAAGGACTGCAACTCTATCGGCCAAAAATGAAGCTTCTCTAAAATTGTGTGTTACATGTATGATAGTCATGTTATATCTCTTGACTATATCTTTGAGTGATTTCATAATAGAATTTCTAAAGGTCGGGTCAACTGCACTAAGAGGTTCATCCAAAAGCAAAAGTTTAGGTCTCGAATATATTGCCCTTGCGATTGCAACTCTCTGTTTTTCTCCTCCGCTCAAATGCTTGGTATCTCTTGTGAGAATATTTTTGATTCTCAAAAATGTCACCAAATCTTCAAAAAGATCATCCTTGCCCTCAATTTTTTTATATCTTGAAGAGAATTTTATATTTTTCTCAACACTCATATTTGGAAAGAGTATAAAATCCTGATAAACAAATCCGAAATTTCTCTTCTCAGGCAAAATATCAGTGACATCCACACCATCACAAGAGATACTTCCTTCTATCTTCTGTATCCCGGCAAGAGCTTCAAGAAGCATGGTCTTTCCACTCCCTGTCCGACCCAGTATGACAAAATAAGAGTGCTTATCAACTTCAAAAGAGAGCTTGTGCAAGACAAAGCTCCCTCTTTTTAAAAATAAATTTTTAACCTCTAACATCTCTCTCCTATTTCAATATACTATCATCACCAGTAATAACCGGTGGATTTATAACACCTTGTCCGTTTTTCTTCATGATGGCTTGCCCCTCAGGGCTTAAGACAAAGTTTACAAACTTAACCGCTCCATCTTTGTCTCTTGGCAGGTTTTTTTCTCTATTTTGCACAACTGTTATACCATAGACCATGGCTGAGCCTTTTTTGGTTATCCAAGTTCCCGGTTTTTTGCCTGTGATTTTAAATATAGCCTGCTTATAAAACTTACTATATTTTTTACTCCTTAGACTTACTTGCGGAGGCAGAATTATATACTTTAACCCATGTTGCTCGGCAACAGATTTATAGATATACAAGTAGTCATAAGCACCTGCCTCCAAAAGTCCAAGCAAATCAGTCTCTTTTGGTCTGACAATCACTTTGTCTCTGTTTTCTTCACCATTTTTATAGCTATCCCCATAACCCAGAAGTTTATCATAAAATCCCGGTTTTTTATAGTAAACCTGAGCTAATTTGGTCACCAATATACTTCTATAACCACAAGGGTCAAGATTTGGATTTGAATGCCCTATCTTCACACCTTTTTTCAAAAATATATCTGGCCAGTTTTTTGCATTTATCTCATTTGAATATTTTGATTTGGCAGTATAGGCTATCACCATCTCGTTTGTCACAAACTGAGCGTTAAACTTTGCAAATTTTGGTATCAAAAGGTTATCTATTACCTTATAAGCTGCACTTGCCATGACATCAGCAGGTTTGCCGATATCTGTTATCTTTCTGGCACATGCTCTGCTTCCCGCCGGTTCTCTTACTACATCAAACTGAGGGTACTTTGCCTCAAAAGCTTTCTCTATTTGGGCAAACGGAACAGACAGGCTTCCTGCATGAAATACTACTACTTTTTCTTTAGCGAACATAAAAGAAGTAACCAAACCTAATGTCAAGGCGAAACTTCCAAATCTTCTCATCATCATATTCTCCTTTTTTAGATATGCAATTTTAGCATATTAGTTTTTGATACTCTGCATGCAGAGCACCTTTTTAACAATTAATTTTTAAAATCCCTATCATTTCTGGGTTTCAAAAATAACTCTTTAAACCTCTTGTTTGCAAACTCTTCTATCTCTCTTTGAAGCTGCTTATATTTACTAATATACTCGTTTGCTAACGGCGTAAGTGTTGTGCCTCGATCAGCTCCTCCGCCTTTTTTGGTTATCACCAAGGTATCATCTAGATTTTTTTGTAGCAATTTGATATGAGACCATGCTTTTTTATAGTTCATACCCAAATTTTCAGCCGCTTTTGCAATTGATCCTACTTTTTGTATCTCCAAAAGCACCTCTGTTTTTCCTTTTCCGAAAAGCAACTCTTTTTTCTCATTTTCCATCCAGGTTTTTGTCTTTACATAGAGTCTCGTTCTTCTTTTTTCTTTAAAACATCCGAGTTCACAAAAATTTACATCTATATTTTTGACTTCCAAAGTTCCTCGAATAGCCTTGAGCCCTATACCTGAAGCTATGCTTCTTGCATCTGCACATGTGACTTTATTTTCCTTGTTTACAAACCTTTTTAATCTCTCATAAGCCTCTTTGGAGTAGTCTCCTTTTTCTAGTTTTCCAAACTGTCCAAGTCCGCACTCGCTGATGCGAATACCCATATTTTTTGTTTTTTGTCCGACTTCACCGATAGGAGTTTTCGTCTTAGCTGAAATCTTATATGCTTGCGCACAAGTCAGTTTTCCCTCTTCATTTAAAGAGCTTTTTATAATCTCCTCTACACTAGACATTTATCCTCCTTGGATGTCTGTATATATTCATCTTTTCACCTCTTACAAACCCTACCAAAGTTAATCCGAATTTTTCAGCTATCATTAAACCCAGGCAAGTTGATGCTGTCCTAGAAGCCAGGATTGGTATCTGATGCATCACCGCTTTTGCCACCATTTCAGAGCTGAGTCGTCCACTGACCATCAAAAATGCTTTTTTTACATCAAATCCAGCCATTAGTGCTTTGCCTACAGCTTTATCTATCGTATTATGCTGAGCTATATCTTCACCTATAAAGTAATTGTTCTCATCAAAATATAGTTTTGCGGTATGCACACATCCTGTCTCTTCGTATAACGGGCACTGTGTATAAAACTTGCCCATCTGCTCAAAAAGCAAAGTCGCATCTATACTCAAATCACTTTGAATCACCTTTGCTTCTATGGCCTCGGGGTCTATGTTTGCTGTCATACTCTTTCCGCATCCACTAATCACAACACCCTCGGCATCGAGTTTTTTGATATTTTGCTCATTTGCAAGAGCTGTTATATCTACTCTCATACCATCATTTAAAAGTTCGATTTTTTCTATGTCATCAATACCAGATATGATATTTTCACTCATCAAATACCCAACCACCAATGCCTCTTGGTCAACTGGTGTTGCCATCACTGCGCCTACTCTCTTTTTATTTACAAAAATTTCAAGCTTAATCTCTCTGACAAGAGTATCTTTTACCTCTGTTTTTTTACCATTTTTTATCTTTGTAACTTCAGTTTGATATGTCGGTTCCATTGTTTTTCCTCATATATTAAATATGCTATTTTTGCATATTTATACATAAATATTGATTAACCCAGGAGCATCTCTGCCCCTGAGCTATATTATATTTTACCCTCTTTTTTGAGCTTTTTATAAAATGAGCTGTGCATATATCGCACTTCATCCTCGCTTTTATGCCCATCTATCATGCTGCCAAGAGATCCCTTGATAGCAAACAAAGACATATACATATGAGTGATAAAGAGTGCAACTATAGCCATACCCAAAAAGTTATGTACTATGGCGGAGATTCGGATGATATCTATCTGATCAAGTTTCAAACCACTTAAGATAGCTAGGTTAAAGTCTTGAAAATACATCATAGCACCTGTGATTATCATCACAAAACCTCCTAAAATCGCCAACCAAAACCACATCTTCTGTCCAGCATTGAATTGACCTGCCGGCACTACTACTTTTTTCTTTGTCAGGTATCCACCCAGCATAAAAAGCCATTTTACATCATCAAAAGTGGGTAACATCGGAATTAGCCACATTAAAAACATAGGAATTGCGGAAATCAAAAACAATACCGTTCCTATGCTGTGTAGATATCTGGCAGTCAATACTAATTCACCGCCACCTAACTCTTTGCCAAATATCATCATAAAACCAGTTGGCACAATTATCACAAAAGCCAAAGCAGCCATCCAGTGTATAATCCTCTTAAACACCGAATAAACATATATACCCTTGCCCTCGTGTGAAAACTTCTTTGGTCCTATAACAATATAGTGCAAAAAGAATACTACAATAACACCCAGCGCTATGCCAAAAAACAGTACCCTAAACCAATGAACCTGAAGATAAACAAAAAGTTCACCCCAAGCCTGATAGTGCAAAATATTATGCAAAAGTTCCGGGGAGTTTAAGCGACTCCCCGAAAAATGAACATTATTTGCTTTTTCTACCAATGGTACTTTTCCTATAAATTCTCTGGCAAATAGACCAAGAGCCAAAGAGATAAATACCATTAACTTTTTCATGGCTTATCCTTTATAGGCTGTACTCCAGCCATATGGTACACCAACTACTCCCTTTCCTCTGCTCATCACTCTTTTTCTGTAGATGTCTGCAACTTCAACTGCATCACCGACAATAAGGGCATTTGTAGAACAGACTGCCGCGCACATAGGAACTTTGCCCTCTGCGATTCTGTTTTGACCATACAACTCTCTCTCTTTGATTGAGTTTGTAGGCTCAGGACCTCCGGCACACATAGTACACTTATCCATAACGCCTCTTGTGCCAAATGCACCGTCTTTTGGAAATTGAGGAGCACCAAACGGACAGGCATACAGACAATACCCACAACCTATACATATAGTTTTATCATGCAAAACTATACCGTCATCTCTGATATAAAAACAATCAACCGGACAAACTTGCTCACATGGTGCATCTGTACAGTGCATACATGCAACCGACACAGAGAACTCTTGTCCTTCCATTCCTTCATTAACTGTTACAACTTTTCTTCTACTTATGCCAACGGAGAGCTCATTTGCTTCTTCGCAGGCAACAGCACAACCTAAACACTCTATACATCTGCCTTCATCGCAGTAAAATTTCATTCTTGCCATATTACACCTCCCCTACGCTTTTTCTACACGGCATAAGCCGGCTTTTGTTTCAGGGATTTGGGTGATAATATCGTAACCATAGTTTGTTACAGTATTCGCTGCCTCACCTATACTATATGGCTCTAATCCCTCCGGATAATTTTCAGCCAAACTTTCTCCTTGCATGACTCCGGCCCAGTGGAATGGCAGGAAGATTCTATCTTCACTGACAGAGTAAGTAAATCTGGCCCTTACTTTTATTTTAGTTCCCTCAGGAGAGTATATCCACATCATTTCGCCATCTTTTATGCCATGATTCATAGCAAGATTTGGATTGATATCGCAGAACATTTCAGGGTTATGCTTGGTAAGATATTTCGAGCTTCTCTCTATCAAACCTGCACCACTGTGAGTAACAAGTCTCCCTGTTACCAGATTGAGTGGGAACTCTTTTGACCAGTCTTTCTTTTGAATAGATTCATATCTTGTATCAACTCTATAGTGATTTTTCTTATCTTTATATGTTGGATACTCTTTGGTAAGATCAAATCTTGGAGTATGAAGAGGTTCTCTGTGCATTGGTATCTGATCAGGGAATGTCCATACTTTTGCTCTTGCTTTTGCATTTCCATAAGGTGCAACTCCAGCTTTTAGAGCAAGTTCGGCAATCTCATCACTGATGTCAACTTTCCAGTTTTTACCCATTGCTGCTTTTTGCGCAGAGGTAAGTTTTATGCCTAAGACTTTTTCTATATTATCTTTATGAAGCTCAGGATAACCACCTTCTACTTTTGCATTTTTGATGGTTGCTCCATCTCCTGCAAGCTGATTTACGCCATCATGTTCGAGACCAAATCTATTTCTAAAACCCATACCTCCCATATTTACCGGAAGATTTACATCATAAAGTACTGGGCTTCCACCGTGGGTTGTTGTCCAACAAGGCCAAGGCAGTCCGTAGTATTCACCCTTCATCGGTCCCATTCCGGCAATATTTACTTCATCAAACATATGCCAGTTCTCTTGATGTTTTTTAAGCCTGTCATAAGTCCAACCGGTAAGTCCGATAGTTTTTATGATTCTAGCAACCTCGTCAATACCGTCTTTTGGCCACACAAAACTATCTTTTGCTTTTACAAGTTTTCCCTCTTTTTTGTTGGCTTTGAGTTTCATTCCAGCTACAAATTGATCATAATAACCAAACTTTTTAGCAAAAGCAAACATTATCTCTTCATCTGTTTTGCTTTCATACATCGGATCTACAACTTTACTTCTAAGTTGAGCACTTCTGTTTGTTGCTGTTACTGTTCCTTCTCCCTCAAATTGAGTGGCAGTTGGAAGGATATAGACACCATCTTTTTTATTTGTTATGATAGCCGCCTCATTTGCAAATGGCTCGGCTACAACTATAAGATCAAGTTTATCAAGGGCTTTTTGTACACTTGCCTGTCTTGAGATAGATGTTATACCATTTCCCTGGACCCAAAGAGCTTTTATAGGAGAACTCGTGTGAATTGGATCTTCTTTTATGACACCTTCATACCAGCGAGCTAGTGTAAATCCTTTGGTATTCATCCATTTCTTAGCTTTAAATCTTCCTTTTAACCAATTATAATCAACGCCCCACTGTTTAGCAAAATATTTCCAAGAACCATCACTTAGTCCATAGTAACCCGGAAGAGTGTGTGACAGACAGCACATATCTGTGGCGCCTTGAACATTATCATGACCTCTTAAGATGTTACATCCGCCACCTCGTCTTCCCATATTTCCAAGGGCAAGTTGGAGTATCGGAGCCATACGAGTATTTGAAGAACCGATGCTGTGCTGAGTTAAACCCATAGCCCAGATAAGAGTTCCGGGTTTGCTTGTAGCAAAAGCTCTTGTAATTTGGTAGAGCCTCTCTTGAGGAACACCTGTTACATCTTCTACTTTTTGCGGAGTCCACTTTTTAGCCTCTTTTATGACATCATCCATGCCATATACTCTGTTTTTGATAAAATCTTTATCTTCCCAACCATTTTTAAAGATGATATGAAGCATACCATACATAAACGGGATATCAGTTCCCGGTCTTATGTGAGCATACATATCAGCTTTTGCGGCTGTCTTGGTGTATCTCGGATCTACTACTATAAGCTGAGCATTGTTGTGCTCTTTTGCTTTTAAGAAATTTTTGAAACCAACAGGATGGTTCACCGCAGGATTTGCTCCAAAAATGATAATTGACTTAGCATTTTGGATATCTCCAAGATGGTTTGTCATAGCGCCATAACCCCATGTATTCGCCACACCGGCGACTGTTGCACTATGTCAAATTCTAGCTTGGTGATCTATATTGTTTGTACCCCACATTGAAGCAAATTTTCTAAAGTAATAGGACTGCTCTGTACTGATCTTTGCAGAACCTAAGAACATCGCTACATCAGCACCATTGCTTTTTCTAAGAGACAACATCTTGTCGCCGATCTCATTGATGGCTTGATCCCAACTGATTCTTTGCCATTTTCCATCGACTTTTTTAAGTGGATGCTTTACTCTCTTTGCACTCTTTACAGTGTCAATCGAATCGATACCTTTTGAGCAGTGACCACCATGACTAAACGGATGCTCCTGCGCCACCTCTTGTCTCACCCAAACACCATTTTGCACTTCAGCTATGATACCACAGCCTACTGAACAAGTTGTACATATGGTTTTAACCATCTTTGAACCCGGATATGGATCTTTTACCTCTTCTTTTGTAGCTTTTCTAACAGCACTTCCGCCTGCTATAAGAGTTGTTCCGATAGCCGCACCACCAAGTGTTGCCATCTTTAAAAAAGATCTTCTTCCAGCTCGCAAAGATAGTTTTTCCAACTTATCTTTACCCATCATTTTATTGTCTCCTTTTTCGGAAATAAATTCCGCAAAAATTCCTCGCGCCTAAAGCACGAGCTATCGCTCTGTAATTTTTCATTACTCCTCGTTAAGATGCTACGCTATAGTACTCTCTCCAATGAGATGTCTTCTTATAAAGAATCTCTTTTTTTGGAGAATGCCCTATAACAACGCCATTTGAGCCACTTTGTGAAGATAATTTCTCACTAGCCTGAAGCGCACTGCCTGCTACAACAACGCCTCCACCGACAAGAGCTTTCTTCAAAAAGCCTCTTCTTGAGTCTTGCATCTTTACTCCTTTCATTTAGATTTATCCCTTAAAGAGATATGACAAAAATTTTTAACTGACCTTACGCACTATATCACATTCTCAACAAACAAGAAAAAGGTATAATGCGAGGCAGAAAGTCTTTGGCATAGCATAAGCTATGTTGAAGATTTTCTAACGAAGCAGGATGCCTTTTTCTTGTTTGCCCTACGGGTGAGTCTTAAAGAGCATTATCGCTTCGTTGGTTTCACTTTAACATAGCTTTTGCTATGCCAAAGCAAAACCGCCTCGTACTAACACTCTTTAAGACTCATTGAGGATGTGATATAGTGCGTAAGGTCAGTTTTTAAATTTTCTCATATCTCTTCTAAAAGCTTTTATACCTCGTCTTCTACATCGCCTCCGGCTTCTATGATACACTCTTGTATCTCTTGAGATTTTTTTCTCTTATTTTCAAGTCTTCTTTTCGCCTCTACATCAGAGATATTTACAGGTTGCTCTTTTTGTGATACTTTTTCTCTCTCTTTTGGTCTGTTTACATTTAGAAACAGTCTCTCTAGAGAGATGAATGATTTTAATAATATTGCCGCTTCCTGGTAGAAAAGTGCATTTTCATTCATATATATATTTTCTATAAATTCATCGACAAATGGATTTAAAACATTTTTAAAAACCTCGCTCTCAAGAAAAGCTGCTTTCTCATCCCCGTCTAATTCGTCAACTATCAGATTTTGCATAATTGCAAAGATAAAACCTATGTCATCTTCCAAATCAGTAAATTTTTTATTATCTCTTCTGTAGTTAGATTGCAAAACATAATTCACCATCAATTGTCTCTTTTTACCATCATCCCTCTCTTCTTCATAAAAAGAGGCTGTTGTAGGCACCGGGCTACCACTCAAATCATAAAATATCGCATCAAACTCACTCTCTATAGATTTCAACCCCTTTGATGAGATAATCTGTGACATATTTTTAAGTGTTTTGTCCATAGACTCGTCTATGGGATTTTGCAAGAAAAACTCTATCTTCTTTTCTAGTTCATTATATCTCTTCTCTTCTAGCACAAAGGCGAAAAGGGAGGCAAAAAGCCCATAAAAAAGAACTCTTGCTCTGTTGATATTTTCTTTATTGCTGTTCATTATATTTTTCCTTTTAGTTGGGCTTTTAACATCACTTTTGGTTTGCATGATTCACAACAGTAGAGTGTTCTTATTTTTGCTTCATCATCTCCAAAAAGTGGCTCCATCTTTGCTGCTATTGCCATGATGGCTTTTTTTGGAGCAAACTCTACTCCGCACTCTACACATTTAAAGATCTCATCTTTTGCCATGATATTTTGTCTGAAATACTCTGGATTCAGACTCAACTCATCATAAATCACATTTAAACAATCTTTCTCTGGACAGGTGGGCTCACAATATCCGCAATTTGTACAGATGGAGGGATTAAATCTCAGAGTATTGTCCTCAGGGTGCACTGTAAGAGCCCTGACATTGCAAGCACCAACACAACTCATGCATAAAGTACAAGTCTCTTCATTGATAGTTATAGTTCCATAGTGTATATGTTCTCCCGTCTTTACAACTCCCAAATCATCATCTCCGACCAAATGAGAGAGTCTGGCTGAAAATATCTCTCTTTTTCTCAAATCCATCTCATTTATTCCATATTTTGCCTCAGAAAATGACTCTGTTTTTTTTAAAGCCTGCTCTAGTTCCTCTTTGTCTTTTGCGATGAAAATAGCTTGTTTGTTGTATTTTCTTCTAAAAATCTCATTTATTAAAGCTATGGCATCGCCTGAACCTTTAGAGAGAAAATCACTATAAAAAATCACAGATTTTCCACTTGTCTGCAGCAGTGATAGATAGTGGGCTTCATGTAGAAACTTCTCACCCTCTATGGCCAGCGGCAAAACATCTTCTGGAAGCTCTACATACAAAGCTTCCAAGTTCATCTTTCTTGGTATTATCAGTGCTACTTTGTCTCTGTAAAATTCTTTTATCTCACTAAATGCACTTCTTGGCAATTGAGTGTAATCAAGCGCACCGCTTGGGCAGACACTGATACATCCTCCACACCCGTGGCAATCTATCTGTGAAAATTCAAGATGCTTATTTTCATCATCTTTTAAAATTGCCACTGTCGGACATACTTCTGCGCATTTACCGCATATCTCCTCTCTTCTTTCGTGGTATTGGCAAATATTTTGGTCATATATCGTAAAATTTTTGTATCTGTAAGTGCCTAGATTTTCTTCTGTTTTTTTAATTACCTCATCAAATCCCAATTCAAATGGATCAAAAACTCCACTTTGCTTCATGGCAAATTCCGGTGCACCTTCCCAGATGATTTGAGCACAAGCAATTTCATGCAGTTTATCATCTTTTTTTATAGTTACAGCCAACTCTCCAATATGTCCGTTAACATCAACTATCATGCTTGGATTTAGTGTTATAGAGTTAAATTTATCACTTTGCAAAATTTTCTTGTATTTATCATTTTCTTCGTCATCTGTTACAATTAGTAACTTATTATTCACCTCTTTTTCAAAATCCATATCTTTTGACAGGTCAAATACTAAAGACCTTATGTCGTATAGAGACTTTATATTTTTGATTTTATCTGCTATATTGTTAGCACTGTTTTGGACATAGAAGTTTATTTCAGGAGCATATATCTGTGTATCACAAGATTCGCTATTTGCTACTATATAGTTAGTATCGTCAGCTTTTTCTAAAATCTTTATACTCTCGTCCAAGGGATATTCTAATTTTATGTCTGTTAAAAAGAGATATTCTGGTTTCATATTTTTCTCTATCCTTTGGTTAATTTATATTTACCGTATGGTAATAAAACTCTTATTAAAACGCACTTAATAAGATATAATTACTCCTATTTATTGGATGTGCATCTATTTTTTTCGCTATAATTACACAGAAGGAGACTGTGTTGGTAAAGAAAAGTTATATATATATTTTTATTTTAGTGGTTATCACAGTTATATCTGCCTTTTATATCCGCAAAAGTCCTGATATAAAAGAGATAAGACTGGGAGCATCTTTGCCTCTTAGCGGGATAAATCAAAATCTGGGCTCAGAGGTAGTTATCGGCTCAAACATCTACTTTAACTACATAAACTCTAAAGGCGGGATTTACGGCAAAAAGATAGATTTTATATATTATGATGATAAGTACGAACCTGAAATCACACAAACAAATATAAGCAGACTGATAAAAAAAAATAGAGTTTTTGCACTGTTTGATTTTGTAGGAACTCCAACAGTAAAAAGAGTAATGCCCATCATTAAAAAGAGTGGCATCCCGTTTATATCTCCTTACACAGGAGCCAGTTTCTTGAGAAATCCAAACATAAAAAATATAGTCAATTTCAGAAGCTCGTACAAAGAGGAGATAGACGCACTTGTCGGTTATCTTGTAAAAAATAAAAAATTAAGAAGATTTTCTATATTTTACCAAAATGATGATTATGGCAAAGAGGGCTATATAGCTCTTTTTGATGCTCTTAAAAAGAGGGGTTTGAGACTGCAAAGTGAGGGAACTTATAAGAGAAATACACTATTTATAAAACAGGCGATTTATGACATAAAGTCCAACAAACCTCAAGCTATCATTCTAGTAGGTGCATATAAGCCGACTGCCAGATTTATAAAAAAAGCGAGACTTAGCAGTCTTAAAAATGTCATATTTTGCCCTATATCTTTCGTAAATGCCGATGCTCTCATGAATGAACTTAAAAACGATGGCAAAAACATAATCTTTTCGCAAGTTGTCCCCTCATACAATGAAAATACAAAAACTACAAAAGAGTATATAGAGATGTTAAATCTGTACTTTCCAGGGCATAAGCCTACTTTAGCATCTTTTGAAGCATTTTTGGCTGCCAAAGTGGTGGTTAAGGCTTTGAAAAATCTGGGAGGAGATATAAACAGAAGAGATTTTTTATATCAGATAAAACATCTAGAACCAAATACTCTTGGCTCCATAAAAATTCACTATAAAAATTCACAACTCTTAAACAGAGTCTACATATCACAGTTTATCCATGGAAAATTCAAAGTATTGGCCATAAAACCATGAAAAAGTTTTTTAACTATGCAAATAAAAAATTAGAGAATATAAAGTTTGCCAATAAAACAAAAATATTGATTTTTACAATTTTGGGCGGAACCATTCTCATTGGTTTTTTAATGTTTATATCCATCTTTGCACTAAAATATGATTTTGAAACACTTTTTGTAAACCTCACAAAGCCTCAAGTAAAACTCGAAGAGATAAAAGATATATATCAGGTAAATATAAAAGAGACACTAAATGCTATAAAAGATAAACAGATAAGCAAAACTGAGGGCATAGAAGTATTAAATCTGGCTGATCAAATAATAAAAAAACAGTGGAAAGAGTATAAAAAAGAGACGAATCAGCAAGTAGGGGGACTGCCTGAATTTGCAAGCAATTGGTTGAATTTCTTTCTCCTAAACAGTGGTGCTTTGAAAAAAAGTGAGTTTGAAAGCAGGGTCATAGAAAATATAGAAAAAAAGATAAAAAGCATAAACAAAAAAACATCTAAACTAATCTCCACACTCAAGAAAAAAGAGATAACAAATACCAAACAGATAATCAACGATACAATTTTAGAGACAAACTCTCTAAACATATATCTCTCGACTCTCATCACCAATAACCTCATGAGAGCTATCTCAAAAAAAGAGGCAAATGACAAACTTTTCAACACAAGCACTCTTATGTTGATTTTTCTCATAAGTCTCTCCTTTGTTTTTATGTTTTTAGTTTCCACTACAATAATCAACAACTTTAAAGAGTTGCACTACTCACTCGAAGAAAACATCGCAAAAAAGACAAAAGAGTTGAGGGCATTAAACATCTCGCTAGAGAGCAGAGTCAAGAAAGAGGTGGAAAACAGCCGTAAAAAAGACAACATCATGTTCCAACAGGCAAGACTAGCAAGCATGGGAGAAGTCTTACACAATATTGCTCATCAATGGAGACAGCCATTGGGGGCCCTAATGATGATAATTCAGGGCTTTGGTACTAAATTTGAAAGAGGAAGACTAGATGAAAAATTTATCTTAAGCAGCGTAGATGATGCCTTAAAACTTGGAAAAAATATGTCTGATACACTTGATGATTTTAGAAACTTTTTTATGCCAAACCGTGCCAAACAGATATTTGATGTAAAAAAAGCGATAAACAAATCGATAGAATTAACAAAATACCAACTCGAAAAAGAAGACATTGAGCTAGAGTTCAATTCAAATATAACAGCCAAAATATATGGATTTAAAAACGAACTTATGCATGTAGTATTAAATATAATCAACAATTCAAAAGATATACTCTCATCCAAAGAGAATTTAAAGAAAAAGAAGATTTTAATTATCACAAAGCAAACAAAACGAAAGATCATCATAAATATAATAGATAATGGTGGTGGCATAAAAGATGATATAATATCAAAGATATTTGACCCGTATTTTACTACCAAACACAAGAGCATAGGGACAGGAATTGGCTTATATATGTCAAAACAGCTGGTTGAAAGACATATGAGCGGAAAGATATACTGCAAAAACATAAGACATAAATTTGGCACCAAAAAGTTTTTTGATTCTGCTATGTTTAGTGTCGAACTACCACTGGAGGAGAAAAATTATGAACAAAAGAAATCTTGATATTTTAGGAGATTTCAATATTCTTTATCTTGAAGACGAGCCTCAACTCTTAAAACACACTGCTATGGTTTTGGAAGATTTTGTGAAAAATATATTTGCGGTAGCTACTTGCAAGAATGCTTTGGAAATTATCAAAGAAAACAAAATCGATATAATCATCACCGATATAAACCTCAAGCACGAAAACGGTATAGAGTTTTTAAAAGAGTTAAAATATGAGCTAGGATATGAAATTCCCTCTATAGTGGCAACAGCCTACACAGATACAGAATACCTCATAGATGCCATAAAGCTCAAAGTTGAAGACTATATAGTCAAACCCATAAATCTAAAAGATTTGCTAAATTCTATACATGATGTGCTCTTGCCTATTGCGCAAAAAAGAGAGATTAAAAAATCATACAATGTAATCAGGACTATCTCAGCCGTCACAGATGGAAAACAGGTTGAGTTGGTAAAATTTATACTTAAAAATCTTGATGACGAGTCTATATTTAACTACTCTTACGGAGATATAATGGCTCAAGTGGATGTAAGCAAACCAACAGTAATAAAGTTTTTCAGGCAACTGTCTCAAAAAGGAATTTTAACAAAGATACAAAATAAAAAGTACTTTTTCAATGAAAACAATCTGCCGAACCCCAGCGAGGAAATAGATGAATAAGCTAAGAGATATACCCAAAATAGACAAAATCATAAAAAGAGATATATTTGACAAACTAAATGTTAAACTTCTCACCAAGATAACAAAACAGAAAACAGAAAAATTAAGAGCAGACATACTGCAAAACAGAATTGAAAAATTTGATGAAGAGACCTTTGCCAAAGATATAAAAGAGGCCTATGAAGAGATTTTTAAGCCCTCACTAAAGCCGCTCATCAATGCAACAGGTGTGATACTTCATACAAATATGGGAAGAAGTCTCATAAATGAAGAGATACTCAAAAGAGTCCAGCCTCTTATATGTAACTACTCAAACCTGGAGTATAAACTAGAAGAGGGTTGCCGAGGGGAGAGATACGAGCATGTTAATTCTCATCTCAAAAATCTATTGGACATAGAGGATGTTTTAGTGGTAAACAATAATGCAAGTGCGGTATTTTTGATACTCAACACATTTGCAAAAGAGCATGAAGTTGTAGTATCAAGGGGAGAACTCGTAGAGATAGGCGGAAGTTTTAGAATCCCTGAAGTAATGAGCCAAAGTGGAGCAATTTTAAAAGAGGTTGGAGCCACAAATAAAACAAAGCTTAGCGATTATGAAGAAGCGATAGATAACAATACCGCAATGCTCATGAAAGTACACCAATCGAATTTTAGCATAGAAGGCTTTAGCCAAAGCGTACCTTATGAAGAAATTAAAGAGCTCTCTTCGCGAAATAACTTACTTGATTATTATGATTTAGGGAGTGGCTATATCCCTGAATTGCCGTATAATCTAGGTAAAAAAGAACCGTCTATTATAGAAATCTTAAAATCAAATCCATCACTTATAAGCTTTAGCGGAGATAAGCTTTTTGGCTCTATTCAAGCTGGAATCATAGCTGGGAAAAAGGAGTTAATTTCAAAATTAAAACAAAACCAACTCCTAAGAATGTTAAGAGTAGATAAAATAACGCTCTCTTTACTGGAAGAGACTATAAAAGCCTATCTAAGAGAAGAGTATAAACTTATACCAACTCTACATATGCTTTTTATGACAACAGATGAGCTTAAAAAAAGAGCTCTGCATATAGAGGAAAAATTAGGTACAAGTATAGTAAATACTCTGGAAACAAAAACAGTGATGGGTGGAGGCACTCTGCCAAACAGAGAGTTTCCAAGTATTGCCCTACATGTAAAGGGCAAAGCTCAACACTTAGAGAGAAAGTTTAGAAAGAAAATGATTATTGGCAGGATAGAAAATGATAGATTTCTGCTTGATTTCAGAACAATTCAGCCAAAAGACGAAGAGAGGCTTACCCAAACCATAAGAGAGATAGTAAAATGAGACACATCATAGTCGGAACTGCCGGGCACATCGACCATGGAAAAACTGCTCTTATCGAAGCTTTAACGGGATTTAACGGGGATACGCTTGCCCAAGAGAAAAAAAGAGGCATCACTATAGATTTGAGTTTTTCCAGTCTGCAAAATGAAGATACAAATGTAGCTTTTATAGATGTACCTGGGCACGAAAAATTGCTCAAAAATATGATTGCCGGAGCATTTGGATTTGATGCCTGCATGCTTGTTGTCGATGCAAATGAAGGTCTTATGCCCCAAAGTATCGAACATTTAGAAATTTTAAATCTTCTTCAAATAGACAATATCATTGTGGTTCTATCAAAGTGTGATTTGGCAAATGAAGAGATAAAAAAAACAAGAGAAGCAGAGATAAGAGAGTATATAAAAACTCTGCAAAATTTGGAGATATATAATTTTATTCAAGTAAGCATATTTGACAAAAACTCCATCGAAAAACTAAGAAGTGCACTGTTTAGCTTGCCACTGAAAAACAAAAAAAACAACGGATTTTTCAGGTACTATGTGGATAGATCATTTTCACTAGCAGGTGTCGGACAAGTTGTAACAGGAACACTGCTCGACGGAGAGATAAAAAGAGGTGATAAAGTATTTGCCCCCGAGTTAAACAGCGAATTTAAAATAAAAAATCTACAAGTCCACGACAAAGATGTAGATGCGGCAACCACATCTCAAAGAACCGCTATAAACTTACAGGGAAACTCCAAAAAACCTCTAAAAAGAGGTACGCTTCTTTGCAAAAAAGGTTTTATAAGAGGATTTGAGAGTGTAGATGTTTGGATAGAGTGCATAGGTGGACACGAGATAAAACACAACTCAACTCTGCATATATTTGTAGGAACAAAACAGGTTGAGGCTAAAATTTTATTTTTAGAAAGCACCCCATCTGCTACAAATGGATTTGCCACACTTCACTTTAGACAAAAACTCTTTTTGGTGCACAATGAGCCTTTTATCATTTCGAGCGGAGGTAGAACCATAGGCGGAGGAAGAGTTCTAAATCCTATAAACGACCCTTTAAAAAAACGGATGAAACTAAGCTTGCTAGAAGCCCTAAAAAAAGATGACTTTGGCAGTGCTTTTACACTTCTTTGCGCTTTTCACAAAAAAGGGTTTGGGCTCATCTCATCAAACCAAAGATTTGGACTCAGCCACGAAAATGCAATAAGTCTGGCAAACGATATGGAAAGTGTTTTTGTAGATGAGAAAAATTTGGTCATCTACCCAAGCGATATAAAAGAGAGCCTGAATGATATAATAAAAAACATATACAAAAAAAATGAGTACGCTCTGCTCTCCGCCAACTCACTTAGTTCAAAACTCAAATGGGCAAGCAGTGCTCTGTTGGAAGATGTACTCAACAGATTATGTAAAGAAAAATTTCTCTCTTTTGAAAATGGTATATACAAAAATGCCAATATCCAAATAGACAACATAGACAAACATATCGAAGATACAATCTATAAAATCCTACAAAATGCAAGCTATACACCAGCAGCTCCTTACAACATATACGACGAACTGGACATCGATAAAAAAGTAGGGGATAATTCACTAAAAAAGCTAACAAAAGCAAAGAAGGTTATTCGTTTGGCACATAATATTTTTGTAGACACACAAGCTTTGACTAAAATAGTCTCATCTTTGAGAGAAATTATGACAAATGAAGGTTTTGTAGATGTGGCATCTTTTAAAAAACACTTTAATATAAGTCGCAAATACCTCGTAGCCTATCTTGACTATCTTGATAATTTTGATGATATTAAAAAAGAGGACAACAGAAGATATTTAGTCTGATACAGTGCGGAAGGTCAGTTAATAAAATATTTATCATAAAAATATACAATTTCACAAATGGACTTCTTAGAGGGAGTCTAATAAGTTTTAAAAAGGTTTCCATAATGAAAAAAAATATCATTTTATCCGCTCTACTGATAGCTTCGACACTTTTTAGTGCAACAAATAAAGAGATTATTGCACACTTTAAATCGAAAATTCCTATTCCAAATATCATAGTTAAAATAACTTCGAGAAAAAGTGTATCAAAAGATTTGGATTATTTGACAGTTTTTATAACTGATGGCAAAGGCTCTCAAAAAGTTTCTATATTTACCAGTGGCCAATATATATTTCCAGACGCAATAGACTTAAAAAACGGTATCAGTCTAAAAGAGAAAATGCAAAAAGAAACCATAAACAAAAATATAGCAAAAATTTATAAAAATGAAAACCCTGCAAATATAATTTCCATTGGGCATGACCCCAAGAAAGAGACATTAGTTGTATTTTCTGATCCGGAATGTCCATTTTGCAAGAAAGAGCTCGCCAACATAGAAAATGAACTAAAAAAATATAATATCAAAATGATTTTAACCCCAGTACATGAAAGAAGTGCACTTGAAAAATCATATCTCATATATAAAAACATTAAAACAGCGAAAAACGATGCACAAAAGATTAAAATTATAAGAAAATACTTCAATACAGACTTAAATAAAAAAGTTGATGATAAGAATGTGAAAAAGATTGACGAGCTAAGAAACAAATACTTTAAAGCAGGCATAAATGGCACTCCTTACAAAGTGATGGAGAAAGATATACAGTAAGTAAAAATATAGACTTCTAAAAATTTATGTTATAATAGCTTGTTCTATCGCTGTTGCTCCATTAAGCTGATGGAGCGATAAAAAAGGCATAAAGCATGGAGTATAATTTAAATTTTATAGTTGCAGCAGTACTTTTAATAGTTCTCATATTGCTATATATTATCTTAATACAAAACAAAAAACTTGGCGAACTAAATAAGCAAATTAATAACGAATCGAGATATAAAAAATTTTTAGAGAGTCTCTCTGTACCTATATTTTACAAAGAAAACAATGGAAATATAACTTATACAAACCCCTCTTTTGATATTGCTTTTGGCGTCAACAGAGTTAAAGCCATACAGACAATTTCAAAACTTTTGAAAAAACCGCTTGAACAGTTAGAACTCAACTACGATAATGACATACAAAAAAGGGCGATAATATTTTCTTCATCCATACATGATGAAAAAAGCAACACAGATGGCAAAATAGGTGTAATTTTTGATATAAATACATTTAAAAAAGACATCATCTCCCTGCTCACATGGAAACAACGATACTCACTGGCTATCGAAGGGCCGGAATATGGTCTTTGGGATTGGAATATACTGGAGGGAAACTTCTATTTTTCAAGTCAGTGGAAAAAGATTATGGGATATGATATTGATGACAAACCTCATAGTTTAAACTCCTGGTTAAGTCTTGTTGATTCAAGAGATATGGCAAAGGTGAATGAAGCTTTAAACAGGCACTTAAGTGGCTTAGACAAAACATTTAACATAGAACACCGCATTAGATTGAGCGACGGATTAAAATGGGTAAATATACGTGGAAAAGCACTATTTGACCATGAAGACAATGCAAGTAGAATGGTTGGGCTAATAGTCGATATAAGTGAAAGAAAAAAAGCGGAAGCAGAGATTAGTAAAAGTCAAAGACTCTTTGCTGCATTTATAGAGAATCTACCTGGAATCGCCTTTATAAAAGATGCCAACAATAGATATATATATCTAAACAGGTATTATGAAAGTCTTATTGGATTTAAAGAGTGGAAAAATAAAACTCCTACTGAACTTTTTGACGAAGATACTGCCAAACAGATACTTCAAAACGATAGAAAAGCTTTCTTCCAAGGCCAAAAAACACACAAAGAGACAATACCAAACGAAGAAGGCAACTATAAAATTTTTGAAACATACAAGTTTCCTGTAAATGATGATAATGGAGAAAAACTACTGTGTGGCTTCGGGGTCGAGCATTAACACAGCATTAACAAAAATTAAGTATCATTTAGATGAGGAAATATTATGAAAATAAAAATAATAATGATAGAAGATGATACAGAACTCGCCAATTTATTGACATCTTTTCTCGCAAAATACAATATTAGTATAACCAATTACGAAGACCCGTATCTTGGCATCAGCGCACTTAATTTAGAAAAATTTGATTTACTTATTTTAGACTTGTCATTACCTGGCATGGATGGACTTGATATTTGTAAAGAAGTCAGAGAAAAATCAAATATTCCCATCATCATCTCATCAGCCAGAAGCGATGTTGATGACAAAATAATTGGCTTAATGCTAGGTGCGGATGATTACCTACCGAAGCCATATGAGCCAAAAGAGTTATATGCGAGAATCATCAGTGTTTTGAGAAGATACAAAAAAGAGTTTACAAAAGAGGAGGAAGAGAGTGTTTTAAAACTAGATTCAAAAGCCATGAAGATTCTTTTTAAAAACAGGCCTTTGACGCTTACTAAAGCAGAGTATGAAATACTAAGCTATATGATTAAAAAGAGTAATTGTGCCATCACTAGAGTTGAACTCATAAATCATTCATTATCACTTGACGATGAAAAAGAGAGCAGAAGTCTTGATGTGATTATAAGCAGAATCAGACAAAAACTAGGAGAAAACTCTAAAAATCCAAGATACATTCATTCAATAAGAGGCATGGGATACAGGTTGCAGATTTGAAGTGGTATCACTCTATAATCACAAAGATTTCACTTATTTTTCTTTTGGCTATCTTTGGAGTTCTTGCTATTTTATTTTTACTTGCAAATCATCGGACACAAAAAAACCTCGAAAATGCAGAACAATTTGCAAGGTTTGCCATCCACTCATCATACAATATGACTAAAAGAAAATTAGATTTTAAAAATTTAAAAAACAGCGGTCTTACTATCGTAAAAAATCAAAAAATCAAAAGAGTCATTCTTTCTCGAAAAATCTTTTTAAGAAATCACAAACCATATGCAAACATGATGCAAAGAATGATGGGATTAAATATAAGAGCTACCATATTTAAGAAAAAAATCTATATCATCCTGAGAGAAAAAAACAGAAAAACCATAGTCTTTAAAACACCATTTAAAAAAGAGACTTTTTCTCCTTTTTTCATCTCTGCTTTATCTATTTTACTGGTTATTTTACTCTATATAGCCATTATCAAAAACATACTTCCCCTGTATGCACTAAAGAAGAAGATAAAACAGTTTGCAAATGGAGATTACGAGATAGATTGCCAAAGCAAAAACCAAGACGAGATAGGCGTTTTGGCAAATGAATTTAATGAAGCCGTAAAAAAAATAAAAAGCCTGAGAGATTCAAGGCAACTCTTTTTGAGAAATATAATGCACGAATTAAAAACTCCTATAGCAAAAGGCAAGTTTGCAGTAGAAATAACACAGGATAAAAACTTAAAGCATGCACTACAAAATATATTTAATCGCCAAGAATACCTTATAGATGAATTCGCAAGAATAGAAAAATTAAATGCAAATGAACTTCAATTGGACATAAAAGAGTATCTCTTGGAAGATATTATAGATTTTGCTCAGGACATTTTAAATCACAATAATACACAAATAATAAAAAACCTGTCCCCAGTTAAGCTCTTAGTAGATTTTGAACTTTTCGGTACAGCTATAAAAAATCTTCTTGATAACGGTATCAATTATTCAAGTGATTCAAAAGTTATGATTTCAAATAATCACAAAATAATCACAATTTCCAACAAAGGTGAAAAACTTGAATTTCCATTGCAAAATTATGCCGAGCCATACTTTTTAAAGGGCAAAAAACAAAAAAGCTCACGAGGTCTTGGATTTGGTCTATATATAGTTTGGCATATCCTAAAATTACACAATATGAAAATCAGATACAAAAGAGAGAATGATATAAATGTATTTGAAATTTTATTAAAATAGTTGTATGATTGCGAAAAAAAGGGTGAATATGTTTTTTTCAAAAAAAGAGAATAATCAACTAGAAGAGATAAAAAACAAGATAGATAAAGACATAGAAAGTATCAAAACAAATGTCTCCATTCATCCATCTTTTAGAGAAAAAGCTCAAAAGGCAAAAAATCTTAAAGAGAAGATTGATACAGTTGTTGAGGCAAGGGACCATCAAGTATATATGTGGAAAACATTCAAATCATCATTTCCAATAGCTTTTTTTGCCATAAATAAAGAGAAAAAAATCATAGAGCACAATAGAGTCTTTGAAGAACTTACCGGCTTTAGTTTTAGTGAAATCCACAACAGTAGCGGTGGAAAAATCCTATGGCCGGCAGACCCATCACAGTGCCATGTATGTGCTCTGGCTGTAAAATACATAAATGCACAAAAAGCGGGAGACGGACTCGCAAATATAGTCTCTAAGAATGCCGAAGAGATACCTGTGTTTGCATATATCGTCCCTATATATAAAGAAGGAGAACTGGAAAAAGCCTTTATACTCCTAAGAGACCAGAGAGACGAGATAAAAGCTAGAAAAATTTATATGTCCGAACAGATAGAACCCATAACAAAAATACTAAACAAGATAGAACAAGGATATATAACGGACACCTTAACTTTAGGCGATAAAAGTGAACTCAAAGATTTAGAGGCCCCTATAAATGGTATTGTTTTCACGCTTAAAGACATAACATCCAAAATAATCGCAGCAGCAAACAGTGTCTCGGAAGTAGGAAAAGAAACAAAACAGACACTTGGTGAAACCCAAGAATGGAATCAGAAAGTTTTCGTTCCAAGCCAATTTGAACTTGCAGACAAAGCAAAAGCTTTAGAGAACTCAATTCAAGAGATACAAAATATGGTGAGCCTTATAGAAGAGGTTAGTGATCAGACAAACTTATTGGCATTAAATGCCGCCATAGAAGCTGCTCGTGCTGGGGAACATGGCAGGGGGTTTGCTGTAGTTGCAGATGAAGTAAGAAAACTGGCAGAGAAAAGTCAAAAATCAACAGATGAAATCAAAGCAACTATTTCTGTCATAAAAAACAATACAGCAACCATGGTATTAAATATAGCAGAGACAAATAAAGAAGCTTCAAAGTTGACCAATAGTTTAAAAGGGATGAATAAAAGCTTTTCAAGTATCGAAAAAGATATAGATTCCTTAAAACAGGAGACTGAAAAATTTAAGTTATAGGGTGCTTCAAAGCTACCCTGTAGCAACCTCCAAGCTCTTTTTAATAAATATTTAAGTATAATTCGTGCCAATTCAGAACTTCTTAAGAGAACTTCTTCAAAACCTGCCAAGATTTGGGATACCGAGCGAGTATGTAGGTTTTTTGCATACTAGTTTACAGGTTTATCAAAAACAATCTAAACTTTATAATTTTTATGTAGCAGATTAAATGTATTAAAAGTATATATTTCACTTTGCAATCAGTTTTCTTTTTAGTTTTGAAAAATCAACAACTGACCAAAGTCAGTTAAATAAAAAGAGAGAAAAAATGACAACAACTTTTGACAAGTTTAATTTAGATAGTGATATCTTAAAAGCCGTAGTAGAAGCAGGATTTAGAGAACCAAGCCCGGTTCAGGAAGAGGCGATACCACTTATACTCGAAGGTCACGATATAGTAGCACAGGCACAAACAGGTACGGGAAAAACAGCAGCTTTTGGACTGCCTGCTATGAGCATGATAAACCCAAATGAAAAGAGAGTGCAGGTTTTAGTTATCACTCCGACAAGAGAACTTGCAACCCAAGTAAGCGACGAGCTTTTTAGCCTGGGTAAATTCAAAAACATAAAAACTGTAACTATCTACGGAGGAAGCTCATACAATAGACAGATAGGGCTCATAGAAAAAGGTGCCAGTGTTGTAGTGGCGACCCCGGGCCGTATGCTTGATTTACTAAAAAATGACAGACTCAAAAATTTTACACCTCAAATTGTCATACTTGATGAAGCAGACGAGATGTTAGATATGGGATTTTTAGAAGATATAGAAAATATCCTAAAATTTCTTCCCAAAGAGAGACAAACGCTACTCTTCTCAGCAACTATGCCAGAACCGATAAAAAGACTCGCAAAAAGAAGACTAAATGATCCAAAATTTGTAAGCATTACACCAAAAGAACACACAACAAATGAAGATATAGAACAACTCTACTATGTGATAGAAGAAAGAGAAAGAGACAATGCCCTCATAAGACTCTTGGACTCTTTGGAGCCGACAAAGTCTATACTGTTTTGTAGAACCAAAAAAGAGGTTGACAGACTCTCTACTCAGCTTATGGCTATCGGCTACTCAGCAAGTGGCTTGCATGGAGATATGGAACAAAATCAAAGAGAGAGTGTCATAAGAGCATTTAGAAACTCTCAAATAGAGATGCTTATTGCCACCGATGTAGCAGCAAGAGGATTAAATGTCACAGATATCTCTCATGTATTTAATTTCCATATGCCTTTTGACCCTGAGAGTTATGTACATAGAATAGGAAGAACCGGAAGAGCGGGGAAAAAAGGAACTGCCATCACACTTGTGACTCCTATGGAGTATCACAGTATGCAAAGAATCGGTAAAAAAGTTGGTACAAATATAAAATTTAAAATAGTTCCAACCCTAAACGATGTAAAAGAGTCTCAATTAAAAAAGATGGCAAACGAAATAGAAAATGTCCCTTTACATGAAAATGCCCAAAAGATACTTGATATCTTAGGTGACGATATAAATCTTAGTAAAATTTCACTAAAACTAATCTCAATGCTCATCAACAAAAACTCTTTAAGTGGTCCGAACAAGATAGGATTTGATAGTAAAACTCTCTCAAATCTGGTAAAAAGACTAGATGAAAGAAATAGCAGAGACAGAAACAGAGGCAGTAGAGGAAGAGGTAGAAGCAGAGGAAATGACAAAGGCGGAAGCCAAAGAAGAGATAGAGCTCCAAGAAGAAGAAGCCGAAGTTAAAAGGTTTATTGTGTCATAAACTTTTCACATCTATTAAATAAAAGTTATATATTTTAAGTAATTGGTAAATTTATAGAATTTACCAATTACAATTTTAATGTATAATTCTCATAAGCTATAATTATATATAATAACTTATCTCTAAAATAGCAAATACCAACAAATTTGACTCACATTTATCAAGTAACATTAAAAGAAATAATTAATTTTTAATTTAATAAATCAAAGATATTGACGCAATTGACGAAAAAAGTATTTCTTTTTTTCTAGATTTTATTGTACAATTCCTAAATTTTTTGGAGGAAATGATGAAAAAATTAATTTTAGTAGCATTAAGTGCTTCTGTACTTCTTGCAACAAACGGGGATAATCTTATAGGTCTTGGTGCCAAATCCAGAGCAATGGGTGGAGTTGGAATTGCCACATATTTTGGCGCAGAAAATGTTTTGGTAAATCCTGCTATGATCGCCAAAAGTGCAAATACACAAATGGACTTTGGTGCAACTCTTTTTATGCCCAGTGTTCAAGCAAACGGAACAAACAGTAATGCTGATATGAGTATCATGCCCGAGGTATTTTCTTCTATCAAGGTAAATGAAAACTGGGCCTTTGGTCTTGGTATGTTTGGGGCTGCCGGTATGGGAGTTGATTATAGAGGAACTTCGTCACTTATGGATGCAAGAACAAATCTCATGTTGATGAAGTTTGCACCTACAATTGCATATCATACAGATGGTATCTCCGCTGGTTTTGCCCCTGTCATTCAGTATGGTTCGCTAGACATTGCATACAATATGCACGGTATGGGCGGATATAATCAAATAGGCTCGGGCTCGAGCGATCACTTTGGTGTTGGTTTTGCAGCTGGTTTCAGTTATGACATAAGCAAAGATCTGACATTGGGATTGGTTTATAAATCCAAAATAGATATGACATACAAAAATACACTAAGTACTGCATCAGAACCTTTTGTCGGCATGGGAATTTTTCCTTCGACATTTTCTGATAACTTGGCTCAACCTGCAGAATATGGACTTGGATTGTCTTACAACTTTAACAACTTAAACTTCTCTTTTGATTATAAAAAAGTTAAATGGGGAAGTGCAGATGGATACAAGGATTTTGGCTGGAAAGACCAAAATATATATGCAATAGGTGTAAAATATGAAAAAGACGGCACCTGGTACAGTGTCGGCTACAATCATGCAACAAATCCGATAACAAACTACCCGGGAACCACGGCACAAGGTCAATCTTTAAATCTATTTAACTATCTTATGTTTCCCGCAACAAGCGAAGATCACTATACTACCGGTGCCGGAACAAACCTAACCAAAAACATATCTTTGGACTTTAGCTTTGTATACTCACCAAGTAACACAGTGACCGTCAACACAACAATAGGGTCTTTAACAGTAAAACATGCCGAAACATCAGCTGAAATTACACTAAGATATGATTTTTAGGAAAAAATGTAAAAAAACAGAAAAGCACTGTACGCCTTCGCAAACACCTATATATAGTATTAGTTTCTGTTTCTATACTCTTCGTATCCAAACTCCTTTATAAGCTTAAAACTCCCATCTTTTTTTACAACAGCCAAGGATGGGAGTTTTATACCGTTAAATGTTGTATTTTTTACTATCGTATAGTGAATCTGATCTTCAAAAATAATTTTATTACCCACTTTTAAAGGCCTATCAAAAGAGTAATCCCCCATAATATCACCTGAGAGACAGCTGTTGCCTGCCAGCCTGTATCTATACTTTTTTTCGTCAGCCCCACCGGAATATCTCACATCACTTCTATATGGCATAGCTAGAGTATCTGGCATATGTGCTTCAGCGGAAGTATCCAAAATTGCTATATCTATATCATTATGCACTACATCCAAGACACTCGTGAGCAAAATCCCGCATCTCCACCCTATGGCTTCACCAGGCTCCAGATAGACTTGCACACCATATTTTTGACTAAAATCGCAGATAAGTTTTATCAACTTCTCTATATCATATCCATCTTTGGTGATATGGTGTCCTCCTCCAAAATTTACCCATTTCATTTTAAACAGATACTTACCAAATCTCTTTTCAACATTTTTTAGCACACTCTCTAACTCATCAGCTCCTTGCTCACAAAGAGCATGAAAATGCAAACCATCAATCCCATCAAGCAAATCCTCTCTAAACTCTTCCCTGGTTATACCAAAACGGCTAAACTCTCCACAAGGGTTATAGAGCTCAACAGGCGCACAAGAGATTTGCGGATTTATCCTTAAGCCACAAGATGTCTTGCCAAGTGCTCTTTGCTTATACTTTTGCCACTGTATAAATGAGTTAAAAACTACATGCTCGCTAATCCTTACTATCTCATCTATCTCATCCTCTTTATATGCAGGGGAGTATGTATGCGTCTCTTTTTTAAACTCTTCATTTGAGAGTTTTGCCTCCCACAGTCCACTTGCACAACAGCCATCAAGATAATTTGAAACTAGGGGTTCAAGGTGATAAAATGCAAAACCTTTGAGCGCCAAAAGTATCTTTGCTCCACTTTTTTGCTTCACATAAGAGAGTATTTTAAGATTTTTTTCCAACAACTCTTCATAGCAGATATAACACGGAGTTTTTACGCTTTCAAACATTTTTTAATACCCTATCTAACATTCTTGTGCTCAATATTCTTTTCAAGAACCAAAAAAGTTTTGTCGGAAATGTAACTCGATATCTTGGTTTTGGACTGTTTGTATTGATTATCTTCAAAAGCACACTATAAACAGCATTGCTTCCGAGCGTAAAAGGATCATCATCGCTTGATTCAAATCTTTGGATTGCTTTTTTGTACTCTTTAGCATAAAAACTACTCTCTATCTTGATATATTTTTTGAACATTTTATAGGCATTTTTTCTAAAATCACTCCTTATGGGACCGGGTTCTATCAGCACAACTCTTATGCCAAATGGTTCCAACTCCTGCCTAAAAGTATCACTAAGACCTTCGAGTGCATATTTGCTAGCATTATAGGCACCTCTATATTTCATCGATACAAAACCCAAAACAGAACTGTTTTGAATAATCTTTGGATTTTTTGAATTTCTAAGAAGCCTCAAAGCCTCTTTTGTCAATTCAAAATTTCCAAAAACATTCGTCTCAAACTGCTCTTTCAAGGCAGTTTTACTCAAATCTTCCAAAGCTCCGGGTTGTCCGAAACCTGCATTGTTAAATAGTATATCAAGCCTGCTATCGCTTTTCTTTGATATATATTCAAGTGCATTTTTTATATCTTCACTGTTTGTGACATCCAGCTTAAAAGAGTCAAGTCCTTCACTTTGGAGTCTTTTTATATCATCTTCACTTTTAGCTGTTGCATAGACTTTATACCCCTCATTATGAAGTTTTTTTGCACAATAGTACCCTATGCCGCTAGAACAACCTGTGATTAGAATACTCTGTTTCATGGGAGTATCTTGATTTCATCCTCTTGATTTGGAACTAAGCACAAAAACTCATAATCCTCATCACCCAAAACATCATAAGAGTGGGGAATACCTGCTGGTATAAACAAAATATCATTTTTATTGACAATTTTCACAACATCGCCGATAACAACTTTGGCACTGCCTTTTAGCACGTACTGCTCGTGCTCAACACTGTTTGTATGTAATGGCATAGAGCCTTTGCTTTTTAGTATGAATTTTCTCATCATAAAATTTGGTGCCCTATCATCTCCTATGAGAACGCTCATACTCCCACCAACTCCTACAGGAAGTGGACTAAATTTGTATTCTTTTATATTTTTTATCATGTTTTCACCTTTGTTTTTCTGTATTTTATTATATAATATCGAAAAAATCAATAACTTACCTTACACACCATATTATACTCATAATGACACGGCACGCAAGGTAAGCTAAAAAGAGATATTTTGGAAATAAAAAAGCTTATTCTTATAGGAGCTTCGACAGGTGGTCCCGGACAAATACAAAAGATTGTGCAATCTATCAGACAAAAAAAAGATACCGCTGTGATTATAGCTCAGCATATGCAAAGCTCATATCTTTCTAGTTTTGCCAGCCAATTAGACAGAAATTCTCCAATAAGTGTCATAATAAGCAAAAAAGATTTAACAATAAAAACAGATACAATTTATGTTCTTGGGAATAATTTTGAAATAAAAAACAGGGGCAGAAATTTGGTATTTGATAAATATCATCAACAACTCAGCTACTCTCCAAACATAGACCTTCTTTTTAACTCTGTTTCAAATTTGCAAAAGAAGCCAAACATAATGTGTATTGTGCTGACAGGTATAGGAGATGATGGAGCAAAAGGTGCATTGAGCTTGGCAAAAATTGGTGCAATTTGCATAAATGAAAGTGAAAGCAGCTCTATAGTCTATGGTATGCCAAAAGCTGCAAGCGAACTAAATCCATCTGCAAAACAACTGGGTATTGACGAAATATGCAATGAAATCAGGAGCTTTTAATGTTTAGCTTTTTCAAAAAAAGGAGACAAGATCCAACGCAGGAAGAAGTTAAACCTATAGAAGATTTTTCAAATATTGACGAACTTATAGGCTACTTCAAAAGTAAAACAGGTATAGATTTTTTTAACAAAAAGGAGATAATCAAAAACAAACTCATCATTTTTTGCAAAAAAAGAGAAATCTACAGCTTTAAAGAGTTGCTTTTGTCCATAAAACAAAATTTTTCATTAGAACAAAAGGCGATAGACTATCTTACCGTAAATGAAACATACTTTTTCAGAGAAACACCACAGATAGAAGATATGATTATAAAGGCAAAAAAGCTTGGTTTTAAAGCAGAGATATTGTGTGCGCCAAGCTCATCCGGAGATGAACCCTATACTATAGCCATCATGATGTTTGAAGCCGGATTTGCGCCTGGGGACTTTCATATCATAGGAATTGATATAAGCGAAGCTGTAATCAAAAAAGCAAAAACAGCGATATATAACGAACGCAATCTACATAGGGTCGGTAAAGAGTTAAAAGCAAAATATTTTTACAAAAGCGACAATCAATACATTTTAAAAGATATTATCAAAGACCAGGTTTCATTTCGCTGTGTAAATATCTTTGACACAACTTTAGAAAATCTTAGAAAATTTGACTTTATATTTTCAAGAAATATGATGATTTATTTTGACCAAAAAACCAAAATTAAAGCAAAAGATATACTTCAAAACCTACTCAAAAGACCTGAAGAGTCTATATATTTTGGTCATGCGGATATAGTTGGCTAAAACTTACTTTAAATGGTTAGGTAATATCTAAAATTTTCCAAGGAAGCCCTTGTTTGTTTAGCTCGTCCATAAAAGGCAAAGCATCAAAATTTTCCATATTAAAAACACCTTTACCCCTCCATTTATTCTCCAGCATCATCTTTGCGCCTATCATAGCAGGTACGCCTGTTGTATAGCTGACCGCTTGAGCTCCTGTTTCTCTATAGCAAACTTGGTGATCACAGACATTGTAGATATATATCTTTTTCTTAATTCCTTTTTTTATACCCTCAATCACACAGCCTATATTTGTTTTGCCAACTGTTCTGGCTCCCAAACTCGCAGGATCAGGAAGAAGCTCTTTGAGAAGATGTAAAGGCACTACTTTTACACCATCGACTTCTACTTCATTAATCCCAAGCATCCCAACATTTTCCAAACATCTCATATGAGTCAGATAACTCTGTCCAAAAGTCATAAAAAATCTTATCCTTTTTAAGCCCTTTATATTTTTGCTCAGTGACTCCATCTCTTCGTGATACATCAGATAGCTGTCTTTTTTGCCAACTTCAGGATAATCCCATACCATCTTAATCTCAAGTGGTTTTGTCTCTATCCACTTTCCTTCTGCATTTTTATCTCTTTCCCAATATCTCCCCTTTGCACTCGCTTCTCTTAGATTTATCTCTGGATTAAAGTTGGTAGCAAAAGGGTATCCGTGATCTCCGGCATTGCAGTCAAATATATCTATATAACTTATCTCATCAAAGAGATACTGCTGGGCATAAGCACAAAATACATTTGTAACTCCTGGATCAAATCCACTTCCAAGAAGTCCCATGATACCTGCTTTTTTAAAGTTTTCATCTCTTGCCCACTGCTCCTTATACTCAAACCTTGCAGTGTCCGGGTGTTCATAATTTGCAGTATCAAGATAGTCAACCCCACATTCCACACAAGCATCCATGATAGTCAAGTCCTGATAAGGCAGAGCGATATTCATCACCAAATCAGGCTTTACCTTCCTTAGCAAAGCTATAAGTTCCTGAGTATGATCCGCATCCACCTGCTCTGTTTTTATCTCTATGCTTAGCTCATCTTTTATCTCTTGCGCTATTATGTCGCATTTTTCTTTGGTTCTGCTCGCTAGTATAATGTCGCTAAAAACTTTACTATTCATAGCGCATTTTTTAGTAGCAACTCTACTGACTCCCCCCGCTCCGATAATCAAAACTCTTGCCATACTTTTCTCCTAAAAGAAATCACCTTGTCTTAAAACTATTTAGTTTATGGTTTAACTCTTGTGAGCTCTTTTTAGCCTCTTGAGATATAGACTTTATATCATCAACAACTTTCATGCTCTCTTTTGATGAGAGGTAAATTTTTTCAACCTTGGAGATAATGTCTTCAACATTTTGAGCTAACTCTACTGATTCTTTTAGTGATTTATCAGACACTTGTTGTGCATATCTCATAGTTTTTGAAGTATCTTCCACATCACTGTTTGTAGCGATAGCATCCTCTGTTAAACTCTCTATGTTTTTAGCATTTTTATTGATGGCATCAGCTGCATTTGCAATCTCTTGAACCATTATGTTTGTAGTTGCATCTATCTCCATAAGAGATTTTTGCGTTTGCTCTGCTAGTTTTCTAACTTCATCGGCTACAACAGCAAAACCTCTTCCGTGTTCTCCTGCACGGGCAGCCTCTATGGCGGCATTTAATGCAAGTAGATTTGTCTGCTCTGAAATATCTGCTATCTTACTCAAAACATTTTTGGTATCCTGTGCTGTTTGATTCAACTCGGAAATTCTATTGGCTATCTCCAATCCTGTTGCAGACTCCACTTGCATTTTTTGTGTCATTTTGCTTAAACTGTCTCTGACGGCTTCTAGTTTTTTATCTGCTTTTTCTATATCATCTTTACTTTTTTTAGCGCTGACAACTGTATCTTCGAGCACCTCTTTCATATCTTCTCCCATAGCAGTTGCCTCATTAACCAGCAGAAGGTTTTCTTCAAGCTTTTTTGAAAGAATTTGCGAATTTTGATTTGATTTACCTGACAACTCTAAATTGTGCACACTTGAATTCTTAGCTTCTATTACAGAATTTTGGACTTTTTCTATAAAACTATCCAGCCATCTAGAAGCTTCTGCCAATTCATCCTTCTTAATAAAATGCAATCTTTTTGTCAAGTCTCCTTCGCCTGAGGCTATATCTTTTACTCTCATGGCTAAGAACTTCAAGGGCTTAAAAACCTCCTTGTTAAACAACAACCAAAAACCAGTAACAGCAAGTATTGCCGCAAGAAGCAGACTTGCTGCTATCAAATAATTAAAACTGCTTATCTCTTTATCACTTCTATCTAAAGAGAGTTTCAAATCCATTACGCCAAGAACATCGCCCTTGCTTGATGTTGTATGGCAACCCAGACATACTGTTGTAGCAATAAGCGGCTTCAAAAGTCGCAGAAGATGTTTATTGTCTTCTTGCAACTCAACGATGCTTTGCTTTTTACTCTGAAAAATCTTCCTTATAGCCTCATCATTGGTAAATTTATCTTTTAAACCAAATGCGCCAATAACTTCTTTTGATTTTGCTATACTTATTTGATCAATTCCATGTATCTTTTTTATATCTTTTAGAGTGTCATCCACAACCTTTGGATCACCAAGATTCATACTGCTTCTTATACCCACAAAAATTGCACCACTGAGCGTTTCAATACTATCTGTCGTAGCACTTTTTATGATTTTATTTGAATTATGTGATATAAAAATCAACAAAATAATAGAGCCGGCCGCAAAGAAGAGCAGGGTTGAGAAAATCAATTTTGCTTTAATCGTTTTTAGCATTTATATTCCTTTTTATATTAAAATATTGTAAAAGATGTCATCTAAAAGAAATCTGTTTCTTCAAGATAATTTTTGCCAGCTCCAGTGCTTGCGAGCGATGCGAAAGCTCTTTTTTTACCTCATCACCAAGTTCACCCAGAGTTTTGTCAAATCCAAGAGGTATAAATACAGGATCATACCCAAAACCATTTGTTCCTCTTTTTTCATCTATCACACTGCCATACATCCAACCATGTACACAAAACTCACCTTTGTTGCTCACCAAAGCTATGGCTGCCGTATAAAACGCAGAGGTAATTTTAAGATTTTTTTCCTTTAGATTGCATATAAGTTTATCTAAATTTTGCTCGCTTGTAGCATCAATTCCAGCGTATCTTGCACTGTAAATGCCCGGTTCTCCTCCAAAAGCATTTACGCTGATACCGCTGTCATCGCTCATAACAACAACTGACTTGTCATTTAATTTTTCATATACCGCTTTTGCTTTTATGAGTGCATTTTCCCTAAAACTTTTGCCATCCTCTACTATCTCGAATGGTTCCAAGACTTCGGCAAAACTACGCACGCTATACTCACCCATATACGATTTTAACTCTTTGAGTTTCCCTCGGTTGCCTGAGGCTAAAATTATCTCCACAAAAATTCCTTTTTCAACAATAAAATGTATCAAAAATTTTATCAGTTTTTACTTTAAATTGAGGTTTTTTATATGATATGCTATAATAATCTCTCAATAAGGCATACACTATGAAAATATTACTTCTGGAAGACGATGAAATTTTAAATGAGATTATAGAGTCTTTTTTGATAGACAAAGGATATGATGTTGACTGCACCTTTGACGGTGATGAAGCAGAGGAGTTGCTTTATAGTAAAAGATTTGATCTGCTCCTGCTTGATGTAAATGTACCGTCTATAAATGGATTTGAGCTCTTAAGCAATATTAGAAAAAACTTTATCTTTACTCCGGCTATATTTATAACCTCACTAAATGACACACAAGATCTCAAAGACGGTTTTTCAAGTGGATGTGATGATTATATAAAAAAGCCGTTTGAATTTGAAGAGTTGGAGCTTAGAATCGACAATATAAAAAGACTCTACAAGATAGAACAAAGTAAAATCGAACAAATTAATAGTAAAATCAAATATGATTTTGAGAAATTAACAATCATAAAAGAGACTGGGGAATACCCCCTTACAAACAAAGAATCAAAAATTTTAGAGTATTTTTTAAAAAACAGAGAAACAACTATATCCTTGGAAGAGTTGGGATCAAACATATGGACATACGAAGAGACTCCAACAGACTCAACCATAAGAACATATATAAAAAATCTCAGAAAGATACTGGGTGAAGAGTGCATAACAACTATAAAAGGGTCTGGTTATCGTTTTAACTAAAGAAGAAAAAAAGACTTTTTATAGTTTTCTAACCCTCTACCTCGGTTCATCCTTGGTACTATTTATTATAATTAGCTGGCTTTTTTACTCATTTAGTTCAAAACAATACTATGCGTTAGCCCTGTCCAATATGCAACTAAACACAGGAAATATTTCACATAAAATCATCCAGGCTCAAATGAAAAATATACCGTTAAAATTTGAAAATTTACCCATATCAAAAGATCTGAAATTCGGGCTGTACAGCTATGACCAAAAGCCTGTCTACACGCAGATAAAAGATGGTATTGATTTTTCACAGCAAAACTACCGCCATGGCAATTCACTTTTCTATATAGACCACGGAGCAGCGGGACATCTTGGTGTCTCTTATGTTGTTGTTAAAAAATCAAATCTCAGCAATAAAATCAAAACACTTCTAAAAGATATCGTTTTGGTCGCATTTACAGCATATCTTATTGTCGCATTTATCGGCTATTATCTGGCAAAATTATTTATCTATCCGATTCAGAGCCAAAGGGAGAAATTAAATATTTTTATCAAAAATGCCACGCACGAGCTAAACACTCCTGTTTCTGCACTTTTACTATGTGTAAATTCAAATAATTTTTATACCGAAAAAAATAGAAATCTCATAAAAATAAGTGCGAAAAAAATCTCAAATCTATACAAAGACTTATCATACATAACCCTCAAAAAGCACAAGAGTAAAAATCTGAAAAATCTGGAGCTATCTGGGATTTTGCAAAAGGAGTTGCTTTATCATATAATTCTTGCAGAAAAAAAGAGAATAACTCTAACAAGTGAGCTAGAAGAGACTTTTTTTAAGCTGGAAGAAGAGGATTTCATCAGACTCACAAACAATCTGATAACAAATGCTATCAAATACACAAAAAGATACGGCAGTATAAAAATTACACTCAAAAATAACACTCTGACCATAAAAGATAGCGGTATAGGTATAGCCAAAAACAGACTAGATAAAATCTTCAAGCGCTACTATAGAGCAACAGACGAGGTTGGAGGTTTTGGCATAGGCTTGGATATAGTTTACTCCATATGCAAAACATATGGAGTAAAAATAAGTGTTGATTCCAAAAAAAACGAAGGTACAGTATTTAGTTTAACTTTTTCATAGGAACCAAAAAACTCCTATAAAATACTAAATTTTACTGTTTTTTAGTCGTAGCGCATTTACTATAACTGATACAGAGCTAAAACTCATAGCTGCAGCAGCAATGACCGGTGAAAGCAATATGCCAAAAAATGGATACAATACGCCTGCTGCGATAGGAACTCCCGCACTGTTATATATAAAAGCAAAAAACAGATTTTGCCTTATGTTTTTCATAGTGGCTCGACTTAGCTTTAAAACCTTGACGATTCCCAGTAAATCCCCTTTTATAAGTGTAATTCCCGCACTCTCAATAGCCACATCTGTTCCTGTACCCATAGCGATTCCTACATCTGCCTGAGCAAGAGCCGGTGCATCATTTATACCATCGCCTGCCATAGCCACAGTTTTTCCATCTTTTTGTAATTGCCTAATCACCTTTGCTTTATCGGCAGGCATAACATTGGCAACGACTGTATCAATTTTCAGCTTTTTTGCCACAGCATTTGCAGTAGATTCATTATCGCCACTTAGCATTACTATCTCTAAGCCATCTGTTTTTAACTTACTCAAAGCATCAATGGATGTCTCTTTGATAGGATCTTCTACTCCTATAAGTGCGCTAAATTTAGAATCAATTACTACGAAAATTACACCTTTACCATCTTCTCTTAGATTTTCAGCAATCTGCGCAACATCCTTGGTGGATACATTAAAGTCACCCAAAAGCCTATCGCTTCCCAGCATAACTCTTTTGCCTCCTATCTCACCCTTTATGCCTCTGCCTGTGATCGAAGTAAAATTTTCAACATTATCTAGACTTATCTCTTTTTGTTTCACATGCTCAACTACAGCTTCAGCCAATGGATGCTCGCTAGCACGCTCCAGGCTTCCAGCCAACCCAAGTACTTCTTTTTCATCAAATCCATCTGCTATCAAAACAGATGTAACTTTTGGTTTCCCTTCCGTAAGAGTCCCGGTTTTGTCAACGACAAGAGTATCTACTTTTTCCATTGTTTCTAAAGTTTTTGCATCTTTTATAAGTATTCCCATCAATGCAGCTCTTCCTGTTCCCACCATGATAGATATAGGAGTAGCAAGCCCAAGAGCGCAGGGGCAAGCAATTATAAGCACAGAAACAGCGGACACTACAGCATATGCCAAACTAGGCTCAGGACCATATAGCCACCAGCCTGCAAAAGCAAATATAGCTGAAATCACAACAGCCGGAACAAAATATACCGAAACTGTATCTGCCAGTTTTTGTATAGGTGCACGAGAGCGTTGAGCTTGTGAAACCATCTGAACGATTTGCGCCAGCATAGTATCATTACCAACATTTTGAGCTTCCATAATCAATGTTCCGTTTTTATTTTGTGTCGCACCTATAAGTTTGTCGCCTTTTCCTTTTGAAACAACAACCGGCTCACCAGTTATCATAGATTCGTCTATATTGCTCAGTCCCTCCACTACTATACCGTCAACTGGTATTTTTTCACCGGGCTTGATTCTTAATCTGTCACTGACTTGAACCATCTCCAGGTTTACATCTTCTTCATTTCCATCAGCATCGATGATACGATGTGCCTGTTTCGGTGCGAGGTTTAAGAGTATCTTGATAGCTGTATTTGTTTTGCTTCTCGCTCTTAGTTCTAGCACCTGCCCCAAAAGAACCAGTGTCACAATCACTGCCGATGTCTCAAAATAGACTGGCACCAACCCCTCTCTTTTTTGCATAAGCAGAGGGAAGATATCTGGTAAAAACAGTGCAACCAGGCTATAAAAATATGCCGCCGTTACACCTATGGCTATCAGCGTAAACATATTTAGATTCCAACTCTTTACAGACTGATAACCTCTAAGAAAAAATGGCCACCCTGCCCAAAGCACAACAGGAGTAGCAAATACAAATTCAAACCACTGTATATCTTTTAATGACACAGCGCCTGGCATGAGATTTGGTGCCAAATCACTCACCATAGCTACCAGAAAAACAGGTATAGAAAGGGCTACACTTATCCAGAATCTCTTACTCATATAATCAAGCTCTTCGTTTCCATCATCTGCTTCAACAGTAACAGCCTCAAGAGCCATGCCGCATTTTGGGCACGAACCTGGTTCATCTTCTATGACTTCCGGATGCATTGGGCAGGTATATTTTGTTGACACCGTAGGAACTGCCTCTACCTCTTTTTCCAAAGCCATACCGCATTTTGGACAAGAGCCCGGTTTGTCCTGGTGAATTTCCGGATGCATTGGACAAGTATAGAATTTGTGCCCAATTTCGCAAGTATTGTCTTTACAATAAATATTCTCATTTTTTTCGTGACTCATAAATCACCTCCAGTGTATAGATTTTGTATGGAATCACAGAGCCGGTTATACAACAAGTAACTGCCCCATCATGCCACCGTCTTCGTGTTCGAGTATATGACAGTGAAACATATATGGTACTTTGGAATCACTGTAGTATCTAAAAGGCACCATTATATAAGCTATGCCCATGGGATCAACATTGACTGTATCCACAAAGCCGGCTTCACCAGGATATGGCTGTCTTCCATTGATAGACAAAATCTTAAATTGTGTATTGTGTATATGGAGCGGGTGCGACATAGGTGATTTGTTCATAACTTTCCATATCTCAAATGTATCTTTTTTGGCTATGGCATCGATTCTGTTCATATCCATACTTTTTCCATTTATAAAAAAATTGTCATCTCCTCCATCCCCACTCATCATTCCCATACCCATTCTCATCTGTAGAGTTATGTTTCTTACACCAACCGCAATTTTTGGATCCCAAACAGGATGTTTTGCAAGATCTGACGGTACTTCAGCACTACTGCTTTTTGCGCCTTTTGATTCTACTTTTAAGAGGTCAAATTCCATATCAAAGCCCATTCCTCCCATCATCATACCCATCATACCTCGACTCTGCTTCAGTGCGCCTTTATAGCTTTTTAACGCTACATCTTTTCCATCACTCATATCAACTACTATGTCCACTCTTTGGGCAGGAGCTAATTTTATTTGGTTTAGACTAACAGGCTTTTCCAGCAATCCACCATCACTTCCGACAAGTTTAAATTTTCTATGATCGCTAAAACCCAAAAGATAGTATCTGGCATTTGAGCCGTTTAATATTCTAAACCTTATCAGTCTCTTTTTGGCTTTTAATGTCGGAGCTATTACACCATTTACCAATACATAATTTCCATGTATTCCCATCATTTTCTCTGGCATAGAACTTACATATCTAAATGAACCGTCATTATTGAAATTTCTATCTTGCAAAACTATAGGTATATCGTCCACACCATATTCGCTTGGCAGATTTACACTTGTGCTTTCATCTTCATCAATTATAAAGAGTCCTGCTAGACCTTTATATACCTGAGCTCCCGTTTGATGTAGAAGATGAGAATGATACCAAAGCATAGAAGCTCTATTTTTTATAACAAATTCCGGCGACCAGATGGCTTCGTTTTTTATGATTTGATGTGGTCCGCCATCCATCTTTGCCGGAAGTTCAAAACCGTGCCAATGTATAGTAGAGTCATACCCTAAAGAGTTCTTGATATTTACTTTTATAAACTCATCTTTTTTTGCTCTCAAAGTTGGCCCTAGAAATGGCGCATTTATTCCTATAGTCTCTGTTTTTAAACCTTTAAAAAACTCCATTTCGCCTTTTTGAAGATTTAAATTAAAAACTCTCTTTCCGTCTTTTATCTCACCCTCATATAGAGGTGGCACTATAAATTTTCTCTCTTCCTCAAAGACATCATAAGAGTATAGACTCTTAGCTCCAAAAAATGCTACTCCTGCCGTACCTAATGCTCCAGCTACTAAAAAATTTCTTCTTTTCATCTATTGTTCCTTTTATGACTGCCAGGTATTCATAATATTTTTTACTTTTTTAAATACACTATTCATATAAATTTTTATTTTGGGGTCTAATTCAAAATTTTCTGTTATATTGTCTATGCTGATTGTATTCATGGTTATCTTCCCATCTTTTTCAAAAAGTGATATCCGACAAGGAAGAAAGACTGAAACTTCAGGGTGGACATCCAAGATAGTTTGAGCAGCAGAGGGATTGCAAATCTCAAATACAGTGATATCTTTTTGTATAGGAGAGCCTTTTTCTTGGAGAATCTCTTTGAAGTGATACTCTTTCAAAACACCAAATCCCTGCTTTTTAGCACGGTCTGCCATATCCCGTTTTATATTTTTGATTGTCTCTTGTGTAGTAATCGTATAAAGCATTTTTTATCCTTTTTTTAACTGATCAAACAACCAGTTTTTTTTGACATTTGATCAATTTATAATTCTGATAAAATTATACTTATACAGTATGGAGTTAGTGTGGAGAAACAAATACGCCTTGCAACTATGTACACTCAATGTATAGTGATTATTATTTGACTTATCTCTTAAGCCTGCAAAAATCTAGCTTGCACTGGGACTATTTCCTTATCGCTGATAGTTGGTTTTATTTATGTTTAGGTACCCAAATGCAAAACTTACAAAATATAAGCATTAACTAAAACTTCACTCTTAGTAAAGTAATCACAAAATAATCACTCCACACCGTTTCCACACTAAAACTATACAATTCCTCTTAATTTTAAAATAAAGGAAAAAAATGACTACTACAAATCGAATCATTTATGGACAAAATAGATGAAAAAGCATAAAAACCCAATCACCCGAAGAGTTTTTGTAAAAGGCTTGACAGCCGCATCAATAGCAGTAACAGTGCCTATAAATCTGAATGCAAAAATGACAAAAAAAGAGTTTGACAAAGGCGATGTATTGTCTGGAAAAGTATTTAACTTAAGCATCGAATATAGTGCGGTAAATATAACAGGAACACCTGTGATTGCAACCACTATCAATGGAAAATTACATGCCCCAACACTAAAATGGACAGAAGGTGACGACATAACTATAAATGTAACAAACAACCTTAAGGAAGATACTTCTATTCATTGGCATGGTATCATTATTCCCACTCACATGGATGGGGTTCCTGATATTAGCTTTGATGGAATTAAGCCAGGAACTACTTTTACTTACAAATTCAGAGTCAAACAAAGTGGAACTTTTTGGTATCATAGCCACTCTGGGTTTCAAGAGCAAACAGGTGTACACGGTGCAATTGTTATAGAACCAAAGGAAAAAGACCCATACGATTATGATGTTGATTATGTTGTGGCACTTTCCGATTGGAGTGATGAAAATCCTAAAAGTATCTATAGAAAACTAAAAATTGCGGGGGATTATTATAATATCAAGCAAAGAACAATCGGAGATTTTTTAAATGAAATCAAAAAAGAGGGTTTTTTAGAAGCTTTTAATAAAAGGAAGATGTGGAATGAGATGGATATGGGGGATAGGGACCTCTCTGATGTCACAGGATATACATATACATTTCTTATGAATGGTGATAATCCAGCAACAAACTGGAAAGCTATATTTAAAAAAGGGCAGAAAATCCGTCTTCGTTTCATAAATAGTTCGGCTATGACTTTTTTTGATGTGAGAATTCCAGGTCTGCAGATGAAGGTTGTCGCAGCAGATGGGAACAATATCCATCCTATAAATATAGAAGAGTTTAGAATAGGGGTGGCAGAAACTTATGATGTGATAGTTGAGCCAAAAGAGAACAAAGCATATCCTATATTTGCACAAAGTATAGATAGAACAGGTTATGCGCTTGGTTCATTAACTCATGATGAAAATATGGTAGCCTCTGCACCCCAGATGGATCCTTTGCCAATACTGAGCATGACTGACATGGGTATGAACATGGGCAAGATGAATATGGGAAACAGTAAGAAACCCATGAAAATGGGCAGTATGAATAAGATGCAAAAGTCGCCAATGTCAAAAACAAAGATGAGTGGAATGAACATGAGCAAAATGGCAAATTCAAACATGAGCAAAACCATTCCGATAACGCCACTAGAGCATGCCGATGGACCACAAAGCACAATGAAGGCACAAAATCCACAGTATAGACTAGATGACCCTGGAGTTGGATTAAGAAATAATGGAAGAAAAGTTTTAAAATACTCTGATTTAAAATCTCTTAGATCTGTCGCACACGATAAAAAACCAGACAGAGAAATTATACTACACCTAACAGGCAACATGGAACGCTACATGTGGTCAATAAATGGCATAGCATATCCAGATGCCAAGCCCTTAATATTTAATTATGGGGAAAGACTTAGAATTACATATATCAATGATACTATGATGAATCACCCTATGCATCTACACGGCATGTGGTCTGATGTTGAAAGTGGTGCTAATCAATTTGTCAGAAAGCACACTGTTATAGTTCAACCAGGTTCTAAGATAAGCATGCAAGTTACAGTTGATGCTAGAGGTTCTTGGGCATATCATTGTCATCTATTGTACGACATGGCAGGAATGTTTAGAAAAGTAGTGGTAGCATAATGAAAGGAATAAAAATGAAAAAAATATTAAGCACAGCATTGCTACTATCGAGTGTAACAGTATCTAGTTTTGCTGCATCTAGTCAGAGCCCAATATATACTAAATTAACAATAGATTCACTTGAAAAGCAAGGAAATGCTGATAAATCTATCAGTTGGAGTGGGAACTTTTGGATTGGAAACGAACTAAACAAAGTGTACTTATACAGTGAGGGCGACAAACCAAAAAATAGTTCTAGCGAGAGCCAGAATCAGCTAGTTGTCAGCCATGCAATTTCTCCATATTGGGATGTTCAACTCGGAATAGGGTATGATGAAAAAATTGGAAATCATCAAACTTGGGGAATCATCGGTTTTCAAGGAATGTTACCATATTTTATAGAAACAAGAGCAATACTTTTAGCCGGAAACAACACTATTGGATTGAGGCTTGAAGCAGAATATAAAGCTTTGATAACACAAAGACTTTATCTAACACCTAGCCTGTCTACTGCATTTTATTCTAAAGATATACCAAAGATAGAATTAGGAAAAGGTTTGTCAAGCATAACCGCTAATTTGAAGCTAAATTATGAAATCACTAAACAGTTTATTCCTTATATAGGAGTACAGTGGAGTAAAAATTATGGCAATACAAATAATTTCAGCCAACTTAATGAGACATATCTCGTAGGTGGTTTTAAATTTTGGTTTTAAAAATAAGATTTATACGGGCTTTAAAAAGCCCGTATTTTAAGTAACTAGCACCTAACCAATGCAATTGTTGTAAAAAGCAATCTCCTCTCCTATTTTAACAATTTATCTGACACTCTCTATCTCTTTAACCGCTTTTGTGACATCTCCCATACAACAACTTCCACTTGGATTTTTTATCTCACAAGAACATCCGATGGTATCCATGTTGTGTTTTATATCTTCTATAGCTGAACTTTTTCCATTTTTTAGCAAATCTTCTTTAATTCTTTGCTTTGTCCATCCAAAACAATAGCACATATTTGCAGGCTCTGCTCCATCTTTTAATCCAACACTTACGCTCAAATCATCTTGAGTCAACACTTCATCACCTCTAAAATATATAACTCTACATGTAGAGGTTTTGCAATAGTAAAATCCACCATAACAATCTATCCTTGCCTTAGCTTCGCTTGTCAATAAATATTCTAGTGTTTTACCTAAAACACCTTTAGATTCTTGTGAACACTGCGGACACTCCACTTTTCCTTTTGGTTGTGGAGTACAACAATCGTGACCATTGCTCGCCGGCTGTACCGTACAACAAGATGCTTCTTCTTTCTTAAAAAAATTCATATCCTATCCTTTTAAATACGGTTCTTATTGATAAAATCATACTTATACAGTATGGAGTCTGTGTGGAGTGGTAAAAAGGGGTGACAATGCCCCTTTTTACGCTTAGCAGAGGTTTTTTTCGCAATCTATCAGTGCCTTGACACCATCATACATATCTTGCACACACTGCACTTCGGTTACGCCAAGTCGTCTTTTGTTGCTTATATCATAGACTCCGCCTTCACTTTGCGAGTGTTCACCGTGGATTCCTCTGATTTGCAGGTGATGCTTGTCTGTGATAGACTTGAATTTTTCCATATTTTGCGAGAGTTTTGGCAATATTATGTGGACACTTGCTCTCATGGCAGTCCCTAGATTTGTCGGGCAGCTTGTTATATATCCTAAATGCTCATTAAAGGCAAACTTCATTCTCTTTTCCAACTCTCCTATCGCCCCGGCAAGCCTGGAGAAGACCTCTTTTATGTTTCCGCCTTTTTGCATAGAGATGATTCTAAGCTCATCTTCCTCATTTATCCACACTAAAAAAGTTTTTTCATTGTTGTGATATATGCCTCTGCCACCCGGCCAATCTCGATTTAATCCGGCTGATTCTAAAAATCTATCTCCGGCTTTAAATAAGAAATGATCTCTTACCAAAGATAGTCTATCCTCTTCACTCATATCTAAAAGCGGAAAATATCTTCCCGAGAGGCTTCCTTCCAGGGAGTTTAAAGCACTTGAGACTATACCCTGCACCTCATCTCTTTGCTCTTTTGATATAGCAGGTCCTAGCGGAAAATCTGCCAGATTTCTCCCAACTCGAATCCTGGTTGAGACTATATACTCATTTTTTGGATCAGGGTTTGGAGCAGATAAACTAAATGGATTTAAGTTGCTTTTGTGTATATCTTTTTTTGAAAATCCATGATACTCCTGTATAACAGGATCAAATAAAGCTCCAAAAACAGTGTAAGATTCAATATCTCCGGCGTACACACCTATCCCGCTCTCAGGGTTATCAAATCCTGATTTTATAGCTTTTTCAAGCGTAAAACCATTTGGAGTTTTTAGCTCTTTTAGCTCTTCAAATATCTCTTTTGTAAGATACTTTGCCATAAGTGATTTATGCTCTTTTGTAAAATTTGGATAATTCACAATAACCTCTCTTTTTAAAAATTATAACATCATTTATAAAATATTTTTTATTTAAAGCTATAATTAGGGTAAAATTACTCTTAATAACTGATTTGACATACTAACTAAGCATTGCTTAAGTATGTCGAGTCAGTTTTTAAACTTACAGGATTCAACATGGTTAAAACAATTATGCCGATTACTGCGATTATCGGCTTGAGATTTATGGGATTGTTTATAGTGTTACCGGTGCTATCTGTTTATGCACTCGGTTTAAAAGGCTCAAATGAATTTTTGGTCGGTGTGACGATCGGAGGATATGCGCTGACGCAGATGCTGCTACAGGTTCCTTTTGGTATGCTCTCAGATAGAATCGGCAGAAAGGTAACGATAACCATCGGCCTTATCATCTTCATAATTGGCTCGATAATCTGCGGTTTCAGCACTGATATATATACTCTTATGTTCGGTAGATTTGTGCAGGGTGCCGGTGCAATAGGCGCGGTTGCGACTGCTATGATAAGCGATATGGTCAAAGAAGAAGTAAGGGCAAAGGCTATGGCTATCATGGGCGGCAGCATTGCTTTATCCTTTGCATTGTCCATGATGCTAGGACCTTTGATAGGTGGATATTGGGGAGTTGATAAGTTGTTTTTCCTAGTAGCTATTTTTTCAGTCTTGGCCATAATTGTACTCTTTACAAAGGTGCAAAATCCTCCAAAAATATCACATAGTTATGATCACAGCGAAAGAAGACTTCTCGAAATCTTACAAAATAGAGATTTAATGAAGATGAATATCACAAATATGCTTCAAAAAGGCATGATGACTTTAGCATTTTTGATTATACCGATTTTAATGCTCAAAGAATTTGGCTGGGATAAAAAAGATCTCTGGATGGTATATATGCCGGCTATGGCCTTTGGTATCCTTGCTATGGGTCCGTCTGCTATCTTTGGTGAAAAGAAACACAAAGCAAAAGAGATACTGATGCTTGGCATCATATTTTTTGCTATCAGTTATGCAATCATGGGTTATGCTCACTCTGCTACAACTTTTATAGTGGGAGTTATAATATTTTTTATCGGTTTCAATATGCACGAACCTCTCATGCAGTCGATGGCAAGCAAATACCCGAGAATTCATCAAAAAGGTACTGCACTTGGGATTTTCAACTCATTTGGATACATAGGGACTTTTATAGGTGGTGTTTTCGGCGGATACTTTCTTCAAAATTATGGGATGAAAGAGATTGCAATAGTGATTATCATAGTCGCATTTCTTTGGTTATTTTTGGTAGCTAGCATCACAAACCCAAGAATAAACAAAAACCTGTATCTAAGTTTTGCAAATATCAACTTAAAAAAAGCACAAGATCTACATGATATAAACGGTATAATTGAGTGGTATAAAAACGAGAGCGAGAGTATTTTAATCGTAAAATACAATTCACTGGATACAAACAAAGAAGAGATAGAAAACTTTTTGGGAATTAAAATTTAATAAGACCAAAATATCAGCAATTACTATTTTAGTTAATGATGGTTTTATTGAATTTTAATTTTTTAAGTTGATAGCTCTATTTTTCATATGCCTCGGTGCCGCCACACTTTTGCCAGGCGGCAGCGAGGCATTTTTCTTGTACAAACTCAACGAATCTCCGGAGTTGATATATATATCTTTATTTGTTGCCAGCACAGGAAACACTCTAGGATCTTTTATAAACTACCTTTTAGGAAAATATCTTAGAGAATTTTCATTGAAAAAGTCCTATTTCAAACAAAACTCGATCCAAAAAGCAACAAAATTGTTTGAAAAATACGGCTTTATATCTCTTCTTCTATCTTGGACTCCTATTATAGGAGACCCTATAACATTTGTTGCAGGAATTCTAAGATATAATTGGCAAAAATTTTTAATTATAGTTTTTATAGCAAAATTTATCCGATATGCTATTTTGATGTACATATATGGACTTATAAGTACCTGATCAATTGTTTTGGTATCTGGATGTACCACAATTTCTCTTTAGAGACAAAAACGGCAAACTCACAGATGGCAGCATAGAGTCTAATATCTTCAAAGGAAACAACGGCTTTACAAGATCAATACATTGACTAAGTCACCTTTTTTCAACTCTCTTGTCTCTTCATCCACACATAAAAGAGCAGCGTTATCAAGCATATTGTTGAGTATTGCACTACTTCCCAGCTTTTTACCATCTAAGTTTATGGTTACTTTTCCATTTTTAAACAGAAAATTACAAGCTGTAAACTCTTTATATTTTGAGCGTTTTTTATAGTCTTCATCTATATACGCCTTAACAAAAGGCAACTCAAACTCTCTTGCACTCATAGCTCTTAAAAGCGGTAGTACATATAAAAATACTCCCACACTCGAACTATAAGGAAATCCCGGAAGTGCAAATATATACTTATGCCCAATCTTCACTATCTTTATATGTCGTCCGGGCTTTATAAAAGAACCGTCAACTATATACTGAGGCTCCATATCACCTAGGACATCTTTTACAAAATCATAATCTCCAACGCTTACTCCGCCTGTTGTTACTACAATGTCCGAGCTTCTTAGTGCTTGAGAAATTTTTTCTTTTATCTCTTTCTTATTGTCTTTGACTATACCATAACGCAGAGTATCCGCTCCGGCTTTTTGCAGTATCGCCTCTATAGTTATATGATTTGAACTTCTGATTTGTGATCTATTGTCTTGCTCTTCTCCAAAATCAAGTATCTCGCTTCCTGTTGCGATTATAGATATGCGAGGTTTTATAAACACAGGAATCTGAACATATCCAAGCTCTGCCAAAACTCCTATTTGTGCATATCCTATCTTTGTCCCCTTTTTTATAAGAACTTCACCCTCTTTATAGTTTTCCCCTACCGGTCGAGAAGAAAAACCTTTTGCAACTGGAGTTATAATTTTGATTTTGTCACCCACAACTTCTACATTTTCTATAGGCAAAAGAGTGTCACTCCCCTCACTCATCAATGAGCCGGTAAATGTTTTGACACAGACCCCTTTTGTGACCAAACTCCCCTTATAGCTTCCTGCTGGCAAAAAATCTATGATTTTAAGCTCTCCTAGCTCTTGATCCTCTGCCCTTAACGCATACCCATCCATAGATGCTGTCTCAAACACAGGATTATTTTGTTTTGCAACTATATCTATTGCCAAAATTCTATCCAACGCATCTATCAAAAAAAGATTTTCTTGCGGATAGAGCATATCTATGGAACTCTTTAGAGCCTCCAGTGTATTTTCAAATTTTTCAAATTTTTTCATTTAATTTCTCCTTTTTACGGAAGTAAATTCCGCAAAAATTCCTCTCACTAAAGCTTCTGCTTTGCAGAGAAAATTTTTATTTTGCTAACAGTCCTGCTCCGCCCAGTGGCATGCTTCTGTTTTTTGCATATACTCTAATTCCTTCTATCAAGTCATACTTCCATATCGGCGCACTTGCTTTAAAATCCTCTACAAAGTCATTTATAAGCCTAAGACCTACTTTTCTTTGGGGTGAGAGTACCGCTGAGATATATGAGCTTGTGTGGTTTGGCACGTCTCCTCTTGAGTGGGCCATAAGGAGCACAGCACCCTCTTCTTTTGCTTTTTTTTGCCATGCTTTAAACCAATTTTGAAGTATAGGCTCATAAATATCAAAACTAAGTCCGTCTATTCCCTTTTCATCTCTTACAATGCCTATAAAAGGTATAAAGGCTCCGAAGTTCTTATACCTTATGTCTTTGTACCATCTAGTGATAATCTCCTCTACATGTAGAGGCCCATCATGCAACTCCAGCATCCCCTAGCCCCCGCAAACCGGTGGCAAAAGAGATATCTTATCACTTGGTGCAACTGGCACATCAAGTGATTTTACCAAAGTATCATTTATAGCAACTGCGCAGATACCAAGCCAGTCTTTCAGCTTCTCATCCCCGTCAAAAAACTCTTTGAGCTCTTTTAGGTTTTTTATATCTACCTCTACGGGCTCTTTTCCTATGGGTCCTAAAAATTCTATCCTTGCCAATTTATATCCTTGTTACTTTTTTACACTTATTATATCAAAATATCACTTCCAGTATTAAATAATTGATAAATATTAGAGTAAAAAAATTCTTGATGTTACGATTAAGTTTCATAGTGATATAATTCCGAAAAATTTGTAAAGGTACATTATGATTTTTGGGAAAATTGATTATATCAATCTTCTTCCTTTTCATATCTTTCTTAAGCAAAGCAGCTTAAACAATGCCTTTAAAAAAGCTGTGGAGCATAAAAAAGGTGTTCCTTCATCCATAAATAACGCCTTTGAAAAAAGAAAGGTCAGTGCCGCTTTCATCTCCAGCATAAAAAGCAACAAAAAAGAGATAAAGAGACTTCCACTTGGAATAGTAGCCAAAAACAGTGTCAAAAGTGTTATCGTCAAAAAGGGTAATTACCTTTACGATCCCGCCTCAGCAACTTCAAATATCTTATCCAGGGTTTTGGATATACAAGGTGAAGTTATCATTGGAGACAGGGCTCTAAAAGAGTATATTAAAAATCCAAGCAAATATACAGATTTAGCAAAAACCTGGAGTGACAAATATCATCTGCCATTTGTTTTTGCCGTTTTATGTACAAATAAATACCACACTACTTACAAAAAACTAGCAAATAATTTCAAAAAAAGAAATATCAAAATACCTGGATATATATTGCAAGATTATGCAAAAAAAAGAGGTATTAATGCAAAGGAGATTAAAGAGTATTTGAAACTAATCACTTACGATATAAATAAAAAAGAGAGAAAATCGTTGGAGCTTTTTCTTAAAAAAAGTAAAGCTTTAGGTATAAAAAATCATATGCACAACTCAGTGCAAAAATAAAAAGGAATTTAAAATGGTACAGAAAAGAATAGACGACGTGCTTGCTAGCACAATGTACAGCACACCAGGTCAAGCAGAGTTTTATCAAGCAGTTGATGAAGTTTTACAAACTCTTGAACCACTTCTTACAAAAGAGACAAAATATACTGACAACAATATACTCAGCAGAATCGTCATCCCTGAGAGACAAATCATATTTAGGGTTTGCTGGATGGATGACAACAATCAAATCCAAACAAACATTGGTTATCGTGTACAGTTTAACTCAGCAATCGGACCATACAAGGGCGGACTCAGACTCCACCCAACAGTAAATCTTGGTATAATTAAGTTCTTGGGTTTTGAGCAAATCTTCAAAAACTCACTTACAGGGTTAAATATCGGTGGAGCAAAAGGTGGATCTAACTTTGATCCAAAAGGAAAAAGTGATGGTGAAGTTATGAGATTTTGTCAATCATTTATGACTGAGCTTTCAAAATACATTGGTGAGACTATAGATGTTCCAGCAGGTGATATCGGAACTGGTGGAAGAGAAATTGGGTATATGTATGGTCAATATAAAAGAATGACAAATAAATTTGAAGGTGTATTGACCGGCAAAGGCTTAAATTGGGGCGGATCACTTGCAAGAACAGAAGCAACAGGCTTTGGCTCAGTTTACTTTGCTGATAACTACTTAAGAAAAGCAGGCAATGGTTTAGAAGGCAAAGTGGCCACTATTTCAGGAAGTGGTAATGTTGCAATCTATACAATACAAAAATTATATGAAATGGGCGCAAAACCTGTCACATGTAGCGACTCCCGTGGTACAATTTATCATAAAGATGGCATCAGCCTAGAGACATTAAAAACCGTAAAAGAGGTAAACAGGGCATCTCTGACAGAGTATGTAAAAGCACATCCTGATGCAAAATATATTCCAGTCAGCCAATACCCTAAAGATGCTCATGCTGTTTGGACTATTCCTTGCGATCTTGCGTTTCCAAGCGCTACACAAAATGAACTAAACTTAAATGATGCAAAAACTCTTCACAAAAATGGTTGCATACTTGTAAATGAGGGTGCAAATATGCCTACAACTCCTGAAGCTATCGAATACTTAATGGCAAATAAAATTATGTATGCTCCTGGTAAAGCGGCAAATGCAGGTGGTGTTGCAACAAGTCAACTTGAGATGGAGCAAAATGCCAGTATGGGAAGATGGTCATTTGCAGAAGTTGACACAAGATTACAAGGTATCATGAAAGATATATTTGATTTATCTTTTGAGACAGCCAAAGAATTTGATAATGAGAGCAATATAATGATGGGTGCAAATATAGCAGGATTTAGAAAAGTAGCTGATTCTATGCTAGACCAAGGCGCAGTATAAATAAAAAAGAAGAAGGGCATAGTCCCTTCTTCTAATCAATCGTATTAAAAACTCTATCTCCGGCATCTCCAAGACCCGGAACTATATATCCGTTTTCATTTAAACCGTCATCTATATGAGCAGTATAAACTTTGACATCCGGATGTATGTCTGAAAACTTTTTGAGACCCTCAGGAGCTGAAACAAGAGCGATAAATCTTATATCTTCTATACCCTTGCTTTTTAAGAAATTGACTGCATCTATAGCGGTTCCACCTGTCGCAAACATTGGGTCTATGATAATGGCTGTCCGGTTTTTATAATCTTTTGGAAGTTTTGCATAGTAAAACTCAGCCTCTAGAGTCTTTTCATTTCTTTGAAACCCCAAAAAACCGACACTTGCATCAGGAATAAGTTTGAAAATTCCATCCAACATACCAAGTGCAGCTCTCAAAATTGGACAAATCATAATTTTTGTGTCTAATTTCTTCGCATCTGCAACTGCCACTGGTGTTCGTACCGATACATCTTTAAGGGGCAAGTCTCTCGTTGCTTCAAAAAGCATAAGATAAGAGATCTCATCCACAAGCAGTCTAAAATGAAAAGGATCTGTCTTTTCATCTCTTAAAATTGCAAGCTTGTGCTCTATGAGAGGGTGGTGTATTACTGTTACATTGTCCATTTTTTATCCTTAAAAAAAGGGGATAATGGTGCTGACGCCATTATCCCCTTGCTTGTATTTTATATTTTATAAACCTATTTTTGCAGCCAACTCTTTTTTGTATGCTTCCACATCAAATTCTTTGACTCTAGCAACTCCCTCATCAAATGCAGCTTGTGCAACAGCAGGTGCTACCCAGATAAGAACCCTCTTGTCAAATGGTGTTGGGATGATATACTCTAAACCAAATTTCAAATCTCTTCCCTCATATGCATCTTTGACATACTGAGGTACTTCTTCTTTAGCAAGAGCTGCCAAAGCTTTTGCAGCTGCCATCTTCATGCCCTCAGTTACCTTGGTAGCCCTTACATCAAGTGCACCTCTAAAGATAAATGGGAAACCAAGAACATTGTTTACCTGATTTGGATAGTCGCTTCTACCTGTTCCCATCATAACATCATCTCTGACCTCTTTTACTTCCTCTGGTAAAATCTCAGGAGTCGGATTTGCAAGAGCAAATATAATCGGGTGAGAATTCATAGATTTTACCATCTCTTTAGATACAATTCCCGGGGCTGAAAGACCCAAGAACATATCGGCTCCCCTCATAGCATCTTCCAAAGTTCTATCATCAGTTTCAAGTGCAAATGCTTGTTTATATTTATTTAAGTCGTCCCTGCCACTGTGAATTATACCTTTTGAATCAATCATAACTATATGTTTTGCACCCAAAAGTTTATACATATTTGCACAGGCAATTCCCGCAGCTCCGGCACCACTGACTACTATCTTCATATCTTCTATCTTCTTACCACTGATTTCAAGAGCATTGATTATACCTGCACTTGTAATCATAGCAGTTCCGTGTTGGTCATCGTGCATAACAGGGATATCAACTGCAGCTTGAACTTTTTGCTCTATCTCAAAGCATTTTGGAGCTTTGATATCTTCGAGATTGATTCCTCCAAAAGTCGGAGCAAGTGCTATACAGATATCTATGATTTTTTGTGTGTCTTTTTCACCTAATTCTATGTCAAACGCATCTACATCAGCAAATTTTTTAAAGAGAACTGATTTTCCTTCCATAACAGGCTTTCCACCAACTGCACCCAAATCTCCGAGACCCAAAACCGCAGTACAGTCACTGATAACGCCAACCAAGTTTGCTTTATTTGTATATTTATATGCCAATTCGGCATCTTGGGCTATCTCCAAACAGGGAAATGCAACTCCTGGAGTATATGCCATAGACAACTCGGCTGCTGTTGAGCATGGTGTCTTTAATTCTATACCGATTTTACCACCTATATGATAATCCAATGACTCTTGTTCAAATGTCTCTTTACTCATTTTTTTCTCCTTTAATATTTAATAGTTTTTCAATTCTTGCTATTACATTGTTGTATCCGACTATATTTAAAACCTCAAACACGGACGGACTAACCGCACTCCCCACCATAGCTATTCTTATCGGCTGAGCCAAATCTTTGAGCTTCAACCCCTTGTCTTCTAAGAATTTTTTTGCCAAAACTTCAAACTCTGAAGCACTTTTACATTCCCCATGTGCCATTAAAGCCTGCTTAAATGCTTCTAAATTCTTCAAAGCATCACCTTTTATAAACTTTTTACACGCTTTTTCGTCATAAATTTCTGGCTCATTCACTATGGAAGCTGCCATTTGTGCCAGCTCTTTAATGGTTTTTGCCCTCTGTCTGAGAGAATCTACAAGTTCATCTTTTTTTGGGTGGCTCTGTATATATAGACCAAAAAACTCCATCTCTTTTATCAATCTCTGGCTTGAGAGCTTTTTGATATATCCGGCATTTATCCATACAAGTTTCTCTTCATTAAAGGCAGAGGCTGATTTATTTATGTCTTTGGGATTAAAAAGCTCTGTCATCTCTTCCATGCTAAAAATCTCCTGATCGCCATGGCTCCATCCAAGTCTTATTAGAAAATTCAAAAGTGCTTCGGGTAGGTAGCCCTCTTTTTTATACTCCATCACATCCAATGCGCCATCTCTTTTTGAGAGCTTTTTGCCTTGATTGTTCAAAATCATAGGAACATGATAAAATTTTGGAACTTTAAAACCAAGAGCTTTATATATAACTATCTGTTTTGGAGTATTTGAGAGATGGTCATCACCTCTTATGACATCACTGATTTCCATCAAAGCATCATCGATAGCAACGACAAAGTTATAAGTAGGCGTACCGTCACTTCTGGCAATGATAAAATCATCCAGCATATCTTTTACATTGAAACGAACTTCACCTTTTATACCATCATCAAAGGCTATTTCCCCCTCCGTCGGAGCTTTTATCCTGATAACAGGCTCAACTCCAGCTGGCGGTTCACCTTGAAAATCCCTATATCTTCCATCATAATGAGGCCTAATCTTCTGTGCTCTTTGAGTCTCTCTTAGCTCATCCAGTTCCTCTTTGCTCATATAGCACCTATATGCCTTGCCAACATCTAAGAGTTTTTTTACATAAGATTTATATATATCAAACCTGGATGACTGATAGATTGGCTTTTCATCATGAGATAATCCTGTCCATGCAAAAGCATTTTCTATTGCAATTGCAGCCTCTTTAGAGTTTCTCTTCAAATCTGTATCTTCTATACGCAATAAAAATTTTCCATCGTTTTTTTTAGACCAAAGATAACTGTAAAGTGCAGTTCTCAGCCCCCCTATATGAAGATAGCCTGTAGGGCTTGGAGCAAACCTTGTTATAACCATAAACAAAACCTTATAAAAATGTACAAATATCTAGTATAATACCTCTTTTAGTAAAATTCGCACTCGATTAAATTGACTTTACTAAAAAAAATGTTATCATTCTTAGCTAAATTTGTAAAAATTATATAAGCTTTTTACTTAACATTACTTAACAAAGGACAATTAGTGAGAATTTCTATGAAAATTTTATTAAAAATATCAGTTTTACTTACATTTATGACAACTTTTTCTTATGCAGGTTTAGTTAATGCCATATCCGTTATAATCAACAATGAACCTATAACTCTCTATGAGATTTACAAATATTCGAACAAGTTTCATATCTCCACAAAGGAGTCGTTGAATATCTTGATAAGGCAAAAACTCGAAGATGCAGATATAGCGAGACAACATATAACTGCTAGTGATTTTGAAGTAGAGAATTATATCAAAAAACTGGCGACTAAAAATGGCATATCCGAATTTCAATTTTTGCAGATGCTAAAAGACAAGGGCATAAAAGAGAGCGTTTACAGGAAAGATGTAAAAAAGAAAATAGAACAAAAAAAGCTTTATGATAGAATTTTCGCTTCAAAAAAAATCCAGGTTACTCCACAAGAGATAAAAAACTACTATAAGGCAAATAAAAACAAATTTGTAAAGGCAAAGGGTTTTGAAGTTGTAGCATACGAAAGCCCTTCCAAAAAATCTCTGGAGAAGATTCGAACAAATCCCATGCTCTCTATTCCAGATATAAAAGCAAAACAGGTAAGATTTCAATCCGGAAATATGAATAAAAATCTAGAATCAATGCTAAACCAAACTGCATCAGGAGACTTTACACCCGCATTTAAGATGGGTAATAGCTACACAATGTTTTATGTAAAAGCAAAAAATGGTGTAGAAACTATGCCATTTGATAAAGTAAAGAATGATATATATTCATTTTTGGCATCTAAAAAAGAGAAGGCTGCGATAGATGATTATTTTGAAAAAATAAAATCAACAGCAAATATAAAAGTTTTAAGAAAACCAAATGCTTAAAAGGAAATCAAATGAATACATATGATAAAATAAGAAAGTTTTGTAGAGTTTTTAGGATATTTTTAGGAGTAATTCTCATAGGAGTTGGCTTCTATCTGAGCAATCCATGGTTCTATCTGGGAATTATACCACTCATCGCCGGTATCACAAACTTCTGCCCACTTTGTATAATCTCTAAAAAATGTACGATTTAGATTTTTGCCTCGACGAGGCAAAAATCTCTAATAGACTGGTTACAGTCTAAGAATGTGCCATAAACAGTCTAATATCTCGAGAGGTAATTTGTATCAAAATTATTGTTTATAAAATCCTCATTATTCATCATTTTTAGATGGAAATCCCTCACCGTAGCGACACCTTCTATGATAAGTTCACTCAAAGCTTCTTTCATCTTGATAATTGCTCTGTCCCTGTCTTCTCCCCAAACGATTAACTTTCCAATCATGGAGTCGTAACAAGAAGGTATCACATAATTTTGATAAAGGTGTGAGTCAACCCGCACATTTCTTCCGCCAGGCGCTACATATCTTATAACTTTTCCCGGACTCGGTATAAACTTCACAGAGTCTTCTGCTGTAATTCTACACTCTATGGAGTGGCCTCTAAATACTATCTTGTCTTGAGCAGGCAACACTTCATCTTGCGAAACTCTTATCATCCACTCGATGATATCCAAGCCACTTACCATCTCACTGACGCAGTGCTCTACCTGAAGTCTTGTATTCATCTCCATAAAATAAAAATTCTTGTCGCTATCTAGTAAAAATTCAAAAGTTCCGGCATTTTCATAGCCTATGTATTTCACTGCTTTTATCGCTACTTCATGAAGATTTCTTCTTGTTTCTTCATCTAAAATCTGAGCTGGTGACTCCTCTATGAGCTTTTGGTGTCGTCTCTGCAAGGAACAGTCTCTCTCGCCTACATGTATAGCATTGCCGTGTGTATCACCTATGATTTGCACCTCTATATGCCTGGGATTTTTTATAAACTTCTCCATATAGAGTGTCCCGTCACCAAAAGCGACAGTAGCTTCACTTTCGGCCGAAAGATAAGCAATCTCAAGATCCTCTTCTTTTTCTACGACACGCATACCTCGTCCGCCACCACCAGAACTTGCTTTTACAATAACAGGGTAGCCTATCTTCTTCGCCAACTCTTTGGCTTCATCTATACTCCCAAGTGCTCCTTCGCTACCCTCTATGACGGGAACTCCAGCTTTTTTCATCACCTCTTTTGCTTTTGACTTATCACTCATCAAAACCATAGAATCAACAGACGGACCGATGAATTTTAGTCCGTGAATCTTACATATCTCAACAAAATCCTGATTTTCACTTAAAAATCCATATCCCGGAAAAACAGCATCACAGCCGCTAATCTCAGCAGCACTGATGATTGCAGGGATATTTAGATAACTTTCACTAGACTTATCTCCTCCTATGCAGATACTTGCATCGGCATATTGCAGATAGAGGGCATCTTTATCTGCAGTCGAATAAACAGCAATGGCTTGCTTACCCATCTCCTTTATAGTTCTTATCGCACGCAGGGCAATTTCACCCCTGTTTGCAACTAGAATTTTTTTAATCTCTGCCATCAAACTTTCTCCACACCAAAAAGAGGCATACCAAACTCTACAGGCTCGCCATCTTCCGCAAGTACACTTAGTATTCTGCAATCAAACTCCGCCTCGATTTCATTCATAATTTTCATTGCTTCTATGATAGCTATGGTTTGTCCTTTTCTAACAACATCCCCTATCTTTACAAATGACTCGCTTCCCGGACTGGGAGCCACATAGAAAGTTCCAACCATCGGTGATTTTATACTCAAACTATCATCTTTGCTCTTTTTTTCCGGTGCTGGTGAGGCAACTGCTTCAAAAGCAGTCTGCTGAGCCGGGGCACTTTGAACTGGCGCTGAAACTGCAACAGGCGCACTCTGAAATCCTTTTTGTAACTCTATTGAAAATTCCCCGTCTCTAATCTTTACTTTTGTAATTCCGCTCTTATCAAAAAGTCGCATCAAATCCCTAATCTCTTGTTTATTCATCCCATTCTCCTAAAGTAAATTGTGATATAATACCATATATTTGGTAAGGATAGAGTAAATGGGATTAAAATCAGACAGATGGATTAGAGAAAAATCGCTTAACGAAGAGATGATAAAACCTTTCTGTGAAGAGCAGGTGGGTACCGATGTAGTAAGCTATGGAGTCAGTAGTTATGGTTATGATATAAGAGTAGGATATGAGTTCAAAATCTTTACAAATGTCAGCTCAACTGTAGTAGACCCTAAAAATTTTGATGAGAAAAATGTTGTGGATTTTGTTGGAGACATCTGCATAGTCCCGCCAAACTCTTTTGCGCTCGCTAGAACTGTAGAGTACTTTAAAATTCCAAAAGATGTACTGGCCATCTGTCTTGGAAAAAGCACTTATGCAAGATGTGGAATCATAGTAAATGTTACTCCTTTTGAGCCAGAATTTGAAGGACATATCACTATAGAGATAAGCAACACAACACCACTTCCAGCAAAGATTTATGCAAACGAAGGTATAGCGCAAGTGCTGTTCTTAGAAGGCGATGACCAATGCCAAACAACCTATAAAGACAAAAAAGGAAAATACCAAGGACAAGAGGGGATTACGCTGCCTAGAATTTTAAAATAGCCTCTTTTAAAGTTTTTTCAAAATCCGGATGATGAAAAACTTCTGCATGAGTGGTATTTGTCAACTCTGCAAAAAGAACCAAGTTTTTTATCTTTTTTATCAGTTTGGCAGTATTGGTATTTGGTACTGTTATATCATCTTTTACCTCTATGATGGCAACCGGGGTTTTGATTTTTGAGATATATTTTGTTGATTCAAATTTGTACTTGAGCAGTAAATCTATAGGCAAATAGGGGTACTTCTCTTTTGCCAAAGAAGCAATGGAATCATAAGGCGTTATCAGCACAAGCCCTTTAACCTCTCTTTTACTAGCCAGATACGAGGCGACTCCCGTGCCTAAACTTCGACCAATCAAGATGACTTTTAAATTTTTTGCAAACTTATCATAGATTTTTATCGCGTCTTTAAAAAGATTTTTTTCACTTGGTTTTCCGCCGCTATCCATATACCCTCTATAGTTAAATGCCAAGATATTGAAATCTTTCAAACCCTCTACATATAACAAAAATCTTGTGGCATCATCGCTATTGCCTCCAAAGTATATGATAAGGGGCGCATCATTTTGTTTTGATTTTTCATATACACCATGCAAAACTACACCTTTGGCTACTTCCAAGGAGACTTTTTCACTGCCTTTAAGCTCTATTGGCGGACTTTTCTCAATTTGTGCATAGTTAAATATTTTAGAATCCTGAGTAAAATACACATATGCCACAACTGCCAAATATATAAATAGAGCCATAAACAATACTGTTTTCATTTGATCACTTTCACTGTCATATCGTTTTTTAGGTATCCATCAACTATAAAATACTCCAAACCCTTTTGTTTCGCAAACTCTTTGATATCATCTTTTGTCTGATAGTTAAAATTTTTACTCTTCACATAACCTTGCAAAATATTGAAAACTATGCCTTTTTTTGAACTTTCTAAAATTTTCTCCAAAAAGAGCCAAGTATCAAAAGAAGAGAGTACATTTAGACTTCCGCTTGCAACATACCAATCTGCCAGAGGCAACTCGTCTTTTAAGACATCCTTGCATGCAAAGCTCAAATCCACAAACCTCTTTTTTACTACCTCAATAGAATTTTTAACACAATCTAATCCAACATACTTCTTGGGGAAAATCCTCCTATCCATCCAATAAGCATACAACTCCCCAAACCCGCATCCAGCATCTACAATCTTACTTCTTTTTATATCTTTTCCTAAAATATCAGTGATAACCTCAAAACGGACTTCTTGAGACTCTTTGGAGTTCCAATTCACCCCCTGCGCTGTTATACCATACTTTTCGTAGGCTTTTAGATAAAATTCTTCATTGTTTATTGACATATCAAATTGTACCACAATTTTAAAGGGAATTAAAATTGCTTTTAAAGAAAGAAATAAAATAGAAGAGGAAGAACTTTGTTTAGCGGTAAAAATATACTCATAACAGGTGGGACAGGAAGTTTTGGAAAGAAATTTGTAGAGCTTATATTGCAAAAATACAAACCAAATAAAATCATAATCTACTCAAGAGACGAACTAAAACAGTATGAGATGGCTCAAGTTTTTAAAGATAACTGCATGAGGTACTTCATAGGTGATGTGCGAGATAAAGAGAGGCTTAAAAAAGCCATGAATGGAGTTGACTTTGTTGTTCATGCTGCTGCGTTAAAACATGTACCCATAGCAGAGTACAACCCTATGGAGTGCATAAAAACCAACATAAACGGTGCAGGCAATGTCATAGATGCCTCTATAGATTGCGGTGTCAAAAAAGTCATAGCACTCTCAACAGACAAGGCCGCAAATCCTATAAATCTCTACGGTGCCACGAAACTGGCAAGCGACAAACTTTTTGTAGCCGCAAACAACATAGTGGGTGGACACGATATAATATTTTCAGTAGTCAGGTATGGCAATGTTCTTGGCAGCAGGGGAAGTGTCGTACCTTTTTTTAAAAATTTACTCAAACAGGATGCAAAAGAGATACCTATCACCGATGAAAATATGACAAGATTTTGGATAACCTTAAGGGATGCTGTGGAATTTGTATTGAAAAATTTTCAAAGAATGCAGGGTGGAGAGATATTTATCCCTAAAATTCCATCCATGAAGATAACAGATATGGCAAAAGCTATAGCTCCAAATCTGCCTCAAAAAGTCATAGGCATAAGAGCTGGAGAGAAACTACATGAAGTCATGATACCAAAAGATGACAGCCGACTCGCACTGGAGTTTGATGATCACTACATCTTGATGCCAGCCATAAAAAAAACAAGGGCTACTGATTTTTTCAAAAATACTCTAGGAGAGAGTGGCAAAAGAGTAGATTTTAATTTTGAATATCGTTCTGATAACAATAATGAGTGGCTAACGATAGATAAATTTTTAAATCTTACAAAAGAGAACTAGTGGAACCTATACACTATGGCAAGCAAAGCATAAACAACTCTGACATAGAAGCAGTCAGTGATACTTTGACCTCACCTCTTATCACAACAGGGCCAAAAGCAGCTCAATTTGAAAAAGCCATCTGCAAAATCAGTGGAGCAAACTATTGTGTGGCAGTCTCCAGTGGTACTGCAGCACTTCATCTTGCATCTTTGGTGCTTCTTAAAAAAGGTGATTTGGTACTTACTACTCCAAATTCATTTTTGGCTACTTCAAACTCTGTACTCTACGCAGGTGCAAAGCCTATATTTGTAGATATTTGCGAAGATGGAAGCATAGATTTAGAGTTATGTGAAAAAGAGCTAAAGAAAAATAGCAACATAAAAGCGATTTATGCAGTTTCTTTTAGTGGCAAACTTTTAAATCAAGAGAAATTACAACAATTAAAAGAGACTTATGATATAAAAATCCTTGAAGACAATGCCCACTCCATAGGAGCAATTTACAAAAACACGAAAGCGGGAAGCTGTGAAAATTCCGATATATCCATATTTTCATTTCACCCTGTCAAGACAATTACAACTGGAGAAGGAGGAGCAATCACAACAAGCTCAAAAGAGCTATATAAAAAACTACTCTCTCTAAGAAACCATGGTATAGTAAAAACTCCCGACATGAAACCGTGGGAGTACGAGATGAGGAATCTGGGCTTTAACTACCGCATAACAGACTTCCAGTGTGCATTAGGTCTGAATCAACTAAAAAGACTTGGGCTCTTCTTAAAAAGAAGAAGAGAGATAGCCAAAATATATCATGAGGCCTTTAAAAATAGTAATATAAAACCGTTATACCCTTACAATACTAACTCCGCTTATCATCTTTTTGTTGTAAAAATCAAAAATAGTATCATATCCAAAGAAGAGATTTTTCAAAAACTATCAAAAAAAAATATAAGAGTCCAGCTTCACTATATGCCTATAAACAGACAACCATACTATAAAAAGCTAGGTTACGGAGATGAAAAAACTCCCATGATGGATAGATACTTCAAGGAAGCTTTCTCTTTGCCAATCTACCCAAACTTAACGATAAGAGAGCAGGAGTATGTAATAGAAAATCTCTTGGAGATACTTAGATGAGCAGGTGCATAGCTATCATCCCTGCCCGTGGTGGCAGTAAGCGCATACCAAAGAAAAATATCAGAGATTTTCTAGGTAAACCACTTATTGCTTACAGCATAGAAGTCGCATTGGCATCTAATCTTTTTGAAAAAGTAATCGTTACAACTGATGATGAAGAAATTGCAGAGATTGCAAGAAAATATGGGGCAAAAGTTCCTTTTCTTCGTCCTAAAGAACTTTCAGATGATTTTACAGGTACACAAGATGTAATAAATCATGCTATAGCCTATCTTGAAAATCAAGGTGAATACTATGAATATATTTGTACCATCTATGCAACAGCTCCTCTA
>JASFYR010000022.1:0-103404 GCA_045047115.1 Sulfurospirillum sp.
TTTGTTATAACTGTATTCATTCCATAAGTCTCTTGATAAGATCTTACTATCATATCACTACTTGCCTTTGATGCTGAATATGGGCTATTTGGTGCATATGGTGTTTCTTCTGTAAAAAGATCAGTCTCATTTAGAGTACCATATACTTCATCTGTTGAGATATGATGGAATCGTGGTAATGTTGAATTATTAATTTTAAATTTTGAATGGTATTGATTTGGTCCACTCATCCAATACTTATAGGCTACATCTAAAAGAGTAAATGTACCATTTACATTTGTTTCTATAAATACACCAGGGTTTTTTATGGAGTTATCTACATGTGATTCTGCTGCGAAGTGGATAACACCTCTGATGTCATATTCGTTAAATATAAACTCTACCAACTCACGATTACAGATATCACCTTTGATAAATTTATATCTAGGGTTATTTTCACACTCTTTTAGATTATCTAAATCTCCTGCGTAAGTTAGTAAGTCTAAATTTATTATATTGTAATTTTTATATTTATCTATAAAGTATGGTACAAAGTTACTTCCTATGAAGCCTGCACAACCAGTTACTAAGATTGTCTTGTTATCATTGTTAAACATTTATCTTATTTCTCCCATTTTTCTTAAACATTCATTTAAAGAATCTTTCCAATATGGTATTTCTATATCAAACTCTTTTTTTATTTTTGACTTGTTGAGCAGTGAGTAGTGTGGACGAGTTGCTGGAGTTGGATAATCTTTTGTTTCTATAGGATTAATCTTGCAATCAACTTCTGAGAGCCTAAAGATAGCTTTTGCAAAGTCATACCAGCTTAGCGCTCCTTCATTTGAGTAGTGATATATTTCTACTGTTTTATTTTCTATCTGAGGTATAATATCAAGGATTGCTTTTGCTAAATCTCTTGCATAAGTAGGAGTTCCAACTTGGTCAAATATCACTCCAAGTTCATCTCTTTGGCGACCTAGTCTTAACATCGTTTTTACAAAATTATTTCCAAATGAGCTATATACCCATGAAGTTCTAATGATAATAGAATTAAAAGGGTTTATACCAAGCATAGCTTTTTCACCATCGAGCTTAGTTTTTCCGTAAATTCCATTTGGCTGAGTCACATCATCTTCGTTGTATGGTTTATAGTTTTTACCGTCAAATACATAATCTGTTGAGATATGAATGAGTTTAACATTTTTATCTTTTGCAATTTCGCTCAAGTTTTTTACTGCAAGGTGATTTATCTTGTCAGCATTAACTTCGTCATCTTCAGCCTTATCTACTGCTGTATATGCTGCACAATTTATTATGAGATCTATATTATTTTTCTCTATAAATTCTTTAATAGTTTTTTCATCTGTAATATCTAAAGTATCTTTATCTGTAAATAAAAAGTTATAGTTGTATTGTGATGATAATTCTCTTATCTCAGAGCCTAATTGACCATTGCTACCAGTAACTAGTATATTATTCATAATAGTTTATTCCATATTCAAACAAGTCACTAGTCTCACCAAGCTTTGGCTGAATCTTATCTTTTGCAGAGAGGTTAAGTTCGGCATGTGGAACCAGCCAGTCGATCCCTAATGCTTCATCATCAAATGCTATACCTCTGTCATTTTCAGGTGAGTAGTAATTGTCTACTTTATAAGCAAATATAGTGTCATCTTCTAAAACAACAAATCCATGAGCAAATCCTCTTGGGACTAAAAGTTGTTTTTTATTTTCAGCACTAAGTTCTACACTTACATGTTTACCAAATGTGGGAGAGTCTTCTCTGATATCTACTGCTACATCTAAAACACGACCTTTTATAACTCTTACAAGTTTAGTTTGAGCAGCAGGATGAAGTTGATAATGAAGACCTCGTAGCACTCCACGACTTGATTTAGATTCATTATCCTGAGTGAAGTTTATCTTGTAACCTAAAAACTCTTCAAGTTTATCTGCCCTAAATGTCTCTACGAAGTAGCCCCTCTCATCTCCATGAACTTGTGGTTCACATATAACTATATCTGGTATTTTAGTTCTTATAAAGTTCATTTATTACCTCTTTATCATTCAAAATTATACATTCAACATTCACAATTATTGCTCAGCTTTGCTGATCAAATACTGTCCGTACCCATTTTTCTTCAAAGGTTGTGCAAGCTCAAGAAGTTTCTCTTTACCTATATACCCCATCTCAAAAGCTATCTCTTCCAAACAAGCCACTTTAAGCCCTTGACGATTTTCAATAGTCTGTATAAACATACTAGCTTCAAGTAGAGACTCATGTGTTCCAGTATCTAGCCATGCATAGCCACGACCCATAAGTTCCACCTTTAAACGCTGCTCGGCTAAATAGTCTTGGTTTAGAGTAGTTATCTCTAACTCTCCTCTATCACTAGGCTCTACAAGCTTCGCTTTTTGCACTACATCATTAGGGTAAAAATAAAGTCCTATAACCGCATAGTTACTCTTAGGCTCAGTTGGTTTCTCTTCTAGTGAAGTCACAACACCATTTGCATCAAACTCAGCAACACCATAACGCTCAGGATCTTTTACATAGTAACCAAACACTGTAGCTTTATTCTCTTGCTCTGCATTTTTAACACTCTTAGCTAGAAGCTCTGTAAGTCCATGACCATAAAAGATATTGTCCCCTAAAACAAGACAAACATCATCATTTCCTATAAACTCTTCTCCAAGTATGAAAGCTTGAGCTAAACCATCTGGAGAGGGTTGTACAACATATGAAAACTTCATCCCGATATCACTACCATCACCTAATAGTTTTTGGAAGTTTGGTAAGTCATCTGGTGTAGATATAACTAATACTTCTGTAATTCCTGCTAGCATTAAAACAGATAGCGGGTAGTAAATCATCGGTTTATCATAGATAGGGACTAGTTGTTTACTTACCCCTTTTGTGATTGGGTAGAGTCTTGTTCCGCTTCCTCCGGCTAGAATGATGCCTTTCATATTTTTATTTTTCCATGTTCCAATGTATAAACTATATTACATTTCTCTATAGTACTAAGTCTATGAGCTATTATTATCAAAGTTTTGTCTTTACTCGCTTCATATATTTCATCCATAATTTTAGCCTCCGTTTCATTGTCTAATGCACTTGTGGCTTCATCAAGGACTAAAACTTCAGGGTTATCATACAAGGCTCTTGCTATGGCAATTCTTTGTTTTTGTCCGCCACTAAGCTTTATGCCGTCTTCGCCTACAATCGTATCAATTCCGTTTTGATGTTGGACTAAAAAATCATAAATATTTGCCTGTTTTAAAACCTCTATCACTCTTTCTTTGTTTGCAGCACTTCCAAATGCCACATTTTGTGCTACTGTACCATCAAAAAGATATACACTTTGAGGGATATAACCTATCTTTTTTCTCCACGATTTTATATTGGTCTCATTTAGTTCTGCATCATCAATGTTTATTTTGCCACTGTTTGGTTTGTAGAGACCTATAATCATATCAACCAAAGTACTTTTACCGCTCCCGCTCTCACCTACAAATGCAATGCTTGAGCCTTTTTGTATCTCCAAATTTATGCCATTTAAAATAGGTTTGTTTTCAATATACTCAAAACTTACATCTTTTAGTGTAATTTTATTTTTAAATTCAATCTCATCATCTTGCAACTGTTCACTATCGTACATTATATCATTATGGATAATATCAAGTGATTTTTTATGATAAAGTATTTGATTATAACTTGAAAGAATTCTATTTGCTGATGGCATAAGTCTGTAAAGTCCAAGTACAAACATGGAGATAAGTGCTATAGCACCAGAAATATCACTTTGATATTTCATAACCAAATATATCACAATAAAAGCAACAATTGAAAAACCAATAGCCTCTAAAAACAGTCTTGGAAAATGTGAATAAGTTTCATTGAGAATATTGACCTTCGCAAAACCATGACTAGCCTTTGCAAATCTATCCATTATTTCTTGATTATTTGATTTGAGCTTTATAATTTTGAAGTTTCCCAATGAGCTATTTATAATTTCAAAAAAATCTTTCTGAAAACCTTCTCTGTCAACTCCTGCTTTTTTTATCCTCGGAGAGATAATTTTGAGTAAAAATAGTGCATTTAGTCCTAATATAACAGTGAGTAAGATAGTAATCTTCCAATTTACATAAATCATCATAGAATATATAAATATCACTATAAATATTTCACTCATCATAAATAGTGCTGCTTGCATGATGGTTGTTAGGTTTTGTGCTTCATTTATGATAGCTTTATTTAATTCACTGCTGTTTTTTTCTATAAAATTTCTGTAGCTCATCCCTAGGTAGTTTTCAAAAAGTCTATATGCCAAAAGATGGTATCTACCCTTTGCAAATTTAGCCAGCAGATAAAAGTAAAACAAATTTATAGCACTTCTTAAAATATAAAATACTATTAAACCTATGCCAAAATATATGACAAAATCTATTTTATTGTGAAATCCAAACAGTGTATAAACATAATTATAATACTGATTTGAATCAATCAAATTAAAATTACTTGCAACCGAAATAAATGGCATTATTATAGATATTCCAACAGTCTCAATAAGCGATATTATAATAGAAAACAAAAGCAAAAAAAGTAAAAACTGTTTATCTCTTTTTGTTAATAAGCTTCTTAATTTAGCTATCAATTACAATTTCCCATCACTATTATCTAAAACAGATTTTATATCGTAAATTACTAATTTTGAATTTTTAATGTTTAATTTTGAATTAATATTTTTATATTCATCGTGAGCAACAGCTAGTACAACAGCATTATAATCTTGTATGTTTAATTTTGAATTGAGAATTAAATCAATCTCATATTCTTTTTTTACTTCTTCTTTATCTGCCCAGTAGTCTGTCACTTGTACATCACATCCATACTCTTGAAGTTCTCTTATAACATCAATAACTCTTGAGTTTCTTATATCTGGGCAGTTTTCTTTGAAAGTTATACCCATTACAAGAATTTTAGCCCCTTCTATCCTATGCCCTTTTTTTATCATAAGTTTTATAACCTGTGAAGCTACATAGATTCCCATGTTGTCATTTAGTCGTCTTCCTGCCAAAATTATCTCTGGATTATATCCTACTTCTTGTGCTTTATAGGTCAAATAGTAAGGATCTACACCTATGCAGTGACCACCTACAAGACCTGGGCGAAATGGTAAGAAGTTCCATTTAGTTCCAGCTGCTTCAAGTACTGCACTGGTGTCGATGTCTAAACGGTTAAATATCATAGATAGTTCATTTACAAACGCTATGTTTATATCTCTTTGTGAGTTTTCTATTACTTTTGCAGCTTCTGCTACTTTTATGCTAGGTGCTAAGTGAGTTCCTGCAGTGATGATGCTTGCATAAAGTTCATCTACTTTTTTTCCTGTTTCAGGAGTCGAACCTGCTGTTACTTTTAGGATCTTTGTAACTGTATGCTCTTTATCTCCTGGATTTATTCTCTCTGGCGAGTAACCACAAAAGAAATCTTCATTAAATTTTAGGTTTGAGAATTTTTCTAGTATTGGCACACACTCTTCTTCTGTAGCACCTGGGTAAACAGTAGACTCATAAATGACGATATCATCTTTTTTAAGTACTTTACCTATACTTTCACTAGCTTTTATAAGAGGTGTTAAGTCTGGTTTTTTATGTTTGTCTATTGGTGTTGGTACAGTTACTATATAGATGTTGCACTCTGCTATATCTTCAAGTGCATTTGTAAACTCCATATCATTTGCTATGGCTTCTTTTACTTGCGCTTCTGAGAGTTCAAGAGTTCTATCGTGACCACTTCGTAGTTCATCTATGCGCCACTGTGCTATGTCAAAACCAACTATTTTATACTTAGAACTAAATGCATGTGCCAAGGGCAAACCAACATAGCCTAGTCCAATTACTGCGATGCTTGGTTGAGAATTATTGTTTTTCATTGTTTGCCTTTGTTATTTTTATTATAGGTACTTATAAGTCAGTTGGTAAAATTCATTCTTCACTGCCTTTTGAATTCTAGCCATTTCTTGCTTATATGCCCATAAAAAGATTAGAAGAGTGTTTGGCTTTGTGTATTGCAGCGAATAATTGGAAAATAAAAAATGATATAATACAAGGTTGAAATTCTCAGTATAGTTATTATTACACCAAGAATTTAGATATAAAAGAAACTATTTTAAGGATAATTGGGTGAAAATTTTTAATTTACAAAAAAGTGAAGTATCAAAAAAAACTGTGGCAGTTATGATATTGGTAGCCTTTGTTTTTAGTGTTGTTGTGAGGCTTATATGGGTTTATCAATTTCATGGTTTTCATAATTTTATGTGGAACAATCAATTCATGATAAATACAAATGACGGATATTTTTGGGCGGAGGGTGCCAGAGATATACTGAACGGTTTTCATCAGCCAAACGATCTCTCTCCTATCAGCACTGCTGCTTCAAAACTTACAGCAGCTTTTGCATATATACTCCCTTTTTCATTTGAATCCATTATATTTTATATGCCAGGGTTTTTAAGTTCTTTTATAGTCGTACCTATCGTGCTTATAGGCTATAGTTTGAAAAGAGTAGATTTGGGTTTTGTTGCAGCTCTGATTGGCTCGGTAGCCTGGAGTTACTACAACAGAACTATGGTTGGCTACTATGATACCGATATGTTAAACATTGTTTTACCGACTTTTCTCTTGTGGTCGATTATCGCCGCATTTAAAAGTCATGAAGAGAAGTATATATTTTTTATTGCCTTGGAGATCATTGTGTATAGTTGGTGGTATCCTGGAAGCTACTCTTTGGAGTTTGCATTTTTTGGTTTGATTTTTCTCTATACGATTGTTTTTGAGAGAAAAAATATATACAACTACAAACTTCTTGCGATTATGCTTTTTGCCATGATGGGTCTGCCTGGTATGTATAGACTTATAATCGTATCTGTTGTTTTTTTAGGCTATAAAAGTAAAAAGCTTGACTCATATGTATACTATATTCTAGGGCTTGCTTTTATACTGTTTTTGGCAACGGGTGGATTTTCTCCTATATGGTCTCAGCTTAAAGGCTATGTATTTAAGGATTCTGTAAAGGTTGACTCTGAGGGTTTAGGGCTACACTTTTTTTCAGTTATGCAGACAGTAAGAGAGGCAGGAAAGATACCTTTTGAAACTTTTGCAAATCGCATAAGCGGACACACTGTTACATTTATCCTCTCTTGTATCGGTTATATGCTGATGGTTTTTAGATATCCGTCTATGCTGTTTGGACTTCCTATGTTAGGGCTTGGATTTTTGGCATATGTCGGAGGTTTGAGATTTACTATCTATGCCGTACCTGTTTTGGCTTTTGGTATCTCTTATCTAATATTTTTATTAGGTGATTATCTGAAAGATTTTATGGGTAAAAATAAAAACAGTGTGTATGCAAGGCAGCTTTTTGTAGCTGTTTGTGTAGTAGCAGTCTTGTATCCAAATTTTAAACACATCATCGCATACAAAGTTCCAACAGTTTTTTCAAAACAGGAAGTTGCAGTACTTGATAAATTAAAAAAGGTAGCAAGCAGAGAGGATTATGTTGTGAGTTGGTGGGATTATGGTTATCCTATCCGTTACTATAGCGATGTTAAGACTCTCGCAGATGGTGGCAAGCATAGTGGTGAGGTAAATTTTCCGCTTAGTTATATACTTACTTCTCCTCAAAAAGTTGCTGCAAAGATGGCAAGATTGGATGTTGAATATACCCAAAAAGCTTTTCACTATGCAAAAGATAATCCAGATATCAACAGAAGCTATATAGAAAATATGACGCTAGATTATGGTTTTAAAAATACAAATAACTTTCTTTTAGCTCTGAAAACAGATATAAAACTTCCTGAAAAAACGAGAAATATATATATTTATCTGCCATTTCGCATGATGGGTATTCTCCCGACGATTGCAAGATTTAGCAATCTGGATTTGATGAGTGGAAATATCGACAGAAGACCTTTTTTCTATGAAACCAATAGATTTCGAGAACAAAATGGCATACTAAATCTTGCCAACGGTATATACTTTAACCAGAAAAAAGGGACTCTTAGAGTTGGAAAGCAGATGGTGCCTGTTAGGTCATTTTATATCACATATTACGATAAAAATAAAAAACTGATTAGGCAGAGGCAGATATTGAATAAAAATGCATCTTTATCCATCATCTATATGCGCTCTTACAGGACTTTCTTAGTCTTGGATCAAAATATGTTAAATTCTCTGTATATCCAACTTTTTGTTTTTGATAATTATGATAAAAAACTTTTCAAACCGGTCATTTTAACTCCAAGTGCAAAGGTATATAAATTAAAGATATGATCTATTTTACTCTATTTTTACTCTCTTTTATATTGACATATGTCATAAAAAATATAGCTCTCAAAAAGTCTATGTTTGATATACCAAACGAAAGAAGTTCTCATAGTGTTCCAATTCCCCATGGCGGAGGTATTGCTTTGGCTTTGACATGGTTTATCGGTTTAATCTATCTTTATATGCATGACTTGATACAAAAGGATCTATTTCTCGCTCTATTTTTTGGAATTATTATCTCTTTTGTCAGCTTTCTTGATGATATCTACAAGCTTAGCCCAAAGATTCGGCTATTTGTGCAATTTTTTGTCTCCGGTTGTGCTTTGTATATCTCAGGAGGACTTTCGAAGATTGATTTTGGATTTTATGCCATAGACAATCAGATTTTTACAAATATTTTTGCGATTTTTATGATGGTTTGGTTTATCAATCTATATAATTTTTTAGATGGTATAGACGGTTATGCGGGGAGCGAAGCTATTTTTTTAGGATTGGCCGGATATTTACTGTTTAGCAATGCTGTTTTTTTGGTACTTATCGCAGCTGTAGGTGGATTTTTACTGTGGAATTGGCAAAAAGCAAAGATATTTATGGGGGATGTGGGAAGTACGCTTTTGGGTTATAATGTTGCTGTATTTACTCTGTTTTACCAAAACAATGGAACTTCTTTTTTGGTTTGGATGATTCTTTTTTCACTCTTTTGGTTTGATGCCACACTTACTCTTTATCGAAGATATAAAAATGGAGAAAAATTGAGTCTCGCGCACAAAAAACACGCATATCAGAGACTAAATCAAAGCGGATGGTCACATCAAAAAGTAGTTATGTATTCCATTTTGTTAAATCTTATACTGCTTATCTTTGCTTTTTTTGCAAAAAAATATCAAAATTTATCTTTGATAATGCTTCTGATGGCTATAATTATGCTCTGTGCTGTTATGAAAAATATAGATAAAAGAAAGAAATTTATATGAAGCTACTCGACTTTGATAAAAGAATATTAAATATACTCATTATTTTATTTTTGAGTTTTTTTACACTCTCTTGGACCTTTTTTATTTTTCATCAAACATTTGTTCTAAAAGCTTTTGTAGTGGTTGTGTTTGTGAGAATTATCGCATCTGCGCTTGTGTTTAAGGATTATTCACTCTCATGGTCAAAGGCGACACAAAAGACATTTTTGATTAAAAGTCTGGTAAATATTGTAGCTTTCTTGATTTATATGCCCCTATTCTATACCCGTATAACGGTTGCATTTTTTCTCTCCGAGCTATTTTTATATCTCTTTTTTATCAATTTTTTTATGTATCTATACTATCTTTATAAAAACAGAAGTTTGGTAGAAAAAGATAAAACTTTGGTCATATATGGTGCCGGAAAAGCAGGATTAAAATTAGAAGAAGAGTATAGAAACTCCAAGTTTAAAGTTAGATATTTTATTGATGATGATAAAACCCTTCAAAAAAGAAGTATTGACGGTATCAGAATAATATCTGCAGAAAAACTTATAAACAAAGTAGGTCTAAAGCTGGATCTGCTCATCATCGCGATACCATCAGCCAATCCTGTGCGTATCAAAGCCATATACAACCAAATGCATAAGTACTTCAGCGATGTTAGAATTTTACCACCTTTGGAAGAGATTTTATCAAGCAAATCTTTTGTAAATCAGCTTAAAAATATAAGTGTTGAAGATCTATTGGCTCGCTATCCTCAGGATTTGGATAAAGAAGGGATTGGAAAATTTTTAAGAGATAAAAAAATACTTGTTACAGGAGCCGGAGGAAGTATAGGCAGTGAGATTTGCAGGCAGTGTTTGATATTTGGTGCCAAAGAGATTTTTTTGGTTGATCACAGTGAATTTAATCTATACTCAATCAGCGAAGAGTTAAATAGTGATAAGATAAAATCATATATGTTTAGCGTTCTAAATAAGGAGACGCTAGAAAAAACTATCTCTACATGTAGACCGGATATCGTTATCCATGCTGCTGCTTATAAGCATGTACCATTAGTGGAAGAGAATGTAGAAGAGGGGATACGAAATAATATAATCGGTACAAAAAACACTATAGATATGGCTATAAAATATGGTGTAAAAAAGTGTATATTGATCTCCACTGACAAAGCGGTCCGGCCTACAAATGTTATGGGAGCAACAAAAAGAGTATGTGAGCTGTATGCCGGTAATGTTAACTCAAATACTACAGATGTAGTAGCTGTGCGATTTGGAAATGTACTCGGAAGCAGTGGTTCTGTTATACCAAAATTTAAAAAGCAGATTGAAAATGGCGGACCCATTACTGTTACCCATCCAGACATTACAAGATATTTTATGCTCATACCTGAAGCCTGTGAACTGGTGCTTCAGACCGGAGCTATCGCGAAGGGCGGTGAGATTTTTATCCTGGATATGGGAGAGCCTGTAAAGATAGTTGATTTGGCAAAAAAGATGATAGAACTTAGCGGCAAAAAGAGTATAGAGATAGAATTTTCAGGCTTAAGAGCCGGAGAAAAACTATATGAAGAGTTGCTCATAGATGACAGCGATAAGAAGACAAAATATAGCTCCATAATGATCGCCAAAAGTACAAAATATGATATAGAAAAACTAAACAGAGATATAGATGAGCTTCTCGTCTGCGAAGATAAGATAAAAAAATTGCAGGAAATCGTTCCGGAATTTAGCCATAAATTGTAAAAATATGGATATAATAACCTTATGAAAATAATAAATGAAAATGCAAAACTAACCTCTGTGAGATGCGCGGGACTTATCACTAAACCAGAAGATACTACTCTTGGAGAATTGTATTTTACTATCAAACAGACACTTTTGAAACATGGTGTTGAGTTACTGGTGGATGAAAACAGTGCAAAAAATTTAGAGTGCGAAGGAGTGCCTTTTGATTTGATGTGCACAAGGAGTGATTTCTTGATTTCACTAGGAGGTGATGGCACACTCATATCTTTGAGTCGTAGAAGTTTTTATTACAACAAGCCGATTTTGGGTATATATGCGGGACAATTAGGTTTTTTGACAGATATAAAATCAGAAAATATAGAGGATTTTCTAGGCAAATTTTTTAGTGGAAATTATAGGGTAGATGAGAGGATGATGCTTGAAATTTCCCTGCATGTAGAGAACACAATGGTAAAACTGGTGGCGTTTAATGATGCGGTTTTTGTCAGGGACAATATCACTACCATGTCAACTGTTGAAGCATTTGTGGATGGGCAAATGATAAACTCATACAGAGGAGATGGACTCATTGTTTCCACCCCTACAGGTTCTACCGCATATAATATCTCAGCAGGTGGACCCGTGGTGTATCCACTTACCCAGGCTTTGATTCTTACTCCTATTTGTCCGCACTCACTTACTCAAAGACCATTGGTTTTACCGGTAGATTTTGAGATAGAGTTTAAAAGTGAAGATGATATACAGATAGTCATAGATGGTCAAGAGCGTTACAGGATGAGAGATTTTGATAAGGTTACAGTGAAGATCGCAACCAGGAGTGCCAAACTCATACACTCATTGGAGAGAAACTATTTTGAAGTCTTAAAAACTAAGTTAAACTGGGGAAATTTGTGATAGAGAGACTCTGTTTAAAAGAGCATTTTTCATTTGGTAGTTGTGAGTTGAATTTCAAAGAGGGTTTGGTAGCATTTACAGGTCCCAGTGGAGCCGGAAAATCTGTACTCATGCAGGCTCTGTTGTCGCTTTTTGGTTATGGTGATGCCAGTGCTTCACTCATAGAGGCTAACATAGCAAAACATATGGATATGGATGATTTTGGAGTACAGAGTGAAGAGGTAAATATTTTTAAACTTGTCAAATCCAAAACTTCAAGATACTTCATAAACTCGCAAAATATATCTAAAAAAAACATAAATGAGATCTCAAAAAAACTTATAAATTATCTCAGTGTCAAAGATAGTTCAGAATTTGATAATGAGAGACTCCTGGAGCTTGTAGACGCTATAAGTTCTCAAAACAACCCTTTATATGTAGAGTTTTTGGAGTTGTTTAAAAAGAGTTATACGCAGTACAAAAAACTAGATGAAAAACTATCTGTTTTATTGGAAAAAGAGAGAAAAATCGAAGAGTTAAAAGATTTTGCAAGATTTGAGATAGCACGGATAGAAGAGGTCAGTCCAAAGATCGGTGAAGATGAAGAGTTGCAGATACAGAAGAAGATACTTTCTAAAAAAGAGAAGATAGGAACTGCACTAGAGACTGCAATGCAAATCTTTAGAGCTGAATCAAGTGTTATTGAGGCTTTAAATCTTATGGATGAAGAGAGTTCTTTTTTTGATGAATGCATGAATGAACTAAGAGCAAAATTTGAAATACAACAAGCCAGACTTGATGAGCTTGAAGATATAGATGTAGAGAGTCTGCTAGAGAGGATAGAGAAGATAGCCGGACTTAAAAAAAGATATGGAGATATTGAGGAGATATTGCTATATAAGCAGAAGAAAATCTCTGAGTTAAAAGAGTATGAAAATATAACATTTACTAAAGATGAGCTGGAAAAGAGTTATATAAAAGTAAAAGCAGAAACTCAAGAGTTGGCAAATAAAATCTCAAAGATAAGAATTCAAAATCTTTCAAATATGAACAATTACATAAACAGCTACCTAAAAGAGCTTTATATGCCTGATGTAAAACTATATATAGTACAAAAAGATTTAGATGAGTTTGGCTTAGACAAGATAGAGGTAAATTTAGGATCAGTTGAGCTTAAAAAGATAAGTTCAGGTGAATACAATCGCTTAAGACTTGCATTTTTAGCTACGAGACAGGAGTATCTGCAGAGTGACGGAGGAGTTTTGATACTCGATGAGATCGACTCAAATCTAAGTGGAAAAGAGTCTATGAGCGTGGCAAATGTGCTTTTGAAACTTTCAAAAAAGTACCAAATATTTGCCATATCCCACCAGCCTCAACTCTCTTCCCGTGCCGATATGCACTTTTTGGTAGAGAAGAATGGAGATAAGAGTAGTGTTAGAGTTTTAAACCAAAAACAGAGAATTGAGGAGCTAGCAAGGATGGTAAGTGGCGAAGAGATACATGATAAAGCGATAGAGTTTGCAAAATCACTGATGGAGTAATATGGTGCAAGAAAGAATATTGATTATAGAGGACAATAAGGCACTGTCTAAAATAATAGCAAAAAAGATGGAGAAGAATTTAGATTTTGAGATAGTGCAGGCTTATACATTTGAGGAAGCAAAAAAGATCATAGAAGAAAATGATGACTTTTTTGTCGCTCTTTGCGATTTGAATCTTCCTGATGCTCCAAATGGTGAAATTGTGGACTTTGTTCTCTCCTGCGGTTTGCCGACCATCGTCTTGACAGGAAGTATGGATGATGAGTTGAGAATCGAGATACTCTCTAAAAATATAGTCGATTATGTTTATAAAGGAAATATCGAAGATGTAAATTATATATTTTCCCTGATAAAGAGACTCTCAAAAAACAGAGATATAAAAGTTTTGGCAGTTGATGATTCTATTGTGGTTAGAAACGAGCTCAAAAGAGTCATGCAGAGTCAAATGTTCAAAACTCTTATAGCAGCGCATGGTGAAGAGGCTTTGAATTATCTTAAAGATAACCAAGATATCAGTCTTGTGCTTACAGATTTCAATATGCCTGTGATAGATGGGGTGGAGCTAACGAAACAGATACGAGAAAAATACGACAAAGAAAAGATGATTATAATAGCGATGACAGGAAACAGTGATCATCTTATATCTGCAAAATTTTTAAAAATCGGAGCCAATGATTTTATAAATAAACCATTTAGCAAAGAGGAGCTGGTTTGCAGAATCAACAATACACTTGATACAAAAGAGCATCTCGAAAGGATGAGCGATATGGCTCATAAGGATTTTTTGACAAAAGCATACAATAGAAGATACTTTTTTCAAGAGATACAAAATTTCTATAAAGAACAAATCTCCTTTGCCGTCGCTATGATTGATATAGATAATTTCAAGAAAATCAATGACCTTTACGGACATGATGTTGGAGATAGTATTATAGTAAGTTTAGCAAACATACTTAGAAAAAACACTAAAGGAGCTGATCTTGTGGCAAGATTTGGAGGAGAGGAGTTTTGTATCGCTCTAAGAGATGTTGGTAAGAAGCAGGCCGTCGGATTTTTTGCAAAGCTTAGAAAAAATATAGCAGACCAATATCTGACAATAGAAAATAAAAATATAAATTTTACGGTCTCGATTGGTGTTAGTTTCAGTGATGGCAGTGATATAAAAAAGTTGATAAGCAGGGCTGATGATGCATTGTATAGAGCTAAAGAGAGCGGAAGAAATAGAGTGGAGATAGCATGATTATAGATACACATACACATTTGGATGATAAAAGTTATATAGATGATTTGGATGAGGTTATAAAAAGGGCAAATGACGGAGGAGTTAAAGCATTTTTGATACCCGGAGCCGATATAGATGATTTGCCAAGAGCAAAAGAGATAGCATACAAGTATCCAAATACTTACTTTGCTGCAGGTGTACACCCTTATCATATGGACCAATATAATGAAGATACTTTGAAAATATATCTGAATGATGAGAGATGTATAGCAGTTGGAGAGTGCGGGCTTGATTATTTTAGGCTTCCCGAAGATAAGCAGGAACGAGAAGATGTGAAAAAGAGACAAAAAGAGATATTTGCAAAACATATCAAACTTGCCATTGGGGCAAACAAGCCTCTTATCATACATATCAGAGATGCAAATGAGGACAGTAAGAGAGTAATGCTTGAAAATGATGCCTGTAAAGTTGGTGGAGTATTGCACTGTTACAATGCCTCAAAACATCTTTTGGATTTGAGTGAATCAGGTTTTTATTTTGGAATAGGCGGGGTTTTAACATTTAAAAATGCAAAAAAACTAGTTGAGATTTTGCCCAGCATTCCAAAAGAGAGGATAATTATAGAGACAGATTCACCATATCTTACTCCTCACCCTCATCGTGGCGAGAGAAATGAGCCGTTTTACACAACACTGGTAGTAAAAAAAGTAGCCCAGATTTTAGATATGAGTGAAAAAGATGTGGAGACCTTGACTTCTAATAATGCAAAAAATCTTTTTAATGCTTTAAAAAGCGTAAATTAGATAAAATAGTAGCTATTTTTAATAAAGGAGCACAATGCTCAAATATATGTTAATTTTAATTCTCTTTTTTCAAAGCAGCTATGCTTTTTTGGTAACACAAAATAATTATGAACAACAGGCCTTGGTACTTAAAAGTTTCGATATTGCTCCAAGCTTCTTAAAAGACGAAAAATTTATGTCTATGAAAGAAAATGTGGACAGATATAGAACCAGACATTTTTTGAAAGTTTTGGAAAATGGTAATAGGTTCGTCCCATATTTGAGAAAACTTATCAGCGAATCTGGCATACCGGAAGCATTTTTATATATGGCTATGGCAGAATCAAATTTTACACCAGATGCTTACTCAAAAGCACGAGCTTCGGGTATGTGGCAATTTATGCCCTATACCGCAAAAAAATTCGGTTTGAAAATTAACTCCTATATTGATGAGAGAAGAGATCCTATCAAATCAACTGTTGCAGCTATCAAATACCTCAAATACCTTCATGGTATATTTGGAAAATGGTATTTGGCTGCTGTGGCTTATAATTGCGGTGAAGGAAGAGTAAAAAAAGCCATCAGAAGAGCCAAGAGTGACGACCTTAGTATATTGTTAAATACTAGAAAAAGGTATCTTCCAAGAGAAACAAGGCTCTATATAAGAAAAATCATAATGATGCAAAGTATGGCAAACAGTTCTGATTTTATTTTGGAAAATAATTCTGATTATCTGCTAAATCAAGGTTCAGCTGAAACTTTTTCCAAGGTTACTGTCAAAGAAGGAACATCCCTGAACTCTATAGCTTCAAGTATAGGACTATCCGCAAAGAAGCTAAAGGCATTTAATCCACAATTAAGATACTACTTTGTGCCTCCAAAAAAAGGTAAATATACTGTATATATTCCCTATGGCAAGCAGGCCGATTTTATACAAAATTTTAAGCCTGGAAAATCAAATAGTAGATTTTATATTTATACTGTAAAGAGAGGAGATTCTCTTTATAAGATTAGCAGAAGATATGGAATCAGGTACAGAGTTATTAAGGATTTTAATCATCTTCGATCAAATATATTGAGTCTTAGACAATCTTTAATAATACCGGTTTTAAAACCAACTACTATAAGCTATATTATAAAAAAAGGTGACACTATAGGTCAAATATCGAAAAAATTCAAAGTAGCTATAAATGATATAATGAGACTAAACCATAAGAAAAACTCTATGGTTAGAATTGGTGAAAAGATTGTTATACCTCAAGTCAATTAAATTTTTATTTATACTTTTAGTATCTGTTTTTTTCTTTGGATGCAGCAGTAGAAGTGTAAGTCCGTATCAAAACTATCAAAGGAGTAATTATTTACCAAAAACAGGTAAAATGAATAACTCAGACAATATGCACAGAGCTACAATGAGACCATATAGGGTTGGCGGAAAGATTTACTATCCGACAACAGTCAGTGTGGGAGACACATTCAGCGGGGTGGCTAGTTGGTATGGTAGAGATTTTCACGGTAAAAAAACCTCAAACGGTGAATACTACAATATGTACGATATGACAGCTGCAAGCAAGACGCTGCCTATGAATACTATGCTCAAAGTGACAAATTTGAATAATTTCAAAAGTACGGTTGTGCGGATAAATGACAGAGGTCCGTTTGTAAAAACAAGAATCATAGATCTTTCATATGCGGCTGCCTCGAGATTGGGTGTTGTGGCACGGGGTACTGCTCCTGTGAGATTGGAAGTTATAGGTTTTGGTGGTGTGATAAATCGCAACAAAACAAAAATTCAAAGTGTCAGTGTTAGTAATTATCTGGTTCAAATTGGTGCATTCAGAAGAGAGAGTGGCGCAAATATATATGCGAAAAGATATGCGAATGTTCAAGGAAGATACAAAGCAGTTGTTAAAAAATATATGTTAGATGGCTACCCTATTTACAGAGTTTATCTAAATGGGTTTAGAAGTGAAAATGAAGCAAGAGACTTCATAGCAAAAGGAATGTTCAACGGAGCATTTATAGTTGGAAACTAAAGAGGTGAGACCATGACAAAAGAGTTAAAAAGAGTAACTAAAGAGACAGATATAAGTATCAAGGCAAATCTACAAGGCAGTGGAGTATCAAAAATAGATACTGGAATCGGTTTTTTTAACCATATGCTGGAGGCATTTTCAAAGCACTCTTTTATAGATTTGCAGATTACATGTAGAGGTGATTTGCATGTTGATTATCACCACAGTGTAGAAGATGTTGGTATAGTTTTAGGTCAAATTTTAAAAGATTTGATATATCCTTTGGAAAATGTTGAGAGATTTGCAAATACTGTAGTTGTCATGGATGAAGCAGCAGTAGAGTGTGATATGGATTTGAGCAATCGAGCTTATCTTGTATATGAAGTAGCTGCGGATGGAAAGATTGGCAGTTTTGATGTAGAACTTTGTGAAGAGTTTTTTAGAGCAGTTGTGGTAAATGCCGGCATTAGTATGCACTTGGTAAAAAGACGAGGGAAAAACAGACACCATATAGCAGAAGCTGCTTTCAAAGCATTTGCTCTAAGTTTGAGAAGAGCTTTGAGTAAAAATGATAGAGCAGGAACACCCAGCACAAAAGGAGTGTTATGATAAAGCTCCTGGTCTTTGATGTTGACGGATGCATGACAAACGGCTCCATAACTTACTCAAATGATGGAAACGAGTACAAGAGTTTCAATGTAAAAGATGGCTTGGCTATAGCTTCGTGGATCAAAATGGGGCAAAAGTGTGCTATTATCACTGGAAGAAGCTCAAAAATTGTTGAAAAAAGAGCAAAAGAGCTTGGTATTAACTATCTTTTTCAGGGAGTCAAAAATAAAATAGACAGACTAAATAAAATTCTTGTGGATGAAAAGATTACTTATAAAAATGTTGCTGTTATAGGCGATGATTTAAATGATTATGATATGCTTAAATCTGCTGCCTGGTCATTTGCACCACAAGACGGAAGTGCTTTTGTGCGAGAGATTGTAGATACGATTTTGGATGCAAAAGGTGGTGAAGGAGCCATTAGGGAAATGATAGAGAAAATTTTGAAAAAAGAGGATAGAGTAGAGGAGTTATTAAAGCTTTGGCTGTAAGATTACTTAAATATTTTCTGCTTTTTTTTGTGTTGATTATGATTTTTTTGTTGACTAAAAATCCATACTATTTAGAGTATAATTCCAGTGGGGCCAACAGACCGGAAATTGAGATATTTAATATGAGAAATTATGATATTTCGCAAGATGGCGTAACTAGCATTGTATTTGCAAAAAAAGTTGAAAAATATAAAAGTTATGACAAGATGTATAGTGTTGAGGCACTTCATGAGGGAAAATTAAAATTAATAGACTCTTTGATTGCAGATAAGGGATTGTTTACCAAAAATATATTGTATCTCGATGACAATGTTAAATACACAAGAAGTGATGATTTGGCTTTAAATACCAACAGTATAAAATATGACATCAAAAAAAAGATACTAAGCAGCAATATCCCATTTGAGTTTATCAAGAAAAATGCAACAACACATGGAAGCTCATTTACCTATGATATGCAAAAAGGTATAATAAGAGCCAAAGATATAAAAACAGTTATAAGGATGGATTAAAAGTGAAGTATTTGATATTTTTATTTATTTGTGCAAGATTATTTGCCGGTGAAGTAGAGATTACTGCAGATAAATTTATGGCCGATGAGGCAAAGGGGATCTCAATATTTACGGGCAAAGTCCATGTAACAAGAGGCAAAGATGATCTCAAAGCTGATAAAGTAGTCATAAAATTTGATAAGAAAAAACAGCCTACTTTATACACTGCAACAGGGCATGCACAAGCAAAATTAAAGATAAAGGGCAAGAGCTATCTTGCAAAAGGAGAGACTCTCATATATGATCCACTGACTCTTAAGTATACGATAGAAAAAAATGCATTTTTGCAAGAATTAAATACAGATAAAAAAGTATATGGGCAGAAGATTTGGGTTGACCAGGCAAGAGGATATTATGAAGTTGATGGAAAGAAAGACAAGCCAGTAAAATTTATATTTAAATTAGAGGATAAGAAAAAGTGATAAGAATTGTAGAATCACAATTTTTGACTTCTGCACAAAGTGTTAAAGATTCTATGCCAGATGATGTTAGTGAGGTAGTTTTTTTAGGAAGGAGCAATGTCGGTAAAAGCTCCATAATAAATGCTCTAGTGGATAAAAAAGGTCTGGCAAAAAGTTCATCAACACCGGGTAAGACAAGACTAATCAATTTTTTTAGTGTAAATTTCATGAAAGACAGAGAGACTTATATAGCCAGATTTGTTGATTTGCCTGGTTTTGGTTATGCAAAAGTTTCAAAAAGTATGAAAAACGAGTGGCAGAAGAATTTGAGCGATTTTCTAAATAAGAGAAATTCGATAAGACTTTTTGTTCACCTTGTTGATTCTAGGCACAGAGCATTGCAGATAGATAAAAATGTTGATGATTATCTCTCTTCTTTGCTTAGAGGCGATCAATTGATACTACATATTTTTACAAAAGCAGATAAATTAAACCAAAAAGAAAGAAGTGCACTAAGGAAGGATTTTCCTGATGCAATGCTCGTTTCAAGTACTAAAAAGAGTGGTATAGATAAAGCTCTTCAAGAGATATTTAACTCTCTTTTTGCGGAGGTATCTTGTGGTTGAGTATGTCACTGCAACACTTGAAGATATAGAAAATATGCAACATTTGGTTGCTCCTGAAGTGCAAAGCGGTGTCATACTTCCTAGAAGTGATGATGAGATAGCTACAAATATCAGATCATATATACTGGCAAAAAAGAGTGGTGAGCTGTTTGGATTTGGTGCTTTGCATTTTCATACAAATAAGCTAGGCGAGATAAGAAGTCTTATCGTTTCACCAAAAGCAAGAGGAAATGGTGTAGGTAAAACTATAGTCAAAGAGCTTCTTAAATCTGCAAAAGTGTTAAAAGCGGAACAAATTTTTACCTTGACATATAAAAGAGAATTTTTTGAAAAATTAGGTTTTAGTGAAATTCCAAAAGAAGATCTGCCGGCACATAAGATTTGGGCTGACTGTATAAAATGTAAATTTTTTCCTATATGCGACGAAATAGCACTGATACGCACTATCTAAAGTTATCTTTTTTTGCACTTTTTTTAGTGTTTCTTCAGATTCTTTCAAACACTTTTTTATTTATGCCCTCTTTTGTGGGAGTTTTTTTTGCATATATAGTTTTGAATGCCAAAAGAGAGGAAAACTTTTTTTATATTTTGCTTAGTTTTGCCTATCTGAGCTTCTATGAGTTAAATAAGGGATTTTTTCTCTTCTCCTATATTGTGTTATTTATAGTCTACTATTATCTTTTTGATGAAAAGATTAGAAACTATTTTAAGTGCAAAAATTGTGTTATTTTTTTATATATAGTTGTGGCATATGTGGGAGATTATTTTATAAATGCACTTTTTGCCTATGTTTTAAATGAGCAGTTTCCAAATTTTTCATTGGAATATTTTTATTATATAGCTTTTGATTTTATTGTTGCTATTGTTTTACTCAGGAGAGATTTTGAAAATTAAAATTGCTTTATCAATTTTTTTTACGATATGGATTGCGCTTTTGGCAAGGGTCTATTATGTGAGTATCAAATCAAACGCATACTATGAAGGACTGGCAAAACAAAATGCGATAAAAACTGAAGATCTAGCACCATTGCGTGGTTCTATTTCAGATATAAACGGTGAGCCTTTGGCAGTAAACAAATTGGGCTTTTCCATAGGAATAACTCCTGGTTTTAGCTCTCATAAAAATATATATAAACTAAAAAAAGAGTTGAATTTTCTGCACTCTGTTTTTCCTAAAATGGAAATTTCAAAGCTTAAAAAGCAGTATCTTAAATTTGATTCTCCATATGCCCATAAGTATGTTAGGGTTGTAGATTTTATCTCATATGATGACATTATAAAGGAGTTTGCTCTTTTGTCTTTGGACAAAAATTTGCAAATCAAGATTTCATCCAAACGCTACTATCCAAATGGTGATTTGGCATCACATCTCATAGGGTATGTGGGCAAATCAAACCTCAAAGAGATGGAAAGTGACAGTGTGGCAAAACTGACAGAATATACAGGCAAAACCGGTATAGAAAAGTACTACAACAGAGTCCTTGAGGGTAAAAAAGGTGTCAAAAGAACAAAAGTAACAGCATTCAATAAAGAGATAGGGATTATCAGCAAAAGACTGCCTAGCAGTAAAAATATTAAATTAACCATAGATATCAGAATGCAAAAATACATTTCCGAGCTTTTTAAGGGGAAAAGTGGAGCTATAGTAGTTATGAATGCAACCAATGGGGCAGTCTTGGCTGCAGGAAGTTTTCCTGAATATGATCTAAATAATTTTGTAAGTGGCATTAGCCAAAAGGAGTGGAAAATACTATCAAGCGACTTTAATCATCCTTTTACCAACAAGCTTACGAGAGGACTTTATCCTCCGGGTTCTACTATCAAAATGGGGGTGGCACTTGCATTTTTAAAATCAGGGCTTATAACTAGAAAAACAACTTTTTTTGATAGTGGAAGTATAGAGCTTGGAAAAAGAAAGTTTAGGTGCTGGAAAAAAAATGGACACGGCTATGTCAATATGGAAAAGGCGATTAGAGAGAGTTGTGATGTATATTTTTATGATGGTAGCTTAAGAGTAGGGATAGATAAGATCTCTCCAGTGCTAAAACAATTGGGTTTTGGACAGAAAACAGGTATAGATCTACCTGGAGAATTTATTGGTACTGTTCCGGGACGCGCATGGAAAATGAATAAATACCAACAGCCTTGGTATCAGGGTGAGACTCTCATAACATCTATAGGACAAGGATATTTTTTGGTAACTCCTGTACAGATAGCTAGGTATACAGCACTTCTTGCTACAGGATATGGGGTGACTCCTCACTTTATAAAGAGTGTGGACGGGGTGAATGTGGACTATGGAAAAGAGACAAATATATTCACAAGAAGGGATAAAAGGTATCTGAGGTATATAAGGAAATATATGAGAGAAGTAACGCATGCTCTTCATGGCACTGCAACTTATCATACTAAAACAAAAGTTGATATTGCCGGAAAAACAGGAACTGCGCAGGTAGTAGGTATCCCACAGGGAGAAAAAAAGAGGATGAAAGAGAATGAGCTAAAATATTTCAAACGCTCACATGCCTGGCTGACTACATATGGACCTTTTAAGAAACCAAAATATGTAGTAACAGCTATAGTCGAACATGGTGGGCATGGAGGCTCAGCTGCCGGTGAGATTATATCAAAGATTTATGATAAGCTCTTGAAATTAAAGTATATTAAATGAATGATTTAGCATCAATACAATTATACTAAGCAACACGATACCTCCTGATTTGTTGTAGAGCTTTGTCGCAGTTATATAAACGAGTATGATAGATGAGGAGAGCATGCATAGCACATCAAAACCGTTTTGAGCCAGATCAACATGCAGAGGATTTACAAGAGCAGATGAGCCTAGTACTACTGCAAAATTTGCCACATTGCTACCTATTATATTTCCTATAGCCATATCTGTATTGTCTTTTTTCACAGCAATGATACTAACGACAAGCTCTGGCAGGCTTGTTCCAAACGCTATGAGTAAAAGCGCTATAACCCACTCGCTTATCCCAAAATGTAAAGCAATTTGTGAGGCACTCTGTATGGTGTATTTTGCACCCAAGATAACAAAGATAAAACCGATAACTAAAAAAAAAGATGTTTTCCCCCAGGCAAATTTTTCTTTTATAATATCTTCATCTATGGAGCCCAATAAGTTTTTTCTGTCACTATTTAAAAATAGTAAATATGCAAGCATTAAAATCAACAAAATAGTTCCATCAATCCTACTGATTATACCATCATAAGAGATCAAAAGAAAAAGTACAGGAGGTATCACTATCCAGACACTGTCATTTTTGTATATATCTCTTTTGGGTTTTAATTTCTTAGAGAGTAGAAATATAACTCCTAGCACCAAAGATATATTAAATGTAACGCTACCTAAAACATTTGCAACAGCCATATCTGATTTGCCCTGATAGCTAGCTGTGACTGATGCTGCCATCTCGGGAAGACTTGTACCTAATGCTACAACAGTGGCACCTATGATAAATGCCGGTATCTCAAAGTGAAGAGCTATCTTTTCTGATTGGTTGATGATATGGTTAGCTCCATATATAAGGGAGACCATGGATACAACAAATATTAAATAATCCATCAAACTCTCTCTCTTGTTCTTACTATCAGGCTTTTTGGCAAAGAAAACTGTTTAATTATCTCTTCTTCTTTTTCTCTCATTTCTCCACTGTCTCTCTCGTGGTCATAACCCAAAAGATGAAGAATTCCATGTATGAAAAGAAGTGCTATCTCCTCGTCTGCAGTGTGAGAGAATTCTTTAGCAACTTTGATTACTTTATCCGAGTTTATAACTATACTTCCAAGCGGAGTATGTGGCATCGACTCAAGTGGAAAACTTAAGACATCCGTTGTTGCATCAACTCCTCTTGAATTTTTATTTAATTTTTTCATATGCAAGCTATCAATTATCAAAAGTTCAATATCTTTTTCTGAGTATTTTTTGGCAATCTTTTGTATGATCGTATCATTAAATTCAAAGCTTGTTTCGTTTTGTATTAAAATCATCAGAACAGACTCCTGTAAATTCGTTTTTTTGACTCAAACATGCTTTCATAATCAGCTTTTGCACTAAAGACCAAAATATATCTAAAATTTTTCTCTAACAGACTCTTTAACTCATCGATACTACTGAACAAAAAGATATTTTTATAGTTTGAAAAATAGTTTCTATATCTTTTTGGTATGCAGGTGATAATCTCTTTTGAAAAGCTGGAGAGGTATTTGATTTCAAAATCCAAAAAATCCATATTTTCCTCAAATATTACAGCTTTTTCGCCTTGTCCAAACTCCTTTTTATTTAAATTATGGTCTATAAAAACAGGAGAGAAGTGTCTGCTTAGAGACAAGTTGTGAACATTAAAATCCATATTTTTATCTTTTAAAAAATTTATTATTGTGCAGAGTTTTTCTATAAAGATTGTTGGGATTTTTATATCTTGACAAAATTTTTCATTGCAGGTAAAAGAGGAGTAAAAAGGACTTTTGGATTTGAATTTTTGTATATCGCAGTTTGTATTCAGCCTTTTTGAATCAGGATCTATACTCAAAGCCAATCTCTCATCACTGCAGGTATATTTGACATTTTCTCCGGATTTTTTTATCGTTACAAGGGTGTTGTAAACATTTGATGAGAGCTCAATAAACTCGTGATTTTTTGTTATGCAGTGCAGTATCTCTTGGGATATGTCATCTAGAAAAAGAATCTTACTGTTTTTTCTGTTAAATTCATACCGTGAGAGTTTTATGCAGGCAAGTCTGAGAGAATCAACTTCTATCCATGCGATTTCCTGATCTAAAATTTCTGGTATTTTTTCTGATATTATGGCAAATGCGCCATTTTTTAGAGCTGTTTTTTGATCATCTGTTGAATTATTTATGTCCAGATAGAGGTCGCCTCTTTTTACGCATAGAGGATCAATTTTGATAGATTCTGTTTGAGTGACTGATGGAAAATTTTGTAAAATACCATCAGTCAAACGAATTGTATCTTCAATTCTCATCCAACAGAGGAACCGTTGAGTTTTTGTTTTTCAGGCCTTATGAGTGCTAATCCATCTGCATCTTTTGCAGCCAATAGCATACCTTCGCTGAGCAGTCCCATAATTTTTGCCGGCTTTAGATTTGCAACCACGCAAATTTGAGTGTTAATCAAAGACTCAGGAGTGTAGTACTCTTTTATACCGGCAACTATCTGCCTTGGTTTCTCTTCGTTTAAATCAACCTGAAGTTTGAGAAGTTTTTTGCTTTTTGGAACTTCCACAGCTTTGATTACTGTCCCAATTTTTAGTTTAGTTTCAAAAAATTGATCTATGGTGATTAGTGAATCCTCCTGCGTTTCTCTCTCTCTCTTTTCTTTTTTAACACTGGGAGCCGGAGTCGATAGAAGTTCGGCTTCTACTTTTGGAAAAAGAGGAGGAACTTTTTGGATAATAAAATCATCTAGAAGTTCGTAATTTTCTATAAATCTTTTGTAATTTTCATAAGATATATCAAAGTTCATGGCTTTTGCTATTTTTTGAGTGGTTTTTGGCATAACAGGATTCAGTAAAATTGAGACCCTGGCCAGAATATTTGCAACCATAGCCACCGTGGCGAAAGCAAAATTGTTTTCACCGTTTTTCATTTTGACCCAAGGCTCATAAAGCGTGATTGATTGATTTGCTATAGTGAGTGCCTTCCAAAGTTCTTCTAAATACCTGTTTGTTTGTAAATCATTTAGATTTACTTCTGCAATTTTTAGATGTTCCATTACTGATACAAGCTCTTTTTTGTGAAAAGATAAAACATCTTTTGAGGATATATTAAAATCACTATATTTGCCACTCATACCGATTATTCTATTTAGCAGATTTCCTAATTCGTTGCTTAAATCTGAATTTATTCTGTCTATTAGAGCTTTTTGAGAAAAGTCTCCATCTTGTCCGAAAGGAACTTCTCTAAGCATAAAGTATCTAAAATTCTCCAGTCCATAGGCATCTGCTACCTCTTTTGGATTTACAACATTGCCTTTTGATTTACTCATCTTTTCGCCATTCCTGGTCCACCATCCGTGAGCTGCTACATGTTTGGGCATCGGTAGTCCGAGACTCATCAAAAAAGCCGGCCAGTAGATGGCATGAAAACGAAGTATATCTTTACCGACAAGTTGTACAGATGCCGGCCAGTATTTCATATTTTTTTCATCATTACCGTAGCCTAGAGCAGTTATGTAGTTTAAAAGGGCATCAAGCCATACATACATGACATGTTTGTCATCATTCATATCGCCAGGTAGCTTTATACCCCAATCAAAACTTGTTCTAGTGATAGACAGGTCTCTCAAGCCTTGCTTAACGAAACTTATGACTTCGCTTTTTTTGCCTTTTGGGAGTACGCATTTTTCATCATCACTGTACCATTTTAAAAGTTTTTCCTGATAGTTTGAGAGTCTAAAAAAATAACTCTCTTCTTTGACGATTCTTGTCTCTTTGCCACAATCCGGACAGAGGTTTTCATCGATGAGCTGAGTATCGGTAAAAAATGTCTCACAACTGACACAGTAATGCCCCTCATACTCGCCTTTATATATATCTCCACTATCAAACATAGTCTTGAAAGCTTTTTGAACGCCTGTTTTATGTTCACTGTCTGTTGTTCTTATAAATTTATCATAGCTTATATCAAATTCATCCCAGAGTGCTCTGAATTTTCCGCTTATATCATCCGCATACTCTTGAGGAGTTCTGCCTCTAGAGAGTGCAGCTTCTTCTATCTTTTGACCGTGTTCATCTGTGCCTGTTAAAAAAAAAGTATCATAACCTTTTAATCTATAGTATCTTGCCATAGTATCGGCTATTATAGTCGTATATGCATGTCCTATGTGCGGAACATCATTTACATAATAAATTGGTGTGGTAACAAAAGCTTTTTCACTCATTTCTATCCTTTAAAATTCAAATCCACCGCTTTGTCCTTTGGACATACTTTTATAAACGGCATCTATATACTCTTTTCTGATTTTACAATCAAACAGTTTTTCGCAGTTAAAACAACTCTTAAAATTCAAGTTCTTTTGACACGCTTTTAGTTTTTTTGTGGCATCTGTCAGATTTTGTTTGTACTTGTCTTCATTCATTGTGTTTCAAAACCAACTCTATCTCTTTTTTTGAGCCAAAATAACAAGGTGTTGTATCATGTGGATGAGTTGGAGTCAAATCCAATAATCTTCTTCTCCCGTCTATCGCCTCTCCACCTGCTTTTTCAAATATAAATGCAAAAGGAAATACTTCAAAAACCATTCTTAATTTCCCTTTGGGGTGGTCCGTTGTGCCAGGATATGAAAAAAGCCCCCCGCCTTTTAGAAGTATTTGATGAAGATCAGGAACCATACCACCTGAATACCTCAGTCTGTGACCTCTTGAGTAAATCTCTTCAACTAGCTCTACATGTGATTTTGACCAGTTGCAGTGAGTTGCACCTGTAGCATTTATGTGCCCCTCATTGTCTAGTTCCAAACTTTTCATAAATACAAAATCACCATTATCGTTAAGCCTGTACATACCGACATCTTCATAGGCTGTAATCATCTGTGTAGTGGGACCGTATATAACATATACAGCAGCCACCATATCTTTTCCATCGTAGCCGTTTTTATATATGCCAAAGATTGAGCCCACACTAAAGTTTACATTTAACAGGCTTGATCCGTCGAGCGGATCATAACCTACCATGTATTTGCCATTGTTATATATGGGAGTTTTTTCCTCTTTTTCTTCGCTGATTATCTCTCTTACGCTACTGATTTTTCTAAACTCTTCTTCGATAACCAAATCACTTTTGATGTCTAGCTTTAACTGTACATCGCCTGTGGCATTGATATTTTGTGAATATTCGGAATCATCATCTTCTATGAGCTTTTTGATTCTGATGGCTGATTTTTTTATAGCATCAAAAATTTCTACCATTTTCTACCTTATTTAACTTTTTTGGCATTTTTAAATACCCATTTTATTATGGCGTCAGTATCGTTAAGGTTGAGTATCTCTATGCTGTCTGGTATATTGTAAGCACTTAAATCAATACTTTCATCGATAGCGATTGCATCTGAACAATCAAAATAACTCTCGTCAATTTTGTTTCTAAAAATCGAAACTCTTGGAAGTGGAAGAGTTTTTAGCCCTTCTACAATCAATAGGTCAAATTTATCAAAAAGTCTTATAATTTCATCAAGATCTTTTCTTTTTTGTGAAAACATTGTAGTCCTTGTAGGACTAACCACTATAACTTCTGCACCGGTTTGTGCAAATTTCCAACTATCTTTTCCATTTTGATCAAATGTAGCCTTATCACCCGGGTCATGCTTTACTATCGCTATTTCGTATGAATCCCTTAGTAGATTTGATATTTTTACTATCAAAGAAGTTTTACCACTGTTTGATGGTCCGCTGAAAGCAACTGCTAAATTTTTCATTTTTTACAACCATTTTAAATTTTATAGATGACCTTACGCACTATACCTTTTTCTGTTTGTTGAAGATATGATATGGTACGATAAGGTCAGTTGATGAGATTATATCTAAAATTTGTTTAGCTTTTAATGAGTTTGTTTGGAAAAAAAGTTTATAATCATCTAAATTTTTATGGAGATTGAAGTGAAGTATATCGTTTTAACAGTTTTACTCTTTTTTACATCGTGCTCTTATAAACACGATAGCCTATATATCAGCAGTAAAAAAACTACCGAACAGAGTGTTGCAAATACTAAAAAAACCCAAATCCTCAAAAATGGTAAAGTTAAAATTTTTGTAACAGTTACATATCTAAATTCACTCAAAAACCAAAAAATTATAGACAAGAAAAAAGAGCAGTTTATAGTGGGTTTTTATTTTGTAAATTTTGGCACAAAAGAGATAAATAAAGTCTTGAACCTAAAAGATGTTAAATTTAGCATAGAAGATGAAACGCATCTAATCAGCGTAAAAAAACTAAAACCAAGTAGTCCGATTTTACAGATAATTCCTGCATCAAATCCCTGGAGCCAGTACTTCTTAGTGCAGACTCCAAAGATATCCAAAAACAGTATAACTTTTTCTCTAAAAGTAGATTCCTATAAAAAAGCTGTACTGAAGTTTGAAAAAAATTATTAAACCTCTTTTAGGAACTTCACAGCCTCCAAAACAGTCTTTTTGTTGCCTATGACAAGAGGTGTTCTTTGATGTATGGAAGTTGGTTGAATATCCAGTATGTTTTCGCCTTCGTCATTCATCGCCAGCCCTCCTGCTTGTTCGGCTAAAAATGCCAGGGGTGCCGCTTCATACAAAAGTCTTAGTTTTCCACTTTTTTTGTTTGGATCTTTTTTGTCTTTTGGATATAAAAATATACCCCCGCTTATAAGGTTTCTGTGGAAATCAGCAACCAAAGAGCCGATGTATCTTGAGGAAATTTCGCTATCTTTTATATGATTTATGTACTTTTGCATATTTTCATCCCAATACCTGCAGTTTCCCTCGTTTACGCTTAGATATTTACATTTTTTTGGGATTTTTATATCTTTGTGTGAAAGATAAAATTCACCCACACTGGGATCTAGCGTAAAGCCGTTTACTCCATGTCCGGTTGTAAAAACCATCATAGTGCTTGAGCCATAGAGGATATATCCTGCTGCTACCTGTTTGCTTCCTTTTTGCAGAAAATCATCCGCAGTTCCGGGAACATCATAAGAAGATGTATCCCAGCTTGAAGTTACGCGTCTGTGTATGGAAAAAATTGTTCCTATGCTGACATTGACATCTATATTTGATGAGCCGTCAAGTGGATCAAAAGCAAGAGTGTATTTTCCGCTGTAACCCTCTTTTACAGGGATTACCTTCTCTTCCTCTTCTGAGACCATCGCACAGACATAGCTACAGCTCTCCATTCGCTTTTTGATTGTATTATTTGTCAGTTCATCCAGATTTTGAACTTCTTCGCCCTGGATATTTTTTTTACCTGATTGTCCCAGTATATCTGCAAGTCCTGCCTTGTTGACTTCGGCATTTATAGTTTTTGCAGCGACTATAAGCTCATTTAAGAGTCCTGTTAGATCTCCTTTTGCTTCAGGAAACATATGTTGTAAATCCATAATGTATCTACTAACAGTGATACCTAGGGGTTTGTCTATCATCTCATCACTCCTTTGGTCTATTTGTGGCAAATGATACCATAAGCTTACTTTAGATTTGTAATCAACTTATCTAATGAGACTTTTTCTCCCAGGAGTTGCATATATATTATATAGTTTGCTAGTACCTTTTTACCGTATTTTCTGGTTTCGGGGTAGCTTATTGTCTCCATGCTGAAAAATGGCTCATACTGTGATTTTGTGAAAAAATTTCCGGATTTTAGCAATCTTTTCGTATAGCCTATTCCGCCATTGTATGCATAGGCGACCAAGAGCGGGTGGTGCAGTTTTTTTACAAGATAATTTAGGTGAAGATTTGCAAATTTATATGCAATTTTTGGGTCAAACATCTCATCTGTATCAAAATTCTTGATTTTTTGATTTTTTGCAGTGGCAATGGCAAGAAAAGGCATAAACTGCATCATTCCAAGTGCGTAGGATGTGGATACGGAAGCCGGAATAAATCTGCTCTCTTGTCTGGCGATTGCTAAAATGAGTGATTTTCTTTTGTTGGTATAAGTGCTTAGATAGCTAAAAAAAGGCATCGGAAAATAGTGGGTTTTATATCCTTTGGCTTTTTCAAGTAAAAATGCATATTGACCTATTGTATTTTTATGTCTGAAGCTTTTTGCAGTTTTTTCCAGAGTTGTTTTGTTTTGATCTTTGATTTCTTGCAGCAGTGTTGTCCACAAGAAAGGATTTTGTATATCATAGTTTTTATCTGTGCTGTTAATGTCCGGTGAAATGATATTGGTAAATTTTGTAGAGTATTTTTCGTGTGCATAGATGGTATAAATATTTACATCAAAACTTGAATTTAGCTCCTGTGTATATTTTTCATCTTTTGTAAGCAAATATTTCCAAAATATTATCTTGTCTTTATCAAATCTATAATATGCTTTCTTGTAAGCCTTATCAAGAAAATTTAAAGCCAAGATTTTGCGATTTTGTTCCAGTGCATTTAAACCAAGAAAAAAGAGTGATTTTTGAGTCAAATTTTGATTTGCCTCTACATGCAGAAGAGATTTTTGAAGATTTTTTAACTCTCGTTGTGTTACTATAATTTCAATACTCCTGTTAAATTCTTTGAAATTTGCAAGTCTGTTTATCTCCTCTTTGGATATCTTTTTGTTAAAGAGTTTTTTTCTATTTTTTGGACCTGCTTTATTAAAAATTTCAATAAATTTTTTACTCTTTTTTAGAGCCTCTTGCAAGATGTTGCCTGAACTGAGTATAACCATGGTTTCATTTATGTCTTTGTATTTTTTGAGCCTTTTTGAGAGATTTTTAGTGGTATTTTTATCTAATGTTAGAGCGTCTGATATGCTAAGACCTATCGCGATGCATTCGTCATCTGTTTTCAAAAGAAGATCTGTTTTTAGTTTGAGACATTTAGAGACTTTTTCAAAACCTTTATCCTTTATTTTTTTGGCAATTGAGTAAAAAAGTTTGAAATTTACTCTTTTTGTCTGTTCTAGTAGCTTTTGTGCTTCATCTCCTGTGACATTTCTTTCGTTTAGGTATCTGTATATATAGTAATCCTTGGCTATGCTTCTTGGAAGTTTATGAAAAGACGAAAAATCCTGCGGCATCTGAGCATATAGTAAAAAAGGGGTGAGGAGGCATAGCAGTACTGCTATACCTCTGGCTCTAAACGGCATTTGCTAATGAAAATAGAAGTTTTACAGCAAATAAATCTAAAAATTGCAATCCTAAAATGATGATTATAGGAGCAAGATCGATTCCACCTATGACTGTAGGTATATATCTTCTTATAAAAGCATATACCGGCTCAGTCAGTCTGTTTAAAACCTGTATTATCGGATTGTAGGGATCGGGTCTTACCCAGGTAATGAGAGCTGCTATGATGACAACCCAGATGTATATGTTTATAACCATATGTAAAATTTGTGCCACTGCTTCTATAAGTGTTGAAAATACTATCATTTTGCTACCTCTTTTATATAATTTTTTATCAACGGATACAGATGTGTCAGCTCTGGTCCGTTTTGGTTGTTTGTTAAAAGAACTTTTAGTGGCTTAAAGAGAGATTCTCCTTTAAAGCCACTCTCGTTCATAAGATATTTTTTAAAATCACCGAACTCTTCAAATTCAGGTGCGTTTTGTACTATCTCTTTTAGTTTTTCAAGGTTTTGGCCAAATTTGCCCTCTATATGTTTTGGGGCAAATATAGCATCAATCTTTTGTTTTATTTCGAAAGTAGTACTTCCCTCTTGAGTGTATAGTTTAGCCAGCTTTCCTATGCCTTTTCCACTATATCCAATTCTCTTTGCCAGCTCTTCATTGCTTAGAAGTTTTATGTGTTCTATGTTTATAAATCTAAGTTTTTCTATATCAAATTTTGCTGCAGACTTTGAAATGAGATTTATATCAAACCATTCTATTGCCTCTTCTAGGGTGAAAATCTCTTTTGGAGGCTTATTGCCTAAAAGTATAAGATGGTTTATGATGGCTTCAGGTATATAGCCTTGGTCAAGGAGCCATTGAACACTGCTTGCGTCATCTCTTTTGCTCATCTTTTTGCCAAGTTTATTTAAGATAATGGGCAGATGTGTATAGGTGATTTTTTCACTGTATCCCAGAGACTTTCTTATATGCTCTTGTTTTGGCGTGTTTGAGAGGTGCTCTTCTCCTCTTATGATGTGGGTGACACCTTGGAGCATATCATCAATAGCGCAGGCAAAATTGTATGTCGGGTATTTATCGACTCTCATAATTACAAAGCTGTCCACTGCTTCACCATTAAATGTTAAACTGCCTTTGATGGTGTCATCAAAAGAGATGTTATAAATTGGTTTTTTCATCCTTATAACAAAGGGTTTTGTACTATTTAGTATATAATCGCTGCTAAGATTTTCACAAGTTCCGTCATATCTATAAGCTCTTTTCTCCTTTTTTGCAATCTTTCTCTTCTCTTCTAGTTCGTCTTCTGTACAAAAACACATAAAAGCCTTTTTTTCATCAAGTAGAGTTGATGCAAACTGCAAGTGGTATTTAAAGTTCTCACTTTGGTAGTAAACACTGTCATATTTTATACCAAAAGTATCAAGCAGGGCGAGTATGTCCTTGTCCATTCTTTCTATATTTTCAGCTTTGTCTGCATCTTCAATTCTAACAATAAATCTATCGCTGTTTTGTTTTGCGCAAATGTAGTTAAACAGTGCAGCTCTAAGGTTGCCTATATGTATATCTCCCGTTGGAGAAGGGGCAAATCTGTACATTTATTATCCTGATTGTTTTTTTGTGATTTTATCTAAAATATTCTTGTAAGTATATTTAAAAACTTTTCCCACAGAGATTTTTTTTGTGGTTTATAAATCTCTGTGGTTTTGTTTATGAGCCAGTCTACATGTCTTGAGGCGTTTTTCAGGTTTATCGGTTCAAAGTTATTTTGCATCTAAAATCCTCTCTATCTCTTTCATGGCATTTTGATTTTTGAGTGAAAATTTTATCTCTATTCTTCTTGAAGCCTCTTTGTTCTCTTTACCGTCTTTGTTGTAAATTGGGTCAAGATATGATCTTCCACTTGCTATCATCAGAGGTTTTATATGGTGTTTTTTTACGAAATCAAGGCTAAGAAGATAATTCATAACTTCATAAGCCCTTTTTTGGGATAGTTCAAGATTGTACAAGAAGCCACCGTCACTGTCAGTATGTCCTTCGATTATGATTTTATCTATATGATCTTTTATATCTTTGTTTCCCAAAAGGGCACCGACATACTCTATAAATACCTTCTTCAGCTGTTTTTTGGAGTTCTCTTTTAGAACCGCTTTACCTTTGTCAAAGAGTATATTTGACGAAAATCTCAAAGATCCGTTTTTTGGGTCTATCTGTATCTTTTTGCCGAGTATTTTTTTAAGTTCCGCGATAACCTTGATACGAATACCGGTAAGATTTTTTATCTTCTGTTTTGTCTTTTGCATTTGAGCTACAAGTCTGTCGTATCTGGTCTCTTTTTCCCCCAGAGTATTTAGCAGTTTAAGTATCTCTTCGTCTTTTAGTTGCAGAGTGCTGTTTTTGTCATTTAACTCATTGGAGAGAACTAAAACCTTTCCTTTGTAGTCATTTAGGCTTTTTTCTTTTTCCAAAAGAGAGGCATTCACATCGTTTATCACTGATTGTAAAATTACGATTTTATTACTAAAAGAGCTCAGTTGTGTATTTTTCTGAAAAAGCATAGCTTTTAAATCTTGTATTTCATCATTTTTCAAATCAAGTGCGCTTTTTTTCTTTTGAAGTGAGTTTTCGCTCGAGAGAAGGTTATGTTTTAAGATGATAGATTTTGTTACAATCGCACCTATAAGTAGGATAAAAACAAAAAGCAGTCCCGCCATCAAGTCGGCATAAGATATCCAAAAGTTTGTAATATCTTCGTTTTTATTTTTTTTAAATACCATTTTTATCTCTTAAACCCTCTTAGCATCTCTTTGTGATACTCTTCTAAATCTTGCAGAATTTTTTCATTGTGTCCATCCAAGAGATAGGCGAAATCCGCAAGTTTAACGACAATCTCAGCTACTTCTTTATCTATTTTTCCGAAAGAGGATTCTATGTTGCTTGAGAGTTTTTCATTTACACTTGATATTGTGTTATCAAGCGAATTTGTTGCGTTTGTAAACTCTTTTATGGTGTTGTCCAGATTTTGGGTTGCATTTAATGCCTCACTGGAGTATTGTACCTGTGAGAGTGTTTCGCCGAGTTTGTTTGCTGCACTGTTCATGTCTTCTGTTATACCTGAAAAAGAAGATGAGGTAGTCTCAATGATATCTTTAAAGTTATTTAGGTACTCTTCGTTTAAAACTCTGACTTTATCAGCTGTAAATATCTCTTTTAGTGCGTTTACAAGATTTTGGTTTTCTATCTGCCTGTTTTCATATTGATATTTGTCAAGTTCGTTTTGGCTCCATACATATTTTGAGTAGAGTGTTTTTATGTATTCCATTGTTCTGGATATTTTGCTCATTCCTCTTTTTTCAAAAAACATCCACCATAAAGATAAAAATATACCATAAATAGACGCATAAAAAGCCGTGCCGACACCGCTTAAGAGTATACTGATTTCACGATCCAGTGCAGCTGTATTTTGGACGGAAAAGTCAGGCATTGACATAGCTATTGATATAAATGTACCTAAGATTCCGAGCATCGGAAAAACCGTTGTGGCTATAGTAGAAAAATTATCGTTTCTAAAACCGTTGATGTATCTTTCTAAAAATTCATCTATGCTTGAGAGAGATTTTTTGTTTCCATTGATAGAGAGTAGATTTTGATTCAAGTACTCTTGCAGTTTATCCCCTATCTCATAAAAGGAGTTTCTGAAACTACAAGCTGCATAGTTGGCATTGTGTTTTACAAAAAATATAAATATAAAAAATATAAAACCTAAAATAACCAAAGTGTGCATCTCCACCTTTAGAGGTACATAGCCAAAAAAAGCACCAATTGCCGCACAATATATAAGGAGTGGAACTGAAAAAATAACTAAAAAATTTGGAAAACAGTTTGAAGATTCTTCGGATGGTAGCACTATATTCTCCTTGAAATAAATGTTTGGGGCATTATATCACAATTGATTAAATTTTTTTATGATAAAATATAGAAAAAGTAAAAACAGGACTTCGTAAATGTTGGAAAAACTACTAGATTCTCCGCTGTTTAACTCATTGCCTATGGAGTTAATAAAAGAGATTTCACTATTTTGTAAAATAAAAAAATTTGCAAAAAATGAAGTTCTTTTTTATGAGAATGATGAAGTTGATACAATTTATTACATCCTTAAAGGGTCTGTTAAATTTTATAAGGTTGACAGATTTGACAATGAGATATTTTTATATAAGCTCTCAAAAAATTCTCTCATTTTTGATCTCTCCAAATTGTGTGAGGAATTTATACTACAGTGTTTTGCAAATGCTGAATTTATAGAAGAGAGTGAGATTTTGGCAATAGATGCAAAAAAGTTTAAAATCTTGATGAAAGAGAATCAAAAACTGATGCAAAGAATTATGAGGGAATCGTTTTTGATGATTCAGCAGATGCAGTGTATTATAAGCAGAGACATAGTCTTTGACGGAACCGCAAAAGTTGCTCATATGATAGACAATGATTTGAAAGATTTTAATATGCTAAAAAAACACGAGATAGCATATATGTTGCATATGCAACCAGAAACGCTTTCACGGATTTTGAAAAAACTGACAAGAAATAGCATCATTAAGATAGAAAACAATCAAGTGATTGTTCAGGATAAAAAAGAGTTAAAGGATATATATGATTAAGCCATCAGGAATCAACAATAAACTTAAATTGGTGGGAGGCTCACTTACTTTTGTTGTGATTGCAACTATTATGATTTCATTATATATGAATATTAAAACCAAAAAAGATGCCCTCATAATAAATATAGCCGGAAAGCAGAGAATGCTTACGCAAAAGATCAGTAAAGAGATATTTTATAATATACTCAAGTACTCTACAGATTTCAGGATAGTTGACAGTGCTATGAGTACATTTGAAAACAACCTTTATGATCTTATAAACGGAAATAGTGCAAGAGGTATATATCCACCACAGGACAAGAAGATCACAGAAAAGCTAAAGCAGGTTCAAAAGATGTGGATACCGTTCAAATTACATGTGCAGGAGTTGGAAAAAAACCTTGAAAAGATAAGCCCCAGCTTAGAGGTTTTTACGATTAAGATCAATAAAATTTTAAGTCTCTCTGACAACATAGTTAAAACGATGGTGAAAAACAATATGAAAGGAGTTTATATAGATCTCTCAGGCAGACAGAGAATGCTCTCTCAAAGAATGGGGTTGTTCCTCAAGAGATATCTCAGAACTTCAAACAGAGAAGACTATACCATATATCTAAATGCCAAAGATTTATATAACACTACGATTATAAATTTTTTAAATAACGAAAAGATAAAAGATAATAAAGAGGTCTATGTGGCATGTAAAATCACTTATGATTATTGGAAAAATTTTCAAAAATATGCAAATGAACTCATAAGTGAGCAGACAAATATAAATAAACTCACCAAATACATATATAAAAATAATGTTATAGTACTTAAAAATATGGATGAAGCCGTATGGCTCTTCACAGACTACAGTGAACAGAAAAATATGCTTTTTGTCTATATGCAGTTTACGCTGTTGAGTCTAGGTGTTATTATCATTTTATACAGCTTTTTACTTACAAAAGAGATTATGAATCATGTAAGGGATTTTATAGACAAGGCAAAAATGTTAGCTCTATCAGATATAACCCAAATAAATACGAAAAATTTTAAACTGGCAGAGGCAAACGAAGATGAACTCAAAGAAGCTTCAGGACATATAAATTCATTTGTACAAAAAGTAAACAATGCCCTAAATCACTCTCAAGATGCTATAGACAAGGCTGAAAGAGCCGTTGAAGAGTTGGAGAGTATCTCAGGCGATGCAAATGAGGCATTATCTTCGTTGCAACTGAATGATGCAGATAAAAAAGGTTTTGATAAAAAGATAAGTGCCACAGAAGATATAGCTATAGAATCTACTGAAAATCTTCTTCACGTTGCCAAGATGCTTGAAAAATTAAAATCAAATCTGAGTTCAATATCCCAGATTCAACAAGGGGAAGAAAAAAAGTGATAATTTGACTTAAGTCATAGAATTGTACTACCCCTAAATGATACTATTAAAACGATGAAAAATTTCAATAGGAGGTAAGAATGTCGCTTTCAAGAAGAGACTTTTTAAAGTCAACTGCTGCTGCTAGTGCAGCTGCCGCTGTAGGAATCTCTATCCCTGATGATGTGCAGGCTGCTGCTGCTGCAACACAGGATAAATGGAGATGGGATAAGGCAGCCTGTCGTTTTTGTGGAACAGGTTGTGGAATTATGTTAGCCACCAAGGGCGAAGGAATAAACAGAAGGATTGTTGCGGTCAAAGGTGACCCGGCAGCCCCGGTAAATCGAGGACTTAATTGTATTAAAGGTTATTTTAATGCCAAGATTATGTATGGTGCCGATAGATTAACAACACCACTTCTCAGGATGAATGACAAGGGTGAATTTGATAAACACGGTAAATTTGCACCGGTTAGTTGGAAAAGAGCATTTGATGAGATGGAAAAACATATCAAGTATGCCCTCAAAAAGAATGGTCCTGAAGCAGTAGCTGTTTTTGGTAGTGGTCAGTACACTATCACAGAGGGCTATGCAGCTCAAAAGATGATGAAAGGCGGTTTTAGGAGTAACGCCATAGATCCAAATGCAAGACACTGTATGGCCAGTGCAGTTGTTGGTTTTTATCAAACTTTCGGTATAGATGAGCCAAGCGGATGTTACGACGATATCGAGTTAACTGATACTATTATCGCCTGGGGATCAAACATGGCAGAGATGCACCCAATTCTTTGGTCAAGATGTACAGATAGAAAACTAAGCGATCCAAATCGTGTAAAAGTTGTCAGTATTCAAACATATACCAATAGAACTTGCGATTTGGCTGACGATACTATCATCTTTAGACCGCAAACAGATCTGCTTTTGTGGAACTATGTAGCTAGAGAGATAGTATATAACCATCCTGAAGCAATTGATTGGGATTTTATAAAAAAACACATAGTTTTCACAGCAGGACCTGTAAATATCGGTTATGGTATGAGAAGAAAAGGTGAACCGTCTTTGACTCCTGTTAGAGCCAATGGAAGTGCCGGAAGATATGATGCAAAAGAGATGCAGACAATCAATAAAGAGATGAGTAAAAAAGTGGGCTCAAGAGAAGCTCCTGCACTTGCGCCTTATGGTTATAGTGAAAACGAAGTGATGAAAAACACTGCCGGCACTCTAAAGCATTGGCATATTAGCTTTGAAGAGTATAAAAAATCACTAGAGCCTTATACACTTGATTATGTAGCAAAAGTTTCAAAGGGTGATCCTGATGAGCCACTGGATGCATATAAAGCAAAATTAAAAAGATTAGCCGATCACTATATAGAAAAAGGAAGAAAAGTAGTAAGTTTCTGGACAATGGGTATGAATCAACACACTCGTGGTAGCTGGGTAAATACTCTATCTTATAATGTTCACTTTTTATTAAATAAACAGGCAAAACCAGGTAACGGTGCTTACTCACTAACAGGGCAACCAAGTGCATGCGGAACCGCTAGAGAAGTCGGAACATTCTGCCATAGACTGCCGGCTGATATGATGGTAAAAAATCCAAAACACAGAAAGATAACAGAAAAAGGTTGGCATATACCAAATGGTACTCTAAATCCAGTCGGTAACCAACATATTATGAAAATTCACAGAGACATAGAGGATAGATTTGTTAAGTTTGCATGGGTAAATGTATGTAATGCTTATCAAGACAGTGCAAGCGCAAAACACTGGCTAAAAGCAGCAAGAGAGATAGAGGATCTATTCTTGGTTACAAGTGACGGATACCCTGGAATCTCTGCTATGGTTTCTGACCTCGTGCTTCCAAGTGCCATGATTTATGAAAAATGGGGAGCTTATGGAAATGCCGAGAGAAGAAGTCAATGGTGGAGACAACAAGTCTTGCCAGTCGGTGATGCTATGAGTGATACATGGCAGTGGGTAGAGCTTTCAAAAAGATTTACAGTTGATGATCTATGGGGATCATATACTCTAAGAAACGGTAAAAAGCTAGCCGATGTCAGGGGAGATGCAAGATCTATGGGCTACAGAGGTGATACAACCATGTTTGATATCCTCTTTGCAAATAACAGAGCAAAATCTTTCAAAGCCGATCGTGTAAACGACCCAATCCAAAGAGGCTATGACGACTCTGAGGTATTTGGCGATGAGAGAAATGTAGTTGGAAGTGACGGAAAAGTCTTTAAAGGTTACGGTTTCTTTTTGCATAAATATCTATGGGAAGAGTATGCAGACTTTGGTAGAGGACACGGACACGATTTAGCTCCTTTTGATGTCTATCATAGGGTTAGAGGTTTGAGATGGCCTGTTGTAAACGGGAAAGAGACTCTATGGAGATTTAATGGAGAGTATGATCCTTATGTTAAACATTTTGCAGGTCCAAATGCAGACTTTGCATTTTATGGTCCGATAGCAAAAAATCTACTTCAAGGAGATTTGAAAGGACCAGATAAGGCACTTGGTAAAAAAGCACTCAAAAATAAAGCGAAAATTTTTGCTCGCCCATATATGGATCCACCAGAAATGCCAGATAACGAGTATGATACATGGTTGTGTACAGGTAGGGTACTTGAACATTGGCACAGCGGGACTATGACTATGAGAGTGCCTGAACTTTTCCGTGCCGTTCCTGAAGCTCTATGCTTTATGAACCCAAAAACTGCGCAAGAGAAAGGTCTAAAAAGAGGTGATTTGGCTTGGATTGAAAGCAGAAGAGGAAAAGTAAGAGCAAGAATTGAGACAAGAGGAAGAAACAGACCTCCGAGAGGATTGGTATTTGTTCCTTGGTTTGATGAAAAGATTTTGATAAACAAAGTCTGCCTAGATGCTACTTGTCCTATGTCAAAGCAGACAGATTATAAAAAATGTGCCGTTAAGATATATAAAGTATAAAAGGGTAAATTTTGAATCACAAACAGAAGGTTAAGTCATATAAACAACCACTAAGTGAAAGTAGAAGAGGATTTTTGGGAACGACCAGAAATATTGGTCTTGCAATCTTGGGTGGTCTTACTTGGAGTGCTTATGTAGATGAGGCAAAGGCAAATAAACTTTTGCTTCGTCCTCCCGGAGCTCTCAAGGAAGATGATTTTCTAAAAACTTGTATAAAATGCGGTCTGTGTGTGGATGCATGTCGAAACAGAAATGGTAATATCATCTTTGATAAAAACGGCAAGAGAGTTGGCGCAAAAGATCCTACCCTAAGGCTTGCAGCTCCGGGAGACAATAAGCCTCTTGGAACTCCGTTTTTTATTGCAAGAGAAGATCCTTGTTTTATGTGTGATGATATACCTTGTGTTCCTGCTTGTCCTAGTGGAGCTCTTGATATATTGAGCCTTACAAACAAGAAGACAAAAAAGCTAGACATAAATATGGCAAGAATGGGTCTTGCCGTTGTCCACAAAGAGAGCTGTATAGCGTATTGGGGACTTCAATGCGATGCATGTTATAGAGCATGTCCTCTTATGGGAAAAGCTTTAACTATAGATATGCAGATGAACAAAAGAACAGGAAAACATGCATTTTTGCTTCCGGTTGTTCATAGTGATATCTGTACTGGTTGTGGACTTTGCGAAAAAGCTTGCGTTGTTGAAAAAGCTGCCATTTTTGTTCTTCCTCGCGAGCTTGCGATGGGAGAAGTCGGTACCCACTATGTAAAAGGCTGGGATAGAAAAGATCAACAAAGAGTTGGAGCTGCCAAATCTATACATACCAAAGATAAAAGAAGCGAAAGAAAAGCGATAGATAAACTAAACGACTTGGGAGGACTGTTAGATGAGTAGTATAAGATTTCTAATAACAAGAAGAGTTGTTCAGATAACTATTCTTTTGCTTTACTTTGGCGGTAATTACTATGGATGGAAGATGTTAAGTGGAGATCTCAGTTCATCATCTATACTGGGAATAATACCTCTTAGTGATCCTTATGCTGTACTTCAAATGTTTGTTGCGGGTGCTGTTATATCATCAAATATTCTCATAGGAGCTGTGATTATTTTCCTCTTTTATGCGATTTTGGGTGGTAGAGCTTTTTGTTCGTGGGTTTGTCCTGTCAATATCATAACTGACGCAGCAAATTGGACAAGCAGAAAGTTTGGTTTTGATATGGTTGCCAAAAAGCAACCATCAAGCAGAAATTTGAGATATTGGGTTTTAGTTATAAGCTTAATTATCTCATTTTTTCTAGGCCTTACAGCATTTGAGTTTATTTCACCTATATCTATGATACACAGAGGTATCATATTTGGTATGGGATTTGGTTGGGCAGCTATGGCGATACTGTATCTGTTTGATCTTTTCGTGCTCAAAAATGGTTGGTGTGGACATATCTGCCCACTCGGAGGTTTTTATTCTATAATAGGAAGATTTAGACTGCTAAAGGTAAAACATGACAGCGAGGCATGTACGGGATGTATGAAATGCAAAGTTGTATGCCCTGAAGTCCAAGTTTTACATATGATAGACAAAGTTTCTATTCCTGTGACCTCAGGAGAATGTACAAATTGTGGCAGATGCATAGATGTTTGTGAAGATAATGCCCTCGGGTTCTTTTTGAAAGTAGAAAATAATAATAAAAAAGGAGAGATAAATAATGAAAAAAATGAGTAAAATCGCTCTTAGTATCATAACTGTTGGAATTTTTGTAGCGGGTTGTGCCACTACAAATGAATCAGTTAGTGATAACTCTTTGAGTCTAAGAAAAGCCAATGTGCAAAGTGAAAGTACTATAAAATTAAATAAAGTAAATTACACCAATGCAACACCGGGTGAAGCAAAGAAGATTGAAAGATCATATGACAATGCTCCTCCTCTCATTCCTCATAGTGTTGAAGGTTTACTTCCTATTACTAGAGCTAACAACTCTTGTTTGGGATGTCATATGCCCGAAGTTGCGTCAAGTGTTCACGCAACAGCTATACCAAAATCACACTTTATAAACTTTAGACCGACTGAGATTATCGCAAAGAATGGTAAACTTATCAAAAAAGGTGATATTGTAGCTAGACCAAACGGTGGAGCAAATGATGTTTTTGCAACATCAACACATGGGAAACTATATGCAGGAAGATTTAACTGTACGCAATGCCATGTACCACAATCAAATGCAAAACCTTTGGTTGGTAACACTTTCAAACCAGATTATATGAACAAGAAACAGATGAATCAATCAAATTTTGTAAATACATATGATCAGGGAATAAATACCGTAAAATGATACAAAAACGAGAGCTTTTCGGCTCTCTTGTGTCATCTTTTAAAAGAGGAGGTCAAAAGAGTGAGACTATCATCCGACCTCCCTATTTTAGCGATGTTGAGAGTTTTTTAGAAAATTGCATAGAGTGTAATGGAGTTTGTGAAAACTTTTGTCAAGAAAAAATAATAGTTATAAAAGAGGATAAAACACCTGTTCTGGATTTTTCAAAAGGTGGCTGTACATACTGTGATGAGTGTGCAAAAGCTTGTGAATTTGGTGTATTGGATATAAAAAACAAAAGAAGCATTAAAGCAAAAATTACGATAAATGTGTTAGAATGTTTAAGTTGGGACAAGACGATGTGTTTTAGTTGTAAAGATGTCTGCATGGAAGATGCCATAGTGTATCTTGGACTCTTTAGACCTGAGATAGATATGGACATTTGTACAAATTGCGGTTTTTGCGTAAATGTCTGTCCTACCCAAGCAATTAAGGTAAAAAAATGGCAGTAAAATTTGTATCAACTATCAAAGAAGATGGTATAGGCGGATGGTATATAGAGCTTGCAGACACTCTTGATAACAGAGTTGCAACTTGCAAAGATATGAAACAGTATGAAGATGCAATAGAGCAGATGGGCGATGATTATGGTGGAGATATAGAGGTTGAGTGGAAAAAAGATGATAATGTTACCATAGCTCATTTTGAAGAGGTTAAGATAGAGATAGCAAAATTTCAACAACAGTATAACCAAGAGGCTATACGTGGAGTTAAGACATGAAAAAGATTCTACTCATCTTAACTATATTGGTGATACAACTTTTTGCCAGAGAGATAAACTCCTTGTATACGATAAAAACAGATGGAGAGATTTTAGGTGTTTTGGTACAAGATGACAAGATATATGCCTCCACTGATAGTGGCACTGTAGATATATTTGATATAGAAAAAAAAGAGCTTATAAGAGTTATCAAATTTGATAAGATAAAAGATTTTTTTGGAGATGTGAGTGATGCGAGAGTTTTCTCTATAGACAAGGAGGGGGGTAAGCTGCTTTTTGTATCGCAGGGAGAGGGAGGCTTTAGCAGAGTCTATCTATATCAGGGAAAAAAAAAGAGTTTGATATTTAACAAGAGAGATAAGCTCTCTGTTGTTAAAGCAAAGTTTATCTCAAAAGATAAAATTATCCTGGCACTGCTTAGCTCACAAGTGCTTTTATATAATCTTAAAAGTAAAAAATTTATTTACAATAAGCAGGTCTCTGGTTCAAAATTTTCAGACTTTGCACTTAACAGGGATAGAAGTAAAATGGCATTGGTGGATGAGAGCGGAAGTGCAACATTGATAGATACAAAAGATGGAAAAGTTATCAAAGTCTTTAAGGGGGAAAATCTTGACAATGTATATCAAGTAGATTATAAAAATCATATAATTGCCATAGCTAGCAAAGACAGAAGATGTGGAGTATATAGAGACGATGGAACTCTCTCGTATTATAAAAAAGCTGAGTTTATGGTATATAGTGTAGGTCTCAGTCCGGATGGCAAGATGTGTGCTTATCCAAGTGATTTTGTAAATAGTATAACAATTTTTGATACAAGTAACAAAGAGAATGTCTATAAACTAGTTGGTGATAAGAGTACGATTTCAAATATTATCTTTACTGGCGACAAGACTCTTTTTACAACAAGTAAAAATAAGATAAAATTTTGGAGGTTAAAAAAATAGATGAATATTTCAAGTATAGTAGTTCAGACACTACCAAAGTATTTAGAGGGTGTTGTAGAGGAATTGAAGAGTTGTGGAGCTTGTGATTACCATTTTCATGATGAGAGCGGAAAGATTATCATAACAATCGAGGGAGAAGATGTCTCTGAAGAGTTGCAAAAACTAAAAGTCATAGAGGCAATACCGCATGTAATTGCCGCTGATATGCAGATGAGTTACAGTGAAGATGAGCTTGACCGCCATATGAGAGTTCTGGAAAATGCAGATGCAGTTCCAAAGGTCCTTGACCAAGATACTACAAAGATAGATCCTGCTACAGTTGTATACAATGGAGATTTGAGAAAAAAAGATATATATGAATTTGCTGAAAAAACTAAAGTATAGAGAAATATTTGCTATAATTTGATTTATGAAAATAGAGAAAATTATAAAAGGTAAAAATCTAAAACTTACTCCTGCAAGAGTTGAGATTTTAGAGATACTTATAGAGCAAAATAAGCCCATCTCTTATGATGACATAAAAGATGGGCTATCCATGGACAAGGCTACTTTTTATCGGAATATTTCTAAATTTGAGGATAATTCTATCATTAGAAGTTTTGAATCAAATGATAAAAAGAGATACTTTTCCCTTGAGCAAAATTTTCATCCACACTTTATCTGCACAAGATGCAATACAATTTCATGTCTTAGCGAGAAAAATTTGATAAATTTACAAGGTTATAAAATTGAGAGTATTATCATAAAGGGCCTGTGTCCAGCCTGTCTAAGTACCTAGCATCTCTTTTTTTAAACTCTTTTGTGCTGGTTTGTCACACAGCCAGATACCAAATAGTGCTTTTTTAAACTCCAATCCTTTGATGGAAGTGATAAATTTTGAGTTTTTGTAAATTTTTACTCCATTTTGAGGTGTATATATAAAGTCATAAATATCACCATCTTTTATCTCTTTTTTAAAGACATTGACAAACTTGTCAATCTGTTTTTTTAGAGGTTTTATATTGTTTTTTGTTGAATTCTCAAATCCCTCCATTGTGGCATCAATCATCTTTTTGCTTGTGATTAGTGATGAGGTTATATGTAGTTTTATAGCCATTGGTTCATTCTTGTTAATGATGCGAGATGCATCAGAACTTTCTTGCTTGAGGTATAAGCCGCCGACATACAGATCAAAGAAAAATTTGCTTCTAACTCCAGCTCCATTTAAGATAAGTCCATTTTGAAGAGTATCTCGCATATCTATACCTGAAATCTTAGCTCCAAAACTTAAAGTAGATACAAGTAATAAAAGAGTCAAAAATTTAATAATTTTTTTCATTTTAGAGTCCTAACGAAGGAGCAATGGCTCTCATGGAGAGGATAACTTCACTGATAAGTTCGTCCATACTGATACCAAGCATATCAGCACCCTTTTTCATCACTTCTCTATCTGCTCCTGCGGCAAAGGATTTTTGTTTAAATTTCTTTTTGACTGATTTTAACTCTAAATCCATCACAGATTTTGAAGGTCTTACAAGTGCGCAAGCTGTGATAAGTCCTGTAAGTTCATCCACAGCATACAGAGTTTTTTCCATCTTCGAGATCGGCTCTACATCTGTACAAATCCCATAGGCATGGCTCATAATAGCCCTTATAATCTCATCACTGTAGCCCAAAGGCTCCATTATCTCTTTTGTTTTATGACAGTGTTGCTCGGGATATTTTTCATAATCTAAATCATGAAGCAAGCCTACTATGCTCCATATCTGCTCATCTTCACCCCATTTTTTAGCAAAGTATCTCATTGCTCCCTCAACAGCAAGTCCATGGGTCACAAGAGCATCACCATTGTACTTTTTTAATAATCTAAATGCATCTTCTCTATTTGGCATAACCTCTCCTTATTTTAGTAAAATTCTTAAAACGCCGAAAATAAATATAAAAAGTGCCAACTCTTTTAGATCTTTATCATACAATAAAGTAAAGAAGCTTGTCAATATAAGAGTGAAGCCTTGAAGTAGGGGTTTTATAAACTCTTTGCTCTCTTTTGCTATCCAATACAACTGTTCTTTTGAGAGAACTATGCCCAGTTCTCCTTGCGACATATTTTGCACACTCTTTTGTAAATTTTGTATAAAAAACGGAGTCTCTTTTATGGTATCAATAAAAAATTCAGCCATACTCTCTTTATTTCCCAGGGCTTTTGGGATATTTTCTTGCAGTATCGGGAGTATATCTTTTATGCCGTTGAAATTTTTTATATAAGTAGTTCCCAAGCCCTCTATAATGGCACTTGTCCTTAAGATATATATAGCATCACTTGGGAGTTTAAACGGAAAATCTCTTGTAGTACTTAAAACATCAAAAGCGAGTTTTTGCATCGATTCACTGGTGAGATTTTCATCGCTAAATATAGCAAACATCTTGGATGTAAATTCGGCTAACTCTGCAGTTGGAGCTTCATAAGCTATGGTTCCTAGTCTCTTGTTCGCGCTGATATAGAGCTCATAATTTTGTTCATTTGCCGCTTTTATCAGCTCAATTATTGCTACGCGCGTATCGTTTGCCACTCTCTTTACCATACCAAAATCTAGAAGAATCAACTCTCCTTCTTTCGAAACAAGCAGGTTTCCCGGATGTGGATCAGCATGAAAATAGCCCTCTATCAGCATTTGATCAGTATAAAAGTTGATAAGTTTTCTGATTATTTCTCTAAAATTTATCTTGTATTTGAGTAAATTTTCTTTATCATCAAACCTAAAACCCTCTTCATAACTCATCACCACAGCATCATCACTGCAAAATTTTTCATAAGGCTTGGGAAACCTTATACCACTCTCCTTATAGACTTTGCTGAAAGTTTTGAGATTTTGCAACTCTATTGTGAAAGAGACCTCCTGTCTAATCATCTTGCTAAATTCACAAATGACAGCATCTATAGAATTTTTAGTATATGTACTAAAGAGTGGTCTGAAAAGATTATTGAAAAAGTTTATAATTCTTATATCTGCGTTTACTTGAGTCTTTATACCATATCTTCTTAATTTGACAGCCACCTTTTCACCATTTAAAAGATAGGCGATACGCACTTGTCCTATAGAAGCTGAAGCGATTGGTTTTTTGTCAAAATCTCTAAGAGGCGACATGTTTTTAAAAGCTTTTTCGTAAACTTCATCGAACTCTCTGCTTTTCATCGGAGGCAGTTTGTCGTGAAGCTCTTTTAGTTCCACCAAATACTCTTGTGAAAAAAAGTCTGATCTGGTTGCCAATACTTGTGCAAGCTTTATAAAGCTAGCTCCTAGTGCGAATATACTCTCTTTGAGTTTTTTCGGAGACAAAGCCCTAAAAAATAGAAATTTCTCTCTCTTTTTAATGATAAGATACAGAGTTAATAAAAATCGAAATACGCTATAAATTCTTATAGGGTTGTAAAACCTCAATCTTTTGATGATTTTAAATCCTCTTTTAATTTTTCTATGTCTTTTTTGGTGGCTAGACCTAGCTCGTCTATCACGTCTTTTATGGCTTTTTTAAAGAGTTCTTGAAGTTTGTCGTTCTCCTCTTCACCTCTTTTTTCCAAGGATTCCAAAAAACTTTTTGCATCATCTGTTTTGAGCTTACCTTTTTTCTCAAGCTTATCTACCTCCTCCTTTATGCTCTCCTTCATAATAGTAGCAGCACCTAATCCTGCATACAACATACTTTTTAACATGATAAATCCTTTTTTCTTATTATATATATTTTTTTTAAATATAGTGTATAATTACGAAATTTTTTTAAAGGTAAAGTATGAACAAGAGTTTTGTGACAGATTTGATTAGTGTTTTATTTGTAGCTGTATCATTTTTTGTGGTTGAACCATACAAAGATATACTTCTGTACATTGGTCTTTTTGCACTCTCGGGTGCTATTACCAATCAAATAGCTATACATATGCTTTTTGAAAAAGTGCCGTTTTTTTATGGTTCAGGTGTGATTGAAATGAGGTTTGATGCCTTTAAAAGCTCTATAAAAAATCTCATGATGAAGCAGTTTTTTACCAAAGAGCAGATAGATAACTTTTTTAGAAATGAAGAGAGAAAGCTAGACTTGACTCCTGTGATAGAACAGAGTGATTTCTCTCCCGCATATGAAGCTTTGGTTAAGACGGTTATGGAGTCTTCCTTTGGCGGGATGCTTGGAATGTTTGGCGGTGAAAATGCTCTAAATTCCCTAAAAGAGCCATTTACTGAAAAATTAAAAGAGTCCGTATTGAAGATTTCACAAAGCAAGGTTTTTTCATCGCAACTTGAAAATTATATAAAAAATTCAGGTGTAAGCGATGATATGCTTCAAACCATAGAGACTATGATAGATAAAAGATTAGATGAATTGACTCCTAAAATTGTCAAAGAGATTGTCCAGGACTTCATAAAAGAACACTTAGGTTGGTTAGTTATCTGGGGAGGATTTTTTGGCGGTCTTATAGGACTTATTTCTGCTTTGGTATTTGTTTATGGTGTGTGAGTACTTTGGGATTTGTGGTAGTTGTAAGCTCCATAATTTCTCTTATAAAGAGCAAGTAGAAGATAAAAAAAACTATATAAAAGAACTTTTCGATTTAGAAGAGTTTGAATTTTTTGTTTCAAAAGATAAACATTATAGAAATAGAGCCGAATTTAGGATTTGGCACGAGGGTGAGAATATATACTACGGTATGCACCGACTCGAAGGCAAAGAGATTTTGAAGGTAGGTGAGTGCCCAAAAGTGGACGAGGATATCTACACTTTGATGCCACGGCTAAAATCAGAACTTCAAGAGAGCAGCGAGCTTAAAAACAGACTTTATGCAGTAGAGTTTCTCTCGTCAGTTGATTCAGTGCTTGTGACACTTATTTACCACAAAAAGATAGGACAGGAGTGGAGAAATGAAGCAAAAAAACTAGAGCAAAAATTAGGAGTTTTTATAATAGGACGGGCTAGAAAGATAAAAGAGATACTAACTCAGGACTTTATACAAGAGACTCTACATGTAGAGGGTAGAGAGTATAGATATAAAATTATAGAGGGTGGTTTTTCACAGCCAAACAGAGGTGTAAATGAGAAGATGATAGAGTGGGTTTGCTCTCATGTGAAAAATCCTAAAGATTTGCTTGAGCTATACTGTGGTTATGGAAATTTTACAATCCCTCTTGGCTCAAAATTTAAAAAAGTTCTGGCAACTGAAATCTCAAAAGCATCTATAAAATCTGCTTTTTTTAGTTGTGAGTTAAACGGTATAAAAAATATACAATTTCTAAGGATGAGCGCACAAGAGCTGACAAGTGCTCTAAAAAAAGAGCGAGAGTTTAATAGACTAAAAGATATAGATCTTGATAGCTATAACTTCTCTCATGTATTTGTTGATCCGCCAAGAGCTGGTATGGATGAGAGGAGTTTGGAATTTATATCCAGATTCGAACACATTATATATATATCTTGCAACCCACTCACACTCAAGAGAGATTTGGAGGTTTTAAATAAAAGATATAAAAGAGTTGCCTTTGCGGTTTTTGACCAGTTTCCATACACCAACCACATAGAATCTGGTATAATTTTAAAAAAGAAAAAGAAATAGGAGAGATCATGGAATGTCCGATGCCGACCATAAATACAAATGATGCCAAAGAGTTAAAAAAGATATTTGAAGAGATAAAAACCATAGCTATTATCGGTCTTTCACCAAATGAGACCAAAGATAGCAATATGGTTGGAAAGTATCTACAAAGTGTTGGCTATAAGATAATTCCTATCTATCCAAAAGAGGAGTATATACTGGGCGAAAAGGTGTATAGAAGCCTTAATGAAGTGCCAAATGGTGTAGATATGGTTGATATGTTTAGAAAGCCGGCCATAGCAGACAGCCTACTTGATGAGGTGCTTAAAAGAGATGATGTGAAGGTGTTTTGGCTTCAGTTGGGAATTGTAAACAATGAAGCTTGCGAGAGAGCAAAAAAAGCCGGACTGAGAGTAGTGCAAAACAGATGCTCAAAAGTAGAACATCAAAGGTTGATGAAGTGATAGAACTCAGTGAAATAGTACAGGCAAGAAGATTGATAAGTGATGTTATAGCAAAAACACCTTTTATACTGGCTCCTCTTTTAAGTGAGAGGGTAGGCGCAAATATATTTTTAAAAAAAGAGAACCTTCAGCTTACGGGAGCCTATAAGATACGAGGTGCGTTTAACAAGATAGCATCTTTGAGTGATGAAGAAAAAGCAGCAGGTGTTGTAGCTGCAAGTGCAGGAAACCATGCTCAAGGTGTGGGGTATAGTGCGAGGCATTTTGGTATCAAGGCTGTTATCATCATGCCTGAAGCCACACCATTGCTTAAAGTCACAGGCACAAAGGCTCTTGGGGCTGAAGTAATACTGCATGGTGATAATTATGATGAAGCTTATGCTTATGCTCTTAAATATGCAAAAGATAACGGTTTTATATTTATACATCCGTTTGAAGATGAAAAGGTTATAGCAGGGCAGGGAACTGTAGGCTTGGAGATGATGGATGAGATAAAAGATTTGAACACTATCTTGGTCCCGATAGGCGGAGGCGGACTCATCACCGGTATCGCATCAGCCATCAAGCAGATAGATCCAAGCATTAGAATCATAGGTGTTGTTTCACAGGGAGCACCGGCAATATATAACTCTTTTAAAGCCAAAGATATTCAAAACTCAAAAAGTGTTAGAACTATAGCAGACGGTATAGCCGTAAGAGATGTAAGCAAAAAAAATCTAAAGCATATACTTGAGTCTGTTGATGATATCGTTATGGTTGATGACGAAGAGATAGCTACGGCGGTTTTATATCTGCTTGAGAGACAAAAGATTGTTGTAGAGGGTGCCGGAGCAACCGGAGTGGCTGCTGTGATGCATAAAAAGTTCAACTTTAAAAAAGGTGAAAATATAGGCATAGTGCTAAGTGGTGGAAATATAGATGTCCAAATGCTCTCAGTCATTATCGAAAAAGGACTTATAAAATCACACAGAAAGATGAAGTTACTCATCACTCTTATCGACAAACCCAGAGCCTTGATGTATCTGACAGATATACTAAGAGATGCAAATGCAAATATCATACAGATTGATTATGACAGGACTTCTACCAAGTTGGCTTATGGCGATGCAAAGATAACGATAGTATTGGAAACGAAGGGGTCAGAGCATCAAGAGTATATAAAAGAGATGCTGGGTAACAGCGGCTATCTTTTTGAGGAAGAGCTGTAAGTGTCTATAGCGATATTAACCTCCGGAGGAGATTGTGCAGGTATGAATCCTGCTATAAAAAAGTTTGTAGATTACTGTTTTGATAGAGGAGTGCAACCATATCTGGTATATGATGGGTTAGAGGGCCTGATAGACGGCGTTATCAAAAAAGCGAATCATAGTGATGTCGCAGGCATCATCCATGAGGGGGGTACAAGGCTTAGATCATCAAGATCTAAAAGATTTTTTGAATATGAGTATAGAAAAAGAGCATATGAAAATTTAAAAAATCTAGGAATTGACAGGTTGATTATTTTAGGCGGCGACGGATCTTTTAGAGCGCTTAAGCAGTTTTATGATGATTTTGGAGTCAGTTTTGTCGGTATCCCCTCTACTATAGATAATGATATCTTTGGTACTGATTATTGCCTGGGAGTTGATACAGCGCTAAATATGATACGATGGGCTACTGATTCTATAAGAGATACTTCAGCCTCTTTTAGAAGAGGCTGTGTTATCGAGACTATGGGTAGAAATTGTGGTTATTTAGCTTTGGTATCAGCTGTTACATGTGGAGCTGAAGTTTGTGTGATACCTGAGATGGAGTATGATTTAAACAGCCTTTGTAAAAAGCTTAAAAAACAACTTGATGAAGGTAGAAAATACATAGTAGCAGTCGTTGCAGAGGGGTCTAAAAAAACTGATTTTTTAGTAAAGTGGCTTGAAGAGGATGTTGGCATAGAGACAAGAGCTACGATATTGGGACATATCCAAAGAGGTGGAAACCCAACAGTATATGACAGGCTTATGGCGACAGAGTTTGTCATATACGCTATAGATAAATTAGTAGAGCAAAAATCAAATGAAGGTTTGGTTGTGGTATATAGAGATGCAAAATTTGAATTTGCACCAATTGAGTATGTGAATTCAAGAAAATTTGAGATACAGCAAGGTTTGCTGGATTTGGCAGCCAAGATGACAAAATAGTTGCCTTATATGGCAACATCTTGCATTGACTCAATATTTTTGTGCTTAAACCATAAAATAATATTCTTACAAACATATTTTCATATGAAATTCATATTATTTTGATATTATTACAAAGTTAAAAAATATTTACAAAGTAAGAAAAAAGTGTCATACTATCAAAAACATCTATATTTTAAGAAAATTGCTTTTATAATGTCTGTCATATGGACGCTGATAACTCTCATTTTTTTTGTATATCAGCTTCAAAACGAAAACAGACACATACTTCAAAATACTCTCACTAAAGCAAGAAATGCAGCAAATCAAGCCCAATATGTTATAAATTGGATATATGACCAAAAGGTCAAAAGTAACGAGCATAAAAAGATGGGTGGATTAAAGCTTGATTTTTCTCTTAAAGATTTAATTTATAAGATGAACATGGATATAGGTGTTGCTATGGATATAAACAGCATTGAATCTGATTTTAAAAAAAGTCAAAATAGTAGCATCATAAGCAAAACCATAAACAAAATGAGACTCACAAAAAAGGAACAGTACGCTCTTTATAAAGTAAAAGATGAAAGATATGTTTTTTATACAAAACCACTGTTTGCCGACAAAAGCTGTTTGGTATGCCATATTTATATGGGCAAACAAAATGGAGATATTCTCGGTAGTATAAATGCTAAAATAAAAATTCCAAAATTTATCAGAGTTAACAAAAGCAGTTATTTGTTTTTGATTTTTATCTATATGACTACATGGATAACGGGTCTTTTTATCATATGGTTTGCAAGGTATAAGAGCAAGATATATTTTGATGAAAAATTGAGAAACTATGAAGAAAGCATCTATGGACTTGTAGAGATGATGGAAAGAAGAGATAGCTATACAGCCGGACATAGTCACAGGGTTGCCAAGTATTCAGTTTTGATTGCTCAAAAATTAAATTTTACAAAAGATGATATTGACTTGATTTTCAGAGCAGCTATGCTCCATGACATAGGAAAGATGGATATACCGGATGCACTTCTTTTAAAACCCGGAGCACTAAGTGATGATGAATATGAACTCATAAAAAATCACTCTATGTTTGGGTATGAGTTGCTAAAACATGGTCCGTTTAAAGAGCTCTCAAAGATAGTTTTGTGCCATCACGAGAGATATGACGGTAGAGGCTATCCGAATGGATTGAAAGCGGATGAAATTCCAAAAATGTCACAGATTATCTCTATATCTGATGCTTTTGATGCCATGACTACAAATCGTGCATACAAGGAGGCTTGCAGTAAAGAAGAAGCGTTGCAAAATGTAAATAAAAATATCTCCACACAGTTTAACCCTCACTTTGCCAAAGTTGCCATAGAAGCGCTTAGAGATATAGAACTACCAAAAAACACAGCGCAAATGCCTCAAAATAAACTCGAAGAGATGAGATTTTGCTATTATTTAAAAGATCAATTAACGGGATGCTATAATATTGATTATCTAAAATATATACTGCTCTATAGAGAAAAATACAAAAATGCAAGCGCATTTTATATAGGACTTAGTGATTTTTCAAACTACAATAAACTTCATGGCTGGAGATGTGGTGATGAGGTTTTGAAAAGTGTTGCAAATATACTACTGAAAAATTATCCCAATTCTATAGTAATTCGTCTATTTGGAGATAGTTTTGTGATTATTTGTAAAGATAAAAATTGTAAATTTGAGATAAAAATTCTAGAACAAGAGTTAGGTGAGTTGAGATTAAAATTTCATTCTACGCAGATAGATTTGATGGATAAAAATATAAAAACGATAGAGGAGTTTGAAAATATCACTCTGTCATTTAAGTAACAAAATGTTGCTTGGCTAAGACTTTTTGAACTTTTCAAGACACAGAAGACAATATAATAAGAAACTGTGTTGATGCTCTGGATAGGTCAATCAGTCCGGATCATGCTATTTTCATTTTTATTTAGTCAGTTTATTTTTATAAAAATTTACAAAGAAAATAGGGATATTTTTTTAGAATTTGATTGTATGTATATTGGATACAATATTTCCTATCCTATGTGTATGGTCAGTTAATGATTTGTTGAAGATATTTTTGCTATAATACAATAACTTTCCATAACATACTTAAAGGAGGGTAGTGTAATGTTTTTAAAATTACTGTTTTTTATTTTAATTTTTGCTTCTCTTGGAGTATCTGATACATTGCAAGAGCCGATGCCTGTTATAGTCTCTGTCGGGTGGTTGAAAACTCATCTAAATGATAAAGATGTTATTGTTATAGATGTAAGAAAAAATAAGGATTATAGAAAGAGGCATATCAAAGGTGCTGTAAATATGCCTGTGATGAAAGATTTTTTTACTAAAAAAACACTTAAGATGCCAAAATTAACATATCTAAAAGAGCTATTTTCAAATGCCGGCATAGATACAAATACAAAGGTCATCGTTTACGACAACGGTCAGTTTTGCTGGGCAGCAAGAGTTTGCTGGGTATTGAAAGTACTCGGACATAAGAATGAGAGTCTATTAAGATATGGATATGGTGATTATATAAAAAGTAATCTGCCAATATCTAAAAAAAGTCCAAAAAAAATAAGAACAGAATTTATTCTGAGAGTTAATGATGAAATGATTGCAACAAAATTAGATGTTTTGATAGCAATACAGAACAAAGAACCTATTTTAGATGGTAGGTCAAGAGATATGTATATGGGTAAAACTTCTATTGCAAAAAGATACGGACACATACCAACCGCACAACTCTTCAGCGGAGCAAATAATTATAAAATAACGGCTGATGGAAATAAACTCAAAAGTTTTGATGAACTAAAGAGCATCTATAAATCTATGCCAAAAAACAAAAAAATTATCATATATTGTCAAGACGGTGCCGATGCTGCACTTGATGATATATTGATGCGAAAATTGGGGTATAAAACTTCAGTATATGAGGGTTCTTGGATAGAGTGGGGAAATGATGATGCTCTGCCTATAGTCAATCCTTCAAAAAAGAGTAAAATATAAAACGGATTTAAAATGCAAAAAAAGTATAAAGGCTCTATCAAAAAAGAGTTGCTGGGTATCATACTCTCTATAGTAATGGTAGCGATAGCTGTCGGATATGCGATTTTTTTGAATAAATACATAAATAACGAGCAAAAAAGAGATATCTCTTTGATGAAAACGATCAGTAAAATCATAAGCCAGGATGTTGCTAAAATTATGTATATGGACAATATATCTGTAGCAGCCGATGTAACAACACAACTCAAATCCTTCTCAAATTTAGATTCAATTGTACTATATAAAAAAAATGGAGAACCATTATTTCAATATTTCAAAGATAATAAAACTCATCAAGTTGGAAAATTTGATAAAAACATGCTTGGAAAGGCTATAGTTCAAAATGACAAATTGAGACTATATAGCAAACTATTTTACAAAGGGACTTTTCTTGTCAGCGGGGAGTACTCTTTTAAGATTGAAACTCTCAAAGAGATATTTTTAGGTGATGCTCCTTTTCTTGCTTTGATACTTTGTATTATGCTGTTTTTGGCCTATATCTTATCTTGGTATTATGCTAAAAAGTTTACAGCTCCCATACTCTCTTTGGTGAAATTTTTGGAAAATATCAAAGACGAAAAATTTTTGAAAGATAGAATTAAGACTATGGCAAAGAATGAATTCGGTGTACTTTATGATGAGATAAACACGATGCTTGAGAGGATGCAGGAGTCTTACGGGGAGTTAAAGATTGCAGCTGTTGCATTTGAAACACAAAATCCGATAGTGATTACCGATAGTAAGGCAAGAATTTTGAGAACAAATAGAGCTTTTGAGAAAATTACCGGCTACAAAGAGAGTGAAGTTATCGGTAACAATCCCTCTGTATTGAAATCCGGAAAACATGATGTTGATTTTTATAAAGATATGTACCAAAAATTACTAAACAATCACTACTGGAGCGGTGGCATAATAAACCGCAAAAAAGACGGCTCGCTCTATCATGAAAACTTAACCATACAAACCGTACTTCATGAGAATAGTGATGTAGCTTACTATATTGCCTCTTTCACTGACACAACAAAACAGAAAGAGGCAGAAGAAAAATTAAAGTTTTTAGAACATTATGATGTTTTAACAGGCTTGGCAAACAGAAACCTTTTGAGAAAAGAACTAGAACTAGAGATAGATAAAAACGACGAAGATAAAATATGCGGATTTATATGCTGTGATATAGAAAATTTTAAAATGGTCAATGAGGGGTATGGCTTTGAATTTGGTAACAGACTTTTACAAGCAGTTGCACAAAGGCTTAAGGAGAATATTAAAGAGGCAAAATATATAGCCAAAATCGGAGCTAATGAATTTTTCTTATGGTTTGAGTATAATAAAAAGGATATAAAGAGTATTAACTTAGAGATAAGACTTGAAGCCCAAAAGATATCTCAAACAGTAAGTAAATCATTTCAAATAGATAACAAGTCGATTGGTTTATTGTTTCATATCGGCATATCCATCAGTGATGCAATTAAGACAAAAACTGCCAGAGACATAATCAAAGAAGCTGTAAGCGCTATAAATATCGCCAAAGAGAGCGGGTATAGAATCTCATTTTACGATAAGACTTATCAGGATAAATCTATAAAACACCTCGATATGTACTCAGAAATGCTAATTGCTATAAAAGAGGAGCAGTTTGAGTTGTTTTATCAGTTGCAAAACAATGATAAAAAAGAAGTGGTGGGAGCTGAAGCATTGATGCGGTGGAGAAGATCTAAAGATGAGATAGTTTCTCCGATAAAATTTATCCCACTATTGGAGAAATCCGGTCTTATCTTGAAACTAAGCAACTGGATAGCAGAGACTGCCTGTAAACAATTGGCGATATGGCAAAAAAATGAAAAAACCAAGAACTTAACCGTATCTATCAATGTCAGCCCAAAAGAGTTTTACAGTGAAAATTTTTTACTGAACATCAAAAATAATCTTCAAAAATATAATATACCAAGAAACAAGCTTAAAGTTGAACTTGTCGAGTCTATATTGGTTGAAAAGATGGACTTGGTTTTAGAAAAAATGGAGGGACTGAGAAAGGCAGGGGTTAAAATTTCACTTGATGATTTTGGAACCGGGTATTCATCTCTGTCTTATTTAAAAAAACTACCTATAAATCAGATAAAAATAGATAGAGTTTTTATAAAAAATGTAAGAGAAAACAGAAAAGACAGGGCTATTGTTGAGAGTATTTTATTGCTCAAAGATGCTTTTGGTGTTAATGTGATAGCTGAAGGAGTTGAAACTAAAGAGGATTTTGAGTTTTTAAATACTCTTGGTTGTACTTTGTATCAGGGTTTCTACTTCTCAAAACCAAAACCAATAAACGAGATAGACATCTAATCTCTCTTTAGCGCAAATCTACCTTTGTTGATTTGCGCCATGTTTAAATCCAAATGAACCGATAACAGACTTGATAATGGAACTGATAAAACTACTCCTCAAATCCTTATCAAAATCAAGAGGGCGACAAGCCTTCATTGCTCCATATCCCAATCTTGCAAGCAGTATTCCGTTTGCTATGCCCTGTCCTGCTGATTTAGAAATCTTTGAGACTACAGAAGTGCTTGTCATGTCATTTGTCATTTCAGTTGTAAGTTCAGCTATACCTGCAAAAACTGTATTGAAAATACCCTGTTTTAACAATAAGATTGTAGCTATCTTTCCCGGTCTGAACCCATACAGTGTTGCTATATCTTTTGTAAGTAGCATACTCCTCCATGCTGTCAATGCCATATCAAGCAAAGAATAAGGAGATATGGCTGTAGATAAAGCTCCCTGTATAGAGGCGTTTTGTATCATTTGTTTTGCTTTTTTATCTATGTCTGATAACAAGATAGTATCGATATCATTATAAATCTCTTTGTAGATTTGTGAAGTATTAAGATTGTTTTTGATGATTTTTATTTTTTCTTTTAGTCCGGAATCTGAAATATTTTCAAAATGTTGTAAAAGAGCATAGGTTAGAGGAATTATATCTTTTGTAGGATTGTGTTTTTGTTTTTTAAAGCCATTTTTAATATGTTCGATATTTTTGATAAGTTTGAACTGCTTTATAGAAAAATATATATTTGATATCAATACAAACAGTAAAAACAAAAGCCCAAAAAGATAAATAAATTCTGAAATACTGCCTGATTTGATAATATTTTCAATCGAATTTATCGTATCAGCTATTATAGCTACAACAATAAATGCAAATACAGCTAAAAATACACCCTTAAAAGAACTTAAAAAATTACTTCTGCTTTGTAATCTGGCAAAAGATTCGTCAATTTCTTTGTCTATGGTGATATCTTCATCAATATTAAGAGTTTTATCTGTTTTGACTTTAAAAGGCTTTGTCTTTCGTTTATTTTGGTCATCACTGCATTTTTTTGTATCTAAAACTTTTTTAAAAGGTTTTGTTTTATTATCGTCTTTCATAATAAATCTCCAATGATTGATTCTATTACTTTATCCATATACAGGTGACCAAATGGCTCTGTTTCTTTATACGGTTTATCTGGTGGTAAAAACTCTTCATATTTATAATCTTCAATATCCCAGGTTTTTTTATCTGGAAATGATGGTGGCATTTCTCCAGGATATATTTCAACAGGTTTTTTGCTCACACTGTCTATGCCTCTTATGCAAGAAAGTATCTTTCCATTATGCTTTTCTTTAAATGTCTGGGTGCATTTTACAGCTGCTACTATATGCGTATCAGTCTTCACATGTTTTATATCCATATCTCTTCTTATGTCTTCAACCATGCTGTTTAGCAAGGCAAGATAGTTGTTGTGTTGGGTGGAGGCTACCAAGTCTGCTTTTGTAGCCACAAATGAAACTTTGTCTATAGAAGGATTGAAAAACTGGCTTATGAAATTTTTATTTTTATGATTATAAAGCAAGAGCATATCTTTTACACCCTCTTTCATATCCTTATAGCACTTAAAACCGTTTTGTAGTGCTTCTATAACATCAATCAGGACTATTTGTCTATCAAATTTTCTAAAATGCTCCAATTGGATATTTTTGACTATGTCTTTGATGTATGTTGTGTATCTGTTCTTAAAAGTTTTATAAAGAGGTGATTTTGACACATAAATAGGTGCAAATAACAGCACAGGGTCATCCACGAGATCCGCTGGCATCAAAAAACGACCAGGAGTAAGTCTGGAGTAGTGTTTTTTTCTTAAAGCTTTGAGTGCTTGTAGATATACAGTGTGTAATTTATTTTCCAATTCTGCTCCACTGCTTTTATCAGTTAAATAAGTAATGGCTTTAAGATATTCATTTGTTATGTCTTCATCTATCTCTTTTAGCCAGGAGATAGTTTTTTTGCACCATTTGTCATAATCCAGTTTAAGCATAGAAATATCCAGTATCCATTCACCGGGATAATCAATAATCTCTACTCTTTTTTTTGAATTTGGCATCACTGAGAATCTGCTTTTGATTTCAAGTTCTATGATGGTGGAAGTGATATTGTCTGTACCTTTTGGCCATTTTTGATCCTCTTTTATATCTTTTTCAAACTTATAATATTCAAATCTTTTTATAGTAGGTTTTGGTGGCAATAGTTTACTTGTAAATGGTCTGTGTTTTACAGTAACATTGCCTATTTTTTTTTGATGAATGAGTTGATCTATAAGTGAAGTGATAAATACTGTTTTCCCTGATCTGCTTAGACCTGTGATGGCGATCTTTGTTGTATTTGTTGGGGTTGATATGCTGCTTATAGACTTTGTAAATGATTTTGCACTGTTTTCCAGTTTTGCTTTTATGTCTCTAGTGGATTTTTTTAGCATTTTATGAATCCTTTTATGGCTTAAATCCAATTTATTATAAATTCTTTTTTTCTTTATTTGTGGTGTTTATATTTAACAAATTGATATTCTAAACATCTCCAATGCTCTTTTTAGATCCTCTTTTGTGTCTATGCCAAAGCTTTTGCTTTCTACTCTTATCATGGCTATTTTTTTAGCATGATAGATAGCTCGTAGTTGTTCTAGTTTTTCTATGTTTTCCAAGGGCGAGGAGGGTAGGGAGCAAAACTCTCGGAGGGATTTTTTAGTGAAGCCGTATATGCCTAGATGTCCGAAGTAGGCGTTGTGTTCCTCTCTGTCATAGGGTATCTTGCTTCTTGAAAAGTATATGGCGTAGTCATTTGCATCTGTGATGACCTTGACATAGTTTGGGTCTTTTGCCTCTTTTTTACCTATGAGTTTGTAGCAACTTGTCATCATTAAGTCTTCTGCGTTTTGTACTGATTTTGCTACTCTTTGCATAATAGCCTGCACAATCTCCGGCTCTAAAAAGGGCTCATCAGCTTGAACATTGATGATAATTTCATCTTCATTTAGATCTAGTTTGTTGGCGGCTTCATTTATCCTGTCTGTTCCGCTGTTGTGTTCACTGCTGGTCATAACAGCTTCAAAGTCATAGTCTTTTGCCAGGTTTACTATCTCTTGGGAGTCCGTTGCTATAGCTACTTTATCTATGTTTGAGACTGCTCTTGCGGTAGCTATGACCATTGGATAACCATTTATGTTTGCCAAAACCTTTTTTGGAAATCTATTTGATGCAATTCTTGCCGGTATGATTATCATCTTTAAGCCTTGATAAAGTCTAAAATCTGTTTTTCTATCTCTTGTTTGTCAATTATTTGGCTATGTATAACATTTTTATTAAAGAGTATGCTTATACTTTCTGGTACCTCTACATGTAAAGCTTTACTAAACTCCTTTAGCGCTATCTCATCACTATATATCTTTTTATCACTGTTTAACGAATTTAGCATAGTAGGGGCAAATTTTGTCCATTGTGCGGTTGAGCAGGCGATAGAAGGGAGGTTTAAAGTTCTTAATTTTTCATAAGCATTAAGGGTTGTAGCGGTGTGTGGATCCATAATATAGCCTTTATCGGTATACTTTTTGATAGTTTGTTTGGCAAACACATCATCACAGTAGATTGCATCAAAGTCCTCTCTCAGACTCTCCAGCTCACTTTTACTTAGCTTGTAAAACTTTTTCTCTCTCAGGTTGTCCATCAACTCTTTGCACCTTTTTGCTCCAAATTTATCATACAGAACTCTTTCTACATTTGAAGAGATGAGTATATCCATAGCAGGTGAAGTTGTCTTTAGAAGCTTTCTGTTTCGCAAATCATAAACGCCTTTATTTATCAAATCACTCAAAATATTGTTGATATTTGAGGCTATAAGGATTTTTTTGATAGGTAATCCCATCTTTTTTGCGTAATATGCCCCTAGGGCATTTCCAAAGTTTCCACTAGGCACTATAGAATAAAACTCATCAACCTTTCTCTCTTTTAAGAGTGAGATATAACCATAGATATGATATATAATTTGAAATATAATTCTTCCAAAATTGACCGAATTTGCAGCACTTAGTTTAACATTTTGAATTTGTAGTTCATCTTTAAATGTTGGTGATGCCAGTAGAGTTTTTAGTGCATTTTGGGCATCATCAAAGTTTCCTATAATTCCCAGCACTTTGAGATTTTTTCCGTTCTGCGTTGTCATTTGCAGTCTTTGAACATCACTCGTGCCGCCATCCGGATACATACAGACTACTTTTATATTCTCTTTGTTTGCAAATGTATCCAGTGTAGCCGGACCTGTGTCACCACTTGTTGCAGCCAGTATCAGATAGTTTTGCTTCTGTTTTTTTGCCAAATCTGAGAGTATGTAACCAAAAGGCTGAAGTGCCATATCTTTAAAAGCTTTTGTAGGTCCGTGATAGAGTTCATTGATGTAGAGGTTATTTTCTATCTTTGTCAAAGGCACAGGATTTTTTGGATTTTCAAATCTGTCATATAGAGCCAAAGCCTTATCTATAACATCATTATCTATATCTATATTAAACTTTGAGAGCAGATCTTTTGAAAATTCCTTATAATTCTTGTTTTTTGCATTTTCAAAGAAGTTTTTATCTAGTTTTGGCAACTCCTTTGGCGCATAAAGTCCGCCAAAGCTGGCTATCGGATTTAAAATTGCATAAGAAAATTCTACCTCTTTTGGTTTTTGTCCATCATTTCCTCTGGTTTCTATAAATTTCATTTTATCTTTGTTCCTATTCCATCTTTTGTAAATATCTCCAGTAGTATAGAGTGTTCAACTCTGCCATCTATGATGTGGGCACTCCCAACTCCGCCATCAAGCGCATTGAAACAGGCATCAGTCTTTGGTATCATGCCGCCGTTTATGATATTTTTGTTTTTTAATATGGTAATCTCATCCTTGTTTAGGGTAGATATCAACTCTTTATTTCCGTCCAATATACCTGGTGTGTCAGTAAGAAAAACAATCTTTTCAGCATTTAGAGCAACAGCAATTTTGCTGGCAGCCAAATCAGCATTGATATTGAATCCCGGATGATTTGTGCCACCACTTGCGATTGGAGCGATGACTGGGATAAAATTTTGGGCTACCAAGTCTTCCACTACCTTTTGATCTATTCTTGTGATTTCTCCAACAAGTCCGTATTTGTCGCTATTTAGTGCTTTGGCTTCTATGAAATTTGCGTCTTTTCCTGTGATTCCGATAGCCTTTGCACCGTGATAATTTAGCAGATTTGTTATCTCTTTATTGATATTTCCACCAAGCACCATCTCTACTACTTCCATCACACTCTCGCTTGTGACTCTCAGTCCATCAACAAATTCGCTTTTCACCTCTAGTTTGTCCAGTAGATTGTTGATTTTTTTGCCACCTCCGTGTATGATGACAGGTTTTATGCCAACAAGATATAAAAGAACTATATCTTGTGCAAATTTCTCTTTTAACTCAGGATTTTCCTGAGCCGAGCCTCCATATTTTATGACAACAGTTTTTTTGTTGAAATATTTTATATACGGCAGAGCATCCATGAGTGTTCTGGCTTGTTGTATCTTTTGTTTGATGTTATGCTCCTTTGGAGTGATTATATATAAATTTTATCTAAAATTGGCTAAAAAAGTGTTTATTTTTTCTTTTATCTCTGGTTTGAGCTCTAGTTTTAACTCCATTACGGAGAGATTTAAGCCAAAGTTATCCATCTTCACAGCATCTTTTTGTGTAGTTAATATTGATGTTGCATTGTACTTTTGCACTAAAGAGTTCAACTCCTCTTTTGTAAAACAGTGATGATCTTCAAAGTAGATTTTTTTAATTAAATTTTTTGGTAAATAAATATCTAATCTTTGTGGTTTTGATATACCGGTAATCAGGAGCATATTTTCAGTCGGGTTTTTTATCTTTACAACTCTTTTAAAATCTATATCTTCTTTTGCTACTAAATCAGCTGTTGCATATAGACTTTTAGGCTCTCTATAGGATCCACTAGGCAGACAAAACGGCAAAGTAGGCTCACTGTAGGGTTTTATGAGTATGTCAAATTTTTTTATATAAGCTTTGCTAAAAGCATCATCCAGGAATATGACTCTACATGTAAGGGATTTTGCATACTCTATAGCTTTTATTCTGTTTTCACTAACTATGACAGCAGCATTAGGAAGTGATTTGGCGCAAAGCATAGCTTCATCTCCACTTTGGCTCACATCGCATAAGATTTTCCCAAATTTTGAAACAAGAACCAGGCCTTTGCTGGCGCGTTTATACCCTCTTAGGATTATCGCACAATTGTCTATATCTTTTGCCAACTCTATAGTCAAAGGAGTTTTTCCACTCCCTCCAAGAGTCAGGTTTCCCACACTTATAATGGGAGTTTTAAAATCTCTTTTTTTGGAAAAAACTCTTTTTGAGATAACAACGATACAATATAAAAAAGTAAGGGGAAGAAGAAAAAATGACAGTAAAAACTGTAAAAAAGTTTTTGGGTAGAAGAGATACTCCTCTACCCAAGATATCAATGAGGCTTTATCAAACACGGGTTTTGGAGATTGCTTTTATCTGGTCGCAGATGTAGTATACATCTTTGTCGCTAAGGCTGGGATATATAGGTAAAGAGAGAATTTTTTGGTAGTTATTTAGGGCATTTGGAAAGTCATTTACTCTCATATTATATTTTTTCCTGTAGTATGTCAAAAGATGAATTGGTATGTAGTGAAGTGCTGTATTTATACCTTTTTCTTTCATTTCTCTTGCAAAACTGTCTCTGTTTTTGTCAACTTTTATGATGTATTGACTAAATATATGCTCTCTTTTTTCAGCAGGAGTACTTACATGTTTGCACTCTTTTAGCTCTTCATCATATATCTTTGCTATCTGTTGCCTTCTTCTTATGAATTGATCGTTTTTTTCCAACTGCCCCAGAGCATAAGCAGCATTTAGTTCATTCATATCGTATTTCAAACCTATGTCTATGACATCATAAACATAGCCTAGGTTTCCGTAAGCATCCCATCCGTCATTTATGATGGCATGATTTCTCAGTAGTGAGGCTCTGTCTTTTAAGTTTTCGTTATTTGTAGTAAGTATTCCACCGCTTGCAACTGCATGTTTCATCTGAGGTGAAAATCTAAATGTAGTTATGTCTGCTTTGAGTCCTCCGATTTTAGCACCGTTAAAAGTGGCTCCAAGTGCTTCAGAAGCATCTTCGACTATTTTTATGTCATATAGTTTTGCTATTTTGTACAGTCTGTCCAACTGAGTTGGTTGACCTGCTATATGGTTGATAAAAGCACCTTTTAATTTTTTGCTTCTGTTTTGCTCAAGAAGTTTTTCAAACGCATCTAAATCTATATTGAAATCATCTTCGTCTATGTCTATAAAGATAGGTTCTGCATCAAAATGCCTGATGACTTCTGCAACCGATGGAAAAGAGTTTACAGAGCAGATGATTTTGTCACCTCTCTTGAGATCAAGCGCACACATAGCAAGGTGCATAGCAGAAGTACCGTTATTTGTAGAGATAGCATATTTACTGTCTACGTATTTGCTAAAATCCTCTTCGAGTTTCTCAACTTTATTTGCTTTTTTTAACTCTAAAACTTCATTTATATAGTCTTTCTCTCTTTTGTCCAGATAGGGCTTGTAAAACGGTATCTCTTTTTTGCTTGCATTCATACTGTTTATCCTCTTTTTTATAGTTTTATATCTCTGGCATATAGAAAATCGTGTCCGATTGTCCTATGGCTGATTTTTGCTATTATTGGTAGTTTTCTTTTAAATTGATTTTTGTATATTTTGTTTTTTATCAGTGATATGAGTTTTTGCTCAAAACCTGCTTTTAACATCTCATCTTCATTCATTCTGTCATCAACAAATGCTTTTAAAGCTTTGTCGATAACCGCATAGGTGTATCCTAGATCCTCTTCATCACTCTGTCCTTCCCATAGGTCGGCAGATGGTGGTTTTGAGATTATCTCTTTTGGTACTCCAAGGTATCTTGCAAATTCAAAGATTTGTGATTTATATAGGTCTCCTATCGGATTTAATGCACTTGCCAGATCTCCAAAAAGTGTACCGTAGCCCAAAAGAAGTTCACTTTTGTTACTAGTGCCTAAAACCAGAGCACCCTCTCTCGCAGATATATCGTAAAGCACAGACATCCTGACTCTCGCACTAAAATTTCCAACCCTGAGATTATTTGCATTGCTGTTTTTAAAATATACTTCGAGTAGAGGAGCTATTGAAATCTGTTCAAATTTTATATCAAATTTTTTACACAGTTCAAGTGCATCATCGAGGCTGTTTTGGCTGGAGTATGAAGATGGCATCATGATACCTAAGACATTTTGCTTGAAAGCTTTTTTGGCAAGAATTGCTACAACTGCCGAGTCTATACCGCCACTTATGCCAAGAACGACATTTTTCAAACCACTCTTGTATACCTCATCTTGCAAAAATTTGATAAGGTAAGATTCGATAAGTCGGTACTTTTGCAAAAATTATCCCTCTTTTGTTTTGAGTTCCAATATTATACTAAAGAAATCATTAATTAATTCTTTTAAATCTAATTAAAACTTTTAAGGTTTAAATTATTTTGTTATTATATTATCACATTATGAGACCACTGCTCAGTAGTCTCATAAAATAAAAATCAGAGGTAGATATGATAGAAATCAAGCAAAAACCTTGCGGAATGTATATGACCAATTGCTATATAGTTAAAGTTGACGACAAAGAGTTTGTCATCGATCCGGGTATTGATGCCGCCGAGTGGGTAAAAGAAAATGTAAAAAACCCTGTAGCCATTTTAAATACTCATGGACATTTTGATCATGTCTGGAGTAATGCAGAATTAAAAGAGAAGTATAATATACCTATATACACACCAAAGAGTGATGTTTTTATGCTTCTGGATGATCCTTTCTCTCAAGGCACTCCGCCAAGCACTCCTGATGTTGAAGTGGTTGGAGATGAAAAGTTTAATTTTGGTGCAATAGAGGTAAAATACTTTCTATTCCCAGGCCACACTCCCGGAAGCAGTGCTATTTTGATAGATGATGTACTCTTTAGCGGGGATTTTATCTTTAAAAATTCTATAGGGAGAGTTGACTTTCCATACAGTAATCCAAGCGATATGAAAAAATCTATAGACAAGTTTCTAAAGATAAAAGAAAATTACAGGATTTTCCCAGGACACGGAGAGAGTACAACTGTTTTTGAGGAGCAAAAGACTCTGCCAGTATGGCTAAATTATATTTAAGAGACCACTCCATTGTGCAGGTGGTCTCTTAAAGGTTTATCTTGCGTGGTAGTTTTTGTTGATGTTTTTTAGTTTAGTTTTCAAAATGTGATTTTCAAGTACTACAGCCTGATAAGTGCCTTCAAATATTTTGATTTCATTTATCTCGCCAATGACTTTGACTTCTCTTTTTCTGGAATCTTCAAATTTTGCTTTCGCATCAAACTCTATCAAATCACCATTTTTGGCAGGTGCCAGAAACTTGGTTTTGGATGATATGATTACAAGATTTTCTTCGTTTATGGCAGAAACAGCGGCGTATTCGGCAGCCCCAAAGATAAATCCGCTATGTATGAGTCCTAGTGTGTCCACGCTCATGTCATTTGTTGTTTGAAGTGTTGTTTTAGAGTGTCCTTTTTCCAGAAAAATAACATTCCCGCAAAGACTTTTTTTGATTTTTTGATGAGTATTTAAATTCTCCTCATCCTCTATATGGTTGTTTTCATCAAATATATTCTCTTCTTCATCGTTTATGTCTTCGCTAAAATCTTCTTCTTGTGATGATAATTTTTCTATCTCTTCATGGGCTAAATTTTTAGCACTCTTTGCCATTTTTATTTCCTTTTGGATAATATATCGGTCAATTACTTTCTAAGTTTAACATAAACTCTTTTTGGTGAAGGGTAACCCTCTATCGTCAATGTTTTATCGTTTGGATCTAAGAAATTTTCCAAACTTTCACCCTGTATCCATTTTGTCTTTCTTTGTTCGTTTAAATCGGTCTTTTTTATCTCTAAAATTTCAAAGGATTTGAATTTTGCCCTTTTGCACCAATTTTCAAGTGCCGGTATGGTAGGCACAAAATATACATTTGGAATTTTGGAGTATCTATCCTGTGGAGTCAGCACATAAGGCTCATCCCCGTCAATCATAAAAGTATCAAGTATCACATATCCGTTATCATTCAATCCATTTTTTAGGGCTTTGAGAGCATTTATAGGGTCACTTCTGTGGTATAAAACACCCAGACAAAATATGACATCAAATTTATTTTCATAAAAAGGAAGATGCTCTATCCCCAAAAGTTCAAACTCTATGGGCGCATCTAAAAAATGGTTTATAAAATCAAACTGTGTTTTGCAGTGGATAGATGGGTCAAAGCCCACAAGTTTTTTTGGTTGAAGTTCAAGCATTCTGAAAAGATAGTAACCGTTGTTGCACCCGATATCTGCAACACACTTGTCTTTAAGGTCAAAATGTGGCTCAAGCAGATTATATTTTATGTAGCTTTTCCATTCGCTGTCTATGAAAGTGTCAAAGAGATCAAATGGACCTTTTCTCCATGGTCTAAGCTCCCAGGCCAAAGCATTTACATCGTTTAAAGTCTGTTTGCTTATCTCTTTTGAGGAAATTTTTATGCAGTCTTTGAGTGAATATTTTATATCTTTGATTTCAGGGATATTTTGCAGAGATTTTCTTAGAGTTTTTACATTTTTCCACTCTTGCCACTTGAGTCTCAGGGCTCTGATTTTTTTCAAATCCATCTAATTAGTAGCTGCTTTTTTAGTTTCGTTGTAGATTTTTTTGATACCATTATTTACATCTTTGAATTCTACTATGTTCTTTTTGCAATCCTTATGATAGATACCCATAGAGTCATAGTACTCATGGCAACCATTATAGTAATTTTCAGATATACCCCTGTCGTTGACATATAAGCAACCGCTAAAAAGAATGGGAAAGATAAACATTAATAATATTTTCATACGATTATGATAACATTACATTTATGATACACTACTTAAAGAGAATATCGCAACAAGTCTATTTGTTTAACAGAGTAGTAAATAGTAAAATTATGGAGTAAAGAGTGAAACTATTTGTGTTAAGTATTAAAGATTTTTTTACAGTAAAAATGTTGAAGTATGCGATTATGCCGTTTGTGGTAACATTGGTGATTATGTATATACTCTTTTTTGTAGCTGCCGGATCAGGACTCGATAGTATGCACTCAAGTTTGAATATAAATACTACACAAATTACAATGGAAAATGGCATCCCCCATACACAAAATTTTTCTGCACATGTGGAGAACTCTTCGATTATAAAATTTTTAATGCAGTACTCTGTGACTTCCTGGTTGGCAGCATTTTTAGTTTATGCTATAGGCGGTTTTTTTATACTTTATACTTCCATCTTTATGGCGATTATCATTGTTGGTTTTATGACACCTTTTATTTTAAAAGAGTTGCATACAAGACACTACAATGATATAGATATGATAGGCCATTCAAATATATTTGAAGCTGTTTTTTTGGTTGCAAAGTGGGCATTTGTGATGTTTTTATTGTTTTTTCTTTTGATACCGTTGTATTTTATACCTCTTTTGAATATAGTAGCTTTCAATCTCCCTTTGTACTACTTTTTCCATAAAATATTGATATATGATGTAAGCTCAAATATCACTACAAAAGAGGAAAACAGTAAAATAAAATACTTTAAAAGAGGCTCATTGAGAGCCAAAACTCTGCTTTTGTATCTCATATCTCTAATCCCGTTTGCTATATTTTTTGGGGCTGTTTTTTATGTGATATATTTGGGAAATACATATTTTACAGAAGTAAAAAAATTAAGAGAGGAGTCAAGATGAATTCCGTTTTGGATTATTTTGAAAAATTAAGCGAGATTCCAAGATGTAGCTTTGATGCACAAAAATTAAAAGAGTATTTAACTCGGTTTGCAAATACTCACGGCTTTGAAGTCAAAGTAGACAGCGCAGGCAATGTGCTGTGCAAAAAAGGCAATCCAAATGTTTGCTTGCAGTCACACTATGACATGGTTTGTCTCGGGAGTGCTCCTGAGGTGGAGTTGGTAAAAGAGAAAAATATCCTAAGAGCAAAAAACTCAACTTTGGGAGCTGATAATGGCATGGGTGTGGCTATTATGCTCTATTGTATGCAAAAATATGATGATTTAGAGTGCTTGTTTACGGCTGATGAAGAGGCGGGACTCATAGGAGCGGCTAATCTTGAGCTAGAGATAACATCGCCAAATATCTTAAATATAGATGGTGAAGATGAGAGTGAGATATATATAGGTTGTGCAGGTGGAAGTGATGTGGTTTGTGAAAAAAGTATAGAGTTTACTCCAATGGAAAAAGGTGAAAAAGTATACAGAGTAACAGTTGAGAATCTGCCGGGTGGTCATAGTGGTGTCGATATAGACAAAAACATACTATCAAGCATAAAAGTATTGGTTAGATTTTTAGCGAAATATGATTGTGAGCTTATGGAATTAAAGGCGGGTGAGAGAAGAAACTCGATAGCCAAAGGCGGGACGGCACTCTTTACATGTAGAGCTGATTTCAAGCAAGAGAGATACTTGAAGATAGAAGAGGCCATGGGCGGTGAACATAAAAAGATAGTCAATTCTAAGCAACTCATAAAGTGTTTGGATGCTTTTGCCCAAGGTGTCAGAGCATGGAATAAGGAGTTAAATATCCCTGAAAACAGCGCAAATCTTGGTATAGTGGAAGTAGATAAAAATCTTTTTAGAGTTGTTATCTCTTTGAGAACCATGGATGATAAAGCTATGGATGACTTGGAAGCCCAGACAAAATCATATTTTGATCTTTGCGGTTTTTCTGTCTCATTTCCATCAAGACACAGTGCATGGACTCCTTTTGTCGGAGATTTTTCACAAAAAGTCAAAGATATAGCATCAAAACATATTCCAAATGTAGAGTTCAAAGCTATACATGCAGGTTTGGAGTGCGGAGTATTGATAGCAAAACAGAAAGAATCCAAAGAGGCAGTTTCCATAGGACCAAATATTAGATTTCCTCATTCTACAAGAGAAGAGTGTGATTTGGATTCTGTAAAAAAGATAAAAAAGATAGTCGAAGATATTATATTGCTTTGAATTGCTAAATTTATTGATATTCTTTGTCGGCTGCCTTGCCGACAAAGAAAAAATTAATTAAAACATAAGCCATGCATTGAGATATATATTGTTATTGTCTGAAGCATTTGTTGAAGTACCTCCAAACTTACTATATGTATTGTATTGCAAAGAGAGTCTTATTTTTTTGACAGGAAGATAGTCAAATTCATATGTAGCACCAGTTGCATTATTGGTGGTATCCGAATTTTTTGATGTCATATAATTAAATGTAGCACCATATTTATGGTTATAATAATAACTTATCTTGGCATTAGTTGTATCAGATGTTTGAACAGTACCAGGATTGCTAGCATTGAGAGTTTGTGTCTCCCATATTTTACTTGCGGTTACAGTTATTAGGTTATTGCCATTATTATATTGCCATTCGGCATCTAAAGCATGATCTTTATATTCATCAAGTGTGCTGCCGGCAGTTGGATCCGGATTAATTTTAGTTTTAAAGCCAAAACCACCAAACATTATGTAGTTAGCACCAAAATTATGTTGAATCGCAACTCTTATATATGGACTAACCTTATCAACTATAGGATCACTGGCAATCCATGACTTTGTGTTCCATGAGAAAAACTGCATAAAACCACTTCCTTTAGAACCTTTGTAAGCTCCAATTTCAGTATAAATTAAATCATTCCACATGCCATACACACCTATTCCACCCATTGGTGGAGCCATATCTGGATCAAATAGTGTTGACCCTATTGCAAGTCCTCCGGCATATGGATATCTCCAAGCACCAGTATTATTCCACAAATCTTGAACTCCAAGATTATTATTTATAGTTACACCGTATACTAAATTTTTCCCGTTAACTTTTGTATGATTTGCATAACGAATATCTAAAAGGTCAATACCAAATGCTGAATCAGTTGAATCTGCACCGTCATAAGTAAACTGAGTAAATGCACCTATATTTTTATATATTTTTCCACCAAAGAAAATGCTTGCTTGTTCAAAAGTGATTGCTTTATCGCTAGTTTGAGAAACTTTTGTATTTGTTTCACCAAGTTGAACCATAGCAGATAACTTTGAAACCAAGCTATTTTTGCCACCTCCCATAACATAACCATTTAGTTTAAAATCACGACCAACTTGTGTTAGTTCTGGAAATGTTGTATGACAAACTGCACAATTAAAACCAGTTTGACGAGCGAAACTAGGTATTGCATTTGCATTGTCAACTAGTGTTCCGACAAGCAATGCACCTGCAACAATATACTTTATTTTAATCTTTTTCAAGATTTACTCCTTTTTGAATATTAAAGTACTTAAACTTTAATTGTAAGCTACTTGGTTTGGATGAAAATCTATCCCGTGTAGCGCCTAACTTTTATTTAACTTTTATTTATAAAAGGATAATATTATTGTTATGAATATGTATTGATTTTTAAATTAATTTTAGTTAACTTAATTGAAAAATTAAATGATGCATTTCTCTATTTTTTACAATCTACTTTGACACGATACCAATTATTTATATTTTATATTATTTATTCAATTAATGTTTAAATCAACCAGTGCGGCTATTTCTATAGAAAATATGTTGCATTTTATATAAAAATTATTTATATATAAAAAATTAATTTTTTTTAATTATCGTTTTAAATGGATACTTCTTTATGATATACTTCGCATATAAACAAAAGGATAGAAGTGGTTTTTTTATGAATATTTTGATAGTCGAAGATGATAAACAGATAGCATCATATTTACAAAAAGGGCTAGAAGAAGAGTCATTTGTGGTTGATATTGCCCATGATGGAACAGAAGGATTAGCCTCTATAAGAGAAAAAAATTTCGATGTTATAATTTTGGATTGGATGTTGCCAAAATTAAGTGGAATTGATATTTGTACGATAGTAAAAAAGAATGACATAAATACGCCAATTTTAATGCTTAGTGCAAAAAGTAGCATTCAAGACAAAGTAGATGGTTTAAATTGTGGGGCAGATGATTATCTCTCCAAGCCATTCTCTTTTGATGAGCTTGTCGCTAGAGTAAATGCCTTAATTAGGCGAAAAAAACTACAAAATGATTCTGTATTGAGAGTTGCCAATCTCTCTTTTGATATCTACAAGAGAGAAGTTTCAAGAGATGGAAAAATTATTGGTTTGACTACAAAAGAGTATGATTTTTTAGAGCTTCTTATGAAAAACAAAGGCCATGTTGTAAGTACCAAAAAGATAACATCAAACTTGTGGGGAGATGAAACGATATCTAGCAACATCATAAAGGTTCTTATACACCACTTAAGAAATAAATTAGATGAAGGCTACTCAAAAACACTCATAAAAACTGTCAGAAAAATAGGGTATAAAATAGATGATATTTAGTGTCAAAAGCGTAAAATCCAAAATTTTTCTTTTATACGGCACTATATTGATATTGGTGGTGATTTTCTTTAATGTCATATTTTACTATTTTACGCAAGACTATTTTTATAAAAATACCATACAGGCACTCAAAAGTATATCTTTGGATGTTTTTGCTGATGATATACAGGGAAAAGATTTGACAAAAGGAATAGCATTAGCTATACATAAGTATGAGTTTAGTATAAGAAATGTCTATATTCAAGCACTGTATAAAGATAAAATTGTTTTAAAATCAAAAAATCTTAAAGATTATGAATTGCCAGGATATGCATTTAAAGGTGATAACAATATCGTGCATTTAAACTTAAATCATATTTCCAAATATGATTTGATAATGTATTCTACCACAGTTTCGGAAGATAGAGATTATACTATTCAGATAGCAACTACAATTCAGGATGAAAAGCAACACCTGAGAAAAATTATCAACATGTTTATGATAGGTGACCCTGTATTTATAATAATTATGCTATTTGTTATCTATAAGATGCTTCAAGATATACTTAAACCCATGAATACCATGACAAAAGCAGCAAGAGAGATATCTATAACGGATTTGGATAAGAGAATTGAGTATGTGGACAATGGCGATGAATTTGCCCAACTTGCAAAGACATTTAATAAAATGCTCTCTAGGCTCCAATCCTCTTTTAATCAAGTTAAAAGATTTAGCTCAGATGCATCACACCAGTTAAAAACTCCTCTTACAGCCATGCGGGTCCAGACAGATGTTGCCTTAAAAACAGATAGAAATACGGATGACTATAAAGATGTTTTAAAATCAATAAATAACGAAATTATATATCTTCAAAATATGATTGACAATCTATTGCTGTTGACTCAAATGGATGATGAAATAGTGCAAAAAAACTTCACAAAGATTGAGTTGGATACAGTTTTGATAAATACCATAGAAGAGTTTGTTTTGATTGCAGACAAAAAGAGTATCAATTTGGATATAAAAGAGATAGAACACACTATGATAAAAGCGCAAAGCACTCTTATATCAATACTATGTTCAAATCTTATAGACAATGCAATTAAATATACTCCAAAAGGCAAGAAGGTTACTGTAGAACTCAAAGACAATAAAATCATCATACAAGACGAGGGAATTGGGATAGAAAAAAAAGATAAGGATGCGATATTTGATAGATTTTTTCGGGTCAATTCCGGTAGACTTGATATTGCCGGAGGCTATGGACTTGGATTATCGATGGTTAAAATTATCGCAAATCTTCATAATGCAGATATAAGCATAAAAAGTAAAATTGGATTTGGAACAAAGATAGAAGTAACTTTTCCATCCTTGTAGTTATCTTGCTTTAAAGCCATCTTTGCTTTTGCAAAATTTGCCTAAAAAACATTCATTGCATTTTGGATTTTTGGCAGTGCAGATATATCTACCAAAAAGAACCATTGCCTGGTGAAGTATATGTAGATTGTCTTTGAAAATCCTGGTTAATTCAACTTCAGTTTTTATGGCAGTTTGTGCTTTGCTGAGACCGAGTCTGTGTGCAACTCTAAATACATGTGTGTCAACGGCCATAAGATTTTTTCCTGTATATTCAATGAGCACAACATGGGCTGTTTTTTGACCGACTCCGGCAAGTGAAATTAGTCCTTTTTCGTCAAGTGGAATATCCCCGTCAAAATCCTCCACCACTTTTTGAGCCATTTTTATCAGATTTTTTGCTTTATTGTTAAAAAAAGAACAAGATTTTATCAATTCTTTTATATCATCAAGTGAAGCAATACTTAGCTCTTTTACGCTTGGGTATTTTTCAAAAAGTGCAGGGGTGATAATGTTGACTCTCTTGTCTGTACATTGGGCCGAGAGCATAACCGATATGAGTAGTTCGTATAGATTTCTATATTTTAGTTCTGTGATGGCATCACTGTATCTTTCAAGAAAAATATTTTTTATCTCTAAAATCTCTTTTTTAGTTGATTGTTTCATCTTCTTCCTTAAGTAAAAAGTTCCTAAAAAACCACTCTCACATCAGCAAGAGTCTGTTTGAATTGTATTCTACCTTAAGATTTATTAATTATTTAATCAAATTAGGTATAATTCTAAAAATTTAAACAAAAAAAGGATTTGAATGAAGAGAGTTATATTTGGTAGTTTATTGGCTATGGTATTTGGTGTTAGCCTTAATGCAACAGTTTATGCAACTGTAAATGGTCATGACATTAAGGATCAAGATATAAAGGCATTGTTAAGAACTATGCCGGGAGCGAGATTTGAGCAACTTCCTCCTACGACACAGAAAAAAGTTGTGCAACAGGCGATAGAGAGGTATCTTTTGTCTTTAAAAGCTATAAAATCAGGTATAGAAAATGATCCTGAGTTTAAAAAAGCGCTGGCTGGTATCAAGTCTGATTTAGCTTTAGAACTTTGGATGAAAAAAGAGTATGCAGGTGTAAAGGTTAATGAGAAATCAGTCAAAGCTTATTTTGATAAAAATGCAGATAAATTTATAAAACCGGCCCGTGCCAAAGCGAGACATATTCTTCTAAAGACTGAAAAAGAGGCGAAAGCTGTGATTGCTCAACTAAAAGGTTTGAAAGGTGATGCTTTATCTAAAAAATTCATAGAATTAGCAAAAGCAAAATCAACAGGACCTAGTGGTAAAGATGGTGGAGAGTTAGGTTGGTTTGGTAAAAGACAGATGGTTAAGCCTTTTAGTGATGCAACATTTGCACTCAAAAAAGGAGAGATAACAAAAAATCCGGTAAAAACCCAATTTGGTTATCATGTTATTTTACTTGAAAATAAAGAGGTTGGTAAAAAAGCAACTTTAGCAGAGGTTAAACCACAAATTGAAAATGCTTTAAAGATGGAAACATTCAGAAAAAAAGTAGCAGGTATTGCCAAAGGGCTTAAAAAAGGTGCAAAAATAACTATAAAATAAAAAGGTCGTTTTATGCAAAATGCAAAAATTTTTGATTTTGTTAAACCAGGGATTGTGTTTGGTGATGATTTACAAAAAATGTTGGAAGTGGCGAAGGCAAATGCTTTTGCCTTTCCTGCTGTAAATGTAGTTGGCACAGACTCTATAAATGCAGTGATGGAAGCTGCCAAAAATGTTAATTCGCCTATCATGGTTCAGTTTTCCAACGGTGGTGCAAATTTCTATGGTGGAAAAGGGATAGACTCCAAGACTTCAGCAGTTTTGGGTGCTATCAGTGGAGCTTTGCATGTGCATACTTTAGCAGCTGCCTATAATATTCCTGTAGTTCTTCATACTGATCATGCAGCAAGAAAGCTTTTACCCTGGATAGATGAGCTTTTGAATGCAGGAGAAGTCTATTACAAAGAACATGGCCGTCCACTTTTTAGCTCTCATATGATTGATCTTTCAGAGGAGAGTCTAAAAGAAAATGTCTCTACATGCAAAGAGTATCTAAAAAGAATGAGCAAGCTGGATATGACTCTTGAGATAGAGCTTGGATGTACCGGTGGCGAAGAAGATGGTGTGGATAACTCACATCTCGATAACTCTGCACTCTATACACAGCCAGAAGATGTTGCTTATGCCTATGAAGAGCTTAGTGAAGTAAGTGACAGATTTACGATAGCAGCTTCTTTTGGAAATGTTCACGGCGTTTACAAGCCTGGAAATGTACAGTTGACTCCAAAGATTTTGGATAATTCTCAAAAATACATAAAAGAAAAATTCAACTTAAGCCAAGACAAACCGGTAAATTTTGTGTTTCACGGTGGAAGTGGAAGTGAGTTGAAAGATATAAGAGAGGCCTTGTCCTATGGCGTTATCAAGATGAATATAGATACAGATACCCAGTGGGCATTTTGGAACGGAGTAAGGGGATATGCCAAAGAGTATGCTCCATACCTGCAATCACAGATAGGAAATCCTGATGGTGAAGATGTTCCAAACAAAAAGTACTATGATCCCAGAAAGTGGCTAAGAGCAGGTGAAGAGAGTGTAATCAAAAGACTCGAAACCGCCTTTAGCGACCTTAACTGCATAGATAGAAACTAGAAAGATATAGACGGAGTCTCGTTTTGAGACTCTGCTACTGCAATGAAGCTGACCCACTCTGCATTTGAAAAACGAAATTTTAGAGGAAGAAGTTTTTTTATAAAAAGAGATGATTTGCTAGATGCTGATTTTACTGGCAATAAAGCACGCAAATTTGAGTACTTTCTCGCAAAAGATTTTCCCCATATAGATAAAATTGTAAGTTATGGTTCAAATCAATCCAATGCAATGTACTCACTATCGGTTTTGGCTGTTATTAAGGGGTGGAATTTTATCTATTTTTGTGACCATATCCCTCTATTTTTAAAAAAAAATCCTGTTGGAAACTATAAATATGCCCTTCAAAATGGTATGGAGATTTTTACAACAACTGATAAATTCACAGATGCAAATGCACTTAAAAATAGTAAAACTTTGGTAGTAGAAGAAGGAGGGAGACAAAAGCAATCAGAGTATGGTTTGAAAAAATTAGCCAATGAGTTAAAAGAGGATATATCAAAAAACAAGATAAAAAATCCATATATATTTTTACCCTCAGGCACTGGCATAACTGCACTATATCTTCAAAAACATCTTCCATTTGATGTCTATACATGCAGTACGGTCGGAGATGATAAGTACCTAAAAGAGCAGTGGCATATGGTTGAAAAAGATATAGAAAAACTGCCGAAGATTTTGAACTCACAAAAAAAGTACCACTATGGAAAACTTTATAAAGATGCTTATGAGATATGGAGCGAACTTAAAACTGATATGAACATAGAGTTTGATCTCCTGTATGATCCGATAGGATGGATAAAATTTTTACAAAATTTACAAAATTTAGAAGGAACTCCTATCTATATCCATCAAGGTGGTATAAAAGGTAACGAGTCTATGAAAGCCAGATATGAGCGAAAATATGGTAAAATCCTATGATTTTGCAAAGGAAAAACAGATGCTACAGATAAAAACAACAGATAAAATTTTTAAAAATGAGTTTAACAAGCTTCTTCAAAGAGGCAAGATGGATATAGAAAATGTATCCAAAATAGTAAAAAATATAATAGATGAGATAAAAACAGATGGCAACAGTGCTGTAAAGAATCAAATAGAAAGATTTGACAGATGGAATCCAAAAGAGGACAAGGAGTTGGAAATACCCACAGACGAGATGGAAAAATCTTACAATCTTTTGAACAAAGAGTTAAAAAATGCACTAAATCTAGCTTATAACAGAATTAAAGACTACCATCAAAAACTTTTACCAAAAACATGGATGAACGAGGATGAAACAGGCTCGATTTTAGGTCAAAAAATTACAGCAGTTGATCGTGCTGGGCTCTATATACCTGGAGGAAAAGCGGCGTACCCAAGCTCTCTTTTGATGAATGCCATACCGGCAATAGTAGCAGGTGTAGAGGAGATAATCGTCTGTACACCGGCACCCAATAACGAACTCAACTCCCTGCTTCTGGCAGCTATGCATCTGTGTGGCATAAAAAAAGCCTATAAGATAGGCGGAGCAAGTGCGATAGCTGCTATGGCAAATGGCACACAAACTATTCCTAAAGTGGATGTGGTAACGGGTCCAGGAAACATCTTTGTAGCGACTGCTAAAAAACTGGTTTATGGAGAAGTGAATATAGATATGATTGCAGGTCCAAGCGAGATAGGTATATTGGCAGATAAGAGTGCTGATGCAAAGCTTTTAGCCATAGATCTTCTTTCTCAAGCCGAACACGATGAGATGGCAAGTTCTATTTTGATAACAACAGATGAAGAGTTGGCAAATAAAACTCAAAAAGAGATAGAGATTTGGCTAAAAACTTTAAGTAGAGAAAAGATAGCTAGAAGCTCTATAGAAAACAGAGGGGCTATAATCATCGCAAAAGATATGGATGAAGCCATAAATTTGATGAACAAAATAGCACCTGAACACTTAGAAATAATGTGTAAAGACGCCATGAGTTTTTTGCCGAAGATAAAGCATGCAGGAGCTATATTTTTAGGAAGATATACACCCGAGCCTATAGGAGACTATATAGCAGGACCAAATCATACACTACCAACAGGCGGAACTGCTAGATTTTATTCTCCACTTGGTGTTGATAATTTTATAAAAAAATCCTCTATCATTTGTATGAGTAAAAAAGGTATAGAGATGATTGGAGAAGAGTGTTCTTTACTCGCACAGACAGAGGGTTTAACTGCCCATGCCACTTCCGTAGAAGAGAGACTGAAGTCTTAGATCACTGTATAGTCTAATAGTCTATCAATTTTGCTCAGAATCAAATTTGCATGGACTTTTGGATTATGAGACCACTCCATTGTGCTGTGGTCTCATTATGGTTTAATTTGGTATTGCAATTGCAAGAGTAACTTTACACCATTTACATTTCACTATCTGCCTCTTTTTGTATAAAATTCTTTTTTAAATTCCTGAAATTTGTTTGAAAGTATTGCTACTCTCATCTGTTTCATCAAGTTTAAATAATAGTGAAGATTATGCAAAGATGCCAGCCTGAAGTATGTAAGTTCACGGGAACGAAACAGGTGATTTATATACCCTCTGCTGTAGTTTCTGCATGTATAGCAGTCGCACTCTTTGTCGATTGGATCATTATCTAGTACATATCGGGCTGATTTTATATTTACTCTGCCAAAAGATGTAAAAAGTGTACCATTTCTAGCATTTCTTGTAGGCATTACGCAATCAAACATATCAACTCCTCGTTCCACATTTTCTACTAAGTCCTCAGGAGTGCCTACCCCCATAAGGTAGCGAGGTTTGTTTTTTGGCATAAATGGCGTGGTGTATTCGACTGTGTCGTACATCAAGTCATTTGTTTCCCCGACACTTAGTCCGCCTATGGCAAAACCATCATAATCTTCCAAGCTGCACAGTTCATTTGCGGAGATTTTTCTAAACTCTTTGTCTGTTCCGCCCTGTATGATAGCAAAGATATTTTGGTGATTTCCTACGCCTTTGTTTTTTTGACTCATATGATACTCTATAGCCTTCTTTGCCCAGGCAGTTGTTCGTTTGATGGAAAGTGCTATTCTCTCTTTTGAAGCCGGAAGAGCTACTAAATCATCTAAAATCATCATAATATCAGAGTTAAGATTGTAACCAATGTCTAAAACACTTTTTGGTGTAAAGTAGTGCATGGAACCATCTATGTGGGATTTGAATTTTATACCGTTAACATCCGGTTTGGAGTTTGAACTTAGACTGAATGCCTGAAAACCACCACTGTCAGTCAGGAAACTATTTGAAAATTTTGTAAAGCCATGAAGTCCTCCAAAGTGTTTGATAGTTTTATCGCCGGGACGAAGGTATAGATGGTAAGTATTTCCCAGTATGATTTGTGCACCTAAAATCTCTATCATATCTTTTGCATCAAGACTCTTTACACTACCAACTGTGCCTACTGGCATAAAAACAGGAGTATATATCGTGCTGTGAGTTGTTTTTATCGTGCAGGCTCTGGCGTTATTGTCTGTATTATCTATTTGAAATGTCATATTTGGTATAATATCCTTATAAAATTATTGATATCAAGCTTTTGCAAACTGTTTTGTGAGGCTCAGACCAACGGGAGGATTTGCCTCTAAGAAACAATTCGCAAAAGTTTGATATCAGTGGAGTACAAATGAAAAAAATTCTTATACTTGCTGATGGTATTTTAGCGAAATATTTTTTAGAAAGAGTTATATCTTCGCAAGATGGTGAAAATAACTATAGTGTTGTTTATTACAGGGCAGAAACCCTACCTGCTGCAAAACCGGAAAATTTTAAATTTTATGAATTTGATCCTACTAGCGAAGAGAAGCTATCAGTTATATTAAATGATGATTATTATCAAGCTATGGTGCTTGTCTCGACAAAGCTAGATGCCATTGGAACATATAAAAACATTAGAAAACAGAACCCGCAAATGCAGATAGTCATGGTTGATAGATGGGGTCTGGAGTTTGATGATACCAGACTTCACCTCTTGGATTCTCGTGAGGTTCTATCTTCTCGTTTTATTGATTATCTCCCGGATATGCCGGTTATTGCACAAAATGTAGGTTTAGGTAAAGGCGAGATTATGGAGATAAGAGTACCTGTGGGAAGCTCATATGCCTATAGACATCTTGGAAATATCGTTCAAAAAAACTGGAGAATTGCTGCTATATACAGAGTAAATGAGCTTCTTCTTCCAAGAGATTCATTTATGATACAGCCTAATGATGTGCTTTTAGGTATAGGTGATCCAAATGTGCTCAAAAGTGTATATCATAGTGTAAAAGTAGAGAAAGGACGCTTTCCGCAACCTTTTGGGCAGGTAATCTACTGCTTGATAGATATGCTAAATATGGATGAAGATGAAATAGAACTTATACTCAATGATGCTATGCTTTTACACTCAAAGATAAATTCAAAAAAACTTTTTATTAAGGTGGTAAATCCAACATTCTCAAAATTGTTTGAGAAGATAAAAGGATATAATAGTGATAATATTCTTGTTGATATAGACTATTTTGAAACAGATGGGGCTAAAGTTTTGTCGAAAGATGCCAACACTGTGGATTTGGGTTTGATAGTTGTTAAAAATAGTTTTTTTGTCAAAAATAAGAAGAGACTTTTTGAGATACGAAAGCCAATATTTAAGATAGGGGTTTGGGGATTTTCTGACCTTAAAGAGGCAGTTGTGTTGAGTGGTGACAGTGAGGATGTACAAAAGGAGACTTCTGTAGTGTTTGATTTGTCCATGCAGCTGGATTTGAAGATAAAATTTTACAATTTTAACCCCCAAAATAGCAAATCACAAGAAGAGTTAGGGGAGTATTTCAAAAATCTTTCCAAGATATTTAATAAAGATGTAGATATAATAAGCCCTACGATAAATCCTCTGATAAAGTTGAGAAACGAAAAAGACATACTCCAGTTTGTACCATTTAGTAAAAAAGTTGAAAAATCAAATATCTTCTCTATTTTTTCAACAAATATGGAGCAGTTGTACTTCAAACTCTCCAAAAGTTATCAGGTTTTTATACCGGTAACTGCAAATGAATAGGAAAAAAAATGAAAGTAAATATAAAATTAACAAACCCTAAAGACAGAAGTTACAATGTACTTATAGACGAACTAAAAGAGTTGAAATTTAGTACAAAAGCAGCTATCATCACAAATCCGACCGTAGCAAAATTTCATCTCGATGAGGTTAAATCTCTCATAAAATCTGATGAATTATATGTTATAACCATACCTGATGGTGAAAAATATAAAAATATGGACACTATAGAGTTTATACTAAATGAGTGTTTTAAACACAGGCTTGATAGAAAATCTATTTTGATAGCTCTTGGTGGTGGTGTGATAGGGGATATGACAGGTTTTGCGGCTTCTATCTTTCAAAGAGGTATAGAGTTTGTGCAGATACCGACAACCGTTTTATCTCAAGTAGATGCAAGCGTTGGAGGAAAAACAGGAGTAAATTCCAAATATGGCAAAAATCTTATAGGCTCTTTTTGGCAACCAAAAGCTGTACACTGTGAGACAAAATTTTTAAAAACTTTGCCAAAGCGTGAGTTCAATGCCGGTATAGCAGAGATAATCAAGATGGCAGTAACTTTTAATGCAGAGTTTTTCAAGTGGCTGGAGAAGTGTGATTTAAGGTCTGAATCAGATCTCAAAACTGCTATCTTAAAGAGCATAGAGACAAAGGCAAAAGTTGTCTCTCTTGATGAGAGAGAAGCTGGAGTGAGAGCAGTGTTGAACTATGGCCACACCTTTGCTCATGTCATAGAAAATGAAACAAAGTATAAAGTTTTTCTTCACGGTGAGGCTGTTTCTATAGGCATGGTGATGGCAAATGAGTTGGCGCTTAGGCTGGGACTCATGAGTAGCGAAGAGGCTATCAGGATAAAATATCTGTTACAAAGATACGAATTGCCTACAGATTATGAGATAAAATCCGCTGATGATTTTTATGAACACTTTTTCTTAGACAAGAAGAGTAATAAAAACAAAATAACATTTGTATTGGCAAAAGGAATTGGTGATTATGAGATGAAAAAAGATATAGATAAGAGTTTAATTATGGATATCTTGAGAGATTTTGAGTAAATGAGTATAAAAAAAGTATATTTTAAGACATTTGGCTGCAGAACAAACATATATGATACGCAAATAATGATGCAGAGTCTCAAGGACTTTGAATTAGTAAAAAATGAAGATGAAGCCGACATGGTAGTAGTAAACTCCTGCACTGTTACAAATGGTGCCGATGTGAGTGCGAGAGGATATATAAATGCCCTGAATCGTAAAGGTAAAAAAGTTTTTATCGGAGGTTGCGGGGCTCTTAGCAAAGGTGAAGAGCTTTTTGACAAGGGAAAGGTCTTTGGAGTATTTGGGCACTCTGAAAAGGAGAATCTAAACAAGCTTTTGAAAAAAGAGGATAGATTTGTTCAAATTGGAGATCTTAAATCTCTCGATAAGACTATAGTTGAAGATTATCTTGGCAAAAGTAAAGCTTTCATAAAGATACAAGAGGGGTGCAACTTTAGATGTAGTTACTGTATCATCCCTTATGTCAGAGGAGATGCCAGAAGTCAAGATGAGAGTGTTATCTTGGAGCAAATACAGAGACTTGCAAGTCATGGTTTTGGTGAATTTGTTTTAACAGGTACAAATATAGGCAGTTATGGCAAGGATAAAAACAGTTCTCTTGGAAAACTCATACAAAATATAGGAAAGATAAGAGGCGTCAGGCAAGTGAGGCTTGGGAGTATAGAACCTGTGCAGATAGATGAGAGTTTTAGGGAGATTTTGCGTGAAAGTTGGCTGGAGAGACATTTACACATTGCACTTCAGCATACAAGCGAGAAGATGCTTAAAATTATGAGAAGAAGAAACAGGGTTGAGGATGATTTGGAGCTCTTTTGTGAGTTGGAGAGTTTAGGCTTTGCACTGGGAACTGATTTTATAGTGGGACATCCCGGAGAAAGCGAAGAGATTTGGAGTGAAGCGATAAAAAAAGTAGGGGAGTTTCCTTTGACTCACATACACTCGTTTACATATTCAAAAAGAGACGGTACGCCATCGGCAAAGATGAGCGAGTGCGTAAGGGGAGATATAGCAAAATCAAGACTAAAAGAGTTGAATGCTATAATTAAAGGAAAAAATTTTAAATTTAGGCAGAAGTTAAAAGTGCCCTTGCAAATTTTAGTGGAAGAGAAAAATGGTGATATATATACGGGTTATGATCAATTTTACAATAAAATATTGATAAGCTCTAAAACAGATATAACAAAAGAGTGGGTAAATATAGGAGAATATAATGTTGAAAAAGATAATAACAGGGCTGAATTTTAAGTCCAAAAAGCTTTTGATATCGCTTATGGCATTTTCTGTCATAGTGATTTTGCTACTGTTTGGATACATGAAAAATGCACCTGTGATTATAAATCTAAACCACTATGAAAAGCTTTTGAAGGCAAATATGATAGAAAAAGCCAAAATAGAGCAAAATAAAGTTATCTTATATACCCCTAATGGCTTTTACGCGATAGCAAAAGATGGAATTGATATCAAAAAACTTTTGAGAAATGTACCGATAGACACAGCAAACGACACTGTTTTAACGGACGACACAGCTACTATGCTCTTTTTGATAATCTTCTTTTTGGTGATATTGCTGTTAGCAAGAAAAAGACGAGAAAAAGAGTTGCAAGATATAGAAGGAAAAGAGCAAAAGGCTTTTTCTTTAGATGCGCTTTCGTCTTTTGATATCCATCCTGCACTCTCAAAGATAAGATTTGATGATGTAGCCGGCATAAAAGATGTAAAAGAGGAGCTTGAAGAGATAGTCGATTTTCTAAAATATCCTGCAAAATATAAACAATACGGTATCTCGCTTCCTAGAGGAGTCTTGCTTATAGGACCTCCAGGAGTTGGAAAGACACTTATCGCAAAGGCTGTTGCAGGTGAAGCAAATGTCCCGTTTTTTTATCAAAGTGGAGCAAGTTTTGTCCAGATATATGTCGGTATGGGAGCAAAAAGAGTAAGGGAACTTTTCGCTCATGCAAAGGCTTATGCACCCTCTATCATTTTTATAGATGAGATTGATGCGGTTGGAAAAGCCAGAGGGGGTATGAGAAATGACGAGAGAGAGTCAACGCTGAATCAGCTCTTGACAGAGATGGATGGATTTGAAGATAGTAGCGGAGTCATCGTCATAGGAGCTACAAACAAGATAGATATCATTGATGAAGCTCTGCTTCGTTCGGGAAGATTTGATAGGAGAGTTTTCATATCTCTTCCTGATTTGCAAGACAGGGTTGATATACTTAGAGTCTATTTGAAAGATAAACCAAGCGTTGCAAAAGTAGAAGATATTGCTAAGATGAGTGTTGGTTTTTCAGGAGCGGCACTATCTACTCTTGTAAATGAAGCTGCTATAAATGCGCTGAGACGAAATAGTAAGATTATAGAAGATGGAGATTTTTACGCTGTCAGGACTAAGGTGCTTTTGGGAAAAACAAAAGTTTTGAGCTTCAGTGATGAAGAGAAAAAAATTCAGTCTTTATATCAAGGTGCCAAAGTACTTTGTGCGTATTGGTTTGAAGTTGATTTTGATAAAATCACTATAATAAATGATAGATTAAAAGAGATTGATTCTGAGATAGAGTCAAAAACAAATATGCTCTCAAAGATAAAAGTTTATCTTTCAGGTATGGTCGCTACAAAACTGAAATATAATGAAAAATTTACAAACTCTACACAGGATCTAAGGCGTGCTATTGCTATGGCACAAAATATGGTCGAAAATTTTGGTATGGGCGAAAGTATTTTGCCTGCTCAAAATGATATAGAAAAGATTTTAAATGAAGCCTATGATGAGGTAGAGAAATTTTTACTTGGCATGGAGAAGCCACTGGAAAAAATCTCACAAATTTTATATATCCAGGAGAGTATCAGTAAAGATGAAATGAAGAGTTTTATGCATGAAATTTTTTAGTGGTTTTGGTTTTCAAGGAGAGAGGGAACTCTTTGATAGCTACCTTCAGTACAATGATTTTTGTGTTGCAGGTTTCAGCTATGGAGCTATAAAAGCTTTTAAATATACCTTTACCTGTAGAAGCAGAATTGATAAACTGCAACTATTTTCTCCTGCTTTTTTCCAAGATAAAGATGAAAAGTTTAAAAGACTTCAGTCCCTGTTTTTTGCCAAAAACAGTAAATCATATATGGAAGATTTTTTGAAAAAAGCAACATATCCAAGCAATCTTCATACTGTAAAATATCAAAAAAACAGTACCCTAAAAGAATTAAAAGAACTTTTGAACCATAGATGGGATGAAAAAGAGATCCAAACCATAAAAGATAAAAATATAGAGATAGAAGTCTATCTAGGAGAGCTTGATAGCATCATAAATCCAAATTCTGTCTTAGATTTTTTTAAACCATTCGCAACAGTTTATTATATAAAAAATGTTGGACATATGCTGATTTGATTATAAGCTGTTAGTTGCCTGTAACTAACAGCTTATTCAAAATGTGATAAAATTTTATTTTTATCGGTTTTTATTAAATCTGCATTAATAACTTTTTCTATAATATTTTTAATATCAGATTCCAAATAATCCATAAATTCTATTGACAACTCTTTGGGTAGTGCTAAAAATACTCGTTTTGGTTTTTTCTTTTTGATGATATTGTTGACATCTTCAGAGATCTCTTTGATTGTGAGTCTTTTTTTATTGATTTTTCGATTATTTGTGTGTTCTTCTGCTGTAGAGCCTTTAAAATTACCGGACTGATCGCTTAAGACTTCACTAATTCTTTTGTGAATACTTATATAGTCTCTATCGTTATATACTTCTAGATTATATGAAATCTTTAAGTCATTATCAACTATATTTTCAATTTTCTTTACATCAAATATCTTTAATTCTCCCAAATTTGCTACTATAACCATACTGTTTTCTAGTTTCATAATTTTCTCCTTTTGTTTTAAATCAATGGTACAAATACAAAACCCGGAAACTCTTCTTGCTTTATCTTGCTTTGTGAAATTTTTTGAAATCTAAAAATTGAATTTTTAACAGGTACTACAAGTGTAGCACCAATTTTTAGTTGATCAAAAAGAATTTCGGGTGTAGTCTCAGCACTGGCTGAAACTAAAATCTTATCAAATTTATCGCCAGGCACACCTAGTTTCTCGGTAGCTTTTTTTATAGCACAATGTGCCCCCAGGTCAAACTGCAGAAGATTTCTTTCTCCTCTCTTAACAAGTTCATCTACCCTCTCTAGTCCAAGCACACTGCCATCTTTCGTGACTATATTGCATAACAGTGCTGTTGTCCATCCTGAACCAGAACCGATATCTAGTACTTTATCTCCCTTTTTTGCTGATAAAAGCTCCAGCATAAAAGCTACTGTTGTTGGTTGTGAAATTGTCTGATTTTTCCCGATAGGCAACGGTCTGTCCATATAAACATACTCTTTGAAATCTTCAGGTGTAAAAAACCTTCTATCTATTGCTTTAAAAGCATTTATGATTTCAGGAGTTTTCAGCACTCCTGATGCTTTCATGTTTTTTATTAAAGTATCCATTTTATTCCTCTGCTTGCAAACAACCTTTTTAGGATATATTTTATATTCACTCATATCATAATCACCGTTTCTTTTTTAGAAATTCTACATTGATTTATTTTAAAGAACTATCTTTATGATAGTAGACTCAAACATCTTTACTATATCATATAATATAAAAAAAGTCAAACTGCAAATGTCTTCTCTGATCATTTTTAAGATAAAAGCAACAAGTCCAAATATTTGTAACTATAGGTTTTTCTAAAAATACAGACAGATTTCAGTGTTAATGATTGTTTTAGTGTGGATAGAGTAGAATTGAAGACATGAAAGATTTACAACAAAATGAAACAAGTTTGATAACTAAAATTTTCTTTTTGCCGATTATCTCAACAATTATAGCGGTTATAATTATCTCTGCAGGATATATTCTTGTCATGCAATCAATCAAGCATGATGAGTTAACCAAATGGTCAAATCACCTTTTATCAGAGCAAAAAACTTTAATTAAAAACGCTGTTGTTAATCTTGATCAAGATATAAAAAATGAATTGTCTCTATCAAAACTGAAAACAAAACAAGAATTAAAAGCCAGAGTGTATCAGATGTCCTATCTCTTGGAAAAATTATCGAAAAAGTATAACAATAAAGAGTTAATCTATAGCATACTAAACTCTGCGAGATACGATAATAACAAAAACTACTTTTTTGCCTATATAAGAAAAACCGGTGTAGTAAAAGTGCATATTTTCAAGAAAATGATAGGTAAAAATGTAAAATACAGGATACTAAAAAACGGTATAAGCACATATAGGAGAAATGAAAGAGTTCTCGACAATAAAGAGCAAGAGGGTTATTTTAAAGTATATTTTGCAAAACCGGGAACCAAAGAAAAGAAATTTGAAAAGATAGATTTTATAAAATATATAAAGAATTTAGATTTGGTTATAGGAACCGGTGAATATGTGGATAGTTTAAGAAATAGATTAAAAAAAGCTGTTCTTCATAGAGTTCTCTTAAAAAGAGTTAAAAATAACGGATACTTTTTTATTGTAAATACCAAAGGTGTGTTGTTGTCTCATCCGTATTTGATAGATAAAATTGGCAAGAGTATTTTAAATATAAAAGACATTGACCAAAAAGAGTTTATAAAGGAGATGATAGAAAAAACAAAAAATCATTCAGGAGGAAGTTTTGTCAGTTATAAATGGAAAGATCCAGACACAAACAAAATTGAACAAAAAATTACCTATGTGAAGTTAGATAAAAAATTAGGATGGATTATAGGAACAGGTTTTTATGCAGATAAAATATATTTTAAGATAAGTAAAGAAAAAAGCAAGATGGAGTCATATTTTAATCAAATGAATATATACATTTTTATTACGCTTCTGCTTTGTTTAGTGCCGATAGGAATTATATCTTTTCTGCTATCAAGTCACATAAGAAAGACATTTGATAGTTATAACTATGCTTTAAAGCGACAGAAACAGATAGCACGATATGAGGCAAATCATGACATACTTACCGGAGCAAACAATAGGACTGCATTTAATAAAGCTCTGGAAAAAGAGCTTATAAGAGCAAAAAGATATAGCAGAAACTTAACGATAGCCATGATAGATATAGATCATTTTAAAGTTATAAATGATACTTATGGACATCAGACAGGAGATTTGGTTTTGAAAAACTTGGTTTTATACTGTAACTCGCATATAAGAAAAAATGATTTTTTTGCAAGATGGGGTGGAGAGGAATTTATGCTTATTATGATCGAAACAAATGAAAAAGAAGCCAAAAAAATAGCCGAAAATTTAAGAATAGGTATAATTAATGATGCCAAGTCGGAAAAGAGTGTAAAATTTACCATAAGTATCGGTATAGCACAGCTTGATAATAAAAACGATAATATGGATAGTATAATACAGAAAGTAGATATTGCCTTGTACAACGCTAAAAGCCTGGGCAGAAACAGAGTTGAGGCATTTAAAGAACAAACATAGTGCTATAAAAACAAAACTCTACACTCCATAGCTCCATGAGCACCTATAACTAAAGCCTGTTCTATGTCGGCGGTTTTTGATGGTCCGCTGATGAAAGTTCCAAAACCACCATTTTTAAACTCTATCTTCTTGTATGCTTCGTGCATTGTGTCAACTATTTCTTTTTTGTCGACCAGTATCAATAATTTTCTGGCTATGAAGTATATGACTCTGTTTATATTATCGTTCTCTTTGATCCAAACTGCTCCGTTTTCTGCTACAGCAAATTCTCCTTTGATGATGGCCAAGTCTATATCTTTCAGTGCATGCGGGTTATCTATGTCGTTGATTTTTATATACTCTATCGGTAGATTCAGATTTGTGGCTATAAGACCTAAATTAGTGTAATTATTCTCTATGAAATCTTTTATATCTTCATCATTTTTCAACCAACTGGCCAATCCACCTACTGATTTTAATAGTGTTGCAAACTGTTCATTTTTATCTTTATATTTTATATGATTTACTTTAATTTCAGGTCTTGTTGTCGGTTTTAGATTTGCTTTTTTTATACTTTCTAGTATTTTATTTTTTGAGTTCATTTTGTCTCGCTTTATATAGCTCTTTAAAGCTGTTTTTTGGAAATTTTGGCAACTCTCTGTTCTTTCCCCAGATATTGTATTTTGAATAGAGTATCCATCTTGGTATTAATGGCACTGTTTTTCTGGCTATTTTCCCACTTAAGTCCATAAGTACAGGGTGTTGCATGATAAAAGTTGCTATCTTTAAGGCTCTGTATTTGGTTTTATCCAAGAGTCCGGCACACACGACATCTTGTCTGTGAAGATAGAGTTGCTCGTGCAAATCAACTTTTACCGGACATATATTTGTGCAACTCGCACAAAGAGAGCATGCAAAAGGCAGTGTATAATTTTTCTTTATGTTGTGACTTGCCCCCAGTGTTGAGCCTATAGGCCCCGGTATTGTATAGCCATAGCTGTATCCACCACTTCTGCGATAAATCGGGCAGGTGTTTATGCAAGCACCGCATCTTATACACTGTAAAGATTTCATGTATTTTTCATTTGCCAAAATCTCACTTCTTCCGTTGTCGACTATGACTATATGCATCTCCCCGTCTCTTTGTGGTGCGTGATAATGTGAAGTGTAGGTAGTTACAGGCTGCCCGGTAGCACTTCTTGCCAACAGTCTGGTGAAAATAGCTAAATCCTCAAGTTTTGGTATAATTTTTTCAATTCCCATACAGGCAATATGGAGTTTTGGAAGACTTGCTCCCAAGTCTGCATTTCCTTCATTTGTGCAGACTATGATACCGCCTGTTTCACTGATAGCAAAATTAACTCCGGTCAAGCTGGCATCGCTTGCTAAAAATTTCTCTCTCAAGTGCTCTCTTGCAGCATGTGTGAGATAAGTTGGATCACTGTTTCCTTTTTGGGTATGCAGAAACTCTTCAAAAGTGACTCCGACATCCTCTTTTTTGAGGTGAATTGCCGGTAAAACTATGTGAGAGGGTGGTTCATGTCTTAGTTGAACGATTCGCTCTCCAAGGTCAGTATCTACAACTTCTATGCCGTTTTTTTCCAAGAAAGGATTTAGATGACACTCTTCGGTAAGCATGGACTTGCTTTTTACCAGTTTTTTTGCACCTCTTTTTTCTAGAATATCCAAGACAATTTTATTGTGTTCATTTGCATCTTTTGCCCAATGCACCTCTATACCGTTTGCTTTAGCATTTTTTTCAAATTCTTCGAGATAAAAACCGAGTTTAGAGAGAGTGTGTGTTTTAATTTCATCTGCTTTAGCTCTTAACTCTTCCCACTCATCAAGAGAGTGAGCCTGTATGTCTCTTTTTTCACGCACAAACCAAAGTGCCTTATCGTGCCACTTCATCCTTTTTGTATCAGATGCAAATTTGGCTGCACGCTCCGGATGTCCCATGCTCATTTTAGCCCCTTTGCTAGAATTTGACCGATATATATGGTCTGGATAGGAAGTTTGTCTCTATCTATGATGCCTTGCATATGCATAAGGCAAGACATATCTACGCCTGTTATATACTTACTGCCTGAACTCAGGTGGTCTAGCACTCTTGCTCTTCCCATAGCTACACTCATAGCCTCCTCACTTATAGCAAAAGTTCCACCAAAACCGCAACATTCGTCATTTCGTTTTAGTGTGGCAAAGGATATGCCCTCTACCATATTTAAAATATCTCTTATCTTTGAAAATGGAGCTATGTTTCTTTCACTCATCGAAGCTAATCCCAACTCTCTGTGCGCATGACAAGAGTTGTGGATGCCAACTTTATAAGGAAAGCTTACATGCAAAGCTTTTGGCTTGATTATGTCGTGTATAAATTCTATAAGCTCAAATGTATTGTTTTTGATATGTTCAAAGCCATCCATGCCTTCTAAAAATTGTGCATAGTTAAATCTAACCATACTGACACAGCTTCCGCTAGGGGCTACTATATAATCATATTTTTTAAATATATCCAAAAATCTTTTGGCTAAAATTGCAGTTTCACCGGCACATCCCGTATTTGCCTGAGCCTGTCCGCAACAAGTCTGCTCTAACGGATACTCAACATCCAAGCCAAAACTCTCTAAAATCTTCAGCGTATCCATAGATGCTTCAGGATAGAGTTCATTCATGAAGCAAGGTATAAAAAGTCCTATTTTATACATTTATTTCTCCTTTTTACGGAAGTGAATTCCTCTCAACCAAAGCTATGCCCTTGGCGAGAATTATATTGATTTTTTTAATTTTACAATTTATATATAATATATGTATGATAATAGCCTGCTAGCCAAACAGAGTTTGTAAAAATGCCTCTATAAGCAATACTCCTATGGTTAAAGACAGTATGATAAGTATAAGTGGTAAGTATCTTTTCATTTGTGTATGAAAGCTAGTTTAAGTGCTAAGAGTCCAAAAACAGTTCCTGCTATTTTGTTTAGGATTGCTTCGCCATTTTTTGTTTTGTTAAACCATGCTCCTATTTTAGCAGCAAGGAGACTGATAGAGCTAAAGACGACTAAGGCACAAAGTATAAATATAAAACCGAGTAAAAATATTTGTATGGTCACGCTTCCGTTTTGCGGATTTGTAAATTGTGGTAAGAATGCCAAGAAAAATATAGATACTTTAGGATTTGTTATATTCATAAAAATCCCCCTTCTATATAATTTTTTATAAGTAAACTCTTTGTGATTTGCTTTTATGTGATGAGGCAAGGAACTTTTGAAAGAGAGATAAGCAAGGTAAAGTAGATATGAAGCACCTATATATTTTAGGATATTAAATGCCAATTCAGAAGTCTGAAATATAGCTGCAATTCCAAGAGCAACAGCAGTTGTATGTACTATAAGTCCTGTACATAGCCCCAGTGTGACAAAAATTCCCGGTTTTGCACCCTTACTCATGGATTGGGTTAAGACAAAGATATTATCAGGTCCCGGAGCCAAAGCCAGTAAAGTGGATGCTGTGATAAAAAGCAAAATTGTATCTACACTCAGCATATAAACATCCTTTAAATATTTTCTTTATTTTATCATTTTAAGTGTTTATGTATGATAAAATAGAGATAAAAAATGGAGTTTTTATATGAGTATTACCAAGAGAGTAACATTTATAGCAAAAGAGGGTTACCAAGAGAAGCTAAAAGAACTTTTAGAGGCTATGGTTGTGCCGTCCAAGGCTGAAGCCGGATGTCTTAATTATAATATCTACCAATACAAAGAAAATCCTAGAAAATTTATGGCAGTAGAGACTTGGGCCGATGATGCGTCGCTTAACGGACACAAAAATTCAGCGCATTATAAGATTTATAAAGCTTCATATGAGCCATATACTCAAGATAAATATTCAAATGACCTTGAGTTTTTAGTAACTCTTTAATGGAAAATCTATGGGACTACACAGAGTCCAAAACATTCGAGGGAGATTTAAATCTTAGAGTCTATACTTCAAATCTACTGGGCCGTAGCTCGGATTTAGTGTTGCATGGTGGTGGAAATACATCAGTAAAATCAAAGGTAGATGATGAAGATATACTTTTTGTAAAAGGCAGTGGATGGGATTTGATTTCTATTGAAGCTGAGGGTTTCTCTCCTGTTGGATTAGATGCGCTTATAGAGATGGCAAAGCTAGAAAAATTAAGCGATTGCGATATGGTGACTTCTCAAAAAGCGGCGATGATAAATCCAACTGCACCAAATCCATCAGTTGAAGCTATACTGCACGCACTTATACCATTTAAGTTTGTTGATCATACCCATGCAGATGCAATAGTCACTATATCAAACTCAAAAAATGGTGCCAAAATCATAGAGGAGCTTTTTCCAAATTTTTTGATAGTTCCTTATGTGATGCCAGGCTTCATACTTGCCAAAAAGATATATGAGATGACACAAGATTTTGATTGGTCGATGTGTGACGGTATCATTTTGCATAATCACGGTATTTTTACCTTTGACAATGATGCCAAAAAATCTTATGACAATATGATAAAAACAGTAACTAAAGCAGAAGATTATTTAGATGAATTTGCTTTTGTGGAATTTAAGCCTTTACATGTGGAGAAAGATTTTGATATGCAAAGATTGCAAGATATTATGTCTGCCGAAAAAGGATATGATGTTTCTATGCATATAAACCAGTCAGATTTAGCAAAATTTTATGCTTCAAAAAAAGATCTTTCATCGTTTTCCTCAAGGGGAGTTTTAACGCCTGAACATATCATTAGAACAAAAAGAGTTCCTCTGATTTTAGAAGAGGATGATGTTTTAAAGGCTATTGAAGATTTTAAGCAAAATTATATCAGTTATTTTCAAAGATATGCAAAAGGTGAGATATGCCTAAACCCTGCACCAAATTATGCAGTCATAAAAAACATTGGAGTAGTAACATTTGGTAAAAATGAAAAGGAAGCAAATATCTTAAATGATATTATAGAGCATACAATGCTAGCAGTCCTAAGAGCGGATAAATTGGGTGGTTATCAAAGCATAAGTGAAAAAGATAGCTTTGATATGGAGTATTGGGAACTAGAGCAGGCGAAACTAAAATGAAATTTTTGATGGCTATAGATGCTGGAACAGGAAGTGTTAGAGCAGTTATCTTTGATACTTTGGGAAATCAAATAAGTGTGGCTAGTGCAGAGTGGATACACTTAGAAGAACCAGATGTAAAAAACAGTATGAGTTTTGATTTTAAGAAAAATTGGACTCTTGTATGTGAGTGTGTCAAAGAATCCATAGCAAAAGCAGATATAGATGCTAAGGATATTTTAGCTTTGAGTGCTACAAGTATGCGTGAAGGAATTTTGCTCTATGACAAAGATGGAAATGAGCTTTGGGGAGTAGCAAATGTTGATGCAAGAGCAGATGAAGAAGTTTTGTATCTTAAAGAGAATTTTAAGGGTATAGAGGAAGAATTTTATAAAAAATCAGGTCAAACATTTGCCCTGGGGGCACTTCCTAGAATTTTATGGCTTAAAAACAATAGACCTGAAATATATGATAAAGTTGCAATAATTTCTATGATAGGAGATTGGATTTTAGCAAAATTTTGCGGAACAGTCGCTACTGACCCCAGCAATGGAGGAACAACAGGTATATTTTCACTAAAAGAAAGAGCTTGGGTGCCTGGGATGGCTAAACAAATCGGTTTAAAAGATGATATTTTTCCGCCTGTTTATGAAACTGGAACAGAAATAGGATATGTGAGTGAGAAAGCTTCAATGCAAAGTGGATTAACTACTCATGCCAAAGTGGTTATGGGTGGTGGTGATGTTCAACTTGGATGTGCAGGTTTAGGTGTGGTTGAAGAGGGAGATGTTGCGATTTTAGGTGGTTCGTTTTGGCAACAGGTTATAAATATCCCAAGTGTTACACTTCCACCAAAAGATATGTCTATTCGGGTAAATCCACATGTAGTGGGAGGACTTTCCCAGGCTGAGGGCATTACATTTTTCAGTGGACTTGTGATGCGATGGTTTAGAGATGCTTTTTGTGACGCAGAAAAATTAGAAGCAAATGAAAAAGGTGTTGATGTATACAGCATTTTAGAAGAGAAAGCAAAGAGCGTTCCTGTGGGTTCAAACGGAATCATTCCGATATTTTCAGATAGCATGAATTATGGAAAATGGTATCATGCCAGTCCCAGTTTCTTAAATCTTTCTATCGATCCGCTTATTTGCAATAGAGTTTCCATGTTTAGGAGCTTAGAAGAAAATGCTTGTATAATCTCAGCCATAAATTTAGAAAAAATCAAAGAATTTACAAACATAAAACCCAAAGAGATAGTTTTTGCAGGAGGAGCGAGCAAAGGGGAGCTTTGGTGTCAAATCCTAAGTGATGTCACAGGTTGTCACATAAAAATTCCAAAAGTCACAGAAGCTACTTCCTTGGGAGCTGCGATGAGTGCAGGAGTGGGGGCAGGAGTCTATCAAGACATAAAAAGTGCAGCCAAAGAGTTAGTAATTTGGAATAAAACTTATAAACCAAATTTGCAAAATACAAAAAAATATGAACAAATCAAACAAAAATGGAAAAAAGCATACAAAGAACAGTTAAAACTAGTAGATAAAAACATAACAACCTCTATGTGGAAAGCACCTGGACTTTAGAGTTTTTCTTTTGTTTAATCAATTTTTTGTATAATAGTAAAATTATTTAATTAGTGGAGTGATAAATGTCAAGAATGACAAATGCCCAAGCATTGAAACTGATACAAAATGCAGATTTAAGTGAACTTGGGCGGCTAGCAACTAAAAGAAAAAGAGAGTTGCACCCTAAAAAAGTTACCACTTTTGTAGTCGATAGAAATATAAACTATACAAATGTCTGTTGGGTTGATTGTAAATTTTGTGCTTTTTACAGGCATGCAAACGCTGACGATGCTTATGTGCTGAGTTTTGAAGAGATTGGAAAAAAGATTGAAGAGCTCCTTGATATCGGTGGCACTCAGATACTTTTTCAAGGTGGCGTTCATCCGAAGCTCAAGATTGAGTGGTATGAAGATTTGGTAGGGTGGATAAGTAAAAATTATCCAACTATCACGATACACGGTTTTTCTGCCATAGAGATAGATTATATTGCAAAAATCTCTAAAATCTCTTATATGGAGGTATTGCAGAGATTGCATGCAAAGGGTCTTTTCTCCATACCCGGAGCAGGAGCTGAGATACTCAGCGATAAGGTTAGAGATATTATTGCCCCCAAAAAACTAGATACCAAAGACTGGATAGATGTGCATAGACAAGCTCATAAGATAGGTATAAAATCGACTGCTACGATGATGTTTGGCACAGTAGAGAGTGATGAAGATATCATAGAACATTGGGAGCATATAAGAGATCTTCAGGATGAAACAGGCGGTTTTAGAGCCTATATCATGTGGAGCTTTCAATCAGCAAACACAAGACTCAAACAAGAGTACCCCGAGCTTAAAAAACAGTCTTCAAATCGCTATTTAAGGCTTTTGGCAGTCAGTAGACTCTATCTTGATAACTTTAAAAATATCCAAAGTTCCTGGGTGACACAAGGTAGTTATATAGGTCAATTGGCTCTGCTTTTTGGAGCAAATGATTTAGGAAGTACGATGATGGAAGAAAATGTCGTAAGCGCAGCAGGGGTACAAAATAGAATGAACCAAGAAGAGATGATAAAACTCATCAAAGATATAGATGAGTTTCCAGCCAAAAGAGATACAGCATATAACATACTCGAGAGGTTTTAGATAATGTTTAAATATATAGTGATAATTTTAATGTTTTTAGAGGGAGTTTTGATGAGTCAAAGTTTGAGTAGTATAGAAGTAAAAGGCATAAAAGTACCTGTGATTTTTGAAAAAGATGGACACCTGCCTATCACTTCATTGCAACTTATAGTTAAAAATAGCGGAAGCATAGAAGATGACGGTAAGCCCGGACTTGCACGCTTTACGGCCAGTATGCTAAATGAAGGGACCAAAACGCTAGGGTCCATCGGGTTTTCCAGCAGGTTGGATCAAAGAGCCATCAATCTTAGTGCAAATTCCGGTACAGAGACTTTCGTTTATGAGCTCTCTTGCCTTAAAGAACAGTTCTCTTACGGACTGTCTATGTTAAAACAATTACTGGATAACCCAAACTTTACAGATGAGAGTTTTTCCAAAGTCAAGAGTCAAACTCTCGGATTCTTATCGAGTAAAGAAAATGATTTTGACTATATTGCAAATGTAAATTTGAAGAAGCTTATATATAAAAACAGACCAATTGAGCACCCTTTTTCAGGTGATATCAAGAGCATAAACAGTCTAAATCTGAATGATGTGAAAAATTTTTATAACTCTCATCTAGACTTGAGCAATCTTATCATAGTTGTCGGTGGAGATATAGACGAAAATGAGTTTAAAAAGATGATAAAGCCTCTTCTTGAGGACTTTAAAGTCGGCAAAAAACGAGAGTTAAAGTGGTTTAGTGCAAGTGGCGATGAAAAAGAGATGATAGTCAAAAAGGATACCGAGCAGGCATATATATATTTTGGAGCACCTCTTTTTGTAAAATACAATGATGAGGATGCCTATAAGTTTAAAGTGGCTAGTTTTATACTGGGTTCAAGCGGTTTTGGAAGTAGATTGATGGAAGAAGTGAGAGTTAAAAAAGGCCTGGCATATTCCGCTTATGCAAGAGGCAGTATCACAAGGTCGCACAGTTCATTTACCGGCTATCTTCAGACAAAGACACAGAGTCTAAATGAGGCGAAAAAACTGGTAGTTAAAGTGATAGATAAGTATATAAAAGAGGGTGCAACCCCAGATGAACTGGAGCAAGCGAAAAAGTTTCTCTTGGGCAGTGAACCACTAAGAAATGAGACGCTTTCACAAAGATTAAACCAGGCTTTTATGGAGTATTATGATGGTTTCAAGTTGGGACATTCTAAAGAGATACTCAAAAAAATTGAAAAACTCTCACTTAAAGATTTGAACATTTTTATAAAAAAACACAGTGAAATCACAAAATTAAGCTTCTCAATAGTTACTAACTAACAGTGAACAGTGACACAAAATATTTTAAAAAACTAGGGATTGGCAGCTTTGTAGAGTTAGCTTTGCTGATTCCAAAATCCTATGAAAACAATTTTATCTCTCAAGCGCCTCAAATAAACCAGCAAAACTGTATAGAAGTAGAAGTTTTGACAACTCACAGGAGTCCAAAAGCCCTGAGTATCAAGTTTTTTTGTAAAACCTGGAATGAAAAGTTAAATGCTGTAGTTTTTAGACCATTGGCCTATCATGCTAAAGTTTTTAAGCCGGGAACTACTCTGCATGTAAAGGGTAAGATTATATGGAGTGGAGGCTATATGCAACTCCAACAGCCAAAAATCATCAAAGAGATAAATAAAATATTTACAAAGTATAAAACAACTCTTCCAAATGCAGTGATGCAAAATCTTATCAAAAAATATCTAAATGAAAAAAATCTACAAAAAGAGGGATTAAAAAAAGAGGATATAGAAAATCTGCTTTTATTGCACTTCCCAACACCAAATTTTTTATATAGTTTTGTTAAAAAGGGGTATCCAAAAGAGGTGATTGGGACATTGAAGTTTTGTGAAGTATACTCATATCTTTTAACACTTGAGAAAAAAAGTATAAAGTTTGAAGCAAAAAGCAGGCTCGATTCGCCCATGGATGATTTTGTTAAAAATTTACCCTTTAAGCTGACAAATGACCAAAGTAAAACTATAAAAGAGATACAACACGACTTCAAAGGCAAGTATGCAACAAAGAGGCTTGTGATGGGGGATGTAGGATGTGGAAAGACTATTGTAATTTTGGCTTCTGCGCTTATGTGCTGTCCCAAAAGAGCAGTTTTGATGGTTCCTACGACTGTGTTGGCAAAGCAGATATATGAAGAAGCTATAAAATTTTTACCCTCACACGTAGAGGTAGGATTAGTAGTTCAAAATAGTAAAAAAGATGATGATTTAAGCAGATATAATTTTATCGTAGGTACTCAAGCACTCCTGTTTAGGGAGTTGCCTCGAATCGACCTTGTGATGGTAGATGAACAGCATAGATTTGGTACAAATCAGAGAGCTAAAATATCAAACTTGGCAAAAGTTGATGATAAAAGAGCCCATTTTTTACAATTTTCAGCTACCCCGATTCCTAGAACTCTAAGTATGATGCACTCCTCTTTGGTTGATTTTTCTTATATAAAGGAGTTGCCGTTTAAAAAAGATATAGATACAAAGATCATTCATAAGCAAGATTTTGCTAAACTTCTTGGGCATATAAAAAAAGAGATAAAAGAGGGGCATCAAACTATCGTGGTCTACCCTTTGGTGGAGGAGAGTGAAGTTATAGAGTACCAGTCGATAGAGGAGGGGAGAGGATTTTGGGAGAGCAGGTTTGAGAAAGTCTATGTTACATTTGGCAAAGACAAAAATAAAGAAGAGATTTTAGAAGAGTTTGCTCTAAGAGGAAATATCTTGATTTCTACTACTGTTATAGAAGTGGGTATCTCTCTTCCAAAACTCACTACGATAGTGCTGGTAGCACCAGAGAGATTGGGGCTTGCAAGTTTACATCAGCTTCGTGGCAGGGTGAGCAGAAATGGACTTAAGGGATACTGCTTCTTGTATACAAATCTAAAAGAGAGTAGAAGACTTTATGATTTTTCTAATACGGTAAGCGGGTTTGATATAGCCGAACTTGACCTAAAGTACAGAGAGGGAGGAGATATGCTCAAAGGGGTTTTTCAAAGCGGAAAAAGCTTTGAATGGTTTGATATGAGTGAAGATGAAAAGATTTTAAAAGATGCTAAAGATGATATTGGGTACAATACAAAAATATAGTTAAAAGAGGAGAGTAGATATGGCAAGACCAACGCCAACATCGAGTCGATATGACTTAAGGGAAAATGATTTTATCGTCTCAAAGACGGACTTAAAAGGTAAAATAACATATTGCAATCAAATCTTTATGCAACTCGCAAAATACAGTGAAGAAGAGCTTATCGGAGCACCTCACAATATCATAAGGCATCCGGATATGCCTCGTGTTGTATTTAAACTGTTGTGGGATAGAATACAAAACAAAGAGGAGATATTTGCCTTTGTAAAAAACCTCTCAAAAGATGGCGGGTATTATTGGGTTTATGCAAATGTAACACCTTCGCTTGATACAAGCAGAAATCTTATCGGGTACTATTCAGTCAGGAGAAGGCCTAATGCAGAGGGTATAAAAGTCTGTGAAGATTTATATGCCAAGCTCTTGCAAGAAGAGAGCAGGGGCGGTATGGATGCATCAAATAGATATTTAAATAATTTACTAAAAGAAAAAGGTGTTAGTTATGATGAACTAGTCACTTCATTGCAAGGATAAAAGGATGTTTTGCAGCAAAAAGAAAAAATCAAATTTGATAGACAAAATTAATACAGTAGTTTTAAAAGCCGCAAATGGTGATCTTGAAGACAGGATAATTCATATAGATATGAAAGATCCACTTGCGAAAACTGCATGGGGTATCAATGATCTGCTTGATCAGCTAGAAGCCTATATGAGAGATGCCAACACTGCAGTAGAGTTTGCCGGAAAAGGAGAAAGTTTCAGGAAAATGTATCCCGCGGGTTTGAAGGGGCTTTTTAATACATCAAGTAAAAATATATCTAAAGGAGTAGAGGGGATATTGATCGCAGGAAAAGAGAAGCTTAGGGCTGAAATGAGTAAGAAGTTTGGCAGTTTAAACGGAGGAATAAGTACTTCATTTGAAATTTTACAATCTGATATGCAAGAAGTTATCAAGGTGGTTTTACAGATAAGCAGTATGTCAGAAAATACAGCTGTAAAGTCAAATGAGAGCCTGCAGATTACGCAAGAGATTTCAGAAAAGCTAAATACTCTTATAGAATTAATCGCAAATATATCTGAAGCTATAAATTCACTTGGAAGTAGAACAGAAGAGATAAGCTCAGTAGTTAATCTTATAAAAGATATAGCAGACCAAACAAACCTTCTGGCACTAAATGCAGCCATAGAAGCAGCGCGTGCAGGTGAGCATGGAAGGGGTTTTGCGGTTGTTGCCGATGAAGTTAGAAAATTAGCAGAGCGTACACAAAAGGCAACTTCCGAGATAGCTATAACTATACAAACACTTCAGCAAGAGACACAAGATATCCATGTAAATGCCAACGAGATAAATGATATAGCAGCAGATTCGGGTGAAGCAGTTGAGGGCTTTAAAGCTACATTGCAGGACCTTAGCAAAAATGCAAATGAGACATCAAAAGCGTCAAAATATACCGAGGATAAAAGTTTTTCAACGCTTGTAAAGATAGATCACATTATATATAAATCAAAAGCTTATTCATCTGTGCTAAAAGAGAAAGTCAATGAAATAAACAGTGTTGATACAAACAGTTGTAGACTAGGGAAGTGGTATAATGAAAAAGGAAAAGAACTCTTTGGATATACAAATGCTTATAAAATCCTAGATATTCCTCATCAAAATGTTCATAATTTGGTGATTGAAAATATGCAAGAGTTAGATAAAAATGGCTTGATTGAGCAAAATGCTGATTTTTATCTTGAAAATTTTAAAAATATGGAAGAAAACAGCTCGAAGGTATTTGAACTTTTGGATAAAATGGTTAGGGAGAAAAGCGAGAGAAAGTAGTTTCTCTCGCAAAAATTTTGGTAGCGTTTAATAATCTGTGTCAGCATCAAGTAATTCCTAAAATTATATCATAAATCTAAAGCTTTATCTAATCTTCCCTTAAAGTGGATAGCTAATT
>JASFYR010000023.1:0-9963 GCA_045047115.1 Sulfurospirillum sp.
TTACGGAATTTACTTCCTTGTTAAGGGTATAAAAAATAGTAAAATTCTTGGCGACAGCCAAAGCTTCAGTCGCGAGGAATTTTTACGGAATTTACTTCCGTAAAAAGGGGACAGTTAAATGATAAAAAAGTTTGTAAAAGTTGCGTTACAAGAAGATGTTGGAAGAGGCGATCTCTTTTATTTGATCGGCAGCAATGAAAAAGCAGTTGCTAAAATTATCTCAAAAGACAGTGGGATATTGGCAGGAGTTGTTTATGCAAAGGCGCTTTGCAGGGTTGAAAATATAGATATAAAATTTCATATAAAAGATGGAAAAGTCATAAGCTCAGGTGATGTCATAGCAACATTAAAAGGAAAATCGAAAAAACTTTTAATGTGTGAGAGAACTATTTTAAATCTTTTGCAACATGCAAGCGGGATAGCGACAAATACCCACTCTTATGAGACAATTATAGAGGGATCAACTGTCAAACTGCTAGACACAAGAAAGACTAGACCACATCTTAGAATTTTTGAGAAATATGCAGTAAGATGTGGAGGTGGCAACAATCACCGAATGGGACTCGATGACTGTTTGATGCTTAAAGATACTCATATAAAAACTATAGAAAATTTAGAGGATTTTTTGACAAAAGCCCGTTTTAAACTACCTTATACATCCAAAATTGAGATAGAGTGTGAGGACATAGAGTTTGCAAAGTACGCTATGAGCTGTGGATGTGATATGATTATGTGTGATAATATGACGATAGAAGACATTAAAAGAGTTGTTGAATTTAAAAATATAAACTTTCCGTATATTTTGATAGAAGCAAGCGGAAATGTAACCAAAGAAAACATAAGAGAGTATGTAAATACCGGTGTTGATGCTATAAGTAGCGGCAGTTTGATACATCAGGCCACATGGTTGGATTTGTCCATGAAGATAGTTTAGCTATATGGCTGACGATCAAGAAAAGACGGAAGAGCCTACCTCTAAAAAGATTGAAGATGCCAGAAAAGATGGGAATGTTCCAAAAAGTCAGGATAGTAGCAGCTTCATAACTCTGGTTGTCGGAATCTTTACATTTTTGGCTCTTTTTCCTTTTATGCAAAGACATATGATAGATTTGTATCACTATTATCAATCATTTATAGGGATAGAATTTACTAAAAATATGATTTTAGAGATCTCTATTACCACTTTTAGGGAGATTTTATTGGTAGTGATGCCTCTGGCTGTTGCTGTTGCGATATCTGGCTTGTTGGCTGGATTTTTGCAATTTGGTTTTGTTTTCAGCTCAAAGCCTCTTACTCCTGATTTGACAAAACTTGACCCCATAAAGGGTTTGAAAAATCTACTTTCCGTTAAAAAACTTATCGAAACTGTAAAAGTTGTTTTAAAAGTTACTTTGGTACTTTTGATTGCTTATAATTTTCTATATGAATTCTCCCAAGAAATGCCGAGTGTTGTTTATCTCTCTATTTTCAATCAGCTTTCGTGGCTTAGAGAGAAGGCATTGGTTCTTGGTTCGGTTATGTTGTTGCTGTTTTTCTTTTTGGCTCTTTTTGATCTGTTTTTCGTTAGGTATAACTATTTTAAAGATTTGAAAATGAGCAAGCAAGAGATAAAAGATGAGTATAAACAGATGGAGGGTGATCCTCAGATAAAAGCCAGAATAAGAAAGATACAGATGGAGATGACCAAAAAAAGAATGATGCAGGAGATTCCTGATGCTGATGTAGTCATCACAAATCCAACTCACTTTGCAGTAGCTTTAAGATATGATAAAGAGAAAGATAGTGCACCAATGGTTTTGGCAAAGGGCATGAACCATTTAGCTCTAAAGATAAAAGAGATAGCCAGACTTCATGATATACAAATAATAGAAAATCCGCCACTTGCCAGAGAGTTATATAAAAAATGTGATATAAATGATATAATTCCGGAAAATCTATACAAAGCGGTAGCGGAAGTGTTGGCATTTGTCTATAAGAGTTCGAAAAACAAAAGATAACAGGCTTATTATCAAATTTTTATAAAAATTTTAGTACAATACTCTCTTTTAGCGAGGATAGGTATGTATAAAGAAGCTTGGAGAGCCATAGGTGATGCTAGACATATATTGTTGATTTCACATGTAAACCCTGATGGTGATGCCATAGGTTCGGCCCTTGCGTTGTATGATGCATTAAAAAGATCAGGTAAAAAAGTATCACTTTTTAATGCTACAAAAGAGTTGCCACATATATATAGTTTTTTGCCAAATGTTCAAAAGATAAAAGATAAATTACCGAGCTTTTATGATCTTGTGATTAGTTGTGATTGTGGAAGTTTTGATAGACTAAAAATTGAAAAAGGTGATTATAAAATCATCAATATAGACCACCATTCTTCAAACCGGATGTTTGGAGATATAAATCTAGTAGACAAAACAAGTGCAAGTGCTGGTATGGTTGTTTTTCAACTATTGGAGAAAAACAGTGTTAAAATCACGAGTGGGTGTGCAACTTGTATATATGTAACCATTGTTGAAGATACAGGATTTTTTTCCTACTCAAATTTGAGTGAAAAAACTTTTGAGTGTGCTTCAAAATTAGTGAAATATGGTGCTGATGCAAAAGAGATCGCAACACTTTTAAGAAGTAGAGTTTCTTTGGCAAAAACCAGGTTGCTGGGTTTTGTGTTGAGTAATTTTGATTTATATTTTGATGCAAAAGTTGCATTTGTGTATATAAGTAAAGATCTACTCGCTTCTACCGGAGCAAAAAGATATGATACGAAAAACATAGTAAATGTACTTCGTGATATAATAACGGTAAAAGTATCAGTCATGATACTAGAAGAGAAAAATGGTGGCTTCAAAATCTCACTTAGAAGTGAAGAGGATGCGGATGTCTCTATTGTTGCCAAAGATTTCAGTGGCGGAGGACATAAAAATTCAGCTGGTTTTGAAGTGGCTGATGATGATTTTGAAGAACTTAAAAATACTGTTTTGCAAAAGATAAAAAGGATTATTTGATATGAAAAAGTTTCAGACCAGACAAAGAAGAGGCTCATCCGGGATTGTTATCTCTATTGTTTTGATTTTAATCATAGCAGCTTTTGGATTTTTATATACATCTTCGATGTTTGAGAGAAATGCACCCAAGATTGGTATAAAAAGCAAGATTGATTGGAATTTAAAAACTCCTTTAAAATTAAATCTTAGCGATGACAGCGGCATAAAATTTGTAAGAATTACACTAAGTGATGGAAAAAACAGTATAGAATTGATGAAAAAACTCTATACAAAAATTGAAAAAAATCAAACCATAGATATAAAATTTCCTAGGACAGGTTTTGTCAGTACGAAAAAAGTATTTGAACTGCATATCAGTGTTACAGACAGCAGTAGGTGGAATTTCTTTTCAGGAAACAGTGCAGAAAAAAATGTAAGCATAAAGATCGATAGAAGAAGGCCCGAGCTTTTTATCATAAACAATTCATACAAAATCATCAGAGGTGGAGTTGCAACTGTGGTTTTTAAAGCAAAAGATACAAACCTTAAGAATCTCTACATTCAAACCAATTTTGGAAAAAGGTTTTATCCTACCCCGTTTTATAAGCAAGACTATTTTGCTTCATTGATCGCCTGGCCGGTTGAGCAGAAAAAATTTAGAGCTGTTATAGTAGCAACTGATGATGCCGGTAATATAACAAAGGTACCGGTGAGATTATTTTATGTAAATAAAAAATACAGAATTTCAAAAATTTCTCTTACAGATAATTTTTTAAATGGAAAAATAAGTGATCTTGTGTCGGAAAACAAGCCTGATCTGAGCAATGCATCAAATATTGAAAAATTTAAATTTATAAATGAGACGCTAAGAGGCGAAAATGAAAAAACAATCGAAAAATATACAACTCCGACAGACAAAGATATGATCAGTGGTTTTTTCCAAAAAAGATTCTATCCTCTAAGAAACGGTAAAGCAGTTGCAAGTTTTGGAGATCATAGATTTTATAGTTATGGTGGAAAGCAGATTAGTGAAGCTTGGCATTTAGGGCTTGATCTCGCTAGTGTTTCAGGGGCAAAAATTAAAACACAAAACAGGGGTACTGTCGTATTTGCTGATCCAAATGGCATATACGGCAATAATCTTATCATCTATCACGGTTTTGGACTATATACACTCTATGGCCACTGTTCAAATTTTTTGGTCAATAAGGGTGACCAGGTAAAAGCCGGCCAAGTCATAGCAAATACTGGTTCGACCGGTTTGGCTTTGGGGGATCATCTGCATTTTGGTGTTTTGGTTCAAGGCGTTGAAGTTAGACCTGCAGAGTGGATGGATAAGTCATGGATGAAGACAAATGTCTTTAGTATTCTCAAAACATCCAAAAAGATGATTGATAGAAAATAAGGAATTGTTTTTGCTTTGTTTATTGAAAGATTTTAAGGATGCGATATCAAACAGACTACGATAAAAAACAGAGTCGAGAGTATCGGTATAGGGCTTCATAAGGGAGAGCCTATAAAAATAGCACTCGAGCCTATGGAATCAAACAGTGGTATAGTTTTTTATAGAAGTGATGTTGGTATGAGCGTGAAGGCTGCACCGCAAAATGTTGTTAACACAGAAATGGCAACAGTGATTGGGAATAGTGAAAATTATATTTCCACTATTGAGCATCTACTCTCAGCAGTCTATTCATATGGTATTGATAATATCAGAATAGTTGTAGATGGTGCAGAAGTGCCTGTTATGGACGGAAGTAGTGCCAGCTTTTGTATGCTTTTGGACGAAGCAGGGAAAAGAGTGTTAGGGGAGAGTAAAAATTTTCTGATTATAAAGAGGGAAGTTGAAGTTGTTGAAGGGCAAAAGTTTGCCAAAGTGATGCCTTCGCTAAAGCCTTCTTATGATTTTACTATTGATTTTAATCATCCCGTCATCGCAAGACAGGAGTATAGGTTTGAGCATAGTAAAAAGAGCTTTATAGAAGAGATTTCCAGGGCTAGAACTTTTGGTTTTTTGAAAGATGTTCAGTACTTGAGAAGCAGAGGTCTCGCACTTGGCGGCTCGCTTGAAAATGCAGTTGTACTAGATGATCATAAGATACTCAATCCTGAAGGTTTAAGGTTTAAAGACGAATTCGTTAGACATAAAATTTTAGATGCAATAGGAGATTTGTCGCTTTTGGGAGCTACTGTTATCGGTGATTACAGATCCTTTGCAGGAAGCCATAACTTAAATCATAAACTGACAAAAGAGATACTAAAAGATCCAAAAAATTATGAGATTAAATCACTCTCCAAAGAGAGCATAGAAGAGTTGGAAAAGGTTTTCGCATAGAGTATATAAAAGATGTAGATGTTTTGGTTATATCCTTGTCATCACCTTTGAGGGTTGGCATATACAAAGACTCCAAACTTATAGAAGAGTATTGTAAAACTGAGCAAACAAGTGAGGTATTGCCTGTGCTTTTTGATGAAATACTGCACAAATACAAACCCAAAACACTTTTTTTTGCAAATGGCCCCGGAAGTTTTATGGCGATAAAAGTGTCATATATATTTTTGCGAAGTTTAAGTATAAGTCTGGGTATAGACTTACTTGGTACCGACGGATTTGCTTTTAATCAAAACAGACCAATTCGGGCTATGAGAAAAGTGTATTTTGTGAAAAAAGATGATAAAATAGAGACAAAGGTTATGAGTGCGGATATAGAGCAGAGTTTTGAGTTGCCTCAAGCGCTAAAACGGGAAATATTTTCAAAAGATTGTGACCCGCTATACATCTTGCCAGCAGTTTAAAGGAAAAAAATGAAGGTATACAGAGCACTGGCTCGTGCTTTAGTTTCGAAGAATTTTTTTGAAATTTACTTCCTTGAAAAAAGGGTAGTAAAATGACTATTAAAATCCCGGCGACGAGTGCAAATCTAGGACCAGGATTTGATGCGCTTGGATTGGCTATCGCGCTATATAATGAGGTTCATATAAAACATTCATCATACCATAGCATTTCTATCAAAGGAGAGGGCAGTGAAAATATTAGATTAAAAAAAAACAATCTTTTTATTTCAATTTTTAATGACATATATCAAGAATTAGTCGGAAAAAAAGATATATTTAGATTTGAGTTTTTTAACTCCATACCATTTGCCAGAGGATTGGGCAGTAGCTCAGCTGTTATAGTGAGTGCAATAGCAAGTGCTTATGAGATGGCAAATATAAAAGCAAACAAACAAACAATACTTAATAAAGCTCTTATATATGAACCACATCCTGACAATATCGCTCCAGCAGTTTATGGAGGATTTGTGAGCTCTGTTGTAGAAAACAATAGAGTTTATTCGTTGAAAAAAGAATTGCCGAAAAATATAAAAACCGTGATGGTTATACCTGACCATTCCATGTCAACATCTCATTCAAGGTCAAAACTTCCAAAAAATTTTTCTATGCAAAATATAGTCTATAATATATCAAGAGCTTCTTTGCTGAGTTCGGCATTTTTTAGCGAAAACTGGGAAATGTTGAAGGTTGCTTCTAAAGATTGCATTCATCAAGACAGAAGAATATTGTTGATGCCTGAGCTTAAAGAGGTGCAAAAAATTGCCTTAAAAAACGGAGCTTATATGAGTACACTCTCAGGAAGCGGATCTTCATTTTTTACTCTTTGTGATGAAAAAAATACAAAAAAAATAGAGATTGCTCTTAAAGAAAAATTTGAAAAATTTAGAGTTGAAATATTTGATTTTGACAATGTTGGCTATATCGTAGAAAAATGAGAGTATAAGTTGGAAAAACCGTTAAATTCTGCTATAATTACTGATTTTAAAATAACTACGCGCATGTGCGTTGTATGCAGAGGAAGATTTCCCCAAAAAGATTTATATCGTTTTCAAGAAAAAGATAGAAAATTGGTTGCTTATACCAAGGTAGGTAGAAGTTTTTATATCTGTGAGCAGTGCATAAAACAAGAGAGAAAAAGATTGACAAAAATCTTAAATGGCAAATTTAAAATAAAACAAATAAACATAGAAGAGATGGCAAAACAGTGAAGGAGTTAGGCACGAATGGATAAGGTTCGCATACACGAAATAGCAAAAGAGTTAGGAATAACCAGTAAAGAAACAGTCGCGAAAGCGATAGAGATGGGATTTGAAATCAAAGCACCCTCAAGTGGTGTTACGCTTGAGGAGGCAGAGTGCCTTGCAAATTTTATTTTAACCGGTGAAAAAGTCTTGCCTTCAAAAGATAAAAAGGTAGAAAAACAAGAGAAACCCAAAGAGAAGGTTGAGAAGAAAAAGATTCAGGAAAAAGAAAAAGTTACAAAAGAGCCTAAGATAAAAAAAGAGCTAAAGGATGATAAGCCCCAAGAGGTACCTCTGGAAAATATCAAGCTCAAAGAGCCGAAAAAAGAGGTGAAAAAAGAACCAGAGCTCAAAGAACAAAAAAAAGAGCCAGAAAAAAAAGAGATGATAAAATCCTCACCTAAAACAGAAGATAAACCAATAGCTGTTCAAAAGGCAGAAGAACCAAAAGAAGAAATCAAGAAAACAAAAAGTGAAAAAAGCGAAAGTATTGTCGAGCCAAAACAAGAAAAACAAGAAAAACAAGAAAAACAAGAAAAAGTTGAAAAAGTTGAAAAAGTTGAAGAAAAAGTATCACTTTCGGCCAATGTAAGAAAAAGAAGAGGCTTGGTGATAGTCAAAAAGAAAAGAAGAAGAGAAGAGCCAAAGATACAGAAAGCTTCTGTATTTAGTAATGATGATGTAAAATCAGCTCTCAAGTCTTCATATAAAGATATCAAAAAAACTCCAACGCTTGAGTCTGTGTTTGGCTCTGTTGAATCATCCAGAAAGAGAAAAAAGAGTAAAAAAACAATCACAAAAGGCAATCAAACTCAAAAAGTAAGTATTGAACTTGATGTGCAGATGAGAGATATCGGAGCAGAACTTGAAGAAGAGATGGTTGTATTGCCTGATTTTAGTGTAAAACTGGAAGTTAAAGAAGAGCCAAGAAAAAAGATAGACCCTTCAAGAATGAAGACTACGAAAAAATCCAGCTTTTTAAATCATGGTATTAAAAGACAGACAAAAAAACGCAGAAGAAGAAGACCAGAAGAAAAAGATTCGTCAATTGTTAGTTCCATAGAGATACCTGAAGATATCAGAGTATATGAATTTGCCGAAAAGATAAATAAACCTTTAGGCGAAGTCATAAAAGAGCTTTTTACTCTAGGAGTTATGGTCACAAAAAATGACTTTTTAGACAAAGATTCAATAGAAATTTTAGCTGATTCTTTTGATTTGGAAGTTACTACGATAGATGAACAAGAAGAGTTTGATTATGTAAAACAGTATGAAGAAGAAGAGGATGTTGATGCGATTGAGCGAACTCCGGTTGTCACTATCATGGGTCATGTTGATCATGGAAAAACTTCACTTTTGGACTATATAAGAAGTTCAAAAGTAGCGACTGGTGAAGCTGGAGGAATTACACAGCATGTTGGCGCCTATATGGTAAAGAAAAACGAGAAAAACGTTACTTTTATAGATACTCCTGGTCATGAGGCATTTACTGAGATGCGATCTCGTGGAGCACAGGTTACTGATATCGTTATAGTTGTTGTTGCTGCCGATGATGGAGTGATGCCTCAAACAAAAGAGGCAATAGAACACTCTAAAGCTGCTGGCGTACCTATAGTTATAGCGGTTAATAAGATGGATAAAGAAGGTGCAAATCCTGACTTGGTCAAGTCTCAACTGGCTGAAATCGGCATAACTCCAGTTGATTGGGGCGGGGAACACGAATTTGTTCACATTAGTGCAAAAACAGGTGAAGGCATAGATGACTTGCTGGAAGTTTTGTTGTTGCAATCAGAGTTGCTAGAGCTTAAAGCCAATCCAAATAAAGATGCCAAAGCGACTGTTATAGAGAGTTCAGTTGAAAAAGGACGAGGTACTGTTTCTACTGTTGTAGTTCAAAACGGAACTCTAAGAGTGGGCGATACGGTTGTTGCCGGCGTTGCACACGGTAAAATAAAAGCTTTGATGGACGATGAAGGCAAGAGCGTAAAAGAGGCAAAACCAGGTGAACCTGTAGTGCTTATAGGTCTAAGTTCAGTTCCGCAAGCTGGAGAAAAATTGGTAAAAGTTGCTACCGATAAGATAGCAAAAGAGTATGCAAAAAAACGGGCAGAGTATCTAAGACAAAGAGAGCTGTCAAAATCTACAAAAGTTACTATAGATGATCTAAGCTCAATGATAGCAGAGGGCGCCCTTAAGAGTTTGCCAGTCATAATCAAAGCAGATGTTGGCGGTTCACTTGAAGCTATAAAAGGCTCATTAGAAAAGATAAAAACAGATGAAACAAAGATAGATGTAATCAGCTCTGGTGTTGGTGGTATAACAGAAAATGATGTGGCGCTTGCTAGTGCAAGTGAAAACAGCATCATCTTGGGTTTTAATGTGAGACCGACAGGAAGCGTCAAAGATAGAGCAAAAAGCAGTGGTGTAGAGATAAAAACATATAATGTTATATACGACTTGATAGATGATGTCAAAGACTTGATTGCCGGTATGCTAAGTCCTGTCATAAGAGAAGAAAATATAGGTCAGGCACAGGTTAGAGAAGTTTTTGTTGTTCCAAAAATAGGAGCAATTGCCGGCTGTATTGTAACTGATGGTGCTATCAACAGAGGTGTAAAAGTAAGACTGATACGCGATGGTGTTATCATATATGAAAGTACAGTTTCTTCATTGAAAAGATTTAAAGATGATGTGAAGGAGGTCGCCAAAGGCTATGAATGTGGTATAGGCATAGAGGGATACCATGACATAAAAGTAGGCGATTTTATAGAGAGCTTTAAAGAAGTGGAAGAGAAAGCCACGCTTTAACAATATGACAAAGTCATACAGAGCGTCAGCTCGTGCTTCAGTCGCGAGGAATTTTTGCGGAATTTACTTCCGTAAAAAGGGGACAATATGACAAAGTC